>NZ_JBWJAQ010000008.1:0-368936 GCF_056387915.1 Streptomyces sp. GLSS-08
GCAAGGGGCAGATCTTCGTCAAGGGCGAGGTCATCAAGACCGTTCCCGAGTCGAAGATCGTCGAGACCCTCATCGAAGAGGCGATGAAACTCGCCGAGCAGATGGAGGCCGACGGCATCGCCTCCGGCGCCCCCGCCGTCACGGGGACACCCGCGGTGACGGTGATCTGAAGCGGAAACGGACCGAGAGGGGGCCCGAGAGTGACCATTCTGGAGAGCATCCGGGGACCGCGCGACCTGAAGGCGCTGTCCGAGGCGCAGACCGGCGAACTGGCCACTGAGATACGCGAGTTCCTGGTGCAGGCGGTCGCGAGGACCGGGGGTCACCTCGGGCCCAACCTGGGCGTGGTGGAACTGTCCGTCGCGCTCCACCGGGTCTTCGAGTCGCCCGTCGACCGCATCCTGTGGGACACCGGCCATCAGAGCTATGTGCACAAGCTGCTCACCGGCCGCCAGGACTTCTCCAAGCTGCGCGGAAAGGGCGGCCTCTCCGGCTATCCGTCGCGCGAGGAGTCCGAGCACGACGTCATCGAGAACAGCCACGCGTCGACCGTGCTGGGCTGGGCGGACGGTCTCGCCAAGGCACGCGAGGTGCGGGGCGGGGACGGCCACGTCGTCGCGGTCATCGGGGACGGCGCGCTGACCGGCGGCATGGCGTGGGAGGCGCTGAACAACATCGCCGCCGCCAGGGACCGTCCGCTGATCATCGTCGTCAACGACAACGAGCGCTCGTACGCCCCGACCATCGGCGGCCTGGCCAACCACCTCGCGACCCTGCGGACGACAGACGGGTACGAGAAGGCGCTGGCCTGGGGGAAGGACGTACTGCTGCGGACGCCTGTCGTCGGGAACACCCTCTACGAGTCGCTGCACGGCGCGAAGAAGGGGTTCAAGGACGCGTTCGCGCCGCAGGGCATGTTCGAGGACCTTGGGCTCAAGTACGTCGGGCCGATCGACGGGCACGACATGGCTGCCGTCGAGTCGGCGCTGCGGCGCGCCAAGGGCTTTCACGGGCCGGTTCTCGTCCACTGCCTCACCGAGAAGGGCCGCGGCTTCGAACCCGCTCTCGCGCACGAGGAGGACCGTTTCCACACGGTCGGGGTGATGGACCCGCTCACCTGCGAGTCCCTCGCGCCTGCCAACGGGCCGTCCTGGACCTCGGTGTTCGGTGACGAGATCGTCCGCATCGGGGAGGAGCGCGAGGACGTCGTGGCGATCACGGCGGCCATGCTGCACCCGGTGGGGCTCGGCGAGTTCGCCGAGCGGTTCCCCGACCGGGTCTGGGACGTCGGGATCGCCGAGCAGCATGCCGCGGTGTCCGCGGCCGGGCTGGCCACGGGAGGCCTGCATCCCGTGGTCGCCGTCTACGCGACCTTCCTCAACCGGGCGTTCGACCAGTTGCTGATGGACGTCGCGCTGCACCGGTGCGGGGTGACCTTCGTACTGGACCGGGCGGGCGTCACCGGTGTGGACGGCGCCTCCCACAACGGCATGTGGGACATGTCCATCCTCCAGGTCGTGCCGGGGCTCAGGATCGCGGCGCCGCGCGACGCCGGCCAACTGCGGGCCCAGTTGCGCGAGGCGGTCGCCGTCGACGACGCCCCGACGCTCGTCCGCTTCCCCAAGGAGTCGGTCGGTCCGGCCGTCCCCGCGGTCGGCCGGGTCGGCGGCATGGACGTCCTGCACAGCGCCGAGCGGCCCGAGGTGCTTCTGGTCGCCGTCGGCGTGATGGCGCCGGTGTGCCTGAAGGCCGCCGAACTGCTGGAGGCCCGGCGGACCGGCTGCACCGTCGTCGACCCGCGCTGGGTCAAGCCGGTCGATCCCGCGCTGCCGGGCCTCGCCGCCCGGCACCGTCTCGTCGCCGTCGTGGAGGACAACAGCAGGGCGTCCGGGGTCGGCGGCGCCGTCGCCCTCGCCCTCGGTGACGCCGAAGTCGACGTACCCGTCAGGAGGTTCGGCATTCCGGAGCAGTTCCTCGCGCACGCCAAGCGCGGTGAGGTGCTCGCGGACATCGGCCTCACGCCCGTCGAGATCGCCGGACGGATCAGCGCCGGCCTGGCGGCGAAGGACCAGTTCGCCAAGGAGAAACAGGAATGACCATCCCCTCAGGGACGGCTCCCTCGGAGGAGCCCGTCACCGGGAGGCCCCTGCCCGGGGACTCCCCTTCCGCCAACTCCCCTTCCGGGGAGCCGCTTCCCGGTGCGCGTGAGTTCGATCTCGGCGAGCTCCTGGCCGAGCGCGGCGGCGAGCGCTACGAGCTGCACACCAAGCACCTCAACCACCAGCTCCCGCGCATGCTGCACACCATCGGCTTCGACAAGGTCTACGAGCGGGCCGAGGGGGCGCACTTCTGGGACGCGGACGGCAACGACTACCTGGACATGCTCGCCGGATTCGGCGTGATGGGCCTCGGCCGCCACCACCCCGTCGTCCGCAAGGCGCTGCACGACGTCCTCGACGCCTCACTCGCCGACCTCACCCGTTTCGACTGCCAGCCCCTGCCCGGACTGCTCGCGGAGAAGCTGCTCACCCACAGCCCGCACCTGGACCGGGTGTTCTTCGGCAACAGCGGGACGGAGGCCGTCGAGACCGCCCTCAAGTTCGCCCGGTACGCGACGGGAAGGCCGCGCGTCCTGTTCTGTTCGCACGCCTTCCACGGGCTGACCACCGGCTCGCTGTCCGTGAACGGCGAGAGCGGCTTCCGCGACGGCTTTGCGCCGCTGCTGCCCGACACGGCCGTCCCGCTCGGTGACCTGGACGCCCTGGCGCGGGAGTTGAAGAAGGGCGACGTCGCCGCCCTGATCGTCGAACCCATTCAGGGCAAGGGTGTGCTCGAGGCCCCGCCCGGCTATCTGCGCGCGGCCCAGGAGCTGCTGCGCGGGCACAAGGCGCTGCTCATCGCCGACGAGGTGCAGACCGGGCTCGGGCGGACCGGCGACTTCTACGCCTACCAGCACGAGGAGGGCGTGGAGCCGGACCTGGTCTGTGTGGCGAAGGCGCTGTCCGGCGGCTACGTGCCGGTCGGCGCGACGCTCGGCAGGGACTGGATCTTCAAGAAGGTCTACTCGTCGATGGACCGCGTTCTGGTGCACTCGGCGAGCTTCGGATCCAATGCCCAGGCCATGGCGGCCGGGCTCGCCGTGCTCTCCGTGCTGGAGAACGAGCAGGTGGTCGCCAACGCCCGGGCGACGGGCGAGCAGTTGAAGTCCCGGCTCACCGCGCTCATCGACAGGTACGAGCTGCTCAGTGACGTACGTGGCCGCGGCCTGATGATCGGCATCGAGTTCGGCCGGCCCCGGTCGCTCAAGCTGCGCAGCCGGTGGACGATGCTCCAGGCCGCGCGGAAGGGACTGTTCGCGCAGATGGTGGTCGTGCCGCTGCTGCAACGGCACCGCATCCTGACGCAGGTCTCCGGCGATCACCTGGAGGTGATCAAGCTGATTCCGCCGCTGATCATCGGGGAGCGCGAAGTGGACCGGTTCGTGGAGGCCTTCACCGCCGTCATGGACGACGCGCACAGCGGGGGCGGACTGATGTGGGACTTCGGGAAGACCCTGGTCAAGCAGGCGGTCGCGAACCGCTGACCCACTTCTTTTGCCTCCGAGGCAACAAACTTGCCTCGGAGGCAAGCGCTGCGGCTCAATGGACGGTATGAGCCCTGCCGAGGGTACGCACCCTCCCGGACCGGGGGACGACCTGCCCGCCGTCGCCCCGCAGCTGCGCGCACTGCGCCGCCGTGCCTCCCTGACCCTGGAGGCGGCGTCGCGCGCCGCCCATCTCTCGCCCGCCCATCTCTCGCGGCTGGAGACCGGGCAGCGCCAGCCCTCGCTGCCGATGCTGCTCGCGCTCGCCCGCGTCTACGGTACGACGGTCTCGGAGCTGCTCGGCGAGAGCGTCGCCGACCGGGACGCCGTGATGCGCGCCGCCGACCTGGAGCCCAGCACGGCGGGCGGCTGGACCTACTGGCAGGCGGGCGCCCCCGGCCGCGGCATGCAGGCACTGCGCGTGCACGTGCCCCACGGGGCGCAGGGCGACATCGTGCGCGTCCACCCCGGCGAGGAGTGGCTGTACGTCCTGAACGGCGGGCTGCGCCTGCGCCTCGGGGGCACCGCGCACGTCCTGGCGCCCGGGGACAGCGCGCACTTCGACTCGCTCACCCCGCACCGCCTGGCCGCCGCCGACCGCGCCGGGGCCGAGCTGCTCTTCGTCCACACACTGCTGCAGAGTCCCACCACCGCGCTGTGCCTCGGCGCGGTGACCGGCCACCCGACACCAGGAGAGACGTCATGACCGAACCCACGGAGCCCGGGTCCCGGCGGTCCATGGAGGAGAAGTTCCCGCGCGCGCTGTGGGTGCGGCTCATCATCTACGTGGCCGTGGGCCACCTGTTCGCGGCCTTCGTCTATCTGCTGTTCACACTGGGCGCGCAGAACCAGTAGCCGAAGGGGGGCGTCCCGGCTCGGCCGGCCGGCGGGAGGCCGGCCGTCAGGACCCCGGGCCGGGGACTCCTCAGTCGAGGAGCCGGTCGCGCAGCCGCTCCCGCAGTTCCGGGGTGACCCGCAGCCCCTGCTCCAGGTAGGCGTCGGTCCCGCCCCAGGTCGCCTCGATCGTCTCGAAGGCGGCCGTCAGATACTCGGCGCGGGCGTCGAAGAGCGGGCTGAGCAGCTCCATGACCTCGGGGGAGTAGGCGGAGGCCGCGGAGCTGCTGCGGTGGACCTTGTACCGGCGGTGCGCGGCGTTCGACTCCAGGTAGTCGGCGAGGATCGCGTCGCGCTCGACACCGACGGCGAGGAGGGTCACCGCTATCGACAGGCCGGCGCGGTCCTTGCCCGCCGCGCAGTGCATCAGGGCGGGCACACTGTCCTTGGCCAGCGCGTGCAGCACGCGCGAGTGCTCTGCGGTGCGCTCCCGGATGATCATGCGGTAGGAGCCGGTCATCCGGTCCGCCGCCTTGCCGTCGGCGAGGATCGCGCGCAGCTGCTCCAGGTCGCCGTCGCGGACCATCTTCCAGAACTCGGCGCCGTCCGCAGGATCGCTCAGCGGCAGATTCACGTTCCGCACGCCCGGCAGCTCGACGTCCGGGCCCTCCAGCCTCTGGTCCGCGGCGTTACGGAAGTCGAAGATCGTGTGGAGGCCGAGCGAGGCCAGGAACGCGGCGTCCTCCCGGGTCGCGTGCGCGAGGTGGCCGCTGCGGAACAACCGCCCGTACCGCACTCGCCGACCGTCCGTGGTGGGCAGGCCGCCCACGTCACGGAAGTTGCGCACACCGGCCAGCTCTGGCTCGGTCGACGGGATCTGCTGCGTCACGGGGGCTCCTCCCACTCGTCCGACGGCGCTGCTCGGCGTAGCTCACC
This sequence comes from Streptomyces sp. GLSS-08, assembly GCF_056387915.1. Taxonomy (NCBI): domain Bacteria; kingdom Bacillati; phylum Actinomycetota; class Actinomycetes; order Kitasatosporales; family Streptomycetaceae; genus Streptomyces; species Streptomyces sp. GLSS-08. Next base: position 5,354 of record NZ_JBWJAQ010000008.1, read on the forward strand.
GACCGGATGCGCTCTTGACGATACGACATGGGTTCCTGGGGCAATGAGTTGTCCACAGGCGGCGCATCCCTGGCGGAGTACCGCGACGCGCGACGACATGACCGAAGGTTGCCCGGGGCCGAAGCCGGTAAGACGTCGCGTGTAGGGCGCCGGGCCGTGCGGGGACCACCCGCACCGGAGGGTGGTGACCCAGGCAGATGGAGGAGTGACAGGTGAAGGGCTTCCGCGGATTCATCCTGCGCGGCAATGTGGTCGACCTGGCGGTCGGCATCGTCATCGGTGCGGCGTTCACCGCCGTGGTGAACGGCTTCGTCCGGGCCTTCCTGACCCCGCTGGTCGGTCTGGCGTCGGGGACCACCGGTGACCTCAGCCGCAAGACCTTCACGGTGGGCGGGACCGAATTCCCGTACGGGGCGTTCATCAACGCCGCCATCAGCTTCCTGCTCGTCGCGACCGCCCTGTACTTCCTCGTGGTGCTGCCCGTGAACAAGCTGCACCAGCGTTTCGCGCCGAGCCACGACGTGCAGGCACCCAAGCGCGAGTGCCCCGAATGCCTCAGCCCCGTGCCCACGGAGGCCCGCCGCTGCGCGTCCTGCACCAGTCCGCTGCCGGCGCTCCCGGCGCAGGTGACGGACCGGTCCGCGGCGGACGGCACCGTTCCGGTGGCGTCGGCGGACGGCACCGTACCGGCTCGTCAGGACCGGTGAGAACGTCGGCCTGTCGGGCGGGGCGGCACGCAGGCTGCCCCGCCCGGGACGCTCATGTCCGAGCTGCCACGCGGATGCCGGGCCGACGCCTGTTACGACTCGTCCCGGGCGGGAAGTCGCAGCCCATGAACGCATGGGCGGACCTTCGTGAAAAGGATCATCGGTTGACGCGGCGGGTCGCCGCGTGGCAGTCGGACTGTGCGCGGCGCGTGCTGCCGGCGGTGGAGGACGCCGCCCAGCACACCAAGCTGTGGTGGGGTGCCGCCGCCGTCATGTCCCTGGGCGGCTGGAGAGGCCGTCGGGCCGCTGTCGCGGGACTGGCGAGCATGGCTGTGGCGGAGCTGGTGTCCAACGCCGTGCTCAAGCAGGTGTTCGAGCGGGAGCGGCCGCCGAAGGAATGGATCTCGCACGAGGACGTGCACGAGCGGCCCGACTCCTCCTCGTTCCCCTCCGGGCACACCGCCGCGGGCGTGGGGTTCACGGCGGCGGTGGCGGCGGTGTGGCCCCTGGCGGGCGCCGTGTGTGCGGTTCCGGCCGCGATGGTGGCCACCGAACGGGTGCACACCGGCGCCCACTATCCGTCCGACGTCGCGGCCGGAGCGTTGATCGGCCTTGCCGCTGCCGCTCTGGTGCGCAAGAGCCCCCGGCTGGCGCTGCGTCTGCTGCGGTGAGCCCCGGGGAGCACCGCTCTCCACCGTGGCCGCCTCGGTGCGGGTGGCCGTCCGAGCCCTCGGCGGGCCGCGTCTCCACGAGCGGTCCGCCGTCGCCGTCCGTTTGTCCCGGCGGCCGCCGGACGGCGTGCGTCAGATGTCCCTCAAGGTACCGTCTGGACCTTCTGTCCTGTTTAGCCGCATCAGTCCAACTGGTAGGGAATAAGGGCCTCCTGGCGGGGTGGCGCGTGAGCAGCGTCATACCGGTGACAATGCGTCGTGAACCCGGTTTCTCAAGTCTGCGGGATTACCGGGCGATTGCCGACCCGGAAAGATCACTCGTCGACGGACAGTGACCGGCAATCCGGACATGGATCAAGAAATGGGTGTGCACAGAAAACCCACAAGCTTGTCGACGCCCTCTCATGTCGCCTACGTTCACCCTCACTCCGGACGGACGCCCAATCCTGCCGCCGCCCGGAATCCCGCACACTCACCCGTCCACGGCAGGAGCGGGGGACCCACAGGTACGACGCCTGTTCCGGTCTCCGGACAGGCTAGGGGTTGAGCCGCGCGCAACGCGGCCGGGCATCTCCAGCTCGCACCCGACAGCTCACCTCGCAGGCGCCGGAGAGGAATGCACCATGCCCGCGAAGGGTAAGCACCGCCGTCCCAAGTCCCTGCGCCTGACCCGCTCGATCGCCGTCGTCGGCACCGGTGGCGCCGCACTCGCCCTGCCGCTGATGGGAGCCGCGGGCGCCCACGCCGCGACTCCCGCGGCCGCCGTCTCCGCCGCTCCGGAGAAGGCCGCCGCCGCGCCGGCCGCCGCCCAGAAGGCCGCGACGAAGACCTACGCGGTGAAGGCCGGCGACTCCCTCGCGAAGATCGCCGACACGCAGCACGTCACCGGCGGCTGGAAGAAGCTCTACCAGGACAACCGCGCGGTCATCGGGGGCGACCCGGCGCTGATCCACCCGGGTCTGGAGCTGACGCTCGGCGGCAAGGCCGCGTCCCCCGCCGCCCCGTCGTCCGGCAAGACCACCCAGACGACGAAGACGCAGGCCGCTCCGGCCGCGGCCACCAGCAGCTCCGGCTACACCATGCCGGTCGCGGGCGCCACCGTCGGCACCGCCTACAAGACCGCGGGCAGCATGTGGTCCAGCGGCTATCACACCGGCGTCGACTTCGTGGTCCCGACCGGCACCTCCCTCAAGGCCGTCGGACCTGGCACCGTCGTCTCGGCCGGCTGGGGCGGCGCGTACGGCAACCAGGTCGTCATCCGGCACGCCGACGGCCTGTACTCCCAGTACGCCCACCTGTCCTCGTTGTCGGTCTCGGCCGGGCAGACCGTGACCGGCGGCCAGCAGATAGGCCTGTCCGGTGCGACCGGCAACGTCACCGGACCGCACCTGCACTTCGAGATCCGCACCACCCCGGACTACGGCTCGGACGTGGACCCCGTCGCGTACCTGCGCGCACACGGCGTCTCCGTCGGCTGACGCCCGCCCACTCCACCGGAGGCCGGACCCCGATCCCCGGGGTCCGGCCTCCGGCGTGCACGGCGTCGGCGACGGGAAGTGCGGAGCCCGTGCTTCCGGGCGTTGAGGCTCGTCAACCGCCCCTGCGCACCGCCTTATTCCGAGGTTGACCAACACTTGACGAGTGGCTTATCTCACCGACCGTCAACCCCTTCCTACGGTCGCGTAGCTCACATCGGAGGGGAATCATGGGCCGATGTGGCAGACGATTCGAAGAGTGACAACAGATCAGTGATCGGGTCGTACGTGGCGGTGGGGGACAGCTTCACCGAAGGCGTCGGCGATCCCGGTCCGGACGGGGCCTTCGTCGGCTGGGCCGACCGGTTCGCGGTACTGCTCGCCGACCGGCGCCCCGAGGGCGACTTCGGCTACACCAACCTCGCCGTACGCGGCAAACTGCTCGACCAGATCGTCGAGGGCCAGCTTCGGCAGGCCAAGGAACTGGCACCGGACCTCGTCTCCTTCTGCGCCGGCGGCAACGACATTCTCCGGCCGGGAACCGACCCCGACGAGGTCGCCGAGCGCTTCGAGCGCGCGGTCGCCGACCTCGCCTCGGCCGTCGGTACCGTCATGGTGACCACCGGGTTCGACACCCGCACCATGCCCGTGCTCAGGCATCTGCGCGGCAAGATCGCCACGTACAACGGGCATGTGCGGGCCATCGCCGACCGTTACGGCTGCCCGGTGCTGGACCTGTGGTCGCTCAAGACCATCCAGGACCGGCGCGCCTGGGACGGCGACCGTCTCCACCTGTCGCCCGAGGGACACACCCGGGTCGCCCTGCGGGCCGGCCAGGTCCTCGGCCTCGAGGTCCCGGCGGACCCGGACCAGCCCTGGCCCCCGCTGCCTCCGCGCGGCACCTTCGAGGTGCGCCGCGACAACATCCAGTGGGCGCGCGAGTACCTGGTGCCGTGGATCGGCCGCCGACTGCGCGGCCAGTCCTCCGGGGACCATGTGGCGGCCAAGGGCAGCCTGTCACCGGACGACATCAAGCTGCGGATCGCACCGGCGGTGTGAGGGGCCGGGCACAGGACCCGGGTGCGCGGGCGGTGCGCCCGGTACGGCGGCTGAGTGGGCGGCTCAGCCGGGCGGTGACGTCAAGGCCTCGCGCTCCAGGCCCAGTTCGCGGGCGAGGGCCTCGTCCGCCCATGCCCGGGTGCGCGCCCGCGACACCGCGCCGGGGTAGGCCGTCATCTGCACGGCGAGACCGTCCAGCAGGGCAGTGAGCCGCAGGGCCGCGTCCATGGCGTCCGGGCAGCGGAACTCCCCCGCGGCCACGCCCTCCGCGATCACCTCGGCGAGCGCGGCCTTCCACTGCCGGTCGAGGTGCTGAGTGACCTCGCGCAGCCCCGGCTCGCGCAGGGCCACCGCCCAGCCCTCGATCCACAGCCGCCAGCCCTTGGCCTGGCCGGTCGGCGCGTACCAGCGGACGGCCGCCCGCAGCCGCCGCAGCGCCGACGTGCGCCGGCCCAGCAGCTTGCGGAGCCGGGCGAGGTCGTCCTCGGCGGCGAACGCGAACGCCTCGGCGACCAGTTTCTCCTTCGTCGAGAAGTGGTAGAGCACCAGCGCGTTGCTCACCCCGAGCGCCGCAGCCACGTCCGCGATGCGCACGGCCGCGACACCGCGCTCCTCGATCTGTCCGATGGCCGCCCGCAGCATCTCCTCGCGCCGCTGGACCACACTCAACCGCACTCTCGCCACGCGGCAACCCTAATCGGTCGCGCAGCACACTCCGGACGCCCGGCCCGGCCTCGCCGCGAACGCCTGGGCTGCTCCGACTCCGACTCCGACTCCGCCCCGGCCCTGCTCGGGCGTGGGCGGGTGCCTCCGTCGCCGGAGCCGGTCCGTCACCGGAGCCGGTCCGTCACCGGAGCCGGACCGGCACCGGCATCCGTATCGCGACCGTCCTCCGCAGGGGCCGCCGCCCGTCACCGGTACCAGCCGAACCGTTCCGCGATCACCGGCAGCCGGTCGGCGGCTACGGCGTGCGCCGCCGCCCGGGGAGTCGTGCCGTCGGCCTCCGCACGTGCCAGCACGCGGTCGATCAGGACGCGCATCGCGCGACGGAGGTACGCGAACGCCTCGTCCGCGTCGGGACCGATGTCACCGAACAGTGTCCACCACCACCAGGCGTTGGTACCGGAGTTGACCACCACGTCCGGCAGGACCGTGATCCCGCGTGCGGCGAGCAGGTCCTCCGCCCCTGGCAGGACGGGCATGTTGGCGGCCTCCACGATCCAACGGGCCGTGATCGCGGCCTGGTTGACGGTGTCGACCGCGTACGAGACAGCGGCCGGCACCAGGACCTCGGCGTCGGTGAACAACCAGGCGTCGCCCGGCAGTTCACGGTCCCGGGGACGCAGCGCGCCGCGGTCGACCGTCCCGTACGCGTCCCGCGCGGCCAGCAGCGTCTCCACATCGAGCCCCCGGGGGTTGGCGATCGTGCCCTTTACGTCGGCGACGGCCACCACGATGAGCCCCGCGCGGGTGAGGAACCGCGCCGTCGCCCCGCCCATCGTGCCGAACCCCTGCAAGGCGACCCGAGTTCCCGCGTACGGCACCCCCGCCCGGTCCAGCACGGCGAGGACGGACTCGGCGACACCGCAGCCGCCGGCCAGCTCGTCGAGCCCGATGCCGTCCACCTCGACCGCGAAGGCGTCCGCGAGGCGACGGCGGGCCGCCGCCTCGTCGTCGAGCAGCGGATACACCGCCTGGACGGAGGAGACGAGCCCCGCCTCGGCCGCCGCCCGGTCGACCAGGTCCTGGGTCAGGCCGAGATCCTCCCCGGTGGCCCAGACGGTCTCGACATAGGGGCGCATGGCGCGCAGATACCGCACGAGCACGCCGTACGCGTCCGGATGCCGGGGGTCGCAGTCGATGCCGCCCTTGGCGCCGCCCAGGGGGATGTAGTGGCCCTCGGGGTTGTAGTGCAGGGCCTCTTTGACGGTCATGCCGCGGGCGAGCCCCGCGACCTCGTCCACCGTGCAGCCCTCCCGCATCCGCAGTCCGCCGCTGGAGACGCCCCGTACCAGCCGGTCGACGACGAGGTGGCCCGTGCGCCCGGTGACGTGGTCGGTCCAGGTCAGCCGGATGAGCGGGGCGTCGGCGAGGGCGGTCATGCGGGCTCCAGGGACGGCGATCGGCGGCTGGCCCGCCGGGACGGCCGGCCGGGCCGCGCCCCCGGTTCGGGATCCGCAGGGATGATATCCGCGTGACGGCATCTACTGAACGACGGGTCAGTCCGGGCCCGGGTGGGCGGGCGGACCGGGTGCTCCGGAGGGCGCGGGCCCGGCAGGGCGGCCCGGTGCCGGAGGTTCCCGGACACCTTGTCGTCACCCGGCCGATCCGGGCCTGTCGGAGGGGCGGACCATAATGGAATGTCAGACCGACTCCACCTGGAGGTTGCCGTGACCGGTTCCCGTCTCCCGAGCTCCGGGCTCCGCTCGTTGCGGCCCGCCGCCTTCGGCGCGGATCCGAGCGGCGAGCGCCTCGAGCGCATCCGCAGATCACCCCACTTCGCCGACGGCGTCTTCAAGAACCCGGAGAGCGCCCGGATCAGGCCCGACGGCTCCATGGTCGACTTCGCGAAGGTCTACTTCCGCCGCGACGAGCGCGTCCACCGCTTCCCGGCCGGGACGGTGCCGGTGCACCCCACGACGCTCGCGGACCTGGACAGGCCCGCCGTGAGCGGACTTCGGATCACCTGGATGGGGCACTCCAGCGTGCTGGCGGAGATCGACGGGCACCGGGTGCTCTTCGACCCGGTCTGGGGCGAGCGCTGCTCCCCGTTCCCCTTCGCCGGGCCCAGGCGGCTGCACCCCGTGCCCCTGCCCCTGGCCGCCCTCGGCCCGGTCGACGTCGTCGTCATCTCGCACGACCACTACGACCACCTCGACATGCCCAGCATCAAGGCCCTCGCCGGCACGGACACCGTGTTCGCGGTGCCGCTCGGCGTCGGCGCGCACCTGGAGCGCTGGGGCGTCTCGGCCGACCGCCTGCGCGAGCTGGACTGGAACGAGACGACGAAGGTGGGCGGTCTCTCCCTGACCGCCACCCCCGCACGTCACTTCTGCGGCCGCGGCCTGCGCAACGCCCAGCACACGCTCTGGGCCTCCTGGGCCGTCTCGGGCGACGAGCACCGGATCTACCACAGCGGGGACACCGGCTACTTCGAGGGCTTCCGGGACATCGGCGCCGGACACGGCCCGTTCGACCTGACGATGATCCAGGTCGGCGCGTACAGCGACTTCTGGCCGGACATCCACATGACACCCGAGGAGGGCATGCGAGCCCACCTGGATCTTCAGGGCGGCCGGCCGGCCGGCGTGATGATGCCGATCCACTGGGCGACGTTCAATCTCGCGACGCACCCGTGGGTGGAGCCGGGCGAGGGGACGATCGACGCGGGTCGTGCGGCGGGCGCGCGCATCGCCCTGCCGCGGGTCGGGGAACCGTTCGAGCCGACGGCCGCAACCGTCCCGTCCGAGCCCTGGTGGCGCGGGGTCGCCCGGGAGCCCGAAGGCGGCTGGAGCGAGCCCGCGGAGACCGCCACGACCACCGGCATCACCACCGCGACCACGCAGAGTGATCCTTCGACCAAGGCCGCGGAGGGCACCGGAGAGCCGGAGACCGTTCCTGCCGGGTGACCGCCCGGGACGAGACGCCGTACGCCGAGGGCCGGGGAGCGCATCGCTCCCCGGCCCTTCGCCGTTCGCTCTGGACCACTCCTGACCAGGTTCGATCGAGTCGGTGCTCGACGGGAACGTCTGTCCGAGGAACTGGTCGGCTTGTCGTGCGAACCCTCATACCAGAGCGGGACGGCTTCCGCGGGACTTTGTCAACTGCCCACCGCATCTCACGCGTTGCCGACTACTGTGAGTTGCCGTCGGGCGACGTGGCGTCGGTGTCTTCGGCCCCGCCGACCGGCACCGCGATGGCGCACGACCGAGTCGCGCAGACCCGCGGGGGCCCCGTGCCCCCGACGCACCAGTACGAGGACGCCGATGTCTCACCTCCGCGCACCGGCCGCCCGCGCAGACCGCCGTGAGGGCGGACGGCACGGGCGACCGGCCGCCCGTGCCACTCCGCCGCTGCCCGAGACCCACATACGGTCTCAGTTGCTGCGCCTGGCCGTCCTGCCCCCGACCGCCGTGGCCCTCAGTGCCTGCGCCGCCGTGCTGTTCATGCTCCGCACGGCCGGCGCCCGCCCCAGCCCTGGCCTGTGGGCCGTGCTCGCCGGAGCGGTCGGTGTGGCGCTCGCGGGGATCGTGATCGCCGCCGTCGCCGCCGACCGTGCCGCCAGGACCGTGGGCGACCGGGTCGGCGCCCTGCGCCGCACCACCGCCCGCGGCCAGGCCGACCTGCGCGCCCTCCTGGAGACCCTGCGCCGCGGCGAGCCGGCACCCGCGCGCAAGCCGCGCGGCGGGCCGCCCCCGGACGCCGACGAGTTCGAGCTGCTCGCCGCCGACCTGGTCCGCGCCCAGGACGGCGCCGCGACCGCGGTCGTCCAGGCCGCACAGCTCTCCAGCCACACGGGCAGCGAGCAGAAGGTCGAGGTCTTCGTCAATCTGGCCCGGCGCCTCCAGTCCCTCGTGCACCGGGAGATCTCCATCCTCGACGAGCTGGAGAACGAGATCGAGGACCCGGACCTGCTCAAGGGCCTCTTCCACGTCGACCACCTCGCCACCCGCATCCGGCGTCACGCCGAGAACCTCGCCGTGCTCGGCGGTGCCGTCTCGCGCCGCCAGTGGAGCAACCCCGTCACCACGACCGAGGTGCTGCGGTCCGCCATCGCCGAGGTCGAGCAGTACTCGCGGGTCAAGCTGGTGCCCCCGATCGACGGCACCCTGCGCGGACACGCGGTCGCCGACGTCATCCACCTCCTCGCCGAACTCGTCGAGAACGCCACCGTCTTCTCCGCCCCGCACACCCAGGTGCTGCTGCGCGCCAGTCTCGTCACCTCCGGGCTGGCCGTCGAGGTCGAGGACCGGGGCCTCGGCATGCCCATGGGCGAGCAGAACAAGATGAACGCCCTGCTCGCCGACCCCGACCAGGTCAATGTCGCCAGCCTGCTGCAGGACGGCCGCATCGGCCTCTTCGTGGTCTCGCAGCTGGCCCGGCGGCACGGCATCCACGTCCGGCTCCAGACCAACATCTACGGCGGTGTCCAGGCCGTACTCGTCGTGCCGCGGGCGCTGCTCGGGACGGGTCCGGAGACCACCGGGGCCATTCCCCGGACGCCGCCGCGGGAGGCCGTGGACCCGCCGCGAGCGGACGCCGGTCCCGAGCAGCCCGCCGTCACCGGGCCCGCGCCCGAGCCGTCGGCGCCCCGGCACGCCGCCTCCCCCTCCCTGCCGCGGCAGACGCGGGAGCCCCGTGAGCCGGAGCCGGCCGGCGGGGCTCCCGCGCCCGTCTCCCGCGGCGACGGCGGTCCGGCGCCGCTGCCGCTGCGGGGCGCCCGCCAGGAGCGGCCCACTCCGGCGGCGGCCGTGCCCGGCGTCCGCCCGGAGGACCGGCGGACGGTGGCGCAGAACGCGATCACGCCGCCCGTGCCGCGCAACGGCGCGGTGCGCGGCACCATGGGCAGGCCGCCCCAGCTGCCCCGCAGGCGGGCCCAGGACCACCTCGCCCCGCAGCTCCGCGCCGGCCCGGTGTCCACACCCCGCCCGGACGACGGGCAGCACGTCGGCCACGACCCCGGCCTGATGGCCGCGTTCCAGCGCGGGATCGGCCTCGCGGAGGCCGCCCAGCTGGAGCCGGACCACCCGCAGCCGGGTCACACGCGGCCGGACCACACGGGACCGGACCACGCGCAGTCGGGCCACACGGGACCGGGCCACATGGGGCCGGATCACTTCCCCCCGGAGCACATGGAGCCGGGCCACATGGGGCCGGACGCGCCGCACACAGCCGAAGCCCACTCCGTCCACGCGTCCGGGCGGCACGAAACGAGGGCAGCGCGCGAGATCGCGCCCGCGCCCGGCCCCGGTTTCACCACCCGGCACGACGGGAGCGCACCGGCCGGATGACCACCCCCACCCCCACCGCTCCCGCAGACCTTCGTATCCCAAGGAGTCGATCCACCATGGCGAGCGATGCGCCGACCGGCCAGGTATCCGATCTCGACTGGCTGATGAGCGGCCTCGTCCAGCGCGTACCGCACACCACGAGCGCGGTACTCCTGTCCTGCGACGGACTAGTGAGGTCGGTTCACGGCCTCGACACGGACAGTGCCGACCACATGGCGGCCCTGGCCTCCGGCCTGTACTCCCTCGGACGCAGCGCCGGACACCGCTTCGGCGAGGGCGGCGACGTACGCCAGGTCGTCGTCGAGCTCGACTCGACGCTGCTGTTCGTCTCCACCGCGGGCTCCGGCACCTGCCTCGCCGTACTCGCCGGACGCGAGACCGACGCGGCGGTGCTCGGCTACGAGATGGCGATGCTGGTCAAGAGTGTCCGGCCGTATCTCATGACCGCGCCCAGGCGGACCGCCGTCGAACCGTCGGCGATGAGGCCGTGAGGGTGGCCGCGGCCGGCGACGGGCCCTGGCTCGACGACGCGGCCGGACGGCTCGTGCGCCCCTACACGGTCAGCAACGGCCGGACCAGGCCGACGACCGAGCTCGACCTGCTCTCGCAGGTGATGACCACCGGGGCGACCCCCCTCGGATACCTCGGCCCCGAGCACACCCAGGCGCTCGAACTGTGCCGCGGGCCGCTCTCGGTCGCGGAGATCGCCGCGCATCTGAGGCTGCCGGTGGTGGTCACCAAGGTGCTGCTGTCCGACCTCGTCGACTGCGGGGCGCTGACCACGAAGCCCCCCGAGTTCCACCACCACCCCACTGACCGGTCTCTTCTGGAGGCAGTGCTCGATGGACTACGACGACAGCTCTGACCCGTTCCCCACCGCACTGAAGATCTTGGTGGCGGGCGGGTTCGGGGTCGGCAAGACGACGTTCGTCGGCGCGGTGAGCGAGATCGCGCCGCTCAGCACCGAGGAGCTGCTCACCACGGTCAGCGCCGCGACCGACAACCTCGACGGGATCGAGAACAAGGTCGAGACGACCGTGGCGATGGACTTCGGGCGCATCACCCTGGACCCGGAACACGTGCTCTACCTGTTCGGTACTCCCGGACAGGAGCGGTTCTGGTTCATGTGGGACGAGCTCTCCGAGGGCGCGCTCGGCGCGGTGATCCTCGCCGACACCCGCCGCCTGGAGGACTGCTTCGCCGCCGTCGACTTCTTCGAGCAGCGCGGTCTCGGATTCATCGTCGCGATCAACGAGTTCGACGGCTCGTACCGCTACGACCCCGACGAGGTGCGCGCGGCCATCGGCCTCGACCCGGAGATCCCCGTGCTGCGCTGCGACGCCCGGATCTCCAGCTCAGGTGTGCAGACCCTGCTCACGCTGGTACGCCATCTCCTCGCCCACGCGCCGACCCGCGCCCCGAGTCACGGAGCCCACACGTGAGCCCGGCCCCCGGGTCAGGGAGCCCGTCCATGAACCCACCCCCAGGTCGAGGAGTCCGCCCATGAGTTACGACCCGCCGCGTCCGGCAGGTCGTCTGCTGCTGACCCCGGAGGACAAGGACGCACCGGCGAGGGTGCGGCGGCTGCGTCTGCTGGGCCTGGGCGAGCGCGCCGAACCGGCCTTCGACGCCTTCGCGGACCGGCTCGCCGAGGTCGCCGCGGTGCCGTACTCCATGGTCAACTTCATTGACGAGAAACGGCAGTTCTTCGCCGGTCTGCACACGCCCGACGGGACCGGATCGGGCGCACGGCTGATCACCGCCGCGACCGCCGACGGCGGCACACGCCGGTTCGGCCGCCACCTGACTCGCGACTACGGCTTCTGTCCCCATGTGGTGGTCCGCCGCAAGGCACTGGTCCTGGAGGACGTCTGCGACTACCCGCGGTTCGCCGGCAACCCGGTCGTGGACGAGATCGGGATCCGCTCCTACCTGGGCGCTCCGCTCATCGACCGCACGGGGATCGCCCTCGGCACGGTCTGCGTCGTCGACGTCGAACCCCGCCCGTGGGGCAGGGCGGGCCTGGAGACCATCAAGTCGATGGCGTCGGACCTGGTCGCGCAGATCGCACTCCGGGAGAGCGACGGCAGCTGACTTGGCCGCCGGGGCGTGAAGCAAAGCTGCGGCGCCGCTTAAGAAAACCTCGATGGACCGGGACCGTCGTCGTACGGCAGATTCCTGGGGGATCTCACCCCTTTCCCCGGGTCCGGGCCACTTCGGCGTGCCCCGTCTCCGGGACCTCACCCACAGGAGCCGTAGCGTTGAAGGCGCTGGTCAAGGAGAAGGCGGAGCCGGGCCTCTGGCTCACGGACGTACCCGAGCCGTCCATCGGCCCCGGCGACGTACTGATCAAGGTCCTCAGGACCGGGATCTGCGGCACCGACCTGCACATCCGCAGCTGGGACGGCTGGGCGCAGCAGACGATCAGCACCCCGCTCGTCGTCGGCCACGAATTCGCCGGCGAGGTCGTCGAGACCGGCCGTGACGTCGCCGACATCAAGGTGGGCGACCGGGTCAGCGGCGAGGGCCACCTGGTCTGCGGCAAGTGCCGCAACTGCCTGGCCGGCCGGCGCCACCTGTGCCGGGCCACGGTGGGCCTCGGTGTCGGCCGCGACGGCGCGTTCGCCGAGTACGTGGCGCTGCCCGCGGCCAACGTGTGGGTGCACCGGGTGCCCGTGGACCTCGACATCGCCGCGATCTTCGACCCGTTCGGCAACGCGGTGCACACGGCGCTCTCCTTCCCGCTGGTCGGCGAGGACGTCCTGGTCACCGGCGCCGGACCGATCGGCCTGATGGCCGCGGCCGTGGCCCGCCACGCCGGCGCCCGCAACGTCGTCATCACCGACGTCAGCGAGGAGCGGCTGGAACTCGCCCGCAAGATCGGCGTCAGCCTCGCCCTGAACGTGGGCAGGGCGACCATCGCGGACGGGCAGCGCGCGCTCGGCCTGCGCGAGGGCTTCGACATCGGCCTGGAGATGTCGGGCCGCCCCGAGGCGATGCGCGACATGATCGCCAACATGACCCACGGCGGCCGGATCGCCATGCTCGGGCTGCCCGCCCAGGAGTTCCCGGTCGACTGGGCCCGGATCGTGACGTCCATGATCACGATCAAGGGAATCTACGGCCGGGAGATGTTCGAGACCTGGTACGCGATGTCGGTGCTGCTCGAAGGCGGCCTCGACCTCGCCCCCGTCATCACCGGCCGGTACGGCTACCGCGACTTCGAGGCGGCCTTCGCGGACGCGGCGAGCGGCCGCGGCGGCAAGGTCATCCTCGACTGGACCGCCTGATCCCGGGTCCGGCGCTTCGGCCCACCCGCCCCCACGCAACTCCTGGAGCCCTTCCATGTTCGACTCCGTGCGCGACGACCTGCGCGCCACCCTCGACGAGATCCGCGCCGCCGGCCTGCACAAGCCCGAGCGCGTCATCGGCACCCCGCAGTCCGCGACGGTGAGTGTCACCGCCGGTGGCCGCCCCGGTGAGGTCCTCAACTTCTGCGCGAACAACTACCTCGGCCTCGCCGACCACCCCGAGGTCGTCGCCGCCGCCCACGAGGCACTCGACCGCTGGGGCTACGGCATGGCCTCCGTGCGCTTCATCTGCGGCACGCAGGAGGTGCACAAGGAGCTGGAGCAGCGCCTGTCCGCGTTCCTCGGCCAGGAGGACACGATCCTGTACTCCTCCTGCTTCGACGCCAACGGCGGTGTCTTCGAGACCCTCCTCGGCGCGGAGGACGCGGTGATCTCCGACGCCCTCAACCACGCGTCGATCATCGACGGCATCCGGCTGTCCAAGGCCCGCCGCTTCCGGTACGCCAACCGTGACCTCGCGGACCTGGAGCAGAAGCTCAAGGAGGCGTCCGACGCCAGGCGCCGCCTCATCGTCACCGACGGCGTCTTCTCCATGGACGGTTACGTGGCGCCGCTGCGCGAGATCTGCGACCTCGCCGACCGCTACGACGCCATGGTCATGGTCGACGACTCGCACGCCGTCGGCTTCGTCGGCCCCGGCGGCCGCGGCACCCCCGAGCTGCACGGGGTCATGGACCGCGTCGACATCATCACCGGCACCCTCGGCAAGGCCCTCGGCGGCGCGTCCGGCGGCTACGTGGCCGCCCGCGCCGAGATCGTCGCCCTGCTGCGCCAGCGCTCCCGCCCGTACCTCTTCTCCAACACGCTCGCCCCGGTGATCGCGGCGGCGTCCCTGAAGGTCCTCGACCTGCTCGAGTCGGCCGGTGACCTGCGCGACAAGCTCGCCGCCAACACGGCGCTGTTCCGCTCCCGGATGACGGAGGAGGGTTTCGACGTGCTGCCCGGCGACCACGCGATCGCCCCCGTCATGATCGGCGACGCGACCGTCGCGGGACGCCTTGCGGAGCTGCTCCTGGAACGCGGTGTGTACGTGATCGGCTTCTCGTACCCGGTGGTCCCGCAGGGCCAGGCGCGGATCCGGGTGCAGCTGTCCGCCGCCCACTCGACCGAGGACGTCAACCGGGCGGTGGACGCGTTCGTGGCCGCCCGCGCGGAGCTGGGCGCCTGAGGGAGGGACATACCGGTCCTCCCGGCCTGAGAGAATCGGTCGCATGATCGAGGCGCGGCGGCTCCACATCCTCCGTGCGGTGGCGGACCACCGCACGGTGACGGCGGCTGCCGCCGCGCTGTATCTCACGCCGTCGGCCGTCTCCCAGCAGCTCGCCGCGCTCGAACAGGAGACAGGCCACCGGCTCGTCGAGCGGGGTGCCCGGGGCGTCCGGCTGACCCCCGCGGGCGAGATCCTGCTCACCCACACGAACGTGGTCCTCGCTCAACTGGAGCGCGCGGAAGCGGAGTTGGCGGCGTACAGCTCGGGGGCCGCGGGCACGGTCACCGTCGCCGCCTTCGCGACCGGCATCGGTCTGGTCGTGGCTCCGGCGCTGGCCCGCCTCGCGCTGACGGCGCCCGGCATCCGCCTCCGCGTCCAGGACGCCGAGGGCGACGCCAGCCTGCCCATGGTGCTGGACCGGCAGGTCGACGTCGCGGTGGCCGTCGAGTACCGGGGCGCCCCGGCCGCCGACGACCCGCGCCTCACGCACGTCCCGCTCTATGCCGAGCCCTTCGACGCGGTCGTTCCGGTCGCCCACCGGCTCGCCGACGCGGGGGAGGTGCCGCTCGCCGAGCTCGCCAAGGATCCCTGGATCGGCCCCTACCCCGGCAACCCCTGCCACGACGTGGTCGTCCTGGCCTGCGAGAACGCAGGATTCCAGCCCCGTCTGGAGCACTCCTCGGACGACTTCAGGGCCGTCGTCGCCCTCGCCTCGGCGGCCGCCGGGGTCGCCCTGGTGCCCCGCTCGGCCCTGCGCGGCATGGACCTCGCGGGTGTGGTGGTGCGCCCCGTCGACGGCACCGCTCCCACGCGCCGCGTCTTCGCCGCCGTGCGTCGTGGCGCGGAGGGGCATCCGCTGATCCGCCCGGTACTGGAGGCGCTGGCGGAGGCCGCGACGGCGTAGGGGGACGGAAGCCCTGCCGCCTCTCTGCTGGACGGTGTGTTTCACATCTGGGATAGCATCCCGAATATGAGAGACGATGTGGAGGGTGCCGTCGATGCCCGGCTGGCGGCCAGACTGGCCGAGCTGCGGGCCGAACACGGTTATTCCTTGGGGCAGTTGGCGGAGCGCAGCGGGGTGAGCCGCTCGACGCTCTCCCGGGCCGAGCGGGCGGAGACCAGCCCCACGGCCTCACTGCTGAACCGCCTGTGCGGTGTCTACGGACGCACCATGTCGCAGCTGCTCAGCGAGGTCGAGGCGGCTCCCGACCCGCTCGTGCGAGCCGCGGACCAGGCCGTCTGGGAGGACAGGGCGTCCGGTTTCGTACGGCGGTCGGTGTCCCCTCCCCACGCGGGCCTGCGCGGCGAACTGGTCGAGGGCCGGCTCACGGCGGGCGCCGACATCGCGTACGACCGTCCGCCCGTCCCCGGTCTCGAACAGCACATCTGGGTCCTGGCCGGGAGCCTCGACGTGACCGTGCGGGACGTCGAGCATCACCTCGCCGCAGGAGACTGCCTCCGCATGCAAGTCTGGGGGCCGACCCGCTTCCGGGCACCCGGCCCCGAAGGCGCGCGGTACGCGCTGGCGGTGGTGCTGCCGTGACCGCCGTGTCCAGGCTGAGTGCAGCCGAACTCCTCTCTGCCGCAGATGAGTTGGCGGACCTGCTGGCCGACACCGTGGACGGCGGGGCTTCCGTGGGGTTCCTCGCGCCGCTCGGCCCCGCGGAGGCAGCCGACTGGTGGCGGGGGCGGGCCGAAGCGGTCGCCGCCGGAGGGCTCGCCGTCTGGGCGGCGCGCACCGGGGGCCGGGTGACCGGCACCGTCGGCCTTGCCTTCCCCGGCAGGCCCAACAGCCGGCACCGCGCCGAAGTGGTGAAGCTGATGGTGCACCGGGACGGCCGCGGCCAGGGCCTCGGCCGCAGGCTCCTGGCGACCGCCGAGCGCGCGGCGGCCGCGGCCGGCGTCACACTTCTGCACCTCGACACGGAGACCGGCAGCCCCGCCGAGTCCCTCTACCGCTCCGCCGGATGGACACGGGTCGGTGCGATACCCGACTACGCGGCGACCCCCGAGGGCGCGCTGCACGCCACGACGATCTTCTACAAACACGTGGGACCTGCAACTCCACCCGGCTGACCCCCACCGGGTGATTGTCAGTGCCCTTCGCTACGGTGCGATCCATGCCGGATGCCCACGACGTACGCCGTATCGCCCTCTCCCTGCCGGAAACGACGGAGAAGACCGCCTGGAGCATGCCCACGTTCCGGGTCGCGGGCAAGATGTTCGCCACGCTGCCCGAGAACGAGACCTCCATCGCCGTCCGCTGCCCCAAGGAGGAGCGCGACGAACTGGCCCTGGCCGAGCCGGGGAAGTTCTGGATCGCCGGCCACGAGGCGAACTTCGCCTGGGTCCGTGTCCGCCTCGCCGCCCTGGAGGACGAGGACGAACTGCGCGACATCCTGGCCGACTCCTGGCGCCAGGCGGCCCCGCCCCGGCTCCTCGACTCCCACCCGGAGCTGGGGCCCCCGGCCACCGGCTGACGCGACGGTCACGGCGGCCTCGGCACCGGCTCCGGACGGCCGCCGGGCCGGCCGCTCCCGCCTCGCCGGGCAAAAACTCACGTTCCTGGAGCCCGCCCCAGGAACCCGCCTGACGCTCAGCCGTGCGCCCCCGCCCCAGAAACCCGCCGGACGCTCACCCGTGCGCCCCCGCCCCCAGGAACCCGCCGATCCGCTCCCGCAACGTCCCCGCGTCGAGCCCGTGGGCGGCCACGTGTTCGTCGACGGTGCCGTACCGGCGCAGTTCACGGCGGCCCACGCCGAGACCGAGGACCCGGTGCGGCAGGTCGGCGAGCGCGTCGTTGGCGGCGGTCGTCGACGTACCCGCCAGATACGGCTCGACCAGGACGACGTCCGCGGCGCCCGAACCGGTGGCCCGGCGCAGCCCCGCCGCGTCGAAGGGCCGGACCGTGGCCGCGTACAGGACCGTCACGTCGAGTCCCTCCGTCGCGTCGAGCACGCCGTCGAGCATCGGGCCCACGGCGACGACCACACCGGCGCGCCCCTCCCGGACGGTGAGGAGGCGCGCCCCGTCGACGGCCCGCCCGCGCGCGTTCGACTGCACGGACAGCCGCACGTACACCTTGTCGTCCCCGGCGGCGACCGCGTGGCGCAGCAGTGTCTCCGCCTCGTCCGGATGGCCGGGGACGTGCACGGTCCAGCCGTCCAGCGTGTCGAGGAGCGCCACGTCACCCGGTGACATGTGGGTGAAGCCGCCGGCCGGCCAGTCGAAGGAGGCGGCGGCGCTGACCAGGACCGCACCGGCGTCCTGATGCCCGAGGTCCAGCTTGACCTGCTCGAACGGCCGCTCCACCAGGAAACTGGCGAAGGTGTGCGCCACCGGCCGCAGCCCGGTGAGCGCGAGTCCCGCGGCCGTGCCGACGAGGAGCTGCTCGCGGATACCGACGTTGATCACCCGGTCCGGATGTCTGCGCCGGGCCTCCGCGAAGCCGTCCGCGCCGATCTCCGCGAGGACGACCGCGACCCGCGGATCCTCGTCGAGCAGCCGCGTGACGACGGGGGCGAAGCGGTCGCGCATGGTGTCCATGGGGGTGTTTCCCTTCCCGGGGGTCTCCCGAGCGAAGCGAGCGGATGGCAGGGGGCGACCGGGGGCGACCGGGGGCGGTCAGGCGTCCTTGGGCTCGACCCGGGCCACGACCACGTGCGGCCGGCCCGGGTGCGGCGCGGTGAACGCGGCGTACAGCGCCGCGTGGTCACGGCCGTCCACGGTCTCCGTGGACCACCCGGCGGCCGCGAACCGCGCCGCGATGCCGCCGGGCCGGGCGTGACGGGCGGAGGAGTTGTCGATGACGACGGTGTGCAGCCGCTCGAGTCCGGCGGGTCCGGCGTACGCGACGGCCTCGTGGTTGCTGCCCTCGTCCAGCTCGGCATCCCCGACCAGCACCCACACGCGCGGCGCGTCGAGCCCCTGGGCGCGCAGCCCGAGTGCCGTGCCGACGGCGATCGGCAGCCCGTGCCCGAGCGACCCGCTGCCGATCTCGGCGCCCGGCACCAGGACGCGGTCCGGGTGATGCCCGAGCGGCGAGTCGTAGGAGCCGAAGCCCGGCAGCCAGTCGACGGGCAGGAAGCCCTTGGCGGCGAGCACGGCGTAGTACGCCATCGGCCCGTGCCCCTTGGACAGCAGGAACCGGTCCCGTCCGGGATCGTCCGTCCCCTCGGGCCGCACGTCGAGCACGCGGTCGTACAGCACCCACAGCACGTCCAGGGTGGATGTCGCCGCGGGCCCGTGCTTCTCGTCACCCGTCATCAGCCCCATGAGCCCGGGCAGGTCCTCGTACCGGTACCGCGCGTGATCGCGCTCAGCCGTGATCGTCATGCCGACGATCGTGCAACCTCAAGCGGAGTTGAGGTCAACAGTGAGATGCGGGATTGCCCCAGGGAGCCGCCGCTGTGCGTCGCCCCGTAAAAGCGGTGCGCGACCACCGGCCCGAGTGCGGTATTGTTTCCGTGCGCGTTCGGCCAGGGGAAACCCCAGGTCAGACGGGCATCGGGACGTGGCGCAGCTTGGTAGCGCACTTGACTGGGGGTCAAGGGGTCGCAGGTTCAAATCCTGTCGTCCCGACGTGTGAAGTCGGAGGCCGTCTTCCCTTCTTGGGGAGGCGGCCTCCGTCGTGCTCGTGCAGCCCGGCCGCCCCTTCGCGGTCCCGCTCCGTCACGCCTTGGCGAAGTCGACGTCGTCGGCCCGTACGACCTCGGCGTTCATGTTCCGTTCCATCATCTGGAAGGACGCCCGCGCGAGATCCTCGTGGATGTGGGCGACGGCGTCGCTCGGCACGGTCACCCGGAAGTGCCGGATGTGGGCGTCGAGCGCGGAGTACAGCACGCACTGCTCGGTGACCTGCCCGCACATCACGATGTGCCTCACCTCCTGCTCGGCCAGCAGGTACTCCAGTGGCGTCTGGTAGAAGATCGAGTGCCGGGCCTTGACGACGAAGAGCGACTCACCGTCCGGCCGGATCGGATCGACGAGGTCGGCGTGGGGCCCCCGCAGGGCGGCGTCCAGGAGCTCGTCGTGGTGCGAGCGCCACCGTCCGGAGTTGTCGTTGACATAGATGACGTCCGCCCCCTGTTCCCGGGCCCGGGCGATCAGCCTGCGCATCGCGGGCAGTGCCTCGCGCACGGAGTCGACCAGCACCTCGGCGTCGTCGTGCTCATAGGTGTTGATCATGTCGATGACGACCAGCGCGGTCTTCGGCGTGTCGGAATCCACAAGTTCCTCCTCGGCCCAGGGAGCGGAGCCCACGGTGGCATCGTGCGCCCCGGTCGTAGCGTCCGACACGCTCCGGCCCGTCCGGGGCGCGGTGTTCGGGTGACACAGGACCACACGTCATCCCCTCTATGATCACGAACGCACGGTCCGGTGCTGTGCGGTACCCCTCTCGGACGCGGCCGTCCACCAGTCTGTCCCGGCATTCCCTGGGCCGGGGAAATCGCCGTTCGTCGGGCGGCCGTCCCCGGGCGGTGACTCCCGCCGGTCCGGTGCGCGGTATCGAGATCGGCCCGAAAAGGGATAGCGCGGCGCATTGTGGGAACGCGGACGGCTGCCCCGGGATCACCCCACCGGGATCCCGCACCGACCCGACCGTCCCGCACAGGAGGGCACATGCCAGCACCGCAATGGCCGTTGCGGACGGAAACCCGCTTCGGCAGCAACGACGTGCTGGCGGGCCGGTACCGTCTGGACGCTCTTCTCGGCCGGGGCGGTGCCGCCGACGTGTACGGCGGCTTCGATCTGAGACTCCGGCGGCCGGTCGCGGTGAAGGTGTTCAGGCTCGGCACCGACGCGCAGACGGAGGAACGGTTCACCGAGGAGGCCGTGATGCTGGCCGGTCTCCAGCACCCCGGACTCGTCACGGTCTTCGACTCCGGACGGGAAGCGGGCAGCCCGTTCCTCGTCATGCAGCTCGTCACCGGTGCGACGCTGCGTGCCCGGGTCGCCGGGGGAGCCCTCACCCCCGCCGAGGCGTGCACCGTCGGGGCGGCCCTGGCGGACGCCCTCGACTACGTGCACGCGGCCGGAGTGGTGCACCGCGACGTCAAGCCGTCGAACATCCTCCTGGACGGGACGGGCGTACCTCACCTGACCGACTTCGGCATCTCGCGGCTGATGGACAGCACCACCCAGACCGCCACGGGCGCGCTGGTGGGCACCGCCGCGTACCTGGCTCCCGAGCAGGTCATGGGCCGGCCGGTCGGGCCCCCCGCCGACGTGTACGCGCTCGGACTGACCCTCCTGGAATGCCTCAAGGGAGAGCTCGAGTACGACGGCGCCCCGTTGGAGGCGGCGATCGCCCGCCTGCACCGTGCCCCGGTCTTCCCGCCCTTCCTGGGCGAGGAGCTGGCCGCTCTGCTCGGTGCCATGACCGCCCTGGACGAGGACGAGCGCCCCGACGCCCGCACCTGCGCGGACATGCTGTCGGCCCTGGGCGCGGGGGAGCGGCCCGCTGTGATCCGTACGCTGCCCCCGCAGTCCCCTGGCGCGAAGGACGGCCACGACACGGCCCGGGTCCCCGGTGCCGGCCCCGGCATGCGTGCCGCCGACGGTGACGCCTCTCCCGTACGGCACGGCAGCGGGCGCGCGCTGGCCACCGCGGGCGCGGCGCTGGCAACGCTGCTCGGCGTCACCCTCGCGGGCGTGGTGGGTCTGCCCGACCACGGCGCCGCTGCGGGGCCCGACAGCCATGCCTCGTCCAGCGCGGGCCCCGACAGTCAGGCGTCGTCCAGCGCGGGCCTCGACAGTCAGGCGTCGTCCAGCGCGGGCACCGAGCCGTCGGACACCTCGCGGCCCGCGTCGGACCCGAAGGCCGCGCCGGTCTCCCGGAGCGCCTCCGCGCGGGCCGGGACGCAGCCCGTCACGTCCTCCGCGTCCGCGCCTTCCGCGTCGGCCCCCGCACCCCGGGAGAACGCGGTGACAACTCGCCAGGTCGCCGCGCCGGCCGCCCCCGAGCCGCAGGCCAAGTCGCCCAAGCACAAGGCGCCCAAGAAGCAGAAGGCGCCCAAGAAGCAGAAGGCGTCCAAGACGGAGAAGGCGTCCGGCAAGCAGAAGGCGAACAAGTAGGACCAGCGGTGCCGGTCCAGGACGGTGCCGGAACCCGGCGGCACCCGGCGCACCAGCGCCACGTGCTGACCGAGGTGCTCGGCTGCCCCGCGGTGACCCTCGCCGATGTCCTCGCGGACCCGCGGCCCTGCCCGGGGCACCCCCTGCGTGATCAAAGTACCGGGAGCGTTAACATCTGAGCACCGCCTAGCTCGAAAGATAAACCTGTGACTGTCAACGACGACTCGTTCACCAACTGGAAGAACCGCGAGGAGATCGCGGAGTCGATGATCCCGATCATCGGGAAGCTGCACCGCGAGCGGGACGTCACAGTCCTGCTGCACAGCCGCTCCTTGGTGAACAAGTCGGTGGTCAGCATCCTCAAGACCCACCGGTTCGCCCGGCAGATGGCCGGCGAGGAGCTCTCGGTCACCGAGACCCTGCCGTTCCTGCAGACGCTCACCACGCTCGACCTCGGCCCGTCCCAGATCGACATCGGCATGCTCGCCGCGACCTACAAGTCCGACGACCGCGGGCTCTCGGTGGCCGACTTCACCGCCGAGGCCGTCGCCGGCGCCACGGGTGAGAACAAGATCGAGCGCCGTGAGGGACGCGACGTCGTCCTGTACGGGTTCGGCCGGATCGGCCGGCTCGTCGCCCGCCTGCTCATCGAGAAGGCGGGCTCGGGCAACGGCCTGCGGCTGCGGGCCGTCGTCGTCCGGCAGGGCGGCGCCCAGGACATCGTGAAGCGGGCCTCGCTGCTGCGCCGGGACTCGATCCACGGCCAGTTCCAGGGCACGATCACCGTCGACGAGGCGAACAGCACGATCATCGCCAACGGCAACGAGATCAAGGTGATCTACGCGGGCGACCCGTCGGAGGTCGACTACACGGCGTACGGGATCAAGAACGCCATCCTCATCGACAACACCGGCAAGTGGCGCGACCGCGAGGGCCTGTCGCAGCACCTGCGTCCGGGCATCGACAAGGTCGTCCTGACGGCGCCGGGCAAGGGCGACGTCCCGAACATCGTCCACGGCGTCAACCACGACACGATCAAGCCCGACGAGCAGAT
The DNA here is from genome assembly GCF_056387915.1 of Streptomyces sp. GLSS-08. Lineage (NCBI taxonomy): Bacteria > Bacillati > Actinomycetota > Actinomycetes > Kitasatosporales > Streptomycetaceae > Streptomyces > Streptomyces sp. GLSS-08. The sequence continues at coordinate 27,989 of NZ_JBWJAQ010000008.1, forward strand.
CCTGTCCTGCGCGTCCTGCACCACCAACGCGATCGTGCCGCCGCTGAAGGCGATGGCGGACGAGTACGGCGTCCTGCGCGGCCACGTGGAGACCGTCCACTCGTTCACCAACGACCAGAACCTGCTGGACAACTACCACAACTCCGACCGCCGTGGCCGTTCGGCGCCGCTCAACATGGTGCTCACGGAAACCGGCGCCGCCTCCGCCGTCGCCAAGGCGCTGCCCGACCTCGAGGCGAGGATCACCGGCAGCTCGATCCGCGTGCCGGTGCCGGACGTCTCGATCGCGATCCTGAACCTGCGGCTCGCCCGCGAGACCACCCGCGAGGAGGTCCTCGACTACCTGCGGAACGTGTCGCTGACCTCGCCGCTGAAGCGCCAGATCGACTTCATCAGCGCCCCCGACGCGGTCTCCAGCGACTTCATCGGTTCGCGTCACGCCTCGATCGTCGACGCCGGTGCCACGAAGGTGGAGGGCGACGACGCCATCCTCTACCTCTGGTACGACAACGAGTTCGGCTACTCCTGCCAGGTGATCCGCGTCGTCCAGCACGTGTCCGGGGTGGAGTACCCGACGTACCCGGTGCCCGTGAGCTGACGTGCGATGAGTCTGGGATCCGCGGATGCAAAATCCGCGGATCTGTTCTCACGCGTCCGCCCGGCCGAGTTCACCCGACCGGGCACCGGGTTCGATCACAACCGTCCGCATGACAGAGATGTGGTTTGCGCCGGCGCCTCGTGGTTCACCCACGCCGCCTTGTACGGGTGGCGGGTACGCCACGTGTCGAACACCTCGGTGACTCCCGGCGAGGCGAACAGGGCCCCACTGCATCCAGGTCGGCGACACCGCGCTGGACGACGGCGGGTGGTGCTGCCGTTCGAGGTCAGACCAAGGACAGGCTCAGCGGGTGCGTTCGTAGTGGCGACGTGCTTTCTCGCGGTTGCCGCAGACAGCCATCGAGCACCAGCGGGCACGGTTGGCGCGGCTGCGGTCGAGCAGGAACAACTGGCACTCGTCGTTGGCGCAGGGGCGTAGCCGGCCGGGCAGTTGCTCCTCGGTGGCGGCCCAGGCGAGAACCACCTCGACGGCCAGCCGGGCGTGCGGAGAAGTCTTGATCGTCCACTGAAGACCATCCGAAGTGATCTCCGGAATCTGCCGGACCCCTTCGAGCAGCGGGCTCAACGCGGTGGGCGAGCTTTCTCCACGCACTATGTCCCGCAGGATGTCCCGCGTCTCACGCAGCAGCGCCAGTTCCGCGAGGCTGCCTTCGCCGCCGTGCTCCCGCGCCCAGCGCCTGCCTCCGGCCGGGTCGCCGAGTGCGTCCCGTTCCTCGCCGTTGACCAATGGCCTGCTGTTGAGCAGGTCCAGCAGCGTGTCCATCGGGTACCGCCCCCTCTCTAACCACATCAAGTCACTTGACAGGTTAGCTCATCCCGTGCTTGCCTGACGAGGAACTAACCGGATCATACGTTTGAAGGGGTTAGACATGAGCTCGGTGCACCACCGGACCGCCATCGTCGACGGCCACGAGATCTTCTACCGCGAAGCCGGCCCCGCCGACGCCCCCGCGATCGTCCTGCTGCACGGCTACCCAGCCAGCTCGTTCATGTTCCGCGAACTCATCCCGCTGCTGGCCGACGACTACCACGTCATCGCGCCGGACCACCTCGGCTTCGGCCACTCCGACGCCCCCCTCGTAGGGGAGTTCGCCTACACCTTCGACGCCCTCGCCGAAATCACCTCCGGACTGCTCGACCAACTGGGCCTGGACCGCTACGCCCTCTACGTCCAGGACTACGGCGCCCCCATCGGATGGCGCCTCGCGCTCAAGCACCCCGAACGGATCTCCGCCCTCGTCACCCAGAACGGCAACGGCTACGAGGACGGCTTCGTCGAGTCGTTCTGGACCGACGTCTGGGCCTACGGGGCGAACCCCGGCCCCGACACCGAACCCGCCGTGCGCGCCGCACTGAGCGTCGACGCCATCCGCTGGCAGTACGTGCACGGCGTGCCCGACCCGAGCCTGGTCAGCCCGGACACCTGGGAGCACGACTTCGCCCTCGTCTCCCGCGAGGGCAACGACGAGGTCCAGCTGGCGCTGTTCCGCGACTACCGGAACAACCGCCCGCTCTACCCGCTGCTGCACGAATTCCTGCGCACCAGCGAGGTCCCGGTGCTCGCCGTCTGGGGCCGCAATGACGAAATCTTCGGCCCGGCCGGCGCCCTGGCCTTCGCCCGCGACGCGAAGGACAACGAGGTGCACCTGATCAACGGCGGTCACTTCCTGCTGGAGAGCCACCTGGACGTCGTCGCGGGCTACCTGCGCGGCTTCCTCGGGCGGGTGCTGCACTGAGCGGGCCCTACTGCTCCGGGTCGAGCCCGGCGCCGGACGACCGCCGGTACGGGACGGCGACAGCCGTACGCGGTGCCCGCCCTGGAGAGGGGCGGGCACCGCGTACGGCGTCGTGGGTGTGCGGGGTTCGTGGTGGAGGCGGGACTCCGACGGCCGGGGTGTCCGTCAGGCCGCCTGGACCAGCTGCGCCCGTCCGAACAGCAGGGCGTATCCGTCCGGGAGCCGACGGATGACGCGGGAGGTCAGATCGTCGCCGGCGAGGCGTGCGACGACACCGTGGACCGAGCCGGTGTCCCAGCGCGTGGTCGCGGAACCGCCGGTGCGTTCGGCGAGGTCCTTCACGAACCCCCAGCCGCTGAGCGGCTTGCCGGAGGGGACCTGCGAGGCGAGGAAGCCGGCCGCCTCCCGGGGCGGAACCCTGGGTGAACCGCCCCGAGCCGCGACGGCGGGCGTACGGCCGGTTGTTCAGCCGTCGATTTCCCTGCGCTTCCCGCTGCCGCGGACGCTGACCTTCCGGGGCCTGGCGCGCTCGGTGATCGGGATGCGCAGGGTGAGGACGCCGTCCTCGTAGTCGGCCGTGATGTGCTCGGTGTCGAGGGTGTCGGCCAGGACGACCTGGCGGGAGAAGACACCCAGCGGCCGCTCGGACAGTTCCGTCTGCGCGTTCTCGGACCTCGCGAGGGGGCGCCGCTCGGCCCGCACCGTCAGCATGTTGCGCTCGACGTCGATGTCCAGCGCGTCGGGGTCGATGCCGGGCAGATCGAAGGCGATCACGTACTGGTCGCCGTCGCGGTAGGCGTCCATCGGCATCGCGGAGGGGCGGGACCACGTTCCCGGACCCATCAGATGCTGGGCCAGCCGGTCGAGTTCACGGAACGGGTCGGTGCGCATCAACACGGGAAACACCTCCAGAAGGTTCAGGCAGTTGCTGCCAATGCGCTTCACCTGACTCCGTTGTAGCATGTCATCCATCCGACGACAAGTGAGATGTCATCCGATCGATGACGATCGGGTCCGGCGGGCGCTCAGCGAGGTCTGCGGGGGGCGGAGCTGCCGGTCTGCGGAGCCGCTCGGCGAAGGAGCCGAAGGAGAAGAACGCTCGGCGAAGGAGCCGAAGGAGAAATAGGAGAGGCGATGAACGACGACAGCACCCCGGCTCCGGCCTCCTTCATGGCGGCGGCCACGGCGTTGGAGGCCATCGCGCGGGCCATGCGGACGGCCCGCACCGCCGACGCCTCCTCCACGGACGACCCCGAGCGGGCGATGGCGGCGCTGCTGCTTCTGCGTGAGGTGCGCGAGCAGCTCGCCGACTGGGAACCGGGTCTGATCGAGACGGCCCGGGAGGCGGGCGCCAGCTGGGCGGACCTGGCCCGGCCGCTCGGTGTCTCCAGCCGCCAGGCGGCCGAGCGGCGGTACTTGCGTGTACGGCCCGGGGAAGCCGGTACGACGAAGGAACAGCGCGTGCGGGCCACCCGTGACCGGCGGGCGGCGGACCGCTCCGTCGCGTCCTGGGCCCACGACCACGCCGCCGCACTGCGCCAGCTCGCCGGGACGATCACGGACCTGCCCGACCTGCCCGAGGCGGCGACGGACGCGCTGGGCGACCTCCGGACGGCGCTGGGGGACAGTGATCCGGCCCGTCTGCTGGACCCCCTCACGGCGGCGGGGCCGCACCTGCGCACCGCGCATCCCGAACTCGCCGACCGGGTCGGTGACATCGGCCGCCGTACCCGGCTGATGCGCGAGACCGAACAGCGTCAGCGCTCCTCGGGCGCGCCATAGGCACCCGCGGGGTCCGCGTCAGCGGGCGGAGTGCGTGAGCAGGTAGTCGATCGCCTGGGTGACGTCGTCCACGCTGTGATGGGGCACGGCGAGATCGTCGGGCCAGGGCCGCCCGCGGACCCAGATCGGCTGCAGTCCCGCTTTGTACCCGCCGGCGATGTCGTTCTCCGGGTCGTCGCCGATCATCCAGTCGTCGCGCGAGAGCTGGGTGCCGCACCGGGCCGCCGCCAGCTCGAAGAGGCGGGGATCCGGTTTGCGCACGTCGATGTCGCCGCTGGCCGCGACCCCGTCGATCAGGTCGGCGAGACCGGTGGCGCGGATCTTGGCGCGCTGGATGTCGGACGGCCCGTTGGTGGCGACGCCGACGGTCCAGGAGGCGGCCCTGAGCCGGGCCAGGCTGTCGAGCACGGCGGGGCGGCAGGTGACGGCGGACGCCATGCGGTCGATGTACGCGCGCCACAGGTCCGCGGCGGATTCGTCCAGGTTGAAGAGCTCCCGGAGCCGGGCGAAGTCCTCCGGACCCGCCCGGTCGGCGAGCTGCGTGAGCATCCAGTGCTCGACGTCGGGCCCGAAGCCGCGCGTGCGAGTCAGCTCGCCCACGGCCTCGGCGAACGCGGAACGACGGTCGACCAGGGTCCCGTCCAGGTCGAAAAGAGCCAGGCGCATGCGGTGACCTTAGCCTGACGCGTCTCTTCCGTCCGTGTTGGTTCCCGCCGATGTGCGGGCGCGGCCCAGGCGCTCGACGACCGCGGCCGGTGTTCCGGGGTCACGCGGGTCTTCGGGCGGGTGAACCGGGCTCGGACGGAACCGGGCTGGGCCGGAACCGGGCTCGGGCGCCGACCGCTTCCCGGTTCACCGAGGTGGCCGCGGGCCGGGTTCCGGGACGGAGTGCGGGGTTTGCCGATCGTCGCCTCCGGTGTCCGCGTGCGTGTCCGCCCCGGTGGGGGCCGTCGGTTCCGTCGCCACGAGGACCACCTGGTCCTCGGCCCGCCACTCGCGCTGTTCCGCCTTGGGCGGATTGAGCCGGACCCCGTGGTCCGGGGGCTGCCTCCGCAGGTCGTGACGGCGGTAGCCGATGGCGCACTCGCCGCGGTCGCGCGCGGCGGCCACGACGGTCGCGAAGGTGGCCACTCCGCCCGGCCGGACGTAGTGCCCGGCCGGTCGCAGACAGATCGTGCTGCCTGCGGCGGAGAACAGCTCGTCGAACACCGCCGCCAGATGCCGGTTCTGCGCGATCTGCGCCATGAGCAACCCGGTCAGCTCGCCACTGACGATGACGTCGGAGCCCGGGTCGAGGGGAGCCAGGGGGCGGTTGCGGTCGTCGGTGAGCTCGGTGACCACGCGCAGCTCCCGCCCGGTCCGCTCCTCCAGCACCCGCAGGGCCAGCAGGGTGACCAGTGTGCGGTCGTCGGGGCGGTCCGGCCCGTCGCCCGGATCGGGTCCGAGTACGACCGTCCCGTCGTAGGGAGTGAGGTCGAACCCGAGCAGGGTCTCGGGCCGCGACAGCGCGGCGGACCGGAACCGCACGGTCAGCCGGGCGGTGTCCGCCGGCTCGGGCTCGGGCTCCCGGGCCGGGGCGGGCACGGCCCGGTCCGTCACCACGTCCAGCACCGAACCCGGCCGTGCCGTGCGCCGCAGCTGCTCCACGACGAGCGGCGCCCGCCGGTTCCAGCCGAGCAGCAGCAGGTGCGCGGCCCTCTCCTGCGGTGGCTCCGCGGAGGCGGTCGCCGACGCGTCGACGAGGTGCCGGCAGTCCTCCTGCCGGGCCCCGTCGTCGTCGGGTGCGAGGACGATCAGACGGCTCCCCGGAGTGACGACGGTGTCGGCGGCGGGATTGAGCAGGGTGTGTCCCTCGGGGGTGAGCAGTCCCACCGCGCAGGCGGTGGGGAACCCCATCAGGACCGTGCCGAAGGGAACCCCGTGGAACGCCGTGGCGTCGGCGAGATGGAACTCGTCGCCGGCGAAGTCGAGCAGATCGCGCAGGACGAGGGAGAGGCCGGGCCGGCCCACGCACTGCGCGATCAGCCGGGCCGTGACGGTGTCGGTCTCCAGGACCGTGCCCCGGGGTCCCGCGGCCAGCCGGGCCGCGGCCCGGTACCGGTCGTCCCGGACCGCGGCGAGCACCGGAGGCCCGCCCGGTTCCTTGCCGAGCCGGGTCGGCGGGCTCGCCTTTCGGCGGAGCGCCGGCGAACTGTCCAGTTGGCCTGCGGGGGTCGGTGGGGGGCCCGGTTCCTCGTCGAGCCGGATCGGCCCGTCCGCCTCCCGCCCGAGCGCCGGTGGCCCGTCCAGTTGGCCTCCGACGGCCGGAGGCCCGCCCGGTTCCTCGCCGAGCACCGCGCGCAGCGCGAGCAGGGTGCGCAGCACCTCGGCGTCGGCCGTCGGTTCCCCGGACGGCAGCACCAGCACGGTGCTCGCCGTCCGGGGGCTGACCAGTGCGAGTACGCCGGGATCGCTCGCGGGCCCGCTGCGGCAGATCAGCCGGGTACGGCCGACCGGACCGACGTGGGCGGCGAGCACCCGCTCCATCTCGTGCTTGTCCCGGTCGGCGAGCAGGACGACGGCCCGCGGCCGGTGCCGGGCCTGTGCGGCGACCAGCTCGGCCACCACGGTGGGAACCTGGTCCGACCAGCCGAGCACGACGGCGTGGCCCTGCTCGAGCACCGTCGACCGCCCCCGGCTCAGCTCCGCCAGCCGCTCGGCCAGACCCGTGGTGATCACCCCGACCAGCGTCGACACGCACAGCAGCGCGACCAGCCCGAGCACGGCCGCCAGCAGCATCCGCAGCGGTGTGCCGTCCACCGCCCCCAGACGCAGTGTCTCCGCACTGGTCCGCCACACCGCCGTCAGCCGCCCCGACAGCGAATGCGGGGAGCCGGGGTCCGTCCACACCAGCAGCGCGCTCACCGGGACGACGACGGCCAGACAGCTGATGACCAGCCAGCCCATCAGGGTGCCGGTGCTCCGGGCCAGTGTGCGGTCGAACCGGTAGCGCACCCGGTCCTGTAACGACACCCGCCGCCCCTTCGGCCGCCTTGCTCCCACGCCAACCCCTTGCCTCGTTCCGCACTGGTGGCGGTGCCCCTCGCCGGAACGGGCGTGACGCCGTGCCGACGGGCGGGGCACCGCCGGCACACCCGCCTCCGCACAGTGCTCGCTCTGCCCGTGGGACACGCGGCATTCGGGAGGTGATTCATCCTTTTGGGCCGTTCGGCGATCCCGCCCACCGTCCCTCAGCTCCGCAGGGCACCCGCGAGGTACGCACCGGGCGCGGTGGTGGTCGGCGGGTGGAGCGGGCGCCCGGATACCAGTCGGGCCGCACCACGCCGCGGGGCGCGGCGGGCCCGGCGCCGGAGGCCGGGCGGGAGAAAACCCGGTGCCCCGCTCCCGCCCGCTTCCCTACACTCGCCACACACCGTGCGCCACCACACCGTCCGCAGCGCACGCCGTGACGAACGAGGGGAGCCGGGCCGTGCGTTGCCGCACCGCTGTCGTCGCTTCCCGGTCACGCTACGAGGTGATCCTCGTGTCCTCGTCCGCCCGGTGCCCGCTGCGCGGCCGGCACCGGACGTCCGTGACGAACGCCTGACCTGACACGCAGTCACCTGGTCGGCGCGCCCTGCGGGGGCGCGCCGCGCCGGTGCCTCAACAGCTCCGACCCGGGCTGCTCACAGGCGGCTTCGTCCGGGAACAGCGCCGCCCTTTCCAGAACGCCCCGAAAGGCCCGAGCCGTGCGCACCGACCTGCACCCTCACCCGACCGTCCCGCTGACCGCCGTCCGCAATCTGGGCATCCTCGCCCACGTCGACGCCGGGAAGACCACCGTCACCGAGCGGATCCTCTATCTCACCGGAGCCACCCACAAGCGCGGCGAGGTCCACGACGGCACGACCGTCACCGACTTCGACCCGCAGGAACGCGACCGGGGCATCACCATCTTCGCCGCGGCCGTGAGCTGCGACTGGGACGCCCACCGGATCAACCTGATCGACACCCCGGGCCACGTCGACTTCTCCGACGAGGTGACGCGCTCGCTGCGTGTGCTCGACGGCGCGGTCGCGGTGTTCGACGCCGTCGCGGGCGTCGAGCCGCAGAGCGAGGCGGTGTGGCGGCAGGCCGACCGGTACGGGGTCCCGCGCATCGCGTTCGTCAACAAGCTGGACCGTGCGGGCGCCGACCTCGACTCGGCGGTCGCCTCGATCCGGGAACTCCTGCATCCGGCCCCGCTGGTCGTCCAGTTGCCGATCGGTACGGAGGACGGCTTCACCGGGGTCGTGGATCTGCTGCGCATGCGGGCCCTCGTGTGGGCCGGCGGCGGGGACACGGCCGAGGAGGGGCCCGTACCGGACGCGCTGCGCGACCAGGCGAGGCGGCGGCGCCGGCTTCTGGAGGAAGCGGTGGCGGAGCTGCACCCGCTCGCCCTGGAGGAGTTCTGCGCGGGCTCGAAGCTCTCCGCAGACACGCTGAGGTCGGCGCTGCGCGACCTGACCCGCAGTGGGGACGGCGTGGTCGTGCTGTGCGGCTCGGCCTACCGCAACCGGGGCATCGAACCCCTGCTGGACGCCGTGGTCGCCTATCTGCCCTCGCCGCTGGACGTACCCGCGGCGCGGGGCACCTGGGACGGCACGGAACAGGAGCGGGCCGCCGACCCGGCGGCACCGCTCGCGGCCCTGGCGTTCAAGGTCGAGGCGACCGCCGTGGGACGGCTGACCTTCCTGCGCCTGTACTCGGGAACGATCCGGACGGGAGACACGGTGTGGAACGCGAGCGCACGGGGCACCGAACGCGTCGGCCGGGTACTGCGTGTGCAGGCCGGCCGCCACGCCCAGCTGGACCGGGCGGTGGCCGGCGACATCGTCGCGGTGATCGGGCCGAAGGGCGCGCGCGCCGGATCGACCCTGTGCGCCGCCGGAGCGCCGCTGGTGCTCGAACCGCCGACCGTGGCCGACCCCGTGGTCTCCGCGGCCGTCGAGGCGTGCGCGGGCACGGACACGGACCGGCTGGCGTCGGCGCTGGCGCGACTGATGGAGGAGGACCCCTCACTGGTGGTCAGGACCGACCCCGAGACCGGCCAGACGACGCTGTCCGGCATGGGCGAACTGCATCTGGAGGTGGCCGTGGAGAAGATCCGCCGCGCCCACGGGCTGGACGTCCGGGTCGGCCGGCCGAAGGTGGCCTTCCGGGAGACCGTCGTCCGGGGCGTGGGCGGACTGGTGTACCGGCACGTCAAACAGGACGGCGGCGCCGGTCAGTTCGCCCATGTCGTCCTCGACGTGGAACCGTTGGGGTCGGACACCGGTGCGGACGCGGGCAGCGCGACGGGCTTCGCGTTCCGGTCGGCCGTCGTCGGCGGACGGGTGCCCCAGGAGTACGTCCGTGCGGTGGAGGCAGGCTGCCGTGACGCGCTGGCGGAGGGGCCGATCGGCGGTCACCCCGTGACAGGACTGCGCGTGGTGCTGACCGACGGGGCGACGCACGCGAAGGACTCCTCGGAGATGGCGTTCCGGGCCGCCGGCCGGTTCGCGCTCCGGGAGGCCCTGCGCGCGAGCTCGATGGCCCTCCTGGAGCCGGTGGCCGACGTCACGGTCACCGTGCCGGTCGACGCCGTGGGCGGTGTGCTCGGTGATCTGGCCGTGCGTCGAGGCCGGGTCTCCGGCTCGACCACGCGCGGGGGAGCGGCGGTGATCACCGCCACCGTGCCGCTGGCCGAATTGTTCGGCTACGCGACGCGGCTGCGCGGCCGGACCCAGGGCCGGGGAGTCTTCACCGCCCGGCCCGCCGGCTACGCCCCGGCCCCTGGCCCGTCGTCCCGCACGGCACCGGCCAGGTGACGTCACGACGGTCCCGCCCCCGCACGGCGGGGCCGTCCTGCCCGGACCGGCCGCACCGGTCTCCGCACGCCCCTCGGGGACCGCGTTGCCACAGGGCGCGTCAGGTGACGGCGGGCGCGGGCCCGGAGCTGAGCGCCCCGTGCGCGCGCAGACGGAACGCCCCGGACCCGGTGGTCGTCGCCCTCGTGTTCGCCGGCGGTGGGACCGTCCGTGGCGGGTGCTCTCACGCGGCGGCCCCGAGGACGTCCTCGGCCACCCGCCTGTCGAGCGCCGAGCGGACCAACGCCGCCGCCAGGGCGGCCGGTTCGGTGTTCCCGGCGAGTTCGACCAGCCGACCGGGATCCTCGGGAAGGCCGAGCCGCCCCGCGCCCTGAAGGGCCTTGCCGTCGACGTACGGTGCCGTCTCGGGCCAGACGCGCTGGACCTCGCGCAGGAAGATGTCCGCGCCCGTGGGCCCGATCCCGGGCACCTCCCGCAGGAGCGCGCGCAGCCGGGGCAGGTCGCCGTCGGCCTCGTCCCGCAGGCGCCGCAGGTCGCCGCCCCAACGCTCCGTCAGCATCCGTGCCCCGTCCCCAAGCTGGGTCGCCGTACGTTCGTCGTAGCGCCGGTAGCCGCCGGCGCCGAGTGCGACGACCAGCTTGTGCCGGTCCGCCGCGGCCATCCGCCGGGGATCTTGCAGTCCCGCGTCGTACAGGGCGCGGGCGGTCGCCACGGCGACGGAGGCACGGATGCGCGCGCTCAGCAGGCAGGCCAGGACGAGGGTGCGGTACAGCGGCTGGGGGGTGTTCCGCAGTGTGATGCCCGCCTCCTCCGCGTACGTGCGGCCGTACGAGGCGACGAGCCGCTCGATCACGCGGCGCTGCCGGTCGGTCACGTGCCCGCTCCCTGGGGAGGCCGGAGCGCATCGTGTCCGAGGGTCATCAGCCGGTGGCGCCGCCGCTCGTCCTCGGCCAGGGGCTCCTTCGCCCCGTCCGTCTCGGCGGTGACGGTGTCCACCACCTCGTACATGACGCGGATGTCGTCGTCGGTGAGGTCCGTGCGCCGCTTCTGGAGCAGGGCCAGGACGTGCTGACCGGTGGGCGTGCCCCCGTGCCCGGGCGCCGGCTCCGCGTTGTCGTCGGCGTCGCGGATCCGCAGCCACGCGGCGAGCTCCTGGGACGTCATGTTCACCACACGGTGGAACTCGGCCCACAGCGCGTCGAGTTCGAGGGCGTCGGTCACGGCGTGACTCCTTCCGGGTCGCTTCCGGGGACGAGGGCCCGTGGACGCGCCCGGCTCCCGCGGGGGCCCGGTCCCCACGCGCGGGTGCCCAGGACGGATGGGCGGAAACCGCCTCGATCGTTTCCCGCCGGGGAGGGGTGGGCAGGGCCCCGGAGGGCCTTCCCAGCGGGCGGGCGGCGGTCTATAGTCAAAAACTAGCAGTGCTAATTTACGTGGTTCTCGTCATCACTCCCCCCGTCCCAGTCCGGTGTCCGTCAGGAGTCCTGCCGTGCGTCCCGTCCACTTCGCGGCCGCCCGCCGCACCCCCATCGGCAAGCTGCGCGGAGCCCTCTCCGCCGTACGCCCCGACGATCTCGCCGCGGCCGTGCTCCGCGCGCTCCTCGCCGATGCGCCCGCCCTCGACCCGGCCCGGATCGACGACGTCTACTGGGGCGCCGCCAACCAGGCGGGCGAGGACAACCGCAACGTCGCCCGCATGGCCGCCCTGCTCGCCGGACTCCCCGAGACCGTGCCCGGCGCCACCGTCAACCGGCTGTGCGCCTCCGGCCTGGAGGCCGTCACCACGGCCGCCCGCACGATCGCCGCGGGCGAGGCCGACATCGTGCTCGCCGGCGGGTCCGAGTCCATGAGCCGCGCCCCGTTCGTGCTGCCCCGCCCCGACGAGGCCCTGCCGCACCGCATCGAGACCGTCGACACCCGGCTCGGCTGGCGCCTGGTCAACCCGGCGATGAAGGACCTGCACGGCGTGCTCTCCATGGGCGAGACCGCCGAGGAGGTCGCCGAACGGTACGGCGTCCCGCGCCGACGCCAGGACGAGTTCGCCCTGCGCAGCCACCAGCGCGCCGCGGACGCCCGCAAGAACGGGTACTTCGACGCCGAGCTGCTGCCCGTGACCCGGCCCGACGGAGTCGTCGTCGACACCGACGAGTGCGTCCGCGAGGACACGTCGTACGAGAAGCTGGCCCGCCTCAAGCCGGTGTTCCGCCCCGGCGGCACGGTCACCGCGGGCAACGCCTCACCGATGAACGACGGCGCCGCAGGGCTCCTCCTGGTCAGCGAGGACGCCCTGCGCGAACTGGGGCTGGAATCCCTCGGGCGGTACGTCGCCGGGGCCTCCGCCGGCGTCCACCCCGACGTCATGGGCATCGGACCCGTGCCCGCCACCGAGAAGGCGCTCGGACGGGTCGGCTGGACGGTCGCCGACCTGGAGGAGGCCGAGTTCAACGAGGCGTTCGCCGCCCAGGCCCTGGCCTGCGTGGACCGGCTCGGCATCGACCCGGAGCTGGTCAACCCGACGGGCGGCGCCATCGCACTCGGCCACCCGCTGGGCTGCTCGGGAGCCCGCATCCTCACCACCCTGCTCCACCGCATGCGGCGCTCCGGCGCGGCACGCGGCCTCGCCACGATGTGCGTCGGCGTCGGACAGGGGAGCGCGGTGCTCGTCGAGCGCCCCTGAGAGCCCGGGACGCCACCGCAGAACGACCTGGTCCAGAGCCGCACCAGCACGGAAACGGAGTACTCCTCCATGGCAACCCTGTCCCTCGCGGCGATCCTCGCCGAGAACGCCCGCCGCCGCCCCGGACGGACGGCGCTCGTCGAGGGCGAGCTGCGCCTCACCTTCGCCGAGGTCTGGCAGCGCGCCCTCGCCCAGGCCGGCGCCCTCGTCGGACTCGGCGTACGGCCCGGGGACCGGGTGGCGCTGATGGCGCCCAACACGGCCGAGTTCCCGCAGGCCTACTACGCGATCGCGGCGGCGGGCGGCGTGGTCGTCCCCGTCCACCTGCTGCTGTCCGCCACCGAGGTCGAGCACGTCCTGAAGGACAGCGGCGCCACCCTGCTGCTGTGCCACCCGGCGCAGGCGGAGACCGGCACGGCGGCCGCCCGCACCGCGGACGTCCCGGTCGTCAGCCTCGGCACCGAGTTCGAGTCGCTCGCCGCGCGGGCCGAGCCGCTGCCGTCGTACGTCGGCCGCCAGGCCGACGACCCCGCCGTCGTCTTCTACACCAGCGGCACGACCGGCGTCCCCAAGGGCGCCGTGCTCAGCCACTTCAACCTGGTCATGAACGCGACCGTCAACGCCTTCGACGCCAACGACATCCGCCCCGACGACATCGCCCTCGGCGCGCTCCCGCTGTTCCACGCGTTCGGCCAGACCGTCTCCATGAACTCCACCTGGCGTGCGGGCGCCACCCTCGTCCTGCTGCCGCGCTTCGACGCGGCCCGCGCCGTCGGGCTGATGGTGAAGGAAGGGGTGAACACCTTCCACGGCGTACCGACGATGTTCGTCGCGCTGGCCGCCGTCGCGGCCTCCATGGACGAGCTCCCCGACCTGCGCGTGTGCGTCTCCGGCGGCGCCTCGCTGCCCGTCGCCGTCCTGGAGCGCTTCGAGGAGGCCTTCGGCGCGACGGTCTACGAGGGGTACGGGCTCTCGGAGACCTCGCCGACCGCGACCGTGAACCAGCCCCTCTTCGGCACCAGGCCCGGCACCATCGGCCATCCCCTGTGGGGCGTCGACGTCGAGATCGCGCGCGCCGAGGTCGAGGGCCGGATCGAACTGCTGCCGCCGGGGGAACTCGGCGAGGTCGTCATCCGCGGGCACAACGTCTTCTCCGGATACCTGGGCCGGCCCGAGGCGACCGCCGAGGCCGTGGTCGACGGCTGGTTCCGCAGCGGCGACCTCGGCACCAAGGACGACGACGGCTTCCTGCGGATCGTCGACCGCAAGAAGGACGTCATCATCCGCGGCGGCTTCAACGTCTACCCGCGAGAGGTCGAGGAGGTCCTGGCCCGCCACCCCGGCATCGCCCAGGTCGCGGTCATCGGCCTGCCCGACGAACTGCACGGCGAAGAGGTGTGCGCGGTCGTCGTCCGCGCCCCTGGAGCCGCGCCGGACGCCGCGCAGATCACCGAGTGGTCCAAGGAGCACCTGGGCCGCCACAAGTACCCGCGACGGGTGGAGTTCGCCGACGAGCTGCCGCTCGGCCCGAGCATGAAGGTCCTCAAGCGGGAGCTGCGGGTGCGGTACACGAGGTGACGGCGGCGGGCGCGGCCCCCTGACGGGACGCTCCCGGCCCGGCGGGAACACGGGGGCATAGCATCGGTTCCCGCATGAACACGATGACGCTCTGGCACATATCGCTCTGGGAGTTCGCCGCCCTCGCCGCGGCGGCCGTGCTCGTCGGCTTCTCGAAGACCGCGGTGAGCGGGGCCAACACGGTCAGCCTCGCCGTCTTCGCCGCCGTCCTGCCGGCCCGCGCCTCGACCGGCGTGCTCCTGCCCGTCCTGATCGTCGGTGACGTCCTCGCCGTCCTCACCTACCGGCGGCACGCCCACTGGCCCACGCTGTGGCGGCTGTTCCCCGCCGTCGCCGCGGGTGTCGTCCTCGGCACGCTCTTCCTGGCGCGGGCCGACGACGGGATCGTACGGACGTCCATCGGCGCGATCCTGCTGTTCATGGCGGCGGTCACGCTGTGGCGCCGCCGGACCGCGGACCGGGACCAGGAGCCCGACTCCGTCGTCACGCGGACGGGCCGGATCAAGGCGCGCTCGTACGGGGTCCTCGGCGGCTTCACCACGATGGTCGCCAACGCCGGCGGTCCCGTGATGTCGCTCTACCTGCTCTCCGCCGGCTTCCGCAAGCTGGGCTTCCTCGGCACCTCCGCCTTCTTCTTCCTCATCGTCAACGTGTCCAAGGTGCCCTTCAGCGTCGGGCTCGGCCTGATCGACGGGAACTCGCTGCTGCTCGACGCGGCGCTCGCGGCCTTCGTGCTGCCGGGTGCCCTCCTCGGCAAGTGGGCCGTCGACCGCATCGACCAGCGCCTGTTCGAGCAGCTCGTGATCGCCGCGACGATCGTCGGAGGCGTCCAGCTGCTGCTGCGCTGACCCGCGCCGGCAGCACCTCACGGACCGTCGTCCACGCGCTCCCCGTACGCTCGGCGCCATGTCCCCGCACATCCTGGTCCTCGGCGGTACGACCGAGGCACGCGAGCTCGCCGCCCGCCTCGCGGCGCATCCCGGAGTGCGGGTGACGACATCGCTCGCCGGACGCGTGTCCCGGCCGGGCGCGCTCGACGGGGACGTCCGCGTCGGAGGGTTCGGCGGGGCGGAGGGGCTGGCGTCCTGGCTGCGCGAGCACCGGGCGGACGCCGTCGTCGACGCCACCCACCCCTTCGCCGCGGGCATCACGGCGAACGCGGCGCGGGCCGCCGCGACGGCCGGTGTCCCGGCCGTCGTCCTGCGCCGCCCGGGCTGGTGCCCGGAACCCGCCGACCGCTGGCACCCCGTCGCGTCCCTCGACGAAGCCGCCGCGGCCCTGCCCCGGCTCGGCCGCCGGGTCTTCCTCACCACCGGCCGACTGGGCCTCGCCGCCTTCGCGCGGCTGTCCGCACACCACTTCCTCGTCCGCTCGGTGGAGGCACCCCAGCCGCCGATGCCGCCGCACACGCGGGTGCTGCTGGCCCGCGGCCCGTTCACCGTGTCCGGCGAGCGGGCCCTGCTGCGCGAACACCGCATCGACGTCCTGGTGACGAAGGACAGCGGGGGAGCCGCGACCTCGGCGAAGCTCACCGCCGCCCGTGAACTCGCCCTCCCGGTCGTCGTCGTACGCCGTCCGCCGCTGCCCGCCGGGGTCGTCGCGGTGCCGGACGTGGCCGGAGCCCTGGACCGGCTGGACCTCGGCCCACGGTGACGGACCGCGGAGCCCGACGAGGGACGGTGCGTGCCGGTCGCCCCGTCTCCGTGCGCAGGCGTCGCCGGCCGGGTCCGCCCGGGGCGGACCCGGGTGCCCACCCGCCGCCTGCGCCTACCCGCGCGGACGCCTGCGCAGCAGATACGTGTCCATGATCCAGCCCTTGCGCTCCCTGGCCTCCGCGCGCAGGCGCTCGATCCGCGGGGCCGCCTCCGCCAGGGGACCCGAGTCGAGGATCTCGTCCGGGGTGCCGATGTAGGCGCCCCAGTAGATGTCGATGTCCTGGTCGGCGTACTGCCGGAAGGTCTGGTGCGCGTCGAGCATCACCACGACGTCGTCCACGTCCTCGGGGAAACCCTCTGCCAGCCGGCGCCCCGTGGTGATCTGGACGGGCCGCGCGACGCGGTTGAGGCCCGTGCGGTGTCTGGCGACGAGGGCCGAGACGCTGCTGATGCCGGGCACCACGTCGTAAGTGAACGCCACCGCGCCCCGGCCGAGGATCTCCTCCAGGATGCCGAGCGTGCTGTCGTACAGCGCGGGATCGCCCCACACCAGGAAGGCGCCGCTCTCGTCCTCGCCCAGCTCCTCGGCGATCAGCCGCTCGTAGATCTCCGCGCGGGCGCTGCGCCAGTCCCCGACGGCGGGGGAGTACGCCGCACCCCCGGCGGCCCGGTCCCGGTCCGGATCGCGCGCCTCGACCAGCCGGTACGCCCCCTGCGGCACGTGCGCGTCGAGGATGTCCCGGCGCAGCCCGACGAGGTCGGACTTCACCTCGCCCTTGTCCAGGATGAAGAACACGTCCGTGCTCCTCAGCGCCCTGACCGCCTGCAGGGTCAGCTGCTCGGGGTCGCCCGCCCCAATACCGATGACATGTATCTTTCGCACGCACCGAGTCTGCCGCACGCCGCGGGCGCCCGGCGCACCGCGTCCGCGGAGCGGTCCCCGGCGCCGCGCGGACCGCCACCACCGATCCGGACGGTGATCCCCGCACCGCCGGACCCGGGATCCCCGCACCGTCGGCCTCGGTCTACCGGGTCCCGGCCCCGGTCAGCCGGGGCGCCCGCTCCCCGGCGTCGACCGCCGTCCCGGACCGCTCCACGCCGCCCGCCAACTCCCGCGCCCAGTCGGCGAGTTCCGCCAGGGCCATGCCGTACGGCCGGGGCCGGTCCGTCTCGGCGGCCCACTGCTCGACGGCCCCGGCGCCACGCCGCAGCAGCCGGGCGCCGCCCGTCGTGTTGCCCCGGGCCGCGTGGGTGAGACCCACCGCGAGCTGGGCCAGCCCGCGCCACAGCCCGCGCTCCTCCTCGGGGCCCGACTTCCAGGCGTCCTCGAAGACCTCGTGCGCGTGGAACGGCCTGCCCGCGTCCAGCAGCGCCTGCGCCTGCGCGACCGTCTCCGCCGGAGTGCGCACGACCCCTTCCGGCTGCCGCTCCACCCCGTCCGCGCCGTACGGCAGGGGGCGGCCCAGCCCGTCCCGCGGCCGGGCGTTGCGTGCCCGTCCCTCCGTGTCGCGGTCGCGTCCGTCGTTCGTCCGGCCCTCAGAAGTCCCGGTCATCCTCCGATTGTCCCGCCCGGGGCGCGGCGCCGCCCCGGCGCCCCCTTCGGACCCGCCGCCGACGTGCGGTAAAGTTCTGTACGCGCCGTTCCGCGGTTCACCTCGGAAGGCGCACCGGGACGTGGCGCAGCTTGGTAGCGCACTTGACTGGGGGTCAAGGGGTCGCAGGTTCAAATCCTGTCGTCCCGACTTTTCGAAGTCGCAGGTCAGGGGCCGCTTCAGAGCAATCTGAAGCGGCCCCTCGATCATTTCTGGGGACCAGTTGGGGACCGGCGCGCTTGGCCGCGTCAGTTTCGTGGGTGTCCCCGTGCACGCTCCACGGTTCCCCCACGGGCACGCAGCGCTACCTGCACCCCGACGTGCCCAAGATCACCGCCGCCGGCGCCGCTCTCTGGCACACGACCGGCCCCCGCGCCCGCTCGTGGTTCCGGTGAGCGGACGCGGGGTCCGAGGGAGCGCCCGGTGGGGCCCGGGTGGGGCACGGGCGGATCGCGTCCCTCAGGCGGTGGGGAAGTCGTCGGCGGTGCGGATGCGGTCGCGGATCCAGACCCCGGCCGGCTTGAGCGAAGTGGTGCCGGTCCACAAGCCGTTGCGGTCGCAGGTGCCCGTCTTGAAGACCGCTCCGGTGCGGTTGTCGTCGGAGAAGTTCCAGTTGGTCCAGCTGATCTTCTTGGCCGCCATCAGGTCGAGGTACTTCTGCGACATGCTGAAGTCGTTGCTGCCCTCGCCCGCGTAGTTCTGGGTGCCGAACCCGGTGACGAACACGGGGATCCGGTCGGCGGCGCGGGACAGGGTGCCGAGGTACTCCTCGCGGTGCGACGCGTTCGGCGAAGTAGCCGCCCGCCGCTTCGAAGGAGGCGCGGAGGACGCCCAACGCTGCGTCGAGTGGGTGGGCCGCGTCCCTGCCGTCGAGGACGAGGGCCTCTGTGGCTGGGCGTGGCACCGCGGGGGCCGCGGCCTACGTGTCGGTGCGTGCGCTGGGCGAGCAGACCGTCCCGGTGGCGTACGGGCTGGCGGGCGCGGCAGCTACGACGGCGGGCGGCCGGGCGGAAAGCCGGGGCGCAAAGCCCCGCCGGGAGCGCGGCAGGCGGCCGGACCGGGGGCGGGGGTGTGGGGGGTGGGCGGCGGCCCGGAGCGGGGAGGAGGAAGGTCACCCCGGGCCGCCGCCGCGCGGTACGGACGGCGCCGATCAGCCGATGTGGAAGGAGTCCCCGTAAACCTTCCAGTCCAGCGGGGTGTTGAGGTTGAGGTTGCCCTTGTTGAGCCACACCCGCTGCGCCGTGTCCACGCGGCTGGTGTCGCTGTGCGCCTCTTCCTGCTTCATCGCCCAGACGCGGGCGTCGAGGAAGGCGTTGAGCCAGGTGGTCTCGTTGCCACCCTGGGACGGGGGCTTGGCCTTGGAGAGGGCGCGCTTGCGGATGTTGCGGAAGCTGGTGGAGTCGTCGCCGTCACCGTGCATGACGATCGCGTCGTAGTAGGTGAACTGGCCGAGCGTGCCCACCCCGTCGGCCTTGCCCTGCTTGACGGCGGGGTTGAAGTAGACGCGGTCGCGCTCGTGGTCCTGGGCCTTCTTGAAGGCGGAGTCATTCGCTGCCCTGGCCCAGTCACTGGTGAAGTTGGGGTCGAGGTCCTCGTGCGAGTCGGTGCCGTTGACCCTGCGCAGGGCGGGGAGGTACCTGGCGAGGACGTTGTCCGGCTTGACGCTCGTGTAGTACTCGACGAGGTCGAGCATGTCGCCGGTGCCGGAACAGAAGCCGATGATCCCGGCCGTGTAGCCGCGCTCGTCGCCTATGTCCTCGATGTACTTGTACTGCGCCTTCCAGTTCAGCGAGGAGTTCTCCGCGCTGGAGACGATCTGCATGGCGATGTCCTTCTTCACCGGATCGTCGAGCCCGACGGCAGCGGCCGCCGAGGCGCTCACGGCGGCCTGGTCCGCGCTGGTGGCGGCGGTCGCGTGGGCGGTGACGGGTGCGGCGATCAGGGCAGCGCCGAGCAGGGCGCCGACGGCCAGTCGCATGCGGTGGGGGGTGAACACGGTGCCTCCATAAGGAAGTTGATGCTCGGGCGACTTGTTAGGAAACTTTACTACCAGACGTCGCGCCGACTCAATACCCCGCAACCGGCCGAGATGGTTCCGCGTGGCGCCCGCTGCGGCGGGCGCGGGTCCCGAGGAAAGCGCTTCCTCATCGGCCGCCATACCGACCTGATCACCCTGATCCAGCTGCTCACCACCGTGATGGTCCTGGTCCAGGCCCTCGCGCAGATCCTGGCGCTGACCGTGCTCCGCAAGCGCCAGCCGACGCTGAGGCGGCCGTACCGGATGTGGCTGTACCCGCTGCCGAGCGCGGTCGCACTGGTCGGCTGGCTGGTCATCTACGGCTACGCCGACACCAACTCCCCCGGTCGACACCCCGTCGAGTGGTCGCCGGCCTGGCTGGCGCTTGGCTGCGTGGCCTTCGTCGCGTGGGCCCGCTTCGAGAAGGCCTGGCCGTTCGGGCCGCGGGAGATCAGCGAGGAGTACCTGGAGGAGCGGCCCGCCTCCGTGTGACCCCGTAGGACCACGAAGGGCGGCGGTCCCGGGGTGTCAGTGCCCCGGGCCCGCCGCCCTCCTGTGCGCGTCGGCCTCGTGCGAGCGCGGCGGCGCAGTCGGGGAAGGCCCTGCCCCACCTCCGTGAGTGGCGTGAAACCGTGCGCGGCGGGCCGCCGACCGCGAAAACGCTTGGACCGCGCCCGCGGCGTCGCGACACACTGCGGTTCCCGGACCGCCCGGACGTGCGTGTCGGAGCCGGCGCGAGGCGCGTGACCGTCGTCGTCACCCCTCGCGTCGCCGGCCGGACGACCCCGGAGCGGTCGCCGTACGACGACACGGGGGGTGGGATGGGACCGGTCATGTCGCGTGGGACTCCGCCCGGAAAAGGGGCGGTGTCCCTCGCACTTCGTTTCTACGGACGGGAGTTGGTCCGGCTGCGGTGGCTGGCGGTGCCCGCCGTGCTGCTGCCGGCGCTGGGCAACATCGGCCTCAACTACCTCGCCCCGCTCGTCGTCGCCAAGCTCGTCGGCCGCATCGCCGGGGACGCCGGAGTGGGCCTCGGCCAGACCCTGCCCTACGTACTCGGCTTCGCCGGCGTGCTGCTGCTCGCGGAGCTGCTGTGGCGCGTCGGCCTGCACTGCCTGAACCGTGTCGACGCCCTCGGCATCGAGCACCTGTACGTCATCGGCATGGACGAGCTGTTCGCCAAGGACGCCGCGTTCTTCCACGACAACTTCGCGGGGTCGCTGACGAAGCGGGTCCTGAGCTTCGCCTCCCGCTTCGAGGAGGGCGTCGACACCCTGACGTTCTCGGTCGTGGGCAGCCTCGTACCGCTGATCTTCGGGTCGGTGGTGCTGTGGCACTACGAACCACTGCTCGTGGTCGGGCTCCTGGTGATGATCGCGCTGACGGCGCTGTGCGTGGCGCCCCTCATCCGGCGCCGCCAGGCACTCGTCGGCCGGCGCGAGGAGGCGATCGCCCGGGTGTCCGGACACGTCGCCGACAGCCTGATGAACATGGACACGGTCCGGGCCTTCGCCGCCGAGGAGGGCGAGGCCGCCGAGCACCGCTCCCGCGTCGCGGAGTCACGACGGCTCACGCTGCGGTCGTGGGACTACGGCAACCTGCGCATCGACACGCTGGTCGCGCCGATGTCCGTCCTGACGAACGCGCTCGGCCTGCTGCTCGCGGTCGCCCTCGGCGGCGGCAGGCTCGGCGTCGAAGCGGTCGTGGTCGCCTTCATGTACTACACCAACGCGACACGGATCATGTTCGAGTTCAACCAGATCTACCGCCGTCTGGAGAGCTCGATGACGGAGGCCGCGCAGTTCACCGAGCTGCTGCTGACACCGCCGACCGTGCTCGACCCGCCGTCCCCGCAGCCGCTGCTGTCCCGGGCCGCCGACGTCCGCTTCGAGCACGTCACCTTCGCCCACTCCGGCGCGCGGCCGCTCTTCGAGGGCCTCGACCTGGCCGTGCCCAGCGGGGCGAAGGTCGGTCTCGTCGGCCGGTCCGGCGGCGGCAAGACCACGCTCACCCGGCTGCTGCTGCGGATGACGGACATCGACGGCGGACGGATCCTGATCGGCGGCCAGGACATCAGCGCGCTGCGCCAGGCCGACCTGCGCAGCCTGATCGCCTACGTCCCCCAGGACCCGGCGATGTTCCACCGCACCCTGCGCGCCAACATCGCCTTCGCCCGGCCGGACGCCACCGACGCCGAGATCCGCCGCGCGGCCGAGGCGGCGCACGTCACGGAGTTCGCCGACGCGCTGCCGGAGGGCTTCGACACCATGGTCGGCGAGCGCGGCGTGAAACTGTCCGGCGGCCAGCGCCAGCGGGTCGCCCTCGCCCGGGCGATCCTGCGCGACGCGCCGGTCCTGCTCCTCGACGAGGCCACCAGCGCCCTGGACTCCGAGAGCGAGCTCCTCGTGCAGGAGGCGCTGTGGCGGCTCATGGAAGGGCGGACGGCGCTCGTCGTCGCGCACCGGCTGAGCACGGTCGCCGGCATGGACCGGCTCGTCGTCCTGGACCGCGGCCGGATCGTCGAACAGGGCACCCACCAGGAACTGCTCGCCCGCGCCGGCACCTACGCGAAGCTGTGGCAGCACCAGTCCGGCGGCTTCCTCGACGACAGCCCCGCGCGGGCCCGGCTGCCCTGACCGCGAGGACCCCGGCGGGGCGAGAAGCCGCCGGAGTGGCCTGCTTCACAGCGGGGGAGTGGGCCGCCTCACATGGCGCGGAACGGGCGGGGCCGACACCATGGTGCGCGTCACCGGCAGGCTGAAGGGATCCCGCATGTTCCGCAAGGTGCTGGTCGCCAACCGAGGTGAGATCGCGATCCGCGCGTTCCGTGCCGGCTATGAGCTGGGCGCGCGGACCGTGGCCGTCTTCCCGCACGAGGACCGCAACTCACTGCACCGGTTGAAGGCCGACGAGGCCTACGAGATCGGTGAGCCCGGGCACCCGGTGCGGGCGTATCTCTCCGTCGAGGAGATCGTCCGCGCGGCCCGCAGGGCGGGAGCGGACGCGGTCTATCCGGGCTACGGGTTCCTCTCGGAGAACCCCGACCTGGCCCGCGCCTGCGAGGCGGCCGGCATCACCTTCGTGGGGCCCGGCACCGAGACGCTCGAACTGACCGGGAACAAGGCGCGCGCGGTGGCCGCCGCCCGCGCGGCCGGCGTGCCGGTACTCGGGTCCTCGGCCCCCTCCACCGACGTGGACGAACTCGTCCGGGCCGCCGAGGACGTCGGGTTCCCGGTGTTCGTCAAGGCGGTCGCCGGCGGCGGCGGGCGCGGCATGCGCCGCGTCGAGGACCCCGCCCAGCTCCGCGAGTCCATCGAGGCCGCGTCGCGCGAGGCCGCCTCCGCGTTCGGCGACCCGACGGTCTTCCTGGAGAGGGCCGTCATCGAGCCCCGGCACATCGAGGTGCAGATCCTCGCCGACGGGCAGGGCAACGTCATCCACCTGTTCGAGCGCGACTGTTCGGTGCAGCGCCGCCACCAGAAGGTGATCGAGCTGGCCCCCGCGCCGAACCTCGACCCGGCGCTGCGCGAGCGGATCTGCGCCGACGCCGTGCGGTTCGCCCGGGAGATCGGCTACCGCAACGCCGGCACCGTGGAGTTCCTCCTCGACCGCGACGGCAACCACGTCTTCATCGAGATGAACCCGCGCATCCAGGTCGAGCACACGGTGACCGAGGAGGTCACCGACGTCGACCTCGTGCAGGCCCAGCTGCGCATCGCCTCCGGTGAGACCCTGGCCGACCTCGGCCTCTCCCAGGAGACCGTCACCCTGCACGGCGCCGCCCTCCAGTGCCGTATCACCACCGAGGACCCGGCCAACGGCTTCCGCCCGGACACCGGCCGGATCAGCGCCTACCGCTCGCCGGGCGGTTCCGGGATCCGGCTGGACGGCGGCACCACCCACGCCGGTACGGAGATCAGCGCCCACTTCGACTCGATGCTGGTCAAGCTCACCTGCCGGGGCCGGGACTTCGACACCGCGATCGGCCGGGCCCGGCGTGCCGTCGCCGAGTTCCGCATCCGCGGCGTGGCCACGAACATCCCGTTCCTCCAGGCCGTGCTCGACGACCCGGACTTCCGGGGCGGCCGGGTCACGACCTCGTTCATCGAACAGCGCCCGCACCTGCTCACGGCACGCCACTCCGCCGACCGCGGCACGAAACTGCTCACCTATCTCGCCGACGTCACGGTGAACAAGCCGCACGGTGAACGGCCCGAGCTGGTCGACCCCACCACCAAGATCCCGGCCGTGCCGGCCGGGGAACCGCCCGCCGGCTCCCGGCAGCGGCTCGTCGAGCTGGGCCCCGACGGCTTCGCCCGGTGGCTGCGCGCGTCACCGGCCATCGGCGTCACCGACACCACGTTCCGCGACGCCCACCAGTCACTGCTCGCCACCCGCGTCCGCACCAAGGACATGCTCGCCATCGCCCCCGTGGTGGCCAGGACCCTGCCCGAACTGCTGTCCCTGGAGTGCTGGGGCGGCGCCACCTACGACGTCGCCCTCCGCTTCCTCGCCGAGGATCCCTGGGAACGCCTGGCCGCACTGCGCGAGGCGGTGCCGAACATCTGCCTGCAGATGCTGCTGCGCGGCCGCAACACGGTGGGCTACACGCCGTACCCGACCGAGGTGACCGACGCCTTCGTGCAGGAGGCGGCGGCCACCGGCATCGACATCTTCCGGATCTTCGACGCGCTGAACGACGTCGGACAGATGCGGCCCGCCATCGACGCCGTACGGGAGACCGGAACGGCCGTCGCCGAGGTCGCCCTGTGCTACACCTCCGACCTGTCCGACCCGTCCGAGCGGCTGTACACCCTGGACTACTACCTCCGCCTGGCCGAGCAGATCGTCGAGGCGGGCGCCCATGTCCTCGCCGTCAAGGACATGGCTGGCCTGCTGCGCGCCCCGGCCGCCGCCACACTCGTATCGGCGCTGCGCCGCGAGTTCGACCTGCCGGTGCACATCCACACCCACGACACCGCGGGCGGCCAGCTCGCCACCTACCTGGCCGCGATCCAGGCCGGAGCGGACGCGGTCGACGGAGCGGTGGCGTCCATGGCCGGGACCACCTCCCAGCCGTCGCTGTCGGGCATCGTCGCGGCGACCGACTACTCCGAGCGGCCGACCGGGCTGAGCCTGCGGGCCGTGGGCGACCTGGAGCCGTACTGGGAGAGCGTCCGCAGGATCTACGCGCCCTTCGAGGCGGGCCTCGCCTCGCCGACGGGGCGGGTCTACCACCACGAGATCCCCGGCGGGCAGCTGTCCAACCTGCGCACGCAGGCCGTCGCGCTGGGCCTCGGCGACCGCTTCGAGGAGATCGAGGCGATGTACGCCGCCGCCGACCGGATCCTCGGCCACCTGGTGAAGGTCACCCCCTCGTCGAAGGTGGTCGGCGACCTCGCCCTCCACCTGGTCGGCGCCGGCGTCGACCCGGAGGACTTCGAGGCCCGCCCGGACCGGTTCGACATCCCGGACTCCGTCATCGGCTTCCTCCGCGGCGAGCTGGGCAATCCGCCCGGCGGGTGGCCCGAGCCGTTCCGCACCCGGGCGCTGGAGGGCCGCGCCGCGCCGAAGCCCCGGGAGGAGCTGACCGCGGACGACCGCGACGGTCTGGTGAAGGACCGGCGGGCGACGCTCAACCGGCTGCTGTTCCCCGGGCCGACCCGCGAGTTCGAGACGCACCGGCAGACCTACGGCGACACCAGCGTGCTCGACAGCAAGGACTTCTTCTACGGGCTGCGTCCGGGCAAGGAGTACGCGGTCGACCTCGAACCGGGCGTCCGGCTGCTCATCGAGCTGGAGGCCGTGGGCGAGGCCGACGAACGAGGCATGCGCACCGTGATGTCGGCGTTGAACGGCCAGCTGAGGCCGATCCAGGTGCGCGACGCCGCCGTCTCCTCCGACATCCCGGCCACGGAGAAGGCCGACCGTGCCGACTCCGGCCACGTCGCCGCGCCGTTCGCGGGAGTGGTGACGCTCGCCGTCACCGAGGGGGACGAGATCGAGGCCGGTGCCACGGTGGCCACCATCGAGGCGATGAAGATGGAGGCCGCGGTCACCGCCTCCAGGAGCGGCACGGTGTCGCGGCTGGCCATCAACCGCATCCAGCAGGTGGAGGGCGGCGACCTGCTCGTGGAGATCGCCTGACGTTCCGGTGGCCGGCGTGTCGCCGATCACGGCGCCGTGCGCGCGGTGAGCCAGTCCGGGTCGGACCAGACCGCGGTCACCGGCACCCGGCCCGCGTAGCCCGGGTCCGTCTCCAGCCGCGTCCGGACGCTCGCGTGCACGTGGGCGTCCGGGGGCAGCCGGCGGCGGCGGTAGGTGAGCAGTGACCAGACCCAGCCCATCCGGTGCACGGTGCCGAGGGCGTCCTCCGGCACGAGGGCCACCTCGCGGGCGTAGGCTCCTGGCTTCAGCCGCAGACCCGCCTCGAGGGCGCCGTCCACGACCCACTTGAGGGCGACACTGGGGAGCCGGGGGTCGTCGTCGAAGGTGCCGCCCACGTCGGAGTGCACCCCGGCGAACCACACCTGCTCGACCGAGGCGGACCGCTTTCCCTCTCCGGGGGTGACGAGGTACTCGCGGTAGGGCCGGCGCTTCTCGTCGATGGACATGGCGTGCCGGACGCGGCGGACTCCCGGGGCCTGCCGCGTGTACGGCCACCGCACGTTCCACCGCAGCACGCCTGCGGCCTTCACGGAGTCCCAGATGCCCAGGTACTCGACGGGGATGCCGACGCGGCCGTCGACTGCGTTGCTGAAGGCGCCCGCGAAGCGGTGCAGTTGGGCCCAGTCCTGCGAGGACCAGTCCTTGTTCTTCGCGTACACGGACACGGCGTAGGGGACGAGGTTCTCCATGCCGGGCCGCATCAGCCCGACGGCCTTCAGCATGCCCGTGAGCGCACGGGCGGTGTAGGCACCCCGGCTGAAGCCGAACACGTAGATACGGTCACCGGGTTCGTAGTGCCTCATCAGATACGTGTACGCCTCGGCCAGGTTGTCCCTCATTCCGGATCCGATGGCCAGGCCGAGCAGTTTCGACAGGCGGCGGCCCGCCGGTGTCCAGGCGCCCGCCGCGGAGAAGGTGCCGACGCCCGGGTCGTAGTACGCGATCTGCCGGGCGGGAACGGCCAGGTCCAGCATCTCGTAGAGCCGGACGACGTTGGTGTTCCCTTTCGCCTTCAACTGGTTGCCCGTGCCGTCCAGACAGACGACGAGATTCTTGGCCATGTCGGGCCTCGCGTTCCCTGAGGGCGACGGTCGACGGTGAGCGGAGCCACCCGCGTGGGTATACCGGGACACATCTGACGTACAGGAATATAGTAAGAGAAATGCTGCCTTCGGGCATGCTCTGGTGTGGTGGGTTTCCGGAGGGTCCATGGCCGGTTCAGTAGTCCACCTCGACGCGGATGCCGAGTCCCCGCGCACCCACGCCCTGGTCATCGGCGTCGGCAAGTACCCCCACCTCGCCGGTGGCGAGGCCCCGGTCGCGGACTCCGACGGCATGCGGCAGCTCAGCTCGCCCCCGCTCTCCGCCCGTGCCCTCGCGAGCTGGCTCCTCTCCGAATACCGCGACCGGGGACGCCCTCTCGGCAGCCTGTCCCTGCTGCTGAGCGAGGACCGGCCGACCCCCTTCGTGAACCCTCGCACCGGCGAGGCCCACGACATCGACGTCGCGACCATCGACAACATCCTCGCCGCGGTCACCCGGTGGTACGACCGGGGCGACAGCCACGTCGACAACCGCCTCGTCTTCTACTTCTGCGGACACGGCGTCTCACAGGGTGACGACATGGCACTGCTGGCCGCCGACATCTTCGCCGACCAGCACAACCCGCTGAACTGCGCCCTCGACTTCGCCGGGCTGATGAACGGCCTCAAGCGGTGCAGGGCCGCCCAGCAGGTGTTCTTCGTCGACGCCTGCCGGTCCAACTCCGATGTCCTGATCGAGAGTTCGGGCGCGCGGTTCGCCGGGCGCCTGCCGCTGGGCGCGGGGACCCGTCCGCTCGACCTCCCCCGGCGGTTCCACATCCCCTACTACGCCACCCTGTCCGGAGACCGGTCGCACGCCCGGCCCGGCCGGGTCAGCCTCTTCACCGAGGCGCTGCTGAAAAGCCTCGCGGGTGCGGCGAGCGACGATCCCGAGGGCGAGTGGCGCGTCAACACCTCCCATCTGCTCGAGGCCATCGACCACTTCATGCACCAGCCGCAGTTCGCCGGGGCGGTCGCGGGCGTGCAGGTCCCCTCGGTCGGCGAACTGCCCGTCTTCGTCCTGCACGAACTGCCCGGCCCGCCAGTCGTTCCGGTGTACGTGAGCTGCGCGCCCGCCCAGGACAACGCCACGGCGGAGTTCGTCTGCAAGGAGGACGGCTGCGAGCGGCTGCGGCGGGCCGCGGGGGAGGGCGGCGGCGCGGACCCGGAGAGCGAGTGGGCCATAGAACTGAGCTTCGGGGACTACGACTTCGAGGCGCGGATCGGCGACGAGGTGCTGCGCAAGTCCATCACCGTACGACCGGTCTTCCGCCGGGTGCAGCTGGTGCGGTCATGAGCACCGGCCTGAGCGTGACCGTCGCACTGGACCTTCACGAGACGGACCTCCCCGACGGGGCCAAGGTCGTCGGCAACATCTACTCGGCCGACGGCGGAGCCGCACATCGCAACGTCCTCTTCCCCTGCGGCACTTCGGCGCCGCCGGCCCGCTACGAGGTCACTCCCGGGCACTACGTCGTCTCCGCCCGGCTGCCCTCGGGTGCCGTTCTGTCCAAGGACGCCGAGGTACGGGAGGGCGCGCACACCGTGGTGACGCTCTGCACCGCGGGCTCGCCCTACGAGTCCCACTCCTGGCAGTACCTGATGGGCAACATCGAGTCCTACGGCGCCTACCACGACGGTCAGGCGGTTCCCGTGCCCCGGTCCCAGGGCGCGCGGTCCGGGGTCTGGGAGTGGGACTCGATCGTCGAACCGGGCCACGCGGCCTGGGTCGGCGACCCCAAGCCGGAGGGCTGGCACTTCACGACCATGCTCCCACTGGCCGACGGGCTGGTGCGGCGGTCGGCGGTGTTCGAGCTCGCCCGGTCCTCGCCGCACTCCGTAGGGAGCCTCGACCTCGGCGACGCGGCGGCCCGGCTCTACCGGTTCGGCCCGCACGGCCCGCTGGACGAGGACGGCGGACCCACCCTGGACGAGCGCACCGGGCCGCGGCAGTTCCTCGTAGTCCACCTGGCCGGCAACGAGTACGTCGTCACCCTGCCGGCCCCCTGGGGATCCGCGCAGATCGAGGTGCTGGTCAACGAACGGCAGAGTCCCAGCGGCAGCGCCGTCTCGGTCACCGTGCGCGACAGCCGGGTGGGACCCGCCCTCGGATACATGGTCCGCGGCGCCTTCGACGCGGCGGCGACGCTCGTCCGGGACGCGGAGACCATGCTCTACGGCCGGATGACCAACCCGCTAGCGGCGGTGGCAGGCGCCTACGTCCTGGTCGGCAGCGAGCTGACGGAGGAGCCGCACCGCTGGGACCCCTGGCTCGACCGGCTGCGGCACGAGTGCGACTGGATGAGCGACGGGTCCGTGCTGTGGGCCATGCGTCACCTGCGCCGGGCCCGGAACGAGACGGAACGGGCGGCGGCACGGGACGCGCTCGTCGAGGCCTTCGAACGCGGGGTCCCGGTCTTCACGCTGGGGCTGAGCCGTCTCATCCACGGCCTCTCCGAGTTCCCGGACGACCCCGAGTGCGCCGACCGGCTCGACCGCGCCCGCCGGCTGTCGTGGCGGGTCGACATGCGGGAACCGTTCGTGGTCGTCGCCCTGCGCAGGAGGTCGCAATGATCCGGTTCACCATGCTGCCCGGCGAGGACGGCGACTGCCTGCTCCTGGAGTACGGGGACGGCACATTCGTCCGCCGCGTCCTCGTCGACGGCGGACGCGCCCGTACCTATCCGCGTATCAAGTCCACCCTCGCCGGCCTCGACGGCCTGATCGACGTCCTCGTCGTCACCCATGTCGACCAGGACCACATCCTCGGAATCCTCGCCCTGCTCGACGACCCCGACCGGACCGTCGAGTTCGCAGACGTCTGGTTCAACGGCTTCGACCACCTGCTGGACGCCGAGGGATTCGGCGCCCGGGACGGCGAGAAGCTCACCAGCGCTCTCCTGGCGCAGCGGACGCCGTGGAACGACGCCTTCGGCGGACGCGGCGTCGAGGTCGGACGCCCGCTCGCCTGGTTCGACGACGGATCCACCATGGAGGTCCTCTCTCCCGACCGCGGCCAGCTGGAGCGGCTGGCCCCGTTGTGGACCGCGGAATGCGCCAGGCACGGCCTGATTCCCGGCCGGAACCCCGAGGAGAACCCTCCGGTGCCGGGCTTCGAGCACTTCGGCACCGTGAACGTGGCGCAGCTCGCCGCGTCCCCCTTCCGGGCCGACACCTCACCGACGAACGTCACCAGCATCGGCCTGCTCTTCGAGTTCGAGGGCCGGCGCATCGTGCTCACCGGCGATGCCGCCGACGGGCGGCTGGTGGCGTCGCTGCGGCCCCGGGCCGAGGCGGAAGGCGGACGGCTGCACCTCGACGCGCTCAAGGTCGCCCACCACGGCAGCGGTCACAACCTCTCGAACGAACTCCTCGGACTGATCGACTGCGACCGCTACCTGATCTCGACCAGCGGAGCGCGGCACCAGCACCCCGACGAGAGTGCCGTCGCCCGGATCCTCGAACACGGCGGAGCCGAGAAGGAGATCGTCTTCAACTACCGCGACCGCGCCGTGCCGTGGGACGTCCCCGGCCTGCGGGAACGCTTCGGCTACACCGTGACGGCACCGGGGCACGACGCGGAGGACGGGTTCGCCGGCTTCGAACTGTGAGGGACCCGCAGGGCCCGTCCACGGCTCGGCTATCCTGACCGGCGTACCGGACACGGGGTGCCCCGCACGAGGGCTGAGATCACACCCGTCGAACCTGAACCAGTTCGCACTGGCGGAGGGATGTCTCATGTCGTTGCCGCGTGCCGGCGGCGAGGCGGCCGTCGCAGGCCCGCAGCGCGTCTTCCCCGGGCGGATGCCCGCCGCCCCCGGTGACCTGCGCGTCGAGGCGCGGGGCAGCGTGCCGGTGCCCGAAGGCGCACGCCACGGCCGGCTGTCCACGGCGTGGTCCGCGCCCAGCCCGACCATGACCGGCGTGTTCACCGGCACGGTCGGCGTCGCACTCGGCCTCGACCTCGCCACCGCGCTCACCGCCGTCGTCCGCTGACCTCGCCCCCCGCACGCCGTCCCCCGTACGGAGAACCAGGTATGACACCGCCCGTCACCCCCGCCGGACCGTCCGCCGCACCGGCCCGCGTCCTGACCGTCGCCGGATCGGACTCCGGCGGCGGCGCGGGCATCCAGGCCGACCTGAAGACGATGCTCGCGCTCGGCGCACACGGGATGAGCGTGCTCACCGCGGTCACCGCGCAGAACTCCGTCGGTGTCCAGGGCGCCTGGGAGCTTCCGGCCGAAGCGGTGCGGGCGCAGTACCGCAGTGTCGTGGACGACATCGGCGTGCAGGCGGTGAAGACCGGGATGCTCGCCTCGCCCGAACTCGTCGCCACCGTGGCCGGGTTGCTCGCGGACACCGCCGCACCCGTGGTCGTGGACCCCGTGAGCGTGTCCAAGCACGGCGACCGGCTGCTCGCGGACGAGGCGCTGGACGCCGTACGTTCCGTGCTGCTGCCGGTCGCGACGGTGGCCACGCCCAACCTGGACGAGACGGCGCAGCTCACCGGCGTCCGTGCGACGGACGAGCGAGGCATGTCCGAGGCCGCGGAGCGACTGCTGTCCTACGGGCCGCGCTGGGTCCTGGTCAAGGGCGGGCATCTGCCGGGCGAGGCCGTGGACCTGCTCACCAACGGCACGGAGGCGCACTGGCTGCGCGCCCCCCGCCACGACAACCGGCATACGCACGGCACGGGTTGCACCCTTGCCTCGGCCGTCGCCGTGGGTTTGGCGCAGGGGAGGACGGTGCCCGAGGCGGTGCGGCTCGCGAAGGACTACGTCACGGGCGCGATAGCGGCGGGGTTCCCGCTGGGCGCCGGCCTCGGCCCGGTCGACCACGGCTGGCGGCTGCGCGCGGGCCACTGAGCCGCCGACCCGGGTGATCCTCGCCGCGGCCCCGCGTCGTGTCCGTCACCGGTGTCCGCCGCCCCGGGGCGGCACGGTGAGCGGGATCCGCGGACGGGCCGGCGGGGTGTACGCCCTTGTCCGGGGCCGCCACCAAGACCCCTGTGGCGCCGCACGGGACCGGGCGTGCGCCCTTGTCCGGGGCCGTCCGGAGACCCCCGTGGCGCCGAACGGGTGGACTCGCAGGAACGCGTACCGGGCGAGGGGTGTACCCCGGGGACCGGATGGTGACGTTGCCACTCGAAGCCCTGAGCGGAGTTCCAGTACTCCAACAGCAACCTCGTGCTCCTCGGCCTGGTGATCGAGAAGGTCAGCGGCCCCCGCCTCGGCGACTTCATCGAGAGGCGGGTCCTGCGGCCGGCCCGCCTGCGCCACACGCTGTTCCCCGAGGAGCACGAGTTCCCCGCACCGCACGCCCGCGGCTACACCGACCAGACGCTGAGCGGTGAGGTGGAGGACTCCACGGACTGGAACCCAGCTGGGCCTGGGCGGCCGGGCAGATGATCTCGGACCTGCGCGACCTGCGCCGGTGGGCGAAGATCGTGGCCACCGGCGAACTGCTCAGCCCGAAGACCCAGGCGCAACGGCTCAAGACGTTGCCGATCGGCGACCCCGGGACGAGCTACGGCCTCGGCATCTTCAAGTCCGGCGGCCGGCTCGGGCACAACGGCTCCATCCCGGGCTACGAGACGGTGACCGTCTACCTGCCGTCGAAGAAGGCCACCCTGGTGGTGATGATCAACACCGACATCCTCGTCGGAGAGCAGGAGCCGTCCTCGCTCGTCGCCCGGGTGATCACCGAGATCGCGACGCCGAAGAACGTCCACGACCGTCCGGTCCCCTTGCGTTGAGCGCCCGCTGCCTGCCGCCTGCTGCCCGCTGACGCCGCCCGGCCCTGCGCGGCCGACCGGGCGGCGGGAGTTGTCCAGCCGCTCGCCGAGCGAGCCGGTCGCGCTGCGCGCGGTTCGTCAGGCCGCGCGCGGCCGTGTGACCGCGCGCCGCACCAACCCGCGTTCTCCCGACTCCGGTTGATCCTTCATCACTCCGACACCTGCCGCCTCTGGTGCTTTCGGCGACGGCCCGGAAAGCTGATCCGGGCATGTCAACGCGACCGCCCGCTCCGCCCCCCACCGCGGTCGACCAGGAGGACGTAGTGAAGAAGAACTCACGCACCCGCCGAGTCTCGGTGATCCTCGGCAGCGCGCTCGCGCTGGTCGTCGCCCTCCCGGGCAGCGCGCTCGCCGGTCCGCCCACGGCCCTGCCGGCCGACGCGGACGGACTGGAGCAGACGTTCCAGCCGGCCTTCGACTACGACACGGACGGCTGCTACCCGACGCCGGCCATCGGCCCCGACGGGACCCTCAACGCCGGTCTCAACCCGTCCGGTGCCCTGAACGGGCAGTGCCGCGACTCCTGGGACCTCGACAACACCAACGGTTACGCGCGCGAGAAGTGCAACAACGGGTGGTGCGCGATCATGTACGGCCTCTACTTCGAGAAGGACCAGGCCGTGGCCGGCAGCAGCCTCGGCGGGCACCGTCACGACTGGGAGCACGTCGTGGTGTGGGTGCAGAACAACCAGGCCCAGTACGTCTCCACCTCCGCGCACGGCGGCTTCAGTGTCTACGGCCGCGACCGGATCCGGTGGGACGGCACCCACCCCAAGGTCGTCTACCACAAGGACGGCGTGCGCACGCACTGCTTCCGCCCGGCCAACTCCAACGACGAGCCGCCGGAGAACCACTCCCACGCCTGGCGCTTCCCGAGCCTCGTCGGCTGGAACGGCTACCCCGCCGGTCTCCGCGACAAGCTGAGCCAGGCCAACTGGGGCAGCGCCGTCTTCGGCCTCAAGGACGGCAACTTCAACGCGCACCTGGCGAAGGCCGAGCCGGCCGGCATCGCCTTCGACCCCAACGCCTGACGAGCACGCGCGGCGAGACCGGCCGTGCGCGTGCGGTAGGGTTCACCTGCGCGATCACGTGGGCCACCACGGGAACGCGGCGGGACGTGGCGCAGCTTGGTAGCGCACTTGACTGGGGGTCAAGGGGTCGCAGGTTCAAATCCTGTCGTCCCGACTTTGCGAAGTCGCAGGTCAAAGGCCGTACCGGACATCCGGTACGGCCTTTGACCGTTGCGCCGCCGGGCCCGGCTACTCGACCTTCGCCCAGTCGAGCGTGCGCTCCACCGCACGCTTCCAGCCCGCGTAGCCCTCCGCGCGCCGGTCTTCGGACCACTGGGGCTCCCAGCGCTTGGACTCCTGCCAGTGGGTGCGCAGTTCGTCGGTGTCGCGCCAGAAGCCGGTGGCCAGCCCCGCCGCGTAGGCGGCGCCGAGCGCCGTCGTCTCGGCGACGACCGGACGGCTGACCGGTACGCCGAGGACGTCGGCCTGGATCTGCATGCACAGGTCGTTGGCGGTCACGCCGCCGTCGACCTTCAGCACGTCGAGGTGGACCCCGGAGTCCTGCTCCATCGCCTCCACGACGTCGCGGCTCTGGTAGCAGATGGACTCCAGCGTGGCCCTGGCCAGATGACCGCCGTCGTTGTACCGGGCGAGGCCGACGATCGCGCCGCGCGCGTCGGAGCGCCAGTACGGGGCGAAGAGACCCGAGAACGCGGGCACGAAGTAGATTCCGCCGTTGTCCTCGACGGTCTTCGCCAGGGTCTCGCTCTCGGCCGCGTCACTGATGATCTTCATCTGGTCGCGCAGCCACTGCACGGCGGACCCGGTGACCGCGATCGAGCCCTCCAGGGCGTAGATCGCCGGGCTGTCGCCGAACTGGTACGCCACGGTCGTGAGCAGACCGTGCTGTGAACGGACCAGTTCCGTACCGGTGTTGAGCACCAGGAAGTTGCCGGTGCCGTAGGTGTTCTTGGCCTCGCCGGGCGCGTAGCAGACCTGACCGACGGTGGCCGCCTGCTGGTCGCCGAGCACGCCCGTGATGGGAATCGGGGCGCGCAGCGGCCGGGAGGTCCGGGTCACCCCGAACGCCTCCCGGTGGGACGAGGGGCTGATGGCGGGCAGCATGGCCCGGGGGATGTCGAAGAAGCCCAGCAGCTCGTCGTCCCAGTCGAGGGTTTCCAGGTCCATCAGCATGGTGCGGCTGGCGTTGGTCACGTCGGTGGCGTGGATACCGCCGTCGGGACCGCCCGTCAGGTTCCACAGGACCCAGGCGTCCGTGTTGCCGAAGAGGGCGTGGCCCTGTTCGGCCGCCTCACGGACCCCGTCGACGTTCTCCAGGATCCACTGGATCTTGCCGCCGGAGAAGTAGGTCGCCGGCGGCAGCCCCGCCTTGCGGCGGATGACGTCGCCCTGCCCCGAGCGTTCCAGCGCCGCGGCGATGGAGTCGGTGCGGGTGTCCTGCCAGACGATGGCGTTGTAGTAGGGACGGCCGTTGCGCGGGTCCCAGACCACCGTGGTCTCGCGCTGGTTGGTGATGCCGATCGCCGCCAGGTCGGTCGGGGACAGGTTCCCGTGCCGCATGGCGTTCTGCATCACCGAGTTGGTGCGCTCCCAGATCTCCACCGGATCGTGTTCGACCCAGCCGGAGCGCGGCATGATCTGGGCGTGCTCGAGTTGGTGCTTCGCCACCTCGTTGCCGGCGTGGTCGAAGATCATGAAACGGGTGCTGGTGGTCCCTTGGTCCACCGCGCCCACGAAGTCCGCCATGGGAATACGCCTCCTTCGCGGGCGTCAGGACTCGTCGGGTGAGGGGACGCGTCCGGGGGGCTCCGGCTCCGCCGTCGGCAGGAACCGGCCGATCAGGAGCTTGTACAGGCCGGCGCCGAGCAGTCCGCCGATCAGCGGGCCGATGATCGGCACCCAGAAGTAGAAGTTCCCGTACTGATCTCGCCAGGCTCCGCCGTATCCCGTGAGGAAGCTGGCCAGCCGGGGCCCGAAGTCACGCGCCGGATTGATCGCGTAGCCGGCGTTGGTACCCCAGGCCATGCCGATCGCGACCACGACGAGACCGATGATGAACGGTGCCAGGTTGGCGCCGGGCGGCGTGTTGAGCAGGTCCGTGATGGCCAGGATCAGCAGCAGCAGGATCGCGGTGCCGATGATCTGGTCGCGGAACGCGCCCCACTCGTGGACCGGCAGATTGGGGTTGCCGTTCGCCGGAAGGGTCGAGAACACGCCCTGTGTCTTGATGGTGTGGCCGGGGTCGGCCTTGGCCAGCGCCTCGGTGTAGTTCCAGCGCACCAGCAGGGCGGCCACGAAGGCGCCGGCCGTCTGGGCCAGCGCGTACGGTGCCACCTTGCTCCACGGGAAACCCTTGAACGTGGCCAGTGCGACGGTCACCGCGGGGTTGAGGTGAGCACCGCTCAGCCGTGCCGCGACGTAGACGCCGAGGGTCACGCCGAGGCCCCAGGCCCAGGCGATGCTGTCGTGGTTGCCGAGACCGCCCGCAGGCGTCGTGAGTGCGCCGCCGGCGACCACCTGGGCCACCACGCCGCAACCGAAGAGGATGAGAATCATGGTGCCGAGGAACTCGGCCGACATCTCGCCGGCCAGCCCCAGCCGCTTGAATCGTTCAGCCATGGAAGCCCACTTCCCACCGGCACGGAGCCGGCCGTCGACTGTCCGAGCCCTCCCCGCATCAGAATAGGACGATCAAGCGACAATCGCACAAGGGGCGCAATATTCACTTTTGTGGCAAGGGGTGCGTTCTCAGGACGGGTGCAGCGGGGAGCCGGTCAGGGCTTCGGAGGGCCTGCCGTCCACGCCCTGCGGGATGTCGCCCGCGAGCATGACGCGGTGCATGACGCGGGGGTGGTCGAGGTGGCCGGTGTCGCCGGGGGCGAGATGGACGGTGGCCCGGTTGTCCCAGAAGGCGACGCTGCCCGGCTCCCACCGGAAGCGGACCGTGTACTCGGGGCGGGTCGCCTGCTCGACGAACATCTCCAGCAGCCGCACGTTCTCCGCGCGGGACACGCCCAGGATCCGCTCCACGTAGTACCCGTTGACGAACAGCAGGCGCTCGCCCGTCTCCGGGTGCACCCGCACCAGGGGGTGCACCGAGGCGACCTGATGGTCCTGGAGGTGCTGGAGGTAGGCGTCCTGGCCGGGACGGGGCTGGTATCCGACGCCGAGCCGGTGCTCCGCGCGCAGTCCCTCGGCGAAGCGCTTCACCGGCTCGGACAGGCCCGCGTAGGCGGCCGCCAGATTCGACCAGGTGGTGTCCCCGCCGTACGGGGGGACGGTCTCCGCGCGCAGGATGGTGGCCGCCGGCGGATCGATCCGGGCGCCGTGGTCGCAGTGCCAGCCCCGCAGCAGCGTGTGGCGGCGCCGCTCCAGCCATTCGTCGCGGTCCATGCCGTACCGCCCGGCCAGCTCCAGCCGGTCCGCCGTGGTCTCCACCTGCGGGAAGTCCGCCGGGGACGCCGTGCCGCGGGACCGCAGGGCGACCGGTTCCCCGAAGCGGCGGGCGAGCGCCACATGGGCGGCGTGATCGAGGTGCTGGTCCCGGAAGAACACCACCTTCCAGCGCAGGACCGCCGCCCGGATCGCCGCGACGACCGCGTCGTCCAGGGGCCCTGCCAGGTCGACTCCGCCGATCTCCGCGCCGGTGTGGCCCGAGGCCGGCCGCACATCGATACCGGCGTCCGCTGTCACGTCTCACTCCGTTCCGTCGAGTCCGGTGGGCCGCCGACCGCCGAAACCCGGGTCGCGGCCCGGTTGATCGCTACCCGCCCCCGGCCCTGCGAACCCGTACGGGGCCCGACGCGCCACCACGGTGGCGGAAACGGCAGCCGCCCCGGCCGGAGTGATCCCGGCCGGGGCGGCTGTGTGCGGACGGCGGGTCCGCGGGGGTGCGTCAGGCGAGGATCGCCAGTGCCTCGTTCCACGTCTTCGACGGGCGCATGACGGCCGTGGCCCTGGTGACGTCGGGCTGGTAGTAGCCGCCGATCTCGGCCGGCTTGCCCTGCGCGGCGATCAGCTCGTCGACGATCGTCCGCTCCTTGGCGGAGAGCGTCTCGGCGAGCGGGCCGAACGCCTTGGCGAGGTCGGCGTCCTCGGTCTGCGCGGCCAGCTCCTGGGCCCAGTACAGGGACAGGTAGAAGTGGCTGCCGCGGTTGTCGATGCCGCCGACGCGACGGGTCGGCGACTTGTCGTTCTCCAGGAAGGAGGCCGTCGCGCGGTCGAGCGTGTCGGCGAGGACCTGGGCGCGCGCGTTGCCCGTGGTCGTCGCGAGGTGCTCGAAGCTGGACGCCAGTGCGAGGAACTCGCCGAGGCTGTCCCAGCGCAGGTAGTTCTCCTTGACCAGCTGCTGCACGTGCTTCGGCGCGGAACCGCCCGCGCCCGTCTCGAAGAGGCCGCCGCCGTTCATGAGCGGCACGATCGAGAGCATCTTGGCGCTGGTGCCCAGCTCCAGGATCGGGAACAGGTCGGTCAGGTAGTCGCGCAGGACGTTGCCGGTGACGGAGATGGTGTTCTCGCCGCGGCGGATGCGCTGCAGGGAGAACGCGGTGGCCTCGACCGGGGACAGGATCTTGATGTCCAGGCCCTCCGTGTCGTGCTCGGGCAGGTACCGCCTGACCTTCTCGATCAGCTGGGCGTCGTGCGCGCGGGTCTCGTCCAGCCAGAACACGGCCGGGTCGCCGGTCGCGCGGGCGCGGGTGACGGCGAGCTTGACCCAGTCCTTGATCGGGGCGTCCTTGGTCTGGCAGGCGCGGAAGATGTCGCCGGCCGAGACGGCCTGCTCCAGGACGGTGTTCCCGGCCTGGTCGACGAGGCGGACCGTGCCGGTGGCGGGGATCTCGAAGGTCTTGTCGTGGCTGCCGTACTCCTCGGCCTTCTGCGCCATCAGACCGACGTTCGGGACGGAACCCATCGTCGAGGGGTCGAAGGCGCCGTTGGCGCGGCAGTCGTCGATGACGACCTGGTACACGCCGGAGTAGCTGCTGTCCGGCAGGACCGCGAGGGTGTCGGCCTCCTGGCCGTCCGGGCCCCACATGTGGCCGGAGGTACGGATCATCGCCGGCATGGAGGCGTCGACGATGACGTCCGAGGGGACGTGCAGGTTGGTGATGCCCTTGTCGGAGTCGACCATCGCCAGCTCCGGGCCCTCGGCGAGCTCGGCGTCGAAGGACGCCTTGATCTCGGCGCCCTCGGGCAGCGCCTCGAGGCCCTTGTAGAGGCCGCCGAGACCGTCGTTCGGGGAGAGACCGGCGGCGGCGAGGGTCTCGCCGTACTTCGCGAACGTCTTCGGGAAGAAGGCGCGGACCACGTGACCGAAGATGATCGGGTCGGAGACCTTCATCATCGTGGCCTTCAGGTGCACCGAGAACAGCACGCCCTCGGCCTTGGCGCGGGCGATCTGCGCGGTGAGGAACTCGCGCAGCGGCGCGACGTGCATCACGGACGCGTCCACGACCTCCCCGGCCAGGACGGGTACGGACTCGCGCAGCACGGTCGTGGAGCCGTCGTCGGCCGTGAGCTCGATGCGCAGGGAACCCGGCTCGGAGATGACCGTGGACTTCTCGGTGGAGCGGAAGTCGTCGACGCCCATGGTCGCGACGTTGGTCTTCGACTCGGTGGTCCAGGCGCCCATGCGGTGCGGGTGGGCCTTGGCGTAGTTCTTCACCGAGGACGGGGCGCGGCGGTCGGAGTTGCCCTCGCGCAGCACCGGGTTCACGGCGGAGCCCTTGACCTTGTCGTAACGGGCGCGGATCTCCCGCTCCTCGTCGCTCTTCGGGTCGTCCGGGTACGCCGGCAGCGCGTAGCCCTGCTCCTGGAGCTCGGCGACGGCCGCCTTCAGCTGCGGGATCGAGGCCGAGATGTTCGGCAGCTTGATGATGTTGGCCTCGGGCGTCTTGGCCAGCTCGCCGAGCTCCGCCAGGGCGTCGGGGATGCGCTGGCCCTCCTCCAGGTACTCGGGGAAGAGGGCGATGATGCGCCCGGCAAGCGAGATGTCACGGGTTTCCACAGTGACACCGGCCTGCGACGCGTATGCCTGGACCACCGGCAAGAACGAATGGGTCGCCAGGGCCGGGGCCTCGTCGGTGTGCGTATAGATGATGGTCGAGTCAGTCACCGGTGCTCCGCTCCACGTCTGCAACATTGCTCGACATCAAGATATCTCGTGACCGGCCCCCACTCGACAGGGCCCTGCCCGCCGTCCGCACGCCCGTCCCCGGCGGGGCACCCCCCGCGGTGGCTCCGGGAGCTACGGCAGCCGCGTCCGTGCCTCCCGCTGGTGCGGGATGCCGGAGTCGGGGAGGACGGTGTCGGGGTTGACGGCGTCGGGCAGGGATGACGCGCCCTGCTGGAGCGCCACCGTCCGGGTCGGCGCCGGAATCCTGATGGCCTCGTCCCGGTAGCGCCGGTGCAGCCGCTTGATGAACTCGTGCTTGATCCGGTACTGGTCGCTGAACTCGCCCACGCCGAGGATCACGGTGAGGCCGATGCGCGAGTCGCCGAAGGTGTGGAAGCGGACGGCGGG
The DNA here is from genome assembly GCF_056387915.1 of Streptomyces sp. GLSS-08. Classification (NCBI taxonomy): domain Bacteria; kingdom Bacillati; phylum Actinomycetota; class Actinomycetes; order Kitasatosporales; family Streptomycetaceae; genus Streptomyces; species Streptomyces sp. GLSS-08. The sequence goes on from NZ_JBWJAQ010000008.1 coordinate 68,070, forward strand.
CTCGTGCTCGGGGACGGCCCCGGTGATCTCCGTCATCACCTCGGTGATCACCTCCGTGGTGACGCGCTCGACGTGCTCCAGGTCGCTGTCGTAGCCCACGCCGACCTGCACGAGCAGGGTCATCTCCTGCTCGGGGCGGGTGAAGTTGGTCATGTTGGTGCCCGCGAGCTGGGCGTTCGGGATGATCACCAGGTTGTTGGAGAGCTGGCGGACGGTCGTGTTGCGCCAGTTGATGTCGACGACGTAGCCCTCCTCGCCGCTGCTGAGGCGGATGTAGTCGCCGGGCTGGATCGTCTTCGACGCGAGGATGTGGACGCCGGCGAAGAGGTTGGCGAGGGTGTCCTGGAGCGCCAGCGCGACCGCGAGACCGCCCACGCCGAGGGCCGTGAGCAGCGGGGCTATGGAGATGCCCAGAGTCTGCAGCATGATCAGGAAGCCCATCGCCAGCACCACGACGCGCGTGATGTTGACGAAGATGGTGGCGGAGCCCGCGACGCCCGACCGGGACTGGGCGAGACTGCCCACGAGGCCGGTGATGACGCGGGCCGCGGTGACGGTGGCGACCAGGATGAGGACCACGGTCAGGACCCGGTTCACGTTCCGTCCGACCGATGCGGTCAGCGGCAGCGCCGTGGCCGCCGTCGCGATGCCCGCGGACACCGCCGCCCACGGCACGAGGGTCCGCAGCGCGTCGACGAGGACGTCGTCCCCGCTCCAGCGGGTGCGCAGCGCGTGCTTGCCCAGCCAGCGCAGCAGCATGCGCAGCAGGAAGGCCGTCGCGAGGCCCGCCGCCAGGGCGATGCCGGCGACGACGAGATCGTCCAGGGTCAGGGCGCGGTTCACCGGTCGCCTCCCGTACGGCCGAGGGAAGGGCTCGTGGGCCCGATGTGAAGTGTCGTCACTTGCCACCTGCTCGAATCCGGGAATGCACGATCGTGCCGGACGGGTGCGTGCCGTCCGGGACGACCGCTCATCCTGCCGCATCCGGCTGCCCGTCCGTCACCGGGCCTTCGGGTCACGGCCGTTCGATCCGCCGTACCGGCATCCGCGGCCTCGCTCCGGCTCAACTTCTGTCGTCCGCGCACGCTGTCGGCGCCGCGCCGTGTCCGCCGGGCTCAGACGACCTTCAGCCGCAGCAGGGCGCCCAGTGTCAGCGCCCCGGGCAGCAGCGGCAGCCAGACGGTGATGATCCGGTAGCCGAGGACCGCGGCGGTCGCCAGGGCCGCCGGGCTGCCCGCGGCCACGAGCGTGACGATCAGTGCCGCCTCGACCGAACCGATACCGCCCGGCACCGGCACGAGCGCGACGGCGACCGTGGCCGCCAGATACGCCACGGCCAGATGCGCGGGCGGCACCGGCACGTCCAACGCCCGCCCCACCGCTGCCAGTCCGGCGGCCTGGAGCGCCGGGAACGCCAGCGATCCGCCCCACAGGGCGCACGCACGGGCCGGGCGGACGTGCACGGAACGCGCCTCACGAAGCGCGGTCCGCAGGAACGAGCCGACGGCCGCGCGCAGCCGGCGGACGAGGAGCAGGACCGTGACCGCCGCGAAGAGGGCCACCGCCACGGCGAGCAGCAGGGGACCGGCCGCACTCGGCGGCACGAGGGTCCCCGGGCGCAGCGCGTCCGGAAAGGAGATCATCAGCACGAGCAGCAGGCCCACCCGGGTCACGGACTCCGCGAGCAGATACAGCGCCAGCGCGGCCGACGCGCGGGCCGGCGGGACACCGCACACCGTCATGAAGCGCAGGTTGACCGCGCTCGCCCCGAGGCCCGTCGGGAGCAGGTGGTTGGCCGCGCCCGCCGCGAACTGCGTGGCGAGCAGCCGGCCTGCGGGCAGCCGCTCGACGACCGCGCCCTGCCGGGTGAAGGCCGCGGCCACCCAGGTCAGACAGGTCGCCGCGGCGGCCACCGCCAGCCACGGCAGCTCGGCGCCCTCCAGGTGCCCGAAGCCCTCCTGGATCACGGCACGGTGGCGCACCGCCACCCACAGCACCAGGGCGAGCGGGAGCAGGCACAGCAACTGCCGGACCGGAACGCGTCGGGAGAGGGTGTCGGGAGGGCGTACGACGGCTGTCACACCCGGAGAGGTTTTCCACACCGCACCAACGTGGGGTTGCGGACGCGAGGACGGCGGCTGACACGCGGGGCAAGGCACGGAAGAACCGGGAGAGACCGCTGAACCGTTGACCTCAACGTTGCTTGAGGTCTTAACGTCTCTGTCATGAGTATGGAGACCACAGCCTGGATGCAACTGCACAGCGTCATGAACGCGCAGCAGGAGCGCCGCCCCTTCGCCCGCGTCACCCTGCGCCGCATCGCCGCCTTCGCCCGCCCGCACCGCCGCCGCATCGCCTGGTTCTTGGCGCTCAGCGTCGTCACCGCCCTGCTCGCCGTCGCCACGCCGGTCCTCGCGGGACGCGTCGTGGACGCCATCGTGTCCGGCGGCGACGAGAGCACGGTGACACGGCTCGCCGTGCTCATCGCGGTCATCGCCTTCGCCGAGGCGGCGCTCGGGATCGTCGGACGCTGGCTGTCGTCGACGCTGGGGGAGGGGCTCATCCTCGATCTGCGGACGGCGGTGTTCGATCATGTGCAGCGCATGCCGGTCGCGTTCTTCACACGTACCCGTACGGGCGCGCTCGTCAGCCGGCTCAACAACGACGTGATCGGTGCCCAGCGGGCCTTCAGCAACACCCTGTCCGGAGTCGTCGGCAACGTCGTGACCCTGCTGCTCACCCTCGCCGTGATGCTCACCCTGTCCTGGCAGATCACCCTGCTCGCGCTGGTGCTGCTCCCGGTGTTCGTGGTCCCGGCCCGCCGGATGGGCAGCCGGATGGCCAGGCTCCAGCGCGAGGCGGCGGACCTCAACGCCTCGATGGGCACCCGGATGACCGAGCGCTTCTCGGCACCCGGCGCGACCCTCGTCAAACTGTTCGGCCGGCCCGGCGACGAATCCGCCGAGTTCGCGGCCAGGGCCCGCCGCGTGCGGGACATCGGGGTGCGCACGGCGATGGCGCAGTCCGCGTTCATCACCGCACTGACCCTGGTGTCCGCCCTCGCCCTCGCCCTCGTGTACGGGCTCGGCGGCTGGTTCGCCCTGCGCGGCAGCCTGGAACCGGGCGCCGTCGTCTCGCTCGCCCTGCTCCTCACCCGCCTCTACGCCCCGCTCACCTCGCTCGCCGGGGCCCGCGTGGAGGTCATGAGCGCACTCGTCAGCTTCGAGCGCGTCTTCGAGGTCCTCGACCTGAAACCCCTCATCGAGGAGAAGCCGGACGCCCGCGAGGTCCCGGAGGGCCCGGTGTCCGTGGAGTTCGAGGACGTCCGCTTCGCCTACCCCTCCGCCGACAAGGTCTCCCTCGCCTCGCTGGAGGAGGTCGCCGCCCTCGACACGCGCGGCGGTGCCGAGGTCCTGCACGGCGTCTCCTTCCGTGCCGAACCCGGCCGGACCGTCGCGCTCGTCGGGTCCTCCGGCGCCGGCAAGTCCACCATCGCCCAGCTGCTGCCGCGGCTGTACGACACCGACGAGGGCGTCATCCGCATCGGCGGCGTCGACGTACGCGACCTGACTGCCGAGTCGATGCGCGCGACCCTCGGCATGGTCACCCAGGACGGGCACCTCTTCCACGACTCGGTGCGGGCCAACCTGCTGCTCGCCCGTCCCACCGCGAACGAGGACGAACTGTGGGGCGTCCTGCGCCGCGCCCGACTGGAAGATCTCGTCCGGTCCCTGCCCGACGGTCTCGACACGGTGGTCGGCGAGCGCGGCTACCGGCTCTCCGGCGGCGAGCGCCAGCGCATGACCATCGCCCGGCTGCTGCTCGCCCGGCAGCGCGTCGTCATCCTCGACGAGGCCACCGCCCACCTGGACAACACCTCGGAGGCGGCCGTCCAGGAGGCGCTCGCCGAGGCGCTGGAGGGACGGACGGCCGTGGTGATCGCCCACCGCCTGTCGACCGTGCGGGCAGCCGACGCCATCCTCGTCGTCGAGGCCGGACGGATCGTGGAGCGCGGGACGCACGACGAACTGCTGGCGGCGGACGGCCGGTACGCAGAGCTGTACCGGACGCAGTTCGCCAAGGCGGGCACTGCCCGCGACGGCGGGACGGACCGGGCGGACACGGCCCCCGGGGAGACGCCCCGGACCGTGGTGGTCTGAGTCCCGCGACAGTGGGGGCAGAGGTGTGTGCGCCAAATGACGTGTGATCTTCGTACAAACAGCGCGTGTTAGCCTGCCCGCGATCAAGATCAAATGTGTACGGGGGGAGGCACGGTGGGCTTGGACGGCTACCAGGTCAGGGCAGGCATGACCGGGCAGGCCCAGCAACTCGACGACGCCGGCACGGACATGGACGGCGTCGCCTCGGCCGTCAAGTCCCGCACGACGTACTCGTACGGCGATGTCGGCGGCGAGGACGCCGCGTCGGCGCTGAACGCGTTCGTCAAGGCCTGGGAGGCGGAGGCCAAGACCCTGGCGTCGGCGTTGCACGAGCTCGGTGGCAAGGTGCAGTTGGCCAAGAAGACCTACCACGGCACCGACGGCCTGGTGAAGACGCACGCGGACAGCGTCACCGTAGGCGGCGCGAGCAGTCTCACCGACACATCGGCGCAGGGCGGGCGCACCTCCGCCCTGTCGAGCTACTGAGGAGCGGGCCGGTGTCGTTCTTCTCCTCTCCCTTCGACTCCCCTTCCTTCCGCCTAGCTCTGCTCGCCGGGCTGTCCAAGAGCATGCTCGGTGCCGGCAGCAAGAACGAACTCCTCGACCTGATCGACGACGCCCTCTCGGTGCCCGTACCGGGCGGTGACGAAGGCGTACTGGAAGGCCTGGCACAGCTCTACCGCGGCCAGGTCGACCACGTCGGCAGTGTCTTCGACCAGGTCGACCGGGTGGGCCGCAAGGGTCTTCCGGAGGTGTGGGTCGGCGACACGAGCGTCCTCGCCTCCGACGTGGTCAACGCCGCCGGGCGGTCCGTGACCCGGATGGGCGAGGCGTTCCGGGGGTGCGCGACGGTGCTGCTGACGCTGGCCGACGCGATCGGCGCCGCGCAGCGCAAGGACGAGCAGGGCCGCGGCCAGCTGCTGGAGCAGAAGAAGACGCTCGGCGGCAAGGACGGTTTCTTCGACGACCTGCACGAGAACGACGAGGAGGAGTGGGACCGCAAGAACGCCGCCCACTTCGGCTCCTACGCGGTCGACCTGATGCACGCCGCCGTCTCCGAAGCGGAGGAGGCCACCCGCGTCGCGGCCCGGGACCTGAACAAGTGGGCCACGGAGGCACGGGCCGGGAAGCTGGAGACCAGCGAACTCACCGCCGTCGACAAGCTGATGCTCGCGGACACCGGCGTCGCGGGCGCCGACACCGAGCTGAACGAGGTCCTCACGGCCGACGACCTGGCGCGCGCGTCGACGCGTATGGACCTGCTGAGCCTCGACGACGAGATGGCCATGCAGCGGATGCTGGCGAAGTCGGACAGCCCGCAGGAGCGGGCCTACCTGATGAAATCGCTGGCCGCCGGCCACAGTGTCGCCGAGATCGGGAAGTTCCAGGACAAGATCCACGGCAAGGACCCCGACTGGCTGCGCCGGCACCTCACTCCGGTGGTCACCGCCGCGGACGGCATGAACGACGAGGGTCTGGCGCCGGACGGCTCGAACAACAACAAGGACTACGTCACGTTCGACGGCCAGCGGTGGGTCCAGGGCGGCAACGGCACCGAGGGCACCTGCGTGGCCTCGTCCACCGTCACGTCCCGCGCCATGGTCGACCCGCTCTACGCGCTCGACCTCACCGGCGGCCCCGACGGGCAGCAGGACGACCCCAACGCCTTCAAACAGCGCCTGGTGGCCGAACAGCACCGGCTGCACACCGAGGGCGACGGCGGTGAGAACTGGGGCGGTATGGGGCCCGAGGGACAGGAACGGATCAACGACACCACCGTCGGCAGTGCCACCGGCAGTGACTACCAGCGCCAGGACCTGAACAGCGCCGCCGACCGCAGGGCGGTCCTCACCGAGGTCGAGAAGTCGGTGGCGCAGGGGCGGCCGGTGCCGGTCGACGTCTCGGGCAAGGAGGGCGCCCACGCCATGACCATCATCGCCCAGGAGGGTGACAAGCTCCAGGTGTACAACCCCTGGGGCTCGACCACCTGGGTCAGCGAGGACGACTTCATCAACGGCCACATGGGCAAGGCATCCAAGAGTGAACTCCCCAATGCGTACAGCGTCTATCTCCCGCGGTAGCAGGGGCGGTGCCGCGATCACGGCGGCGGCTCTCCTCGCGCTAGCCACGGGGTGCGGCTCGGGCACCGACGAGCCGGCCGGCGGCTCCGCGGACACCGCGAGCCACTCCACGGGCACCGCGGGCCGCCCGGCCGGCCGGCCGGTTACGGACACCAGCATCACTGCCGAGCCGGGCGAGCGCTTCACGCTCACCGTCGACCAGAACGCCTCCACCCGCGAGTACTGGTACCTGGTCGACCCCGAGCCCGACAGCTCGGTGCTGGTCAGCCGCGGCCGCAACTACGCGTCGGACTCGGGCGACGAGCCGATGCCCGGTGCCGGCGGCCGGCTCACCTTCGCCTTCGAGGCCAAGGGCAGGGGGACCACCCGGTTCACGCTGCTGCACTGCAAGTCCACCACCTGCCAGGGCAACACCGCCACCGTGCCTCCCGAGACGACCGGACCCTCCGCCACCCCGACCACGGGGTCGACCACTCCCTCCCAGGCCCCCGAACGCATCACGTACACCGTCACCGTCAACTGAGCCGCGGCGGACCAGCCCGATGAGACGAGACACTCGAATCCCAGCCATGAACGACGACGCCCCGCACCAGCAGGACCGCACGGACCAAGACGCCCCGCACCAGCCGGACCGCAGGGACGAAGAGGCCCCGTTTCTGTCAGACCGCAGGGACGAAGGCGTCCCATACCCGCCGGACCGCACGGACGACGACGCCCCGTTTCCGCCGGACCGCACGGACGACGAGCTGGTCCGGCTCGACGTCACCGTCCTGCTGCGTTACGGCCTCACCGCCCCGCCCGGCACCCGGCGCACCGCCCTGTTCGGCGACGGCGCCGCGGCCGCAGCCGTCGTCCTCGACCGCCTCGGCACCGAGCCGCGCTCCGTCGCCTTCCTCGCCGACACCGTGCGCGCCGGCGGACTCGCCCGCGCCGCGGAACTGCCCGAGCCGCTGCCCCGCCGGGAGGCGGCCGTCCTCGTACGGGAGTGGCTGCGGGCCGGCACCGAACTCGTGGGCGGGACCGCCGCCGACGACACGGCGGCCACCTGGCTGCGCGCCGTCGCGACCATCATCGAACTGAAGCAGCTGACCCGGGCGCGGGGGCGGAGTACGTAGGCTGAGCAGCCGATCCGAGTAGGGCGGTGGGTGTGGGGCCACCGAGCGGCGGCGTGTTGTGAGCTTTGCGGCCGCAGTCTTCGGATCCTGGCGTCACTGAGAGAAACGACTTCAGGAGCGGGCGATGGACGGCGAGATCCAGCTGATCAGTGACGATGACGGGCTGATGGTGATCGGGAACGCGGCCGATGTCGACCGCTTCCTCATCTCGGAGGGGCTGTCGTCGTCGAAGGATCTCGGTCCGCAGTGGCTCAAGTCCGTCTTCGGTGCCGGATCCGCAGTCGCGCAGGCGGCTTCGGAGATTGCCGGGAGCTCCGGTCGCTGGGTGAAGTTGACGCCGAAGTCGGCGCAGCTCGTCAGGAAGTACGGGCTGAGGGAAAGCTCGAAGACCGGTTTCGGCACGGGTGTGTTGAAGGGGCAGAAGGGCCAGATCAGGGGATTCGTGGAGTTCGTGAAGGGACCCCAATCGTTTCTGACCAACCCGGCGGCTCTCGCCAATGCCGCGAAACTCATGTCGCAGGTCGCGATGCAACAGAGCATGGAGGAGATCACCGACTACCTCGCCGCGATCGACGCGAAGGTCGACGACGTGTTGCGCGCCCAGAAGGACACTGTGCTGTCCCGCATGATCGGAGTGGGCATCGTCATCGACGAGACCATGACCATCCGCGAGAAGCGGGGCAGGGTCGACGAGACCATGTGGTCGAAGGTGCAGGACGCGCCGACGGCGATCGCGGAGACCCAGGTGTACGCCTTGCGCCAACTCGACGTGATCGCGGAGAAGATGGAACGGCAGTCCAAGATCGGTGATCTCGCCGCGACGGTCAGGGATGCCGAGTCCCCGGCTCGGGAGTGGCTCGCCGTTCTGGCTCGCTGCTTCCAACTGCAGGACGCGATCGCCGTGCTCGAACTCGACCGGGTGCTGGACACGTCCCCGCAGGAGCTGGACGCTCATCGCCTCGGACTGAAGGCCGCCCGGCAGGACCGGCAGGAACTCATATCGCGGAGCACCGAGCGACTGGTGGCCCGGATGAAGGCGGTCGCCGGCACGGCCAACGCCAAGGTGCTGCTGCACCCGACCAAGTCCCCGGCCGTGGTGCAGTCGAGCAACAATGTCGCGATCGGCGTCCATGACTTCCACGAGCGGCTCGGGATCGGGTCCGGTCGCCGGTCGTCGGAAGCGAGACGATGGGTGGACGCGGCCACCGAGGTGAGGGACAAGGCGCTCGAGACAGGAGCGAAGGGCGTCGATGCCGCCAGAAGCCGCGGCAAGGTGACCCTCGACCGGGCCGGCTCGGTCAAGGGCAAACTCTCCAGTGGGATCGCCGAGCGAGCCCGCCGCCGACGCGGGGACGAGGAGGAAGCGCAGGGCAGGACGGAGTGAGTGCTGACGCCACGTGCCCACCGATCCGGGCCGAGATCCGCGCCCGAACAAACGCCCCGGCGAAGTCGTGCGATCGAGACGGAACAGGTCAGCCGTCGATCCGCAGATCCGGCAGTGCCGGAGTCGGCAGGCCCAAAGCTCGCGCAAGCACCCTCGTGACGTCCTGGGCGTGGTCGGGCAGTTGTCCGGCGGCCCAGACCGCGACCAGGTGCAGGAAGTCGATCAGATCGCGCTCCACCCCGGCGAGAGACTGCCGCAGCCCAGCTACCTGAACCTCGGTCACGGGACTGTCTGCCCGGTCCGCGTCCACGGTCAGGCGGACGACATCCCCGACGCGCTCAGCGACCGGAGAAGGATCGTGGCCGAAGGACGCCCACCCTTCCCCGTCGAGGACTTCGAACCAGTCGCCGCGCTCCTCGAGGCCGTTGCAGCACCCCGGAAGCAACGTGAAGCCGGTGCCGGTGTCCGTCACGCGCAGACCGCCCGGTACATAGACGCAGTCCGTCGTGAACAGCCCGTGCAGGAGCCCGTCGATCGGGTTCACGGATGCCGAAGGGCGTGCGTCCTCGGGCGTGACGGAGTTGCGGTGGGCGATGCTCACCAACGCCGTGCCGATCTCGGCGGGAGCGAGTCCGTCGTGGAGCGGCAGGAAGTCGTACGGCGCGACGTCGGCGACGGGCCACAACGTGAAGTCAGGCGGCGGAAGTACTTCCAGAACAGGGCGCGACACGATCATGCGAGAAGTGTGCGGGCCCCTCCGCCGACTGCCGTCCACCAGGCGTGGGAGACCTGACAGTTCAGGCTCCGGCCCACCTCCCGGGCAGAGCCGCCACGGCGGGGCTCGACGCCGTCGCCCGGGTCAGGCCTGTCGCCTGCCGTGGGCGAACCATGTGGCCTCTATCTGGTCCGGCAGGACTCCCGCTTGTTGTGCGTGGTCATGGGCGAGAGCCAGATACCGGCTGTAGCGCGGCGTGGTCCAGCCCCCTCCGCGCCACTTCTCGCCGGGATCGGATGTCCGCAGCGTCAGGGCGACGAAACGGTCCAGAATCAGCGGACGCAACAGCCCCGCGCACTGCTCGTGACCGGCGAAGTACAACACCTTTGTGAAGAACGCCGGACCCAGGAACCTGATCCGGTGCCAGTTGTTGAAGGCGTGGTACGCCGCGACGGCGCCCTCTTCCCGAAGGATGCCCAACGCGGCCTCCAGACGCGCGTCGATGTCCCGGGGCGAGGACTCCGCGAAGATGCGTGCGCGCCGCGCGACGGACTGGGCTTTGGTTCCGGTACCCCAGACGAGGGCTGCGGTCAGAAGGTGGCGTCGGCCTGCGACGGTCTCCGAGCGTAGGGCGATGCCGAAGACCGTACGCCGGTCGACCCTCGTTCGGCCGGCCACCGTTGGGCAGTCGTCGAGGTCCGCGGGCCACCAGTCGGAGCCGGGCAGGAGAGGCAGCCAACGGGCCCGGTCGAAGGGGATCTTCTGGCCGAGCACCTCGTCGCGGCCGGGGATCGCAGTGCCATCCGGCATCACAGCCGCTGTGTCCGCGCTCATGGTCCGAGTGTCGCGCATCGCATCATCAACACCTCATCATCGGGACGGTGGAACCAACGGCGCGGGCCATACTGGGGGCATGCTCGTTCCCAGCGGTCAGCTCTCGCCGCTCCAACAACACCTGTTGCAGGAACTGGATCTGTGCGACCTCCCGGCTCCCGAAAGCGAACCGGAGTCCTACCTGGCTCGTAATCTCGACACGGACGAGATCCGGGACGCCCTGCCCACCCTGTTGTGGGCCGGACTGGTGGAGCAGCGAGGTGGTGACACGGGCGGCCTCGCGCTCACCCCGCTCGGAGCGGCGGCTCTGCGCGCGGCGGAGTGCGACGCACTGGCGGCTCGCCTGAGCGCCGTGGCGTCCTTCGCCGACACCGTGTCCATGGGCGCGGCGCCCCGCCCCGCCGGGCTCGCCCTGAGACGACTCGCGGAGGGGACATGGACCCTGGAGCAGGCGAGATCCTACGTCCGCACGGGTGAGACAGGCGCCGACGGCTCATGACCTGTCCGCCTGGCCGAAGTCCAGGACCACACGGCGACGGGCGCGAGTCGCCCCGGGCTGCGGCGGGAGCACGCCCGCCGAAGTGAGGTCGGTGACGCTGATGACCGGCGACCCCACGATCTTCATGGTGAGCGACTGCTGGGCGGGTGCGAGGTCGACCAACCGCCGCAGGACGGACAACAGGTCGATCAGTTCCTCGGTCCACTTGCTCGGCCAGGACGTGACGTGGAGGTCGTCGAGCGGGCTGGTCTTCCGGCTGGTGGGGGAGGCCTTCCGGTAACCGAACCACTTCTTGACGACGTTCATCCCGCCGACTTCGTAGTTCCAGACCTCGGGCGGGACACCGGTGAAGGCACCCGGTCCCACGCGCAGGGTGCCGGTCTCCGTGTCGTAGTCGAGCGTGTCCGGCACGGCGGAGCCAATCCCCGTCTCGTACCGCACTTGCCGCGGGTCTCCCGACGGAAAGGCGACGTTCTCCTGGCCGGCTGGAGGGCTGCCGACATCGCCGTAGGTCGCCGCCCACAGGAATTCGCGGCCGACCCGGACCGCTTCACTCCACAGCACCGAGTCGCGCGTGAGAGGCAAGCGGAGACCAGGGGTGAGCAGTTCCTCGGCGAAGTGCTCCGTGAAGGCACTGTGTCCGGCGACGGCCACGGCGTAGGCGGCGAGGTCGTGCACGGTCACGTCGTCCGAGCCCAGGGCACCCGCCAAATACCGGAGCAGTCCGGTGGGCACGTTGGCGCCGCCGTCGGGATGAAGCACGGGGTGCACCCTGCCACCTCGGCCGTTGAAGTGATGGGTGTCCGGAAGCAGCGCGGTCGCCACCAGTGCGGGGCCGCTGCCTATCTCATGGCTGCTCTGCTGATTGAGGAACACCTGCCCCGGCTGTAAGGACTCCCATAGGTCGGGCCGTGGGAAGTCGAGTGCCCGGTTGTCGGCGATGAGCCACTGACGGTCGAAACTGCGCATGGCTATCCGCGCCAACTGCGGTCGTGTGTCCGTCTCTTGCTCCATGCTTCGGTCGCGGTGGGGGAAACCTGGCAGGGCCGCTGGCCGTGTGCTGAGCCGACGGTCTCGTGTCTCTTTGAACAGGACGGCTTTGGCCTCGGGGTCCGCCTCTGCGCTGACACGCGCCCAGCGACGAACGAGGACTGATGCCGAGGGCGAAGTGACCCATGACCGGTTTGCCTTGCTGCCCGGACTGCCCCATGGGAAGAGCGCCTCCAGCGCCGGGTACTCGTCCCAGCCCGACGAGGAAACCGGAGTGAACGGCCGCACCTCCCGCGCATGTGCGTCCCGCCAGCCCCCGTCATCCAGAGTCACCCCCCGGAGCTGAGCGAATTTGTCCGCCCGCCTGCCCTGCAGAGCCCGGTAGTGGACGCGCGCCGGGCGGCCGGGGTCGTGATCCGCCCGCCGTACGAACACGCAGATCGACAACGGCTGGGCGACACGGGGGAACACGCGGGTGGCCACGTCGGACCGCTGCCCCTCCGGCGACAGGTTGATGATCCACCCCTCGTCGCACGTCCTTCGCAGATAGTCGCGCATGCCCCGCCCGGCGGGACCGGTGGCGAACGCCGACGGGGTGATGAAGCAGACGACGCCGTGCCGGTCGTCCGCATGGGCGTCGAAGACCTTCCAGGTGGCCCAGCGCCAGAAGTAGACGTACAGGTTCTTCAGCGCGTGCTCGTAACGGCCGTTGCCCGGATACCGGAAGTCGTCCAGGGGAGGACGGCCCTGGCCCTTCACCCGTTTCTCGATCCAACCGCCGCGGTTCTCCGCCTTGTCGTCGTACGGCGGATTGGAGATGACCACGGTGACCGGGACGTTGGCCTTGACGTGGTTGGCGCGGGCGCGTGACACGGAGAGGGCCGCGTACGTCGAGGCGAGTTGCTCCTCCTGGACATAGGGGTCGTCGAGCGTGTCCGTGACATGGAGGTTGAGCCCGCCCGGTGGGAGTGGGGCGCCGTGCTTCTTCAACAGGTCGGCCGCCCGAAGTTCGGCGACAGCGAACGGGCCCATCTGGAGCTCGAACCCGTACAGCCGCTCGGCGAGCCGGCCGATCGCGTCGGGTGCCATGGCCTCGCCGTGCCGCTCGGCCGCCTGCCGCGCCACCCGCTCGATGACGGTGTGCAGGTATGTTCCGGTGCCCATCGCGGGGTCGACGATGTGCACGCTCTCGTCGCCGTAGCCGCGTGCCTTGCCCAGGCGGGTGCGCAGTACCTCTTCGGCGAGCCGGACCATCTCCTCGACGACTTGGTGCGGGGTGTAGTACGAGCCGCTGCGCTGGCGGAGGCTGTCGTCATAGACGGAGAGGAACGATTCGTAGAGGTGGAGGTAGGCATCCCGGTTGCCGTGTCGGATGGTCTCCCAGTCGACGCCCCGCGACGGTGCGGGCAAGGAGGTTCAAGGTCACTTCGAACCGCTCGTTGACGTTGTCAGTGAGCAGCTGAAGGGCTTTGCCCATCAGAGCGTGGCCCGCGTGGAGGCGGCGGCCGATCTCGTGGAAGCTCGTGCCGGTGACCGGGATGTCCTCGGTGCGGGCGAGGAGCAGCGCGAAGGTGACCGTCTGGGCGTAGCCGTCGGCAAAGGTCGCATCGTCGGCGGTGGGGAAGAGGTATTTTCGCCAGTCGCTTCGGAGACCGGTGAAAGGGCGGTCGGCGGCGGAGCCGTCCGCGTTCAGCCCCTCTTCGGCCCGTAGTTGCTCCCGTACGGCCTCGCGCAGCAGGCGGCACAGTGGAGCGAGGTGCTGGACGAGTACCGAAACACGGCGGATCTGCGGCGGCTCCCAGCAGAGCACCGTCTGTGCCAGCGCGTCGAAGGCGGCGAGGTCGACGGCAGTCAGTCTCTCCCCGGCGCTCCTCAAAACCCCCGACAGCACGACCTCCTCACCGATCTGCACGCCGTACTGGAACACCCGCCAGTGGGTGCCGTTGGTGTAGAGCAGGTTGGGGAGGTCGCGCAGGCGTTCCCACTGCCTCTTGTCGTGACCGGTGAAGGAGTCGGGGTCGATGCTCTTCGCGGGTCGCTTCACCTCGATATAACCCGTCACGTCCGTGTTGACGCGCACCGCGTAGTCGGGTCGTACTCCCAGGTGCGGTATGCGGGTCTCCGGATACCAGCTGACCTCGGGCCGGGCTCGGTGCACAGCGATGGTCCGGAACAGCTGTTCCAGAGGGCTGCGGATGGCTGCTTCGCGGTCACCGGGGCCCATCAGGTTCCGCTTGCATTCGGCGCCGAATTCGGAAACTGCTTCTTGGAGCCACTGAAGACGTGCGTCAGCCATGGATCGTCCCCCATCCCCCCGGCCCCGGACGAGATACTGGACCAGCCCCTCCCGGTGAGTATGGGACAGCACATCCCAAATGGGCAGGGGCGTGCAGGAGTTCGGCCGAGGCGACGGTGCGCCCCACAGCAGTTGTCCGCCGGACGCCCGCGCGGACCGGGCCGGTCTCCAGGGCGTGACGGAAGGCCGCCGTGTCGACGTGGGCTCTGACGGAGGTGGCGGGGAAGGCGTGAGCCGATGTCTGACCTCTGCCTGTCTTTCGCCCGGCTAGCCATGCTCTCGGGTTGCAGAGCAGGGTCCGCAACACCCTGATGGTTCGCCGGAACAGTCAGCAACGAGTCGGTGTGAGGGCTCGAACACCCGCCGACAGCTGACCGGACAAGCGAACCGTTGTAGTCTCCGGAGATCGCCCTTGACCCGCAGAAGCGGGCAGGGAGCTGACAAAATGGGAGCTCTCCATGTTCCGCACCATGTTCAAGTCCAAGATCCACCGCGCCACCGTCACCCAGGCCGACCTGCACTACGTGGGATCGGTGACCATCGACGCCGATCTGCTCGACGCCGCCGATCTGCTGCCCGGCGAGCTCGTGCACATCGTCGACATCACGAACGGTGCCCGCCTCGAGACGTACGTCATCGAGGGGGAGCGCGGCTCGGGTGTCGTCGGGATCAACGGGGCCGCCGCCCACCTCGTGCACCCCGGCGATCTGGTGATCATCATCAGCTACGCTCAGGTGACCGACGCCGAGGCGCGGACACTCCAGCCCCGGGTCGTGCACGTGGACCGCGACAACCGCATCGTCGCCCTGGGTGCCGATCCGTCCGAGCCGGTGCCGGGCTCGGACCAGGAGCGCAGTCCGCAGGCCGTCCCGGCCTGAGCCGCACTCCGTCGTCCGGGTCCGCACCCCATCCCGAGAGGTGTGCTCCATGAGCGACATCGAGATCCGCGACGACCGGGACGCCGGCCGCCTGGCGGCCTTCGCCGGGGACGAAGTGGTCGGCCGCATCGAGTACTTCGTCCTCGACGCCCCCGAGCGCGCCCTCGTCCCCGTGCACACGATTGTGGAACCCGAGCACGAGGGCCGGGGTATCGCCGGCTCCCTCGCGCGCGAGCTGTACGCCCTCTCGGGACGCGAGGGCGTCCCGGTCGCGCCGCTGTGCCCGTACGTCGTCAAGTGGGCCGCCCGCCATCCCGAGGAGGCCCCGGCCGCCTCGCCGGAGCTGGTACAGGCCGCGAAGGACTGGTTGACGGCGCACCCGGAGCGGTTCTGATGACGCAGCCCCGCCCGCTCGCCCTGCTGCACACCTCGCCCGCGCACATCCCTGTCTTCGACGCGCTGCGCGACGAGTCCCACCCGGGTCTGGAGTTGCGGCATCTCGTGGCCGAGGACCTGCTCGCCCGGGCCCGCGCCCAGGGCCCGGACGCGGTCGCCGACGACGTACGGGCAGCAGTCGGGCGGGCGGTCGCCGAGGGGGCGGGAGCCGTGCTCTGCACGTGCTCGACCATCGGCGAGGTCGCCGAGGCCTCGGGCGCCGCGGTGCCCGTCCTGCGTGTGGACCGGCCGATGGCCGCCGCCGCGGTGGCGGCGGGCCCCCGCGTCGTCGTCCTCGCCACGGTGGAGAGCACCTTGGCGCCGACGGTCGCCCTCGTCGAGCAGGAGGCCCGGCGCGCCGGACGCCCGGCCGACGTCCGCACCCTCCTCGTCGACGGCGCCTTCGCCCGTTTCGAGGCGGGCGACACGGACGGGTACGCCCGCGCCGTCGCCCAGGCCGCCGACTCGGTCACCGACGCCGACTCGATCGTCCTCGCCCAGGCGTCCATGGCGCCCGCGCAGCACCTGACGACGACCGCCGTGCCGGTGCTGTCGAGCCCTCGTCCGGGACTGGCCGCGGGAGCGGCCGCGGTGCGCCGGGGGTGACGGGGCCTCCGCTCCCGAAGCGAACGCTCCCCGGTCGGCCCGCCTCACCCGGTCGGCCCGCCTCACCCGGTCGGCCCGGCTCACCCGGTCGGCCCGGCTCACCCGGTCGGCCCGGTTGCCCCGGTTGGCCCCACCTGGTCGTCTTCCGTGCGGCGACGGGGTGACTGCGGGCGCCGGGGCCGGGTACGCGGGGGAAAAGTCCAGGGCCGATGAACCGACTGGCTGGAGGACACATGACCGAGCCGTTCCCCACACCCGTGCCGCCGAGCCCCACGCCGGGGCCGGTCCCCGACCCGCAGCCGTTCCCCGACCCGGCTCCGCCGAACCCGACCCCGCCACCGGGTCCGGGCCCCGGTCCGCAGCCCTCTCCGGAGCCGTCGCCGTCGCCCGTTCCGAAGCCGCCGGGGCCCGACCCGGTCCCCGAGCCGGAGCCGCAGCCGGGACCGCTCTCCTGACGGACGACCGGGACGGCCGGGCGCCCCCGGGTGACCCGGACGACTCCGGATGCCCCGGGCGACCCCGGGCGAGGAACCCGCGCGGCCCCTCGACCGGCGCGACGCTGGCGTCCGCTCACCCCGCACGCCGTGGGCGACCGCTCGACCCGCTCGACCCGCACGACGCGCGCTCGACCCGCACGACGCGCGGTCGACCGGTGCGACCCGGGCGACCGCTCGCCGGCGCGACCGGACGACGGCGCTGCCGTACCCGCGCGTACGGCACCCCGTACCCGCGCGTACGGCACCCCGTACCCGCGCGTACGGCACCCCGTACCCGCGCGTACGGCAACCCCGTACCCGCGCGACCCCCTACGCCTCGACCTCCGACCGGTCCCCGCCCCACAGCGTGTGGAACGAGCCCTCCCGGTCCGTGCGCCGGTAGGTGTGCGCACCGAAGAAGTCCCGCTGGCCCTGCGTGAGGGCGGCGGGGAGCCGCTCGGCGCGCAGCGCGTCGTAGTAGGCGAGGGCCGCCGCGAAACCTGGCGTCGGCACACCCTGGAGGGTCGCCGCGACGAGGACCTCGCGCCAGTTGTCCTGCGCCGCTGCGATCTCCTGCGCGAACGTCTCGTCGGACAGCAGGCTCGGCAGGTCCGCCCGGGCGTCGTAGGCCGCGCGGATGCGGTCCAGGAAGGCGGCGCGGATGATGCAGCCGCCACGCCAGATGGAGGCGACCGCGCCGAGGTCGATGTCCCAGCCGTACTCCTCGCTGCCCGCGCTGATCTCGTGGAAGCCCTGGGTGTACGACACGATCTTCGAGGCGTACAGCGCCTGCTCCACGCGGTCCGCGAAGGCCGCCGCCTCGGCGTCCCCGAGCCGGGTGGCCTTCGGGCCGGCGAGACCGCGGGAGGCGGCCCGAAGGTCGGCGTGTCCGGACAGCGAGCGGGCGAAGACCGCCTCCGCGATGCCGGACACCGGGACCCCGAGGTCCAGGGCGATCTGGACGGTCCAGCGGCCCGTGCCCTTCTGCTCCGCCCGGTCCTGGACGATGTCCACGAACGGCTCGCCCGTCGCCTCGTCCACGTGGGAGAGGACCTCGGCGGTGATCTCGATCAGGTACGAGTCGAGGCGTCCGGTGTTCCAGGTGCGGAAGATGTCGGCGATCTGCGCGGGGGAGTACCCGGCCACGTCGCGCAGCAGCTGGTAGGCCTCGCCGATGAGCTGCATGTCGGCGTACTCGATGCCGTTGTGCACCATCTTGACGAAGTGCCCGGCGCCGTCGGGACCGACGTGCGTCACGCACGGCGAGCCGTCGGTGGCCTTCGCGGAGATCTTCTCCAGCATCGGGCCCAGCGACTCGTACGACTCCGGGGAGCCGCCGGGCATGA
Source organism: Streptomyces sp. GLSS-08 (assembly GCF_056387915.1). Taxonomy (NCBI): domain Bacteria; kingdom Bacillati; phylum Actinomycetota; class Actinomycetes; order Kitasatosporales; family Streptomycetaceae; genus Streptomyces; species Streptomyces sp. GLSS-08. Next base: position 85,885 of record NZ_JBWJAQ010000008.1, read on the forward strand.
TGCTCGGCCCGTGCAGCGCCCCCTCCTCGCCGCCGGAGATGCCCGTACCGACGAAGTGGATGCCCTGCTCGCGCAGCTCGCGCTCCCGGCGGCGGGTGTCCGCGAAGTGGGCGTTGCCACCGTCGATGATCATGTCCCCGGGCTCCAGGAGCGGGGCGAACTCCTGGATCACCGCGTCCGTGGGTTCGCCGGCCTTGACCATGATCACCAGACGCCGCGGACGTTCCAGGGCCGCCACGAAGTCCTTCGCGGTCTCGGCCGCCACGAAGTCCCCCTCGTGCCCGAACTCCGCCACCAGGGCATGCGTCTTCGCGGCGGTCCGGTTGTGCACGGCGACCGCGTAGCCGTTGCGCGCGAAGTTGCGGGCGAGGTTGCGGCCCATGACCGCGAGACCCGTGACGCCGATCTGCGCTGAAGTGCTCATAGGTGTGACTCCTGAGAATTCTGTTGTCGCTGATGCCGGTCGTGCTCGTCAGTATTGCGCTCCGGCCATCCTGACTCGCCAAGGGTGTGTACGCAGGAGAATGCGTCGGGCCTCATCGGGCGGCACCGTCCGGCACCATCGGATTTCGGCCAGGTGGCCCACCGCTGACCTCAGCACCTCTTGAAACGGCAACAGCACGGCCGATTGCCGCCTTGTCACGGTCTGTTCGCGGCACTTACTTTTGCCGCTCCTGACAGGTGTCGAGGGGGGCTTCATCATGGCCGTGCGCGGGCGGCATCGCCGGTACCAGCCGAACAGGATCAACCGGGCCTCGCTCACCGTCACGGCGGGCGGTGCCGGGATGGCGATCCCGCTCATCGGCGCCGGCGTCGCGGACGCGGCCGACGTGGGGACCTGGAACAAGGTCGCGGCCTGCGAGTCCACCAGCAACTGGAGCATCAACACCGGCAACGGCTATTACGGGGGACTGCAGTTCAGCCAGTCCACGTGGGAGGCGTACGGCGGCAAGGTCTTCGCCGGGCGGGCGGACCTGGCCACCAAGGGCCAGCAGATCGCCGTCGCCGAGAAGGTGCTCAAAAGCCAGGGGCCGCGGGCCTGGCCGGTGTGCTCCGTTCGCGCGGGTCTCACCCGCGGCGGCGGCACACCCGCCGTCGACACCTCACCGCGCACGCCCCCGCGCACCGTCCGGGACGTGCAGCCGCAGACCACGCCCCAGTCGCAGGCGGGCACCGCGCGGATGTACACCGTCGTCCAGGGCGACACCCTCTCCGGGATCGCCGACTCGCGGCGGGTCCAGGGCGGCTGGCAGCGGCTGTACGAGGCCAACCGCGCGACCGTGGGCGCCGATCCCGACCTGATCGTCCCCGGCCAGCGGCTGGACCTGCGCGCCAAGTCCCCGACGCACACCGCCGGTACGACCGCGCCCGCCCGCAGGCCCGCGGCGAAGCCCGCCCCGAGGAAGCCGGCGCCCCGCAAGGCCGATCCGCAAAAGACGTCCTCGGACACGGCGACGAAGACCCACACCCTCGTCGCGCCCGTGAGCGCGGCGACCGGCACGCCGTACCGCGCCGCCGGGTCGTCCTGGTCGAAGGGCTACCACACCGGCGTCGACTTCCCCGTCGCCACCGGGACCTCGGTCAGGGCGGTCGGGGCCGGCCAGGTCGTCAGCGCCGGCTGGGGCGGTTCGTACGGCTACCAGGTGGTGATCCGGCACGCCGACGGGCGCTACAGCCAGTACGCCCACCTGTCGGCGATCTCCGTGCGCGGCGGGCAGAGCGTGACGGGCGGGCAGCGCATAGGACGCTCCGGATCGACGGGCAACAGCACGGGACCCCATCTGCACTTCGAGGTGCGCACGGGGCCCGGCTTCGGCAGCGACGTCGACCCGGTCGCCTATCTGCGAGCGGGCGGCGTCAGGATCTGACGCGGGTCCGCCGGTGGTTGCGGTGGGGCAGCGGTACGTACGGAGCGCCGTAGAAGGGGCTCCAGTAGCCCGGCACCTCGTCGTCGGACGCATCCCGGTCGTCGTGCGCGCTCCCCGGGGCGGACACCGCGACCGGGACGAGGACGTCCTCCGGGAGCGTCACGCAGGGGAAGACGTCCGCGGGAGCCGCGGCGACGGGCTGGTCGGGAAGCCGCGCCAGCAGTTCCTCGACCAGGTCCGACGCGGCCAGTGCCTCCGGCCCGGGCAGCGCTCCCGGCCCGGCCTGCGCCTCCCGGTCGACCAGGGCGTCCGGCCCCAGGAGCACGTCCGGTCCGCTCAGCACGTCCGGTCCGGCCAGCGCGGCCGAGGCGCGTGACGCGTGCGTGCCGACGACCGCCTTCGGTCCGGCGAACGTGTCCGGGACGCTCACGTCCGTGCTCTCCACCCCCGGCGCCTCCGGCGCCCCGGCCGCCTCCGCCCCGGCACCCCGGGCCGCGGGGACCCCGGCCGTGACGGGCGTGCCCGACGGGACGGGCTGCGCGTCCGTGCCCCGGCCGCCGCCGAGCCGCTCCGTGGTGAGCAGGATCAGACCACCCGCGGCGACGACCCCGCAGCCCAGCGCCAGCACCGTCCCCGTCGTCCCGTAGCGGAAGGTCTCGCCGAACATCGTGATGCCCACGGCCGCCGCCACGACCGGGTTCACCACCGTCAGCGTGGCGAGCGGGGCCGCGAGGCCACCGCCCCGGTAGGAGGCCTGCGACAGCAGCATGCCGGCCGTGGCCAGGACCGCGATGACGGCCAGGGACGGCAGGTCCGCGAGGGAGACACCGCCGGTCCAGTCCACCGCGACGGTCTTCGTGAACACCGACGAGATGCCGAAGGCGAGACCGGCCGCGACCGCGAGGAGCACGGAGCGCACCGCCGGGTGACGGTGTGCCGCGCGGGCCGCCACCATGAGCGCCACCACCGCGCCGCCCGTCACCAGCGCCAGGACCACCCGCTGGGCGCCGCCCAGGGACTGCGAGTCGGCCGTGCCGACCAGGGACAGGAGACCCGCGAGGCCGACCGTCGCCATGATCGCGCCGCGCCAGGCGGTCGACCCGGCCCGGCGGCCGACGAAGAGGGCCGCCATCGGCAGCGCGAACACGATCGTCAGCGCGCCGAGCGGCTGCACGAGGCTCAGCGGACCGTAGGCGAGTGCCACCACGTGCAGCAGCCCGCCGAGGCCGTTCAGTGCGACGGCGGCCCACCAGCCCGGCCTGCGCAGCGGCGCGTACGTCTCGTCCGGGGACGTCACCGCGACCTGCTCCTGGACGATCGCCCCGCCCGCGTAGGCGACGGCGGAGACGAGCGAGAGCAGCACGGACAGCGAGAGGGCGTTCACGAGTCCCTCCTCTGCGTGCTGCGGGGGCGCGGTGCCCGGCGCGACGTACGGTCGGCTTCCATGGTTACAACGATGCCTCGCGAATCAGTCCATGTCGTCGTCCTTGAGCAGTCATTGAGTCCTACTGCCGATGGAGTAGAGCGGGGCCGCCGTCCTCCCCAGGGTGGGTGACACCGGACGCCTCCCCGGGGGTGTCACCCCCTAGGGGCCTTGGTACTACTGCTCTTCGTGGACCTCGACCCCGACCTCGCAGACCTCGACGCCCTCGGCGGCTTCTTCGTACTACGCACCGGCGTAGCGCCGGGCCGCGCGCTGCCGACGCTCGCGCGGGCGTACGCGGACCCGACGGCCGTCGGCCAGGAGGTCTACGGGGATCCGGTAATTTTCCGTGTCCGGAAAGTGGCGCGGAGTCTCGGGGCGACGGAGACGCGGATCGCGGTGTCGGTGGCGCACCAGGGACTCGTGGCCCGGCTGTGGTCCGTCTCCCTCGGCGCCGCCGCGCTGTACGGGCGGGTGCCCGACCTTGACGCGCGTCGGCTGCGGTGGGATCCGGACGGCGGCGCTCCGCGGGATCTCTGGCTGTCCGAGGTGCGGGCGCTGCCCGCGGAGGCGCTCGGCGAGGTCGTGACGGAAGGACACCTGGTGCCGCTGGCGGCCGCCCTGCACGCCAGGTACACGATCTCCGCCCGTCTGCTGTGGGGCAACGCGGCTTCCGCACTCGCCGGCGCGGTGCGGCAGCTCGACCGCTGGGCGCGGGCGAACGGCCGTCCGGAGGTCGCGGCACGGGCCCGCGCGCTCGCGGGTCCGCTCCTCGCGCACCCCGGTCTGTCCGGCACGCTGGACAGGAGCACGCTCCGCCGCCGCAGCTGCTGTCTCTACTACCGGCTGCCCGGCGGGGGCCTGTGCGGCGACTGCTGTTTCGACCGCCCGCCCCGGCCGGCGGGGAGCGGTTCCCGGCCACCGCGCTCTTCCCCGGGGGCCACTTCTGGGTGACCATGGAATCCGACTGCGACGACAAGGGGTTCTGGGTGCGTGTGGGGCTGCTGACGCGGGAGTATCCACCCGACGTGTACGGCGGTGCGGGGGTGCATGTCGAGTTCCTCGCCCGCGAGTTGAGGTCCCTCGTCGACCTGGACGTGCACTGCTGGGGCGAGGGCGCCGCCGGCGGAGTCGTACGGCACCGGCCCTGGCCCGCGCTGGACGGCGCCAACGACGCGCTGCGCACCTTCTCCGTGGACCTGGCCATCGCCGCCGCCCTCGAAGGCCGCGACCTCGTCCACTCGCACACCTGGTACGCCAACCTCGCCGGCCACTTCGGCAAGCTGCTGTACGGCATCCCCCACGTGATGACCGCCCACTCCCTGGAACCGCTGCGCCCCTGGAAGGCCGAGCAGCTCGGCGGGGGTTACGCCCTGTCGAGCTGGGCGGAGCGCACCGCCGTGGAGTCCGCGGACGCCGTGATCGCCGTGTCCGCAGCGATGCGCGAGGACATCCTCACCTGCTACCCCGCCCTGGACCCGGCCAAGGTGCGCGTCGTCCACAACGGCATCGACACGTCCCTCTACCGGCCGGACCACGGCACGGACGTCCTGTCCCGCGTCGGCCTCGACCCGGACCGCCCGTACGTCCTGTTCGTCGGCCGCATCACGCGCCAGAAGGGCGTGCCCCATCTGCTGCGCGCGGTACGGGACATCGACCCGGCCGTCCAGGTGGTGCTGTGCGCGGGCGCCCCCGACACCCCGGAGATCGACCGGGAGTTCCGCGACCTCTTCCGGGAACTGAGCGGCGTACGCGAGGGAGTGCACTGGATCCCGCAGATGCTGCCGCGCCCGGACGTGATCCAACTCCTCACGCACGCCGCCGTGTTCGTGTGCCCTTCGGTGTACGAGCCGCTCGGCATCGTCAATCTGGAGGCGATGGCCTGCGGCACGGCCGTGGTGGCCTCCCGGGTCGGCGGCATCCCGGAGGTCGTCGACGACGGCCGCACCGGCGTACTCGTCCCGGTCGAGGGCGACTTCGAGGCACAGCTCGCGCGTGCCCTGGACTCGGTGCTCGCCGATCCGCAGACGGCGCGGCGGATGGGGGAGGCCGGACGGGAGCGCGCCGTGCGGGAGTTCGGCTGGGACGCGGTCGCCCGCAGAACCGTCCAGTTGTACGAGGAAGTCCGCAAACCGGGGTAGCCGTGGGGCAGGCGTAGTCGAGAAACCGGAGCCGGCTCTGCGACAGGGGCGGCCCGACCGGGCGTAGAGGGGCGGCGGAATGCGGCGCGGTGGACCTTCGGTGCTGGGAATCGTACTGGCGGGCGGAGAGGGCAAGAGACTCATGCCCCTCACCGCGGACCGTGCGAAACCCGCGGTGACCTTCGGCGGGACGTACCGCCTCGTCGACTTCGTGCTCTCCAATCTCGTCAACGCGGACATCCTGCGCATCTGCGTCCTGACGCAGTACAAGTCGCACTCGCTGGACCGGCACGTGACGACGACGTGGCGGATGTCGAGCCTCCTCGGCAACTACGTCACTCCCGTCCCCGCCCAGCAGCGCCTCGGCCCGCGCTGGTATCTCGGCAGCGCGGACGCGATCCTGCAGTCGCTCAACCTGGTCCACGACGAACAGCCGGACTACATAGCGGTGTTCGGCGCCGACCACGTGTACCGCATGGATCCGCGGCAGATGCTGGAGCAGCACATCGAGGGCGGCGCCGGGGTGACCGTCGCAGGCATCCGGATCCCGCGCGCCGACTCGTCGGCGTTCGGGATCATCACGCCCGGCTCCGACGGGCAGACCGTGCAGGGCTTCCTGGAGAAGCCCGCCGACCCGCCGGGCCTCGCGGACGACCCCGAGTGCGTCTTCGCGTCCATGGGCAACTACATCTTCTCCACCAAGGCCCTGATCGAGGCGCTGCACCGGGACGCCGAGGACGAGAACTCCGTGCACGACATGGGCGGTTCGATCCTCCCCATGCTCACCGAGCGCGGCGAGGCGCGGCTGTACGACTTCAGCGAGAACCACGTCCCCGGCGAGACCACCCGGGACCAGGGCTACTGGCGTGACGTCGGAACCCTCGACGCCTACTACGACGCCCACATGGACCTGATCGCGGAACGCCCCACCTTCAACCTCTACAACCGCAGCTGGCCCATCTACACCCACTCCGGGCAGCTCTCCCCGGCGCGGTTCAACGCCGGCGGCATCGCCAGCGAGTCGATCATCAGCGCGGGATGCCTCATCCGCGGCCAGGTCACCCGTTCCGTGCTCTCGCCCGGCGTCGTCGTCGACCCGGGAGCCGTCGTGCAGAACTCGGTCCTGCACGACAACGTCCACATAGGGCGGGGAGCGGTGGTGCGCGGCGCGATCCTCGACAAGAACGTCGAGGTGCCCCCCGGCGCGACGATAGGGGTCAATCCGGAGCGGGACGCGGAGCTCTACACCGTCTCGAAGGCCGGAGTGATCGGCCTCGGCAAGGGGCAGCGGGTCCCGTAGCGCGGCGGTGGACGGGGCGGGGCCGGGACGGCCGGCGCGGGCGTCACAGCACCCGCCGTCGCCGGCCCAGCCAGGTCTGGGCGATGACGACGACCGCGAGGAACGCCCCGCTGACGACCTGCTGGTACGCCGAGTCCAGTGAACCGATCTGGTTGATGACGTTCTGGATGACCTTCAGCAGCAGCACTCCCACCAGCGAGCCGCTGATGAAGCCGAACCCGCCGGTGAGCAGCGTGCCGCCGATCACCACGGCGGAGATCGCCTCCAGCTCCATGCCGGACCCGAGGATCGTCACCCCCGACACGAGCCAGGCCGCGTTGAGGGCTCCCGCGAGCCCCGCGCACAGTCCGGACAGCGTGTAGACGACGATCTTCGTACGGGCCACGGGGGCGCCCATCAGCGCCGCCGCGTCCTCGTTGCCGCCGACCGCGTACACGTACTGCCCGAACCGGGTGCGCCGCAGGACGACGGCGCCGAGGACGAACAGCGCGACGGTGATCCACACCGGCACGCCGATGCCGAGGAGCGTGCCCTGGCCGAGGGTGGCGAAGAACGACTCCTTGTCCACCAGGTAGGTCCGGGACCCCTCGTCGGTGACCGAGGGCAGGATGCCGCGGGCGCCCAGCATCGCGGCGAGCGTGACGATGAAGGGGGCCAGCCGGGAGCGGGCGATCAGCAGCCCGTTGACCAGCCCGATGAGCCCGCACACCGCCAGCGGGAGCAGCAGCGCGAGAGCGGTCCCGTACTGCGAGCCCCAGGCCGCGAGCACGCCGCCCAGGGCGAACAGCGACCCCACGGACAGGTCGATGCCGCCGGTGACGATCACGAAGGTCATGCCGAGGGCGACCACGGCGAGGAACGCCGAGGACAGCGCCATGTTCTCCAGGTTGTCGCCGGTGGGGAACGTGTCGAAGCTCAGTGACGCCACGATCATGGCGACGACGAGCGTGACCAGCGCGCCGTGCTGCTGGGCGAGGGCGCTGATCCGCTCGGAGCGCCCGGCACCGAGCGGCTCCTCCCCGGGCGCCGGGGTCGTGCGCGGGGGAGTGTCCACGTCGGTCGTCATCGCTTTCCCCGTTCCCTGGCCGCGTAGACGGCGAGGACGATCACCACGGCCTGGGCGATCTGGGTCCACGACGGCGGCAGATCGTGCTTGATGAGCGTGGTGGTGAGCAGCTGGATCAGGACGGCGCCGGCGACGGTGCCGCCGACGCGGACCCGCCCACCGCTCAGGGGGGTGCCGCCGACCACCACGGCGGTGATCGCGGACAGTTCCATCAGGGTGCCGAGTGAGGTGGGGTCGCTTGCGGTCAGGCGCGCGGTGGCCAGCACCCCGGCGACCGCGGCGAGGACGCCGGAGGCGACGTACACCAGGATCAGCACCCGGCGCACCGGCAGACCGGCGAGCCGGGCCGCCGGACGGCTGTCGCCGACCGCCAGGAGCTGCCGGCCGAACGTCGTGCGGCGCACCACGAAGGCGACGAGCAGGGCGAGCGCGGCGGCGATCAGCACCAGGTACGGCACTCCCAGCACGGCCCCGGAGCCGAGTTCGGCCATGCCGGGGTCGCGGACGTCCTTGAGCTGGGGGAGGAGGACCAGGGCGAGTCCCCGTCCGGCGACCATCAGGGCGAGCGTCGCGACGATCGGCTGGACGCCCACGTACGCGATCAGTGACCCGCTCGCGAGGCCGCTCACCGCCCCGCCGAGCAACGCCGTCAGGGCGGCGGTCCACGGCCCGTACCCGAGATAGAGGGACAGCAGGGAGGTCGACAGGGCCATCACCGAGCCCACCGACAGATCCACGCCCTCGCTGCCGATCGCCAGGGCCATGCCCAGTGCCACGATCAGCACCGGCGCCACCTGGACGGCCTGGGTGCGGAAGTTCTCGCCGGACAGGAAGTGCGGGGTGAGAACGGTGTTCGCCAGGAGCAGGACCGCGACGCCGAGATGGACGCCGTAGTCCTTGAGCAGACGCAGCAGCCGGTCGCGGTCCGCGGTCACCCGGCCCAGGGACAGGTCAGTCATTGGTCTCTCCGGTGCCGTGGGACTTCGGCGGGGTCTTCCCGGCGCCGACGCCGGCGCCGGGCTGCGGGGGGCCGCCGGACACCACGACGGTGGCGGCCGGGGCCGGCGTCGTGGCTTCGGTGCCGGTGGGTGCGGTCGCGATGGCCCGCATCAGCCGGTCCTCGGTGACGGCGTCGCCGGTGAGCTCCTCGACCACCGCGCCGTCCTTGAGGACGATCACCCGGTCGCTGCCCTCGATCAGCTCCTCCGTGTCCGAGGAGATCAGCACCACCCCGAGGCCGTCGTCGGCCAGTTCGTCGATGAGCCGTTGCACCTCCGCCTTGGCACCGACGTCGATGCCCCGGGTCGGCTCGTCCAGCAGCAGGACCTTGGGGTGCATGGCGAGCCAACGGGCCAGCAGCACCTTCTGCTGGTTGCCGCCGGAGAGTTCGCCGACCTTCTGGTGCGGTCCCGCGGCCTTGATGCGCAGCCGCTTCATGAAGGTGTCGACGATCCGGTCGACGCGCGCCTCGTCGACCAGACCGAACCGGGACAGTCCCGGCAGCGCGGCGAGGGCGATGTTCTCGCGGACCGAGAGCCCCGGCACGATGCCTTCCGCCTTCCGCCTTCCGGTCCTCGGGCAGCAGGCTGATGCCGGCCCGGATCGCGGCGGGCGTGGAGCCGGTGCGCACCGCCGCCCCCGCCACGACGACCCGGCCGGAGTCGACGGGCAGCGCGCCCGCGATCGCCTTCGCGGTCTCGCTGCGCCCCGAGCCGAGCAGCCCGCCGAGGCCGACGACCTCACCGGGCCGCACGCTCACGGACACCGCACGCAGCCGGTGACGGATCGTCAAGGCGTGCGCCCGCAGCACCGGTTCGGCCTGTGTGTCATGACTCCCGGTGAACTCCGTCAGGCCCTTGTCCCGTACGGCGCCGACATCGCGGCCCAGCATCAGGGACACGAGCCTGAGCCGGTCGAGGCCGGCGATCCGGCCCGTGTGCACGACCTTGCCGTCACGCAGCACGGTGACGGCGTCGCAGATCTCGTACAGCTCGTCGAGGCGATGGCTGACGTAGACCACCGCGATCCCGCGTTCGCGCAGCATCCGGATCACTTCGAAGAGGGTGCGCACCTCGCGGGGTTCGAGCGAGGAGGTCGGCTCGTCCATGACGACGACCCGGGCGTCGACCGAGACCGCCCGCGCCAGGGCCACCATCTGCTGTGCCCCGACGCCGAGTTCACGCAGCGGTCTGCGGACGTCGATCCGGAGGCCGAGCCCGCGCAGCGCCTCGTCGGCCTCGCGGTGCATGCGCCGGAAGTCGATCAGGCCCAGCCGGCCGCGGGGTTCGCGGCCGAGGAAGAGATTGCGGGCCACACTCATCAGCGGGACGAGGTTGACCTCCTGGTAGATGGTGGAGACGCCCGCGAGCTGCGCCTGGAGCGGAGTGGCGAAGCGGACCGGGGCACCGTCGTAGGTCATCTCGCCCTCGTCGGGCCGGTGGACGCCGGTGAGGACTTTGATGAGGGTCGACTTGCCCGCGCCGTTCTCGCCGATGAGCGCGTGCACCTCCCCGGCGCGGGCCGTGAAGTCCACCCCGGACAGGGCCTTCACGCCGGGGAAGTTCTTGGACAGACCGGTCACCGCCAGCATGTCAGTAGGCCTTGCCCAGGTCCGCCTCGGCGTTGTCGGTCGTGTAGGCGCTGTCCTCGATGACGACGTCCTGTGCGACCTTCTCGCCCTTGGTGAAGGTGTCGAGGGTCTGGAAGGCGAGCGGACCGAAGCGCGGGTTGGACTCGATGACGCCGTCGATCCAGCCGTCGACGATGCCCCGTACGGCGTTGCGGGTGCCGTCGATCGTCACGATCTTGACGGCGCCGGGCTTCTTGCCGGCCCCCTTGAGGGCGTTGACGGCGCCGAGTCCCATCTCGTCGTTCTCGGCGTAGATCCCGGTGATGCCCGGCTTGGACTGGATGAGGTTCTCGGTGACCGACTGGCCCTTCTCGCGGGCGAATTCCCCGGTCTGCCTGAACACGACCTTGAGGCCGGGTGCCTTCTCCTTGATGCGGTCCTCGAAGCCCTCCGTGCGCTCGGTGGTCACGTTGTTGCCCGCGGCGCCGAGCAGAACGGCGATCTCGCCCTTGCCGCCGGTCGCCTCGATCATCCGGTCCGCGGCCCGCCTGCCCTGCTCGACGAAGTCCGAGCCGATGAAGCTCACATAGTCCTTGCACGCGGTGGCGTTGATCTTGCGGTCGATCGTGACGATCGGGATGTGCTTGGCGGACGCGGCGCGCAGCACCGGCTCCCAGCCGTCGGAGTTCAGTGGCGCGATCACCAGCAGGTCGGCGCCCTTGGCGATGAGATCCTGGACGTCGCTGATCTGCTTGGAGAACTGCGACTGCGCGTTGGCCGTCAGCAGCTTCACGCCGCGCTTCTTCGCTTCGGCCTTGATGGAGGCCGTCTCCGCGATCCGGAAGGGGTTGGCCTCCTTCTCGGACTGGGAGAAGCCGACGGTGGCGGTGTCGAGGTCGATCTTCCTGCCGCCGTAGGCGTCGATGGCGCAGGTCGGTCCTGATCCGGCGTCCGGCGTCGCGACGACCTGGCCGGAGTCGCCCTGGCTCGCGGGGTTCTTGTCCTTCCCGTCGTCGTCCTCGGACTTGGCGCATCCGGAGACGAGCGCGAGGCTCGTGACGAGGCCGGTGGCGAGGAGGGTTTGGACAGGGGTGCGGCGAAGGAATGCGGTCGGCTTCATGGAGTCCCCAAACGGCACGGCCCCGGCGCTGAGAGCGCTCCCGGGGAAGTTCGGCTCTTGCGGTCAACTCGATGTGCACGTTGTTCAGGGGAGGTTTTTACATCGTTGGAAGAGGGCTGTAAAGCCTTCTGTCCGAAATCCCGTCAGCGTCGGCCCAGTGTGCTCTCCCGCTCCACGAGCCGGAATTCCGCGGTGAGTTCACGCCCGCCGGGGTCCGTACGGCCCGACAGGCTGCGCAGCAGCGAGGCCACCGCCATGCGGGCGATCGCCTGCTTGTCCGGCGAGACCGTGGTCAGCGTGACCGCGCCGAACCGGCCCTCCGCGATGTCGTCGAACCCGACCACCGCCACGTCCCACGGCACCCGCAGCCCGCGCTCGTGCAGCACCCGCATCGCACCGATCGCGACCAGGTCGTTGTACGCGAAGACGGCGTCCGGGCGCACCCCCGAATCCAGCACCCGCGCCATCGCCCGCGCACCCTCGTCGCGGTCCCAGCCGCCGACGGGTACCACCAGCTCCTCGGGCGCGGGCACCCCGGCCGCCGCCAGCTCCTCGCGCCAGCCCGCGAGGCGCAGATGGGCGGGCCGGTTGGCCGAGTCGGTGCGCGCGCCCAGGTAGGCGATCCTCGTCCGGCCACGGCTCAGCAGGTGACGTACGGCCGCGCGTGCCGCCGCCACGTTGTCGATCGCGATGTGGTCGTGGGGCAGGTCGTACTCCCGCTCGCCGAGCAGGACCAGGGGCACGTCGTCCGTCCGGGCGCGCAGGTCCTCGGCCTCGAGCTCCAGCGGACTGAGGATCAGGCCGTCGATCACATTGGCCCGGAACCCCTGGCTGACCAGCATCTCCTGCTGACGGTCGCCGCGGGTGTGGTCGAGAAGCACCGTGAACTCGTGCTCGGCGGCCGCGTCGATCACGGCTCCGGCGAGCTCCGCGAAGTAGGGGTTGCCGAGTTCGGGCACGGCGAGCGCGATGATGCCCGTACGGCCCTTGCGCAGGTGGCGTGCCGTCAGATTCGGGCGGTAGCCCAGCTCGTCGATGGCCTCCTGGACCTTCGCGCGCATGGCGGGTGTGACGTGCGGATAGTTGTTCACGACGTTCGAGACCGTCTTGATCGAGACGCCGGCGCGTTCCGCGACGTCCTTCAGGCTGACCCGCAAGGGATCTCCTCCGCATCGATGGGGGCTCTCTCACCGGGGCATTCGTCATGGCCCTGGACAGAGGCCGGGAGCCGTGCTCTCATGCCAACTGCCGTTGCTTCCAACGTTGTACAGACTGAAGCACCGAGCCGCCACCCTTCCTGAGCCAAGGAGGATCCGTGCGCATCAGCCGACTCAGAATCCGAATGGCGTTCCTGCTCGCAGCCGCCCTCGGGACGGCGGGACTCACCGCCACGCCCGCCGCGACCGCGGCCGGGGACCCCGTCGAGGTCCACGGCCTCAAGGGCGAGTACTACACCCAGTCCGCCCCCGGCGCCTTCGACTTCCACGAGCTCAAGGCCACCGGTTTCGACACCCACCTCGACTTCGACAACCTGGAGCCGCGCCTGAACTTCGCCACCGGCCGGTCGGACGACGTCAACGTCCGCTGGACCGGCAGGATCGTGCCGGAGAAGACCGGCGCCCACACCTTCTCGATCACCGGCGACAACGGCTTCCGGCTGTGGGTCGACGGGAAGCCGGCCATCGACCACTGGGTCGACGACTGGGACCGCGAGCAGACCTCGGAGCCGGTCGAACTCACCGCCGGCCGCGCCTACGACATCAAGGTCGAGTACTTCGAGCACTTCGGAGGCTCCAACCTCCACCTGCGCTGGACCGAACCCGGCGGCCGCAAGGAGGGCGTGCCGCAGTCGGCGCTGCGACTGCCCGAGGGCTACGCCTACGACGGCGCGATCAGGACCACGGTGCTCAAGGACGGCCGGACGCTCCGGCTGGACTTCGCGCAGCGGCTGAAGGTGCCGCCGGCCGGTCTCACCGACCACGTCGAGGCGGTCGTCGGCGGCGCCAAGTGGCCGCTGGGGAAGGTCAGGCTGGACCCGGCCGACGCCAAGGCGCTCCTCGTCGGACTGGACGAGCCGGTCGTCGGCAACAGGACCGGCACCGCCCGGGGGACCGCCGACCTGCGCTACGACGGCAGAGGCGGCCTGCTGGCGGCCGACGGCAACGTTGTCAGCGCCTTCTGGAGCAGCGGCCCCAACCGCTCCACCCACGAACTGCGCACCAAGTGGGCCGACGACGTGGGACCGCGCAACGCCCTGCCCGAGTACCCGAGGCCCCAGCTGACCCGTGACGCCTGGCGGAACCTCAACGGACAGTGGCAGTTCGCCGCCGCCAAGGCCGGCGAGCAGCCGCCGGTGGGCAGGAAGCTGGCCCGGAGGATCCTCGTCCCGTACCCCGTGGAGTCCCAGCTCTCCGGCGTCGAACGGCACGAGGACCGGATGTGGTACCGCCGCACGTTCACCGTCCCGGTCGGCTGGAAGGTCGGCTCCGGCAAACGGCTGCGCCTCAACTTCGGCGCCGTGGACTGGCAGTCCGAGGTGTATGTCAACGGCACCCGGGTCGCCGAACACAAGGGCGGCTACGACAAGTTCAGCGCCGACGTCACCGACGCACTGAAGCCCGGCCGTACCCAGGAACTGATCGTCGGCGTCTACGACCCGACCGACGCGCAGGGCGGCGAGAACCCGCCGGTGGGCAAGCAGCGCCTGGACCCGAGCGGCATCTGGTACACCCCGTCCTCCGGTATCTGGCAGACCGTCTGGATGGAGCCCGTGGCCGCCGACCACGTCGACTCGCTGAAGCTCACGCCCGACGTCGGCAGGAAGCAGCTGACCGTGGAGCCGAAGGGTGTGCGCGACGGACTCGCGGTCAGGGCGACCGCGTACGCCGGGCGGCACAAGGTCGCCACGGTCAGCGGCCGCACGGGACAACCCCTCGTCCTGAAGATCGACGACCCGCATCTGTGGTCGCCGGACGATCCGTTCCTCTACGACCTGTCGGTGAGGGTCGGCGGTGACCGCGTCGGCAGCTACTTCGGGATGCGGTCCATCGCCGTCGAGAAGGTGAACGGCACCCCGCGCACCGTCCTCAACGGCAAGCCGGTCTTCCTGATGGCCACGCTCGACCAGGGCTTCTGGCCGGACGGACTGCACACCGCCCCGACCGACGAGGCGCTCGCGTACGACCTGAAGCTGCACAAGAGGCTGGGCTTCAACTCGGTCCGCAAGCACATCAAGGTGGAACCCGACCGGTGGTTCTACTGGACCGACAGGCTGGGCCTGCTGGTCTGGCAGGACATGCCCGCGATGACCGCGGGTGTCGACCCCGACGCCGCGTCCCGCGCCCAGTACGAGCGCGAGATGAAGCAGATGATCGACGAGCACATCAGCAGCCCGTCGGTCGTCATGTGGGTGACCTTCAACGAGGGCTGGGGCCAGTACGAGGAGGCCCGCATCGCCGACCAGGCCAAGGCCTGGGACCCGACCCGGCTGGTCAACAGCATGTCGGGCATCAACCTGGGACGCGACGGAGGCACCGGCGACATCATCGACGAGCACGGCTACCCGAGCCCGGCGCTGCCACCCCGCCCGGACGGTGAACGGGCTCTGGTCAGCGGCGAGTACGGGGGCCTCGGGCTCGCGGTGCCGGGACACGCCTGGTCGGTGCAGCAGTCCTACGTGGACGTGGACCCGTCGACGTACACGGACGACTACCTCGCCCGGCTGGCCGAAGTGCGGAAGCTGACCTGCAAGGGCGGGAACGGCGCCGTCTACACCCAGATCTCGGACGTGGAGGGTGAGCTGAACGGCCTGGTCACCTACGACCGCAGGGTGGTCAAACCCGATGTGGGGCGGCTCAAGGCGGCCCACCAGGCGCTGATCCGGGGCGCGTCGCAGGCGACACCGGCGGGCTGCGCCTGATGACGGCGGGGCGCCCGCCGGCCGGCACCTCCCCGCCGCCCGGCGAGCGCCCCGCCCCGACCCGGCGCCGGGTCGCGGGCCCGGTCCGCCCTCCCACCCGGGCGGACCGGTCCGGCCGGACATCCCCGCGCTCGGCCGGCTCGACGTCCGACCACGGTCCAACGGGCCGTCGTCGGTGACCCGTTCCGCCCCGGCCAATACTCCGCCCGGGACACCCGGAGGCAGGTCACGGCCGGTGCCGCGCTGGGTTCGAGATGGCTGGTGCGCCGCGACGGCAGGCTGTCCGTCGACCTCCGGTAGGTTGCGGCGCGAACTCGATTCCCTCGGCAGGAGGTCCGATGTGAGCACGCCGGAACCAGACGAGGTCCCGCAACACCTGGCGGTTTCGTACGCCAGGGGTTTCGGTGAAGAAGGGAGAGCCTGGATCGCCGAACTGCCGGCCCTCGTGGCGGAAATGCTGGAACGCTGGGAGCTGGAACGGGACGGCACTGCAGGAGCCGGAGAAACCTCGCTGGTGCTGCCGGTGCTGCGCCCCGACGGCGCGCCCGCGGTCCTCAGACTTCAGATGCCCAGACGGGAGACCACCGCTGCACTGATCGGCCTCCGTGCCTGGAACGGCAAGGGGATGGTACGGCTGCTCGATCACGACCCTGTGAGCAGCAGCATGCTCCTGGAGCGCCTGGACGGAGCCCGCACTCTGGCCTCGATCAACGACGACGACCACGCGATGAGCACCCTCGCCGAGCTTCACTCGCGGCTGGTCGCAGTCCCCGCCCCGCAGGGACTGCGCAGTCTGGGCGACATCGCCTCCGAGATGCTGGAGCGGGTCCCACGGGCGATCACGAAGCTGGCCGACCCGGCCGAGCGTCAACTCCTGCGGAGCTGGGCATCGGCGGTGGCCGAACTGGTCGATGAGCCCGGGGACCGGATGCTGCACTGGGATCTGCACTACGACAACGTTCTGGCCGCACAACGCGAGCCGTGGATCGCCATCGATCCCGAGCCACTCGCCGGCGACCCAGGATTCGATCTGTGGCCCGCCCTGGACAGCAGGTGGGACGACGTCGTCGCGAAGGGCGACCCGCTGCGCATCGTGCAGCGCCGCTTCGATCTGCTGACCGATGTCCTCGGCCTGGACCGCGCACGCGCGACCTGCTGGACCCTGGGACGGCTGCTGCAGAACTCGCTCTGGGACATCGACGACGGCCAGACCCGGCTCGCCCCGTCCTCCGTCACGATCGCGGAATCGCTGCGTAACCGGTAACCCCCGGCTCACCGTGACAACAAGCCCGCCTGTGTGATACCTGCCGTGCATCGGCTCAGCGCCGCGCCGGGTCCCGGCCGTGACTCTTGACGAGTACACGTACACGACGAAGAATGAGCGCGCTGTGTGCTTTGACAACGTTGTCCAAGCCTGAGGAGGCCCTCCCGCCCATGAAATGGACCCAACGGCTCCGCGGAGCGGGCATGGCGGTCGTCGCCGCCGCGCTGCTCGGCAGCTCCTTCACCGCGCCGGCCGCCCAGGCCGCCGACGCGCAGGACGGACCGCTCACCGACCTGGTCAACCCGTTCATCGGAACGGAGAACGAGGGCAACACCTACCCGGGTGCCGCGGTGCCGTTCGGCATGGTGCAGTTCTCGCCGGACACCGGCCACAACACCGGCTACGACTACTCCCACACCCACATCCGCGGGTTCTCGCTCGTCCATCTGTCGGGCGTCGGCTGCGGCCTCGGCGGCGATCTGCCGGTACTGCCGACCACCGGGGACGTCACGAGGACGGACTACGCCGCCTACCAGGCCGAGTTCAGCCACGACGACGAGTCCGCGAGCCCCGGCTACTACAAGGTGGGCCTGAAGACCGGCATCGAGGCGGAGCTGACCGCGACGGAACGCACCGGCGTGCAGCGGTACACGTTCCCCGCGACCGGCAAGGCCAACGTCCTGCTGAACGCGGGTCAGTCGCTGCACAGGGGGATCACCACCGAGGTCGAGATCCTCGACCGCCGCACGGTGCGCACCGCGATCACCGGCAGCGGCTTCTGCCAGGACACGAAGCCCTACACCGTCTACACCGTCACCCGCTTCGACCGGCCGTTCACGACGTCCGGCACCTGGAACGGCGACACCGTCACCACGGGCTCCAGGGAGTCGGCGGGCACCGGCCGCAACGGCGCCTTCGTCCGCTTCGACACCACCGAGGACCGCACGGTCGAGGCGACCACCGCCCTGTCGTACGTGGACGCCCGGGGTGCCGCCGTCAACCTCCGCTCCGAGGGCGGCCGTTCGTTCGACGCGGTCAGGAGGGCGGCCCACCGCTCCTGGGAGGACCGGCTCGACGACGTGCGCGCACGGGGCGGCGGCGACACCCTGCGCCGCACGTTCTACTCGTCCCTGTACCGGTCCTTCCTCGCGCCCAACATCGGCAGCGACGCCGACGGCCGCTACACCGGCTGGGACCAGCGGATCCACCGCGCGAAGGGTTTCACGTACTACCAGAACTGGTCGCTGTGGGACACCTACCGCACCCAGTCGCAGCTGCTGTCCCTGCTCGCGCCGCGCGAGGCCCGCGACATGGCGATCTCCGTCATCAGGATCGACGAGGAGAGCGGCTGGCTGCCCAAATGGGGCTACGGGACGGTCGAGACGAACATCATGACCGGCGACCCGGTCACTCCCTTCCTCACCAACGCCTATCAGCAGGGGCTGCTCAAGGGGTACGAGGAGCGGGCCTACCGCGCGCTGAAGAAGAACGCGGACGGGGTGCCGCCCGCCGACTCGCCGGCCGTCGGCCGCGAGGCGAACAAGGAGTACCAGGCCAACGGGTTCGTACCCCACGTCAAGGGGCGGCCGCACGCGAAGCCCGGCGACTCCGACTACGACCACGGCGCGTCCGCGACTCTGGAGTACGCACTGTCGGACGCCATGCTCGGCGAGATGGCACGCGACCTCGGGCACGGGGCGGACGCCGCGCGCTACGCCGCCCGGGCGCAGAACTACCGCAGGATCTTCGACTCCTCGACCGGCTTCTTCCGCGCACGCGACGCAGCCGGGGCCTTCACCGGACCGGCGGACCCCGCCCGCAGCGAGGGCTTCCACGAGGGCACGTCCTGGCAGTACCAGTGGCTCGTGCCGCAGGACCTGCCCGGCATGGTCGCCCTGATCGGCGGCAAGCGGGCGGCCAACGAGCGGCTCGACTCGTTCTTCGCCTACGACGAGCTGCTGAAGGACCCGGCGAAGACCGCCCGCGAGGTGTGGGTCAACGGGCCGTACGACTACTACAACGCGGACAAGTACAACCCGCAGAACGAGCCGGACCTGATCGCCCCCTACACCTACCTGTCGACCGGTGAGCCCTGGAAGACCACGGACGTGGTCCACGCGGCGCTGACCCTGTTCACCGACACCCCGACCGGCATGACGGGCAACGACGACCTGGGCACGATGTCCGCCTGGAACGTCCTGTCGTCCATCGGGATCTTCCCGGTGCAGCCCGGCTACGACAGCTGGGGTCTGTCCACGCCCGTCTTCGACCGCGTCGACCTCACCCTGGACCGGCGCTACTACCCGCGCGGCGCCCTGACCGTGACGGCGCCGGGCACCTCGGAGAGTTCCCGGTACATCCGGTCGGCGCGGGTGGACGGCGACGCGTACGGGCGTACGTATCTGACGACGGACAAGCTGCGCGGCATCCGCTCGCTCGCCTTCACCGTCGGCCCGGAGCCGTCCGGGTGGGGTACGTCCGAGGAAGCCGCTCCGCCCGCCCTGAACTGACCCGGTAGCTCCTCCGCCACTCCTGCGTCCCGCCTCTCCCGGAGGGGCGGGACGTAATCTGCTGTTAACGGAGCGTAGCTTGATCACACTTGACCGTAATTGAGGGTCAGGAGTTGACTTGCTGGTTCACCCGACCGTCGACGCGAGAGCAAGCCCTTGACCTCAGAGCCGCTCGCACCACTCGACCTGGCGTTCTGGAACATCGAGTCCGCCCGGCACCCCATGCACCTCGGTGCCCTCGGGGTCTTCGCGGCCCGGTCGCCGAGCGCGGGTCCGCACGCGGCCGAACTCCTCGCGGCGCGCGCGGCGGCCGTTCCGGGGCTGCGCATGCGGATCCGTGACTGCTGGCAGCCGCTGCCCTCCCTGCTCGCCTTCGGCGGTGCGACGCGGGAGCCCGTACCCGACTTCGACCCGCTCCGGCACGTACGCCTCCACGCTCCGGCGCGCGATTTCCACGCGGTCGCGGGCCGTCTCATGGAGCTCCCCCTGGAGCGCGGGCGGCCCCCGTGGCAGGCCCACGTGCTGCCCGCCGAGGACGGCATGTCGTTCGCCGTCCTCTTCACCTTCCACCACGCCCTCGCCGACGGACTGCGGGCGCTGACGCTCGCCGCGGCGCTCATGGACCCGACGGACCTGCCCGCGCCGGGGCCGCGCCCCGCCGCACCCCCGCGAAGCCTCTTCCCGGACGCGCGCGACCTGCCGGGGCGCCTGCGCGACACGCTCTGCGACCTGGGACGCGCCCTCGACATCGGGGTGTCCGTCGCGCGCGCCACCTGGGACGTACGGTCCTCGCCCGCGCTGACCTCCGAGGCCACCGGCACCCGCAGGACCGCGGGTGTCGTCATCGACCTCGACGAGGTGCACCGCGTCCGCAAGAGCGTGGGCGGCACCGTCAACGACGTGCTGATCGCCGTCGTCGCCGGTGCGCTGCGGCGCTGGCTCGACGAGCGGGGCGACGGCAGCGAGGGTGTCGCGCCCCGGGCGCTGATCCCGGTGTCCCGGCGCCGCCCGCGCACCGCGTACCCGCAGGGCAACCGGCTGTCGGGCTACCTGGTGCGGCTGCCGGTGGACGATCCGGATCCGCTCGGCCGGCTGCGCACGGTGCGCACCGAGATGGACCGCAACAAGGACGCCGGACCCCACCGGGGCGCAGGCGCCGTCGCGCTGCTCGCCGACCATGTGCCGCCCCTCGGGCACCGGCTCAGCGGGCCTCTCGTCGGCCAGGCGGCCCGGCTGCTCTTCGACGTCCTCGTCACCAGCGTGCCGCTGCCCGGCCTCAGCCTCACGCTCGGCGGCTCCCCGCTCACCGCGGTCTTCCCGCTCGCACCGCTCGCCCACGGCCACTCCCTCGCCGTCGCCGTGTCCACGTTCCGCGGACGCGTCCACTACGGGCTGGTGGCCGACGCGGAGGCCGTGCCGGACCTCGACGTGCTGGCGCGCGCCCTGCGCGACGAGATCGCCGAACTGGCGGCGGCCGGCGCGCCCCCGGCCGACGGCGACCGGCGCTGAACCCGGCTCCCGGGGCGGCCCAGGAGGGCCGGCCGGGTGACATGCGACCATTTTGCTGACACCCGTCGCGTCAGTATGCTCCTGAGCTGGCGGGACGTAGGGAGCAACGTGTAGGGTGCCCCCTTTTGGGAGCTGCCGTGGCTGTTCGAGGCGCGCGGCGGACCGAGTGACATGAGGAACGCAGCGGCGATGACGGTGACAGAGCACGGCCAGACGGGTGCCACGGACCTCACGGAGGTGTCGTGGGGCCCCGGCATCGACCCCGAACGCCTCGCCGTCTGCCTCGGCGTGCTCGATGAGCTCGACAAGCTGGACGTCGACCACCCCGACGCCATCGCGGTACGCCGCGCCACCGCCGGCGTCTACCGTACGGTCAAGCAGCGCCGCCGTCAGGAACGCCGGGCCGCGAAGACCGCTCACGACAAGGCGGTCACCGAGTCCACGGCCACCGGATCCGCCCAGCGCATCGACGACGAGACGGAAGGCATCCTCCCGTCGTCGGTGACGGACGCCGGCGAGATCGCGGGGATCCTCCAGCGTCCCCGCTCCTGCTACATCTGCAAGACGCGGTACGTCGAGGTCGACTACTTCTACCACCAGCTGTGCCAGGGCTGCGCCGCCGAGAACCGCTCGCGGCGCGAGGCCCGCGCCGACCTCGCCGGGAAGCGGGCGCTGCTCACCGGCGGCCGCGCCAAGATCGGCATGTACATCGCGCTGCGGCTGCTGCGCGACGGCGCGCACACCACCATCACCACGCGCTTCCCCAATGACGCCATCCGCCGCTTCAAGGCCATGCCGGACAGCGACGAGTGGATCGGCCGCCTGAAGATCGTCGGCATCGACCTGCGCGACCCCGCGCAGGTGGTCGCCCTCGCCGACTCGGTCGCCGCCGAGGGCCCCCTCGACATCCTGATCAACAACGCGGCCCAGACCGTACGCCGTTCCCCGGGCGCCTACAGCGAGCTGCTGGCCGCCGAGTCGGGCCCGCTGCCCGCCGGTGAGCTGCCCCCGGCCGAGGTGATCGGCACCTTCGGCTCCGGCGCCGTGGCCGCGCTCCCGGTCGCCGGCGGCGGCGCGCTCACCGCGCAGGAGGTCACCGACCTCGCGCTGGTCTCCGGCTCGGCCTCCCTGGAGCGGATCGCGGCCGGCACGGCGATCGACGCGGGCGGTCTCGTCCCCGACCTGCACGACACCAACAGCTGGATCCAGTCCGTCGAGGAGGTCACGCCGGTCGAGCTCCTCGAGGTGCAGCTCTGCAACTCCACCGCGCCGTTCATCCTCATCAGCCGGCTCCGGGCGGCGATGGCGGCGGCGCCGGCGAAGCGGACCTACATCGTGAACGTCTCCGCGATGGAGGGCGTCTTCAACCGCGGCTACAAGGGCGCGGGCCACCCGCACACCAACATGGCCAAGGCCGCCCTGAACATGCTGACGCGCACCAGCGCCCAGGAGATGTTCCAGAAGGACGGCATCCTGATGACCGCCGTCGACACCGGATGGATCACCGACGAGCGCCCCCACCCCGACAAGATGCGGCTCGCCGACGAGGGCTTCCACGCCCCGCTCGACCTCATCGACGGCGCGGCCCGCGTGTACGACCCGATCGTCCGCGGCGAGCAGGGCGAGGACCTGTACGGCGTCTTCCTGAAGGACTACGCGCCCGGCAAGTGGTGACCCCTCGAGGCTGACCGGGCGCGCGGCTCCGCAGCCGCTCGTGCACGGCGTACGTCCCCGCTGCGGGCGGCGCCGCGTGGTGCTCCGCGCGGACCCGCGTCCCCTCGCCCACCGGCAGGTCCGCGCCCGTGATCCACCGGGGCCGCGTCCGAGGCCGGCCGGACCACGGCGCGGCGACGTCGTTCCACCTTCCACGCACCGCCGCCTGACGGGACGTCAGCCAACATGCCGCCAGCGCGGGCGCGGTCAGGGCCCGATCGCGCCCCCCGGTTCGCCACGTCCGTCCGGGCCTGTCCCGAGATGTGCTCCGTTCCGCGTTTTCCTTCCCCCGCTGAGCCGAACGGGTGGTGGATGTTTGGGGCGCAAACTGCCAAATACCCCCGTACCGTGGGGGGATGGGCGCCGGACGACTCGATACGGTTACCTGTTGTTTTCAGCCCCATCGAGCGGGCGCCCGCTCATTTGGTTACTCTGTAGCGGACGGACAGCCACACTGGGCCCCACCCACACCCACGGTCCGTCCCGGGACAAGCCGTACATCACGGCCTGCTCTCCCTCGACTTACCGGCGCCACCGCGTCCGAACTGCTTCGACCCAGACCCGAGCGGGCGTCAGGCGCACGGCAGCAGAGTGGGCCAGTACATCCCGAGGGTGACCCGACACATAAGGAGTGCGCGGTGACACCGGAGAAGACGAACCCCGATCAACGTTCCAAGGAACGCCTGGAGCGTGCGGGCCTGTCCGAGAAGAAGCTCGGCAGCCTCGACGTGTGGGCCAGGTCCGCACCGATCCGCCTCGCGGGCTACGAGGACGACCTCGCCGAGCCCCATATCCTGCCCAGCGTGGACTGACCTCCGGAAAATCCGCAGAGGACCCGTCGCCACAGCGATCAGCATGGGCGTGCCAGACTGACGCCCATGCTGATCAGGGAAGCCGCGGCCGAGGACTGGCCGCGGATCTGGCCTTTCTGGCACCGCATCGTCGCCGCCGCCGAGACCTACGCCTGGGCCCCGGACACCTCCGAGGAGGCCGCCCGCGCCCTGTGGATGGGTCCGGGCAAGCGGGTGTACGTGGCGCAGGACGACACCGGAACCGTCGTCGGTTCCGCCTACGTCACCCCCAACTACGGCGGCCCCGCCGCCCGCATCGCCAACGCGGGCTTCATGGTCGACCCCGACCGGTCCGGCCGCGGCATCGGCCGCGCGCTCGCCGAACACCTCCTCGCCGCGGCGAAGGCCGACGGCTACCGCGGCATGGTGTTCAACGCCGTGGTGGAGACCAACCCCGCCGTCAAGCTGTGGACGTCGCTCGGTTTCACCATCCTGGGCACCGTCCCGGACGCCTACGAACACGCCCGGCACGGCCGGGTGGGCCTGCACGTCATGTACCGGGCCCTCTGACGCGGCAGCAGCCCCGCTCGCTAGTCGAGCGGTGCGGTGCGCCGCCACGGCCGCAGCGTCTCCAACTGCCCCGCCACGTCCAGGAGTACGGGTTCCGAGCCGGGCCTTCCCACGAGCTGCACGGCGCACGGGGCGCCCGACGTCGACGTGCCGAACGGGACGGACATCGCGGGCCAGCCGGTCAGATTCCAGGGCGGCGTCATCGGCGAGCAGCCGGTGTTGACCAGCAGGTTGCGCAGCCAGCCCCGCTCGTGCCAGGCCGCCGCGGCCGGTCCGCGCCGGGCGAGCGCCGGGGTCAGCAGCACGTCGTGCTCCGCGAAGAACGGCTCCAGCCGCCGGCGCAGCTCCGCACGCCGGTCACCGCCGCTGACGCTCCGCGCGAAGCGGCGTCCCACGGCCGCGTGGACACGGGTGCGCCGGGTGAGCCGGCGCGGGTCGAGATCCTCGGCGTCCACCGCGGTGCCCGCGGTCCAGTGGGCCAGCGAGGTGGTGCCGAGCCACCACGGGTACGGGGGGTCCGCGGGCCGTACCCGGTGACCGGCGCCCGCCAGCAGTCCCGCGGCCTCGCGGGCGGCGGTCGTGTACGGCCGGGTGACGCGCACCCCGACGAGCGGGCTGCGCAGGGAGAGGGCGATGCTGCGCCCCGCGTCCCCGGAGGGGCGTGCCGCGTCGCTGTCCGTCCCGGGGGCACCGGCGGTACCGGCGAGGACCGAGAACATCAGACGGGCGTCCTCGACGGTGGTCGCGAGCGGCCCGTTCTCCGACATGCCGAACCAGTCCCCGTGACCGATGCCGGCCGGGACCACGCCGTACCCCGGCTTCAGTCCGACGAGCCCGCAGTGGGCGGCCGGGATCCGCAGTGACCCCATCCCGTCCTTGCCGAGGGCGAGCGGCACCAGCCCGGCGGCGACCGCGGCCGCGCTGCCGCCCGACGAACCGCCCGCCGTGCGGGAGGTGTCCCAGGGGTTGCGCGCGATGCCGTGCACCCCGTCCGTGGTCCCGAAGACGCAGAGCTCCGGCACGTTCGTCACGCCCACCACGACGGCACCCGCGGCACGCAGCCGCGCCACCGTGACGTGGTCGTGGACGGCGGGAGTGTCCGCCGTCGCCGCCGTGCCGTTGCGGGTGGCCTCACCCCGTACGGGCAGGTTGTCCTTCACCGCCAACGGGACCCCCGCGAGGGGGAGTTCCGCCAGGTCCGGGCGGGCGGCGACCTCGTCGGCCTCGGCGAGCGCCGCGTCCGCCCGCACCTTGCGGAAGGCGCCGACCCGGGCGTCGAGGCGCTCGATCCGCGCGAGGTGCTCGGCCACCACCTCGCGCGGTGTGACCCTCTTCCCGCGCACGGCGGCGGCTATGTCGGCGGCGGTCCGGCCGGCCCAGCTGGTCACGGGCGCTCCTTGTCGGTGGGTGCACCGCACGGTGGGGCGCGGCGGGTTCCTCGTCGGGCAACGCGGGCTTACTCACGAGTAGTAGGGAGCACTGTGCCCGGAGAGGGGGCCGCGCGTCGAGCCCCCTCGGCCGGCCGTCCCGGTGGTTGCGACTCCTCACGTGCGTAACCCCGGCACCCGGGCCCTCCGGCACCCCGAGGTCCCCGGCGCCCGGGACCAGCGGGCGCCCGGGACCTCGGGCACCCGGGACCTCCGGCACCCGGGCCCGACGGTTCAGCGGTCGGCGGTCACGTCCCGCGGGGCCCCGTGCTGTCCCGTTCGATCAGCCGCGGCACCGGGACCTGCACCGTGCGGGCCGGGCCGCCGTCCAGCAGCGCCGTCAGCTCCTGCGCGGCGGTGCGCCCGAACTCCACGGTGTCGCGGGAGAGCGCGGAGAGCCACGGCTTGACCATGCGGCACAGCGCGGAGTCCTCCCAGGCCACCACCGACACGTCCCCGGGAACCGAGAAGCCGAGCTCGGCCGCGGCGGCCACCCCGGCGACCGCCATCACGTCGTTGTCGTAGACCAGCGCGGTCGGCGGTGTGCCCTGCTCCAGGACGCGGCGGGTCACCGCCGCGCCCTGCGCGTCCGAGTAGTCCGTGGTCACCGAGCGCACCTCGGCCAGACCGCGCCGGCCGGCCTCGTCGCGCAGCGTACGGATCCGGCGCTCGGTGTGCGCGAGGCCGGGCAGGCCCGCGATGTGCACGATCCGGCGGTGCCCGAGGGCATGCAGCTCGCCGACGACCGCGGCCATCGCGCCGGCGTCGTCCGCCCATACGACGGACAGCCCCGGGTGCCCCGCGTCGGGCACCCCGCCGATGACCACGGCGGGCAGGCCCAGCTCGTCGAGGAGGTCAGGCCGAGGGTCGTCGGTGCGCGGATCGACGACCAGCACACCGTCCACGCGGTGCTCGGCCCACCACCGCCGGTACACCGCGCACTCGGCGGCCACGTCCTCGACCACCTGGAAGAGCAGGCCGAGATGGCGCTCGGCCAGCACTTCCTGGATCCCCGAGATCAGCTGCAGGAAGAACGAGTCCACGCCCAGGGTGTCCGCCGGACGCGCCACCACGAGGCCGACGGTGGCCGTGCCCTCGCCGGACAGCTGCCGCGCCGCCGTGCTGGGCCGCCAGCCCAGCTGTTCGGCGACCCGGCGCACCCGGTCCCGCGTCACCTCGGAGACTCCGGGCCGGTCGTTCAGCGCGAAGGAGACCGCGCTCTCGGAGACCCCGGCACGCTGCGCGATGTCCTTCATCGTCGGCCGGCGCGCGGGGGATCGCTTGGCTGACACACCTGGCCCCTTTCCCGTGGCTTGCGGCCGTCAGCGTACCGCAGCCGACTGCTGACTAAAGCGCTTGAGCCTCAGCTGACTAAAGCGCATTAGTCATAGGTGGATACGGATTCATGAAGCGGTCCTGACCTGGTAATTCGCCCGGCTGGTGAATTTCGTGCGCGCGAATGCATTGACTTCCCGGCGGGCCTGCGTGCAAGGTCTGCGACGGCACCCGTTCATCCCCTGCGAAGGAGCCCCATCCGTGCGTATCTCCCGCAGAGCCCTCGCCGCCGCCGTAGCCGTCGTCCTGCCGCTCAGCGCCTGCGGCTCCGGGGACGACGGCAGCGGCTCGACGGACGCCTCCGGCAGGATCGAGGGCGACATCACGTTCCAGACCTGGAACCTGCGAGCGAACTTCAAGCCGTACTTCGAGGGTGTGATCGCCGACTTCGAGAAGAAGTACCCCGGCACGCACGTGAAGTGGGTCGACCAGCCCGCCGAGGGCTACGCCGACAAGATCAGCGCGGACGCGGCCGGCGGCACCCTGCCGGACGTCGTCAACGTCTCGCCCGACCTCGTCGCCCCGCTCGCCCGGGCGGGCCTCGCCCTCGACCTCGACAAGGCCGCCGGGAAGTACCGGAAGGAGTACCTGGACGGCGCCTGGGCCAGCCACCGGATACCGGGCATGACCGGCACGTACGCGTTCCCCTGGTACCTGAACACGGGCCCGCTGTTCTACAACAAGAGCCTCTTCGAGCAGGCCGGGCTCGATTCCTCGAAGCCTCCGAAGACGTATGACGAACTCTTCGCCGACGCGCTGCAACTGGCGAGGAAGAGCAAGGGCGAGGTGGCCACGCTCGCCAACGTGCCCACCATCGAGGACTTCGGCCGCTACGGCGTCCGGCTGATGAACGAGGAAGGCACCAAATTCGCCTTCGACGAGGCCAAGGGCATCGAACTCCTCACCAAGTACAAGGAGTTGTACGACGCCAAGGCGCTCGACTCGCAGGCGCTGACCGCGACCCCCGAGTCGTCCGGCAAGAAGTTCCTCACCGGGGCCGTCGCCATGAACCCCGGCAGCGCGCTGGATCTGGGCAACTTCAAGAAGCAGGCGCCGAACCTGTACAAGAACATCGGCATCACGGACCAGATCACCAGCACCGGCAAGGTGAACATGTACGTGATGGGCGTGATGGTGAACTCACGGACCAAGCAGAAGCCCGCCGCGGTCGCCTTCGCGCACTACGTCACCGACGCGAAGAACCAGATGTCGTTCGCCAGGAAGGTCGCGATCTTCCCGAGCACCGCCGGATCGCTGGACGACCCGTACTTCACCAAGGAGGACGGGACCGACGAGACCCGGGTGCGCGTCGCCGCCGCCAAGTCCCTGAAGAACGCGGTGAACTACACACCGGTCCTGTTCAGCGAACAGATGAAGACCGCGCTGCGCAACGAGGTCGCCAGGGCGCTGCAGGGCAGACAGAGCCCCGAAGTGGCCCTTGACAACGCTGTCAAGGCCTGCGACCGGCTCCTCCGGCAGCAGGGCTGAACCGGCATGGCGAGTTCCACGCTCTCCCGGGTGAGCGGTCCGCGGCGCGAGACGCCTCCCGGTCCAAAGGGGCGTCCCCGCCGCGTGCGACGCCATCTCCCGTCCAGCCCCTGGCTGTTCGCCGCGCCAGGCCTGCTGATCACGGGCGCGTTCATCCTCTACCCGTTCGTCTCCACGCTGGTCAACGCCTTCACCGACCGGCGGACCCTGATCCCCGGCCGGTTCGTGGGCCTGGACAACTTCCGGGAGCTGCTGCACGACGAGATGTTCTGGATCGGCCTGCGCAACAGTGCCCTGTACGTCGTCGGGGTCGTCCCCGCCCTCGTCCTGCTGCCGCTGCTGCTCGCCCTGCTGGTCCGGAAGAACATCCCCGGCATCACCTTCTTCCGGTCGGCGTTCTACACCCCCGTCGTCGCGTCCGTCGTCGTGGTCGGACTGATCTGGGTGTGGCTCCTGGACGAACGCGGCCTAATCAACTCGCTGCTGGAGGGGATCGGTGCCGACCGGGTCGGCTTCCTGAGCGACCAGTGGCTGCTGCTGATGAGCGCCATGGCCGTCACGGTCTGGAAGGGCCTCGGCTACTACATGATCATTTATCTGGCCGCGCTCGCCGACGTGCCGCGCGAACTGCACGAGGCTGCCGCGGTGGACGGTGCGGGTACGGTGCGCCGCTTCCTCACGGTGACCGTGCCCGCCGTCCGCTCCACCATGGTGCTGGTCGGCGCGCTCTCCTCCGTCGCCGCCTTCAAGGTCTTCTCCGAGGTGTACCTGATGGCGGGACCGGACGGCGGCCCGGCGGGCGAGGACACCACGCTCGTCATGCTCGTCCAGCGCACCGGTACCGGCCTCACCGGCCGGGTCGGCTACGCGTCCGCCCTCTCGGTCGTCGTCTTCGTCGTCACCGTCGCGCTCATGCTGCTCGTGCTGCGCACCGACCGGAAGGAGGACGCGTGACCACCCCCGAGAAGGCGCCCGGACTCAGGCAGGCACCCGGGGAAACCGCCCGCACCCCGCGGCGGCGTGTCACCGACGAGTACGGCCGGCGCATCAGCGTCCGCGAACTCGCCCTGCGCTACCTCCTGTTGCTCGCCGTCCTCGCGCTCACCGTCGGCCCCTTCGGCTGGCAGCTGTCCACCTCGCTCAAGGGCCCCACCGAGGACATCTTCAGCTCGCCGCCGCGCTTCCTGCCGGACGACCCCACCCTGCACAACTACCGGCGCGTCGCCGACACCATCCCGGTCTGGGACTACGCCCTCAACTCGCTCAAGGTCGCCGGAGCCAACGTCGTCACGAACTGCGTGGGCTCGGCGCTCGCCGGCTACGCCCTGGCCCGGCTGCGCTACCGCGGACGCCGCATCGCCACGCTCGTCTTCATCCTGGCGATGCTCGTCCCCGTCGAGGGCATCATCATCGCCCAGTTCACGACCATGCGTGAGCTCGGCCTGAACAACACCCTCATCGGGGTCGTCCTGCCGGGCTGCATCGGCGCGATGAACGTGCTGCTGATGCGCAACGCCTTCCGCAACCTCCCGTACGAGATCGAGGAGGCGGCCTACGTCGACGGGGCGAACGCCTGGCAGCGGTTCCTGCGCATCGCGCTGCCGTCGGTGAAGGGCACCCTCGCCGTGGTCGCGATCTTTGCGTTCATGGGTGCCTGGGACGACTTCCTCTGGCCGCTCATCGTGCTCAGTGATCCGTCGAAGTTCACCCTGACCATCGGCCTCAACTATCTGCACGGCACCTTCGCCAACGACGAACGGCTGGTCGCCGCCGGCACGATCATCGCCGTGGCACCGCTGATCGCCCTGTTCGCCTGCCTCCAGCGGTACTTCTTCCGCGGCGTGGGCGAGGGCGCTGTGAAGGGATGAACCCGCGGAGAGGGGGCCGTGCCCCGTCCTCCTCGCGGCGCGCCGGGCCGCTCCCGCCACCACCCGATTCGCAAGGATCCCGTATGTCTTCTGCCGTGCGCTTCGGCGTCAACTACACCCCGAGCGAAGGGTGGTTCCACCACTGGCTCGACTTCGACCTCGACGCCGTCCGCGCCGACCTCGACTCCATCGCGCGGCTCGGTCTCGACCACATCCGGGTCTTCCCCCTGTGGCCCTACTTCCAGCCCAACCGCACCCTCATCCGCCCGCGCGCCGTCGAACAGCTCGTCGCCCTCGCCGACGCCGCCGCCGACCGGGGACTCGACGTCAACGTGGACGGTCTGCAAGGACACCTGTCCAGCTTCGACTTCCTGCCGGCGTGGACCCGGACCTGGCACCGGCGGAACATCTTCACCGACCCCGAAGTGACCGCGGGCGAGGCAGAGTTCGTGCGCACGCTCGCCACCGCACTCGCCGACCGGCCCAACTTCATCGGCATGACCGTCGGCAACGAGATCAGCCAGTTCGCGGCGGGCCCGCACCCCGACCCGGACCGCATCACGCCCGCGGAGGCGGAGGCCTGGCTGCTGACCCTGCTCGCCGCCTGCGAGAAGGGCGCCCCCGGCAAGCTGCACCTGCACGCCTCCTACGACGCCACCTGGTACCAGGACGACCAGCCCTTCACCCCCGCGCACGCGGCACGGCTCGGCGCGGTCACCGCCGTGCACTCCTGGGTGTTCAACGGCACCGCCCAGCGCCACGGCCGTGCCGCCCCCGCCACCGAGCACCACGCCGCGTACCTCGTCGAGCTGTCCAAGGCCTGGGCGGACGACCCGCACCGGCCCGTCTGGCTCCAGGAGGTCGGCGCGCCCGCGCCCGTCATCCCCGCCGAGCACGCGGCCGCCTTCACCGAGGCGACCGTCACGAACGTGCTGGACTGCCCCGACCTGTGGGGCGTCACCTGGTGGTGCTCGCACGACGTGAGCCGCGGCCTCGCCGACTTCCCCGAACTCGAGTACTCCCTCGGCCTGTTGACGAACGACCGGCGGACAAAGCCCGCCGGGGAGACCTTCGCGCGGATAGCCGCGGAGCGGCGGACCCACCGCCCCGTGCCACGCACCACCGCGCTGGTCGTCGACCCCACGCCGGGCCGCTCGGTCTGCGCGCCCGGCGGACCGGTCTTCGAGGCCTTCGCCCGGCTGGCCGGCGACGGCGCCCGCCCCACCACCGTGCTGGCGAGCCGCGCCGACGACACGGAACACCTCACCTCCCGCGGCATCACCGAGACCGTCACCCCCGACCAGGTCACCACGTGACCTGCCGCACCACGAACACCTGGCAAGCACCGTAGTCCGTCCCCCAACGTTACGGAGCACACCGTGAACCTCAGCAGACGCACCGTCCTGCTCGCCGGAGCCGGCGCCGTCGCGGGACTCGTCCCCGGCCCGTCCGCCACGGCCGGCGCGGCCACCCGGGACCTCCAGCCGTACGCCTCCTACTGGTACCCCGACTCGCTGCCCTCCGGCACCCCGGGCGCCGGCATCACCTGGCGCAGCCTGAAGACCTGGCGCGCCGCGGACGACACGGACCTCGCGTTCAACGCGGCGTCCGTCCCGCTCGCCACGCGCTTCACACCGAAACCGGCGAACCGGACGGCGCGTGCGGGCCAGGCCCGGATCCAGTCCCTCGTCTCCTTCGGTCCGACGGCGGGCAACCCCTCCCAGGGCGCACCGACCGCCGACTACTACGCCCTGACGCACTGGGCGTACATCGAGGAACTCGTCTTCTGGGGCGGCTCGTCCGGAGAGGGCCTGATCCTCGCCCCCAACGCGCCGGTCGTCGACGCCGCCCACCGCCATGGCGTACCCGTCCTGGGCAACGTCTTCCTGCCGCCCGCCGCCTACGGCGGACAGCTGCGGTGGACCCGCGACCTCGTCCAGAGGGACTCCACCGGGAACTTTCCGCTCGCCGCGCAACTCGTCGCGGTCGCCGCCGCGTACGGCTTCGACGGCTGGTTCGTCAACGCCGAGACCGGCGGCGGCGACGCCGCCCTCGCCGCCGACATGCTCGGCTTCCTCAAGGAGCTCAAGGCACTCGGAACGGCGAAGGGCCAGCGGGTCACCTGGTACGACTCGATGACCGCCGACGGCTCGGTCAGCTGGCAGGGCGCGCTGAACAGCCGGAACAGGGCGTTCTTCCAGACGGCCGACTCCATGTTCGTCGACTTCCGCTGGTCGCGGAGCACACTCGCCACCTCGGGCACGGCAGCACAGCGACTCGGCCGCAGCCGCTATGAGTTGTGGGCGGGCGTCGACGTCGAGGCGAACGGCACGAACACGTCCGTCGACTGGGACGCCGTCGTGCCGGCCGACAAGGCCCACGTCGTCTCCGTGGGCCTCTACCGTCCCGAGTGGACCCGCAACCACCTGCCCGCGGACCGCACCCCGGGAGACTTCCACGCGGCCGACGACGCGTTCTGGACCGGCGCCTCACGCGACCCCTCCACGCCCGACCCGGCCGCCCGCTGGCGGGCTCCGGCCGTCTCCGTCGCCGACCGCTCGACCGTCTCCGCGCTCCCCTTCGCGACCACCTTCAACACCGGCCACGGCCAGAAGTGGTACGACGGCGGCAAGATCACCTCGGACCGGGCATGGAACCATCTCGGGCTCCAGGACCGGCTGCCCTCCCGCCGCTGGGTCGTGCGCACCACCGGCCGCCGCCCCGACGTCACCTTCGACTTCGCGGACGCCTGGCGCGGTGGCAGCAGCCTGCTCGTCGCCGGCACGCTCGACGCGACGGTCACCCTGGACCTGTACGTCACCCGGCTGCCGCTCGGCACGGACACCGTCGTCGAACTGACCCACCGCACGGACGCGGGCGCGGTCAGGACCGAGCTGGCCGTCGCCACCGCCGAACCCGGCACGGCGGGCGGGGCACTCCCGTACACCTACTTCCCCGTCGAGGCGGGCAGCGGCGGCTGGCGGACCTTCACCGTGCGTCTGACCGGCCTGACCGGAACCATCCGGGCGCTGGGCGTCCGGCTCACCCCGAGCGGCGGCACCCCGGTCCGCCACCGGCTGGGCGGACTCGCCGTCCGGAACGCGTCGGCGACCCCCGAAGCGCCCGCCGGCCTGCGGATCACCGACGCCGACGGCGGCGACCTGCGCCTCGCGTGGCAGGCCGCCCCCGGCGCCGTACGCCACTACGAGCTGTACCGCACCCTCCCCGACGGCACGCGCCGCTTCCTCGGCGGCACCTGCCAGAGCGCGTTCTTCGTCAAGGGGCTCGCCCCCGAGCAGCAGGAGACCGCCGCACGGTTCGAAGTACGCGCGGTGGGGGAGCTGTTCACCATCTCCACCGCCGCCACGACCACCCATACCTGGTAGCCCGCACCCACACCCACGGAGCACTCCATGCATGACGACCGCACCCTGGTCGAAGCCCGCCTCAAGCGCGTCCTCGACGAGCGCATCCGCCCCGCCGTGTATCCCCGGTCCGTACCGCTGGACGTGGCGGTGTGGAACGCGCCCGGCGAGCCCGTGCCGGTCGCCGAAGGACTGGCGGCCGACGCGACACCGGTCGAGGTCGGCGCGCGCTGGGGTGCTCCGTGGGGCACCAGCTGGTTCCAGGTCACCGGAACCGTCCCGAAGGAGTGGGCGGGACGGACCGTCGAGGCGATCCTCGACCTCGGCTTCGACGAGAACATGCCCGGCTTCCAGTGCGAGGGCCTCGTCTACCGGCCCGACGGCACCCCCGTGAAGGGACTCAACCCCCGCAACCAGTGGGTGCGGATCGGCGCGCCCGCCGAGGGCGGCGAGGAGGTCCGGCTGCACATCGAGGCCGCCTCCAACCCGGTCATCCTCGACTACCACCCCTTCGTGCCGACCCGGCTCGGCGACAAGGAGACGGCGGGCAGCGAACCGCAGTACACCCTCACCCGCATGGATCTGGCCGTCTTCGACGAGACGGTGTGGCAGCTGGTCATCGACCTGGAAGTGCTCGGCGAGCTGATGGCCGAGCTGCCCGTGGAGTCCGCGCGGCGCTGGGATCTGCTGCGCGCGGTGGAACGCGCCCTGGACGCGGTCGACCTCCAGGACGTGAACGGCACGGCCGCCGCCGCACGCTCCCGGCTCGAAGGAGTACTCGCCGCGCCCGCCGTGCCCTCCGCGCACCGCGTCAGCGCCGTCGGGCACGCGCACATCGACTCGGCGTGGCTGTGGCCGCTGCGCGAGACCGTCCGCAAGGTGGCCCGCACGACCGCCAACATGACCGCTCTGCTGGAGGACGAGCCCGACTTCGTCTTCACCATGTCCCAGGCCCAGCAGTGGGCGTGGGTCAAGGAGCACCGGCCCGAGGTGTGGGCGCGCGTGAAGAAGGCCGTCACGGACGGGCGGTTCGTACCCGCCGGCGGCATGTGGGTCGAGTCCGACACGAACATGCCCGGCTCGGAGGCGATGGCCCGTCAGTTCGTGCACGGCAAGCGGTTCTTCCTGGACGAGTTCGGCATCGAGAACGAGGAGGCCTGGCTGCCCGACACCTTCGGCTTCGCCGCGGGCCTCCCGCAGATCATCAAGGCGGCGGGCTCCAAATGGCTGCTCACCCAGAAGATCTCGTGGTCGCAGACCAACAGGTTCCCCCACCACACCTTCCAGTGGGAGGGCATCGACGGCACCCGGATCTTCACCCACTTCCCGCCCGTCGACACCTACAACTGCTCCATGAGGGGCAGCGAGATCGCGCACGCCGCGAGCAACTTCAAGGACAAGGGGGTCGCCCGGCACTCCCTGGCACCCACCGGCTGGGGTGACGGCGGCGGCGGCACGACACGCGAGATGGTCGCCAAAGCGGCCCGGCTGCGCGACCTGGAGGGCTCCGCGACCGTCGTCTGGGAAGCTCCCGAGGAGTTCTTCAAGAAGGCGGAGGCCGAGTACCCGAACGCGCCCGTATGGGTGGGCGAGCTGTACCTGGAACTGCATCGCGCCACGCTCACCAGCCAGGCGAGGACCAAGCAGGGCAACCGCCGCAGCGAGCACCTCCTGCGCGAGGCCGAACTCTGGGCGGCGACCGCGGCCGTACGCACCGGATTCATCTACCCCTACGAGGAGTTGGACCGCATCTGGAAGACGGTCCTGCTCCACCAGTTCCACGACATCCTGCCCGGCTCGTCCATCGCCTGGGTGCACCGGGAGGCACGCAGGACGTACGAGCGGGTCGCCGAGGAGCTGAACGCCGTCATCGACTCGGCGCAGCGTGCGCTGGCCGGCGAGGGTTCGGCCCCGCTGGTCTTCAACTCGGCGCCGCACAGCCGCGACGGGGTCCCGGCGGGCGGCGCCCGGACCCCGGCCGTCCTGGGCGAGACCGCCCTCGAACCCCGCCCGGACGGCGGCTACGTCCTGGACAACGGGATGATGCGGGTCGGGATCGACGCGCGGGGGCTGGTCGTCTCCGCCTACGACCTGTCCGCCGACCGGGAGACGGTGGCCCCTGGACAGGCGGCCAACCTGCTGCAGATCCACCCCGACTTCCCGAACATGTGGGACGCCTGGGACGTCGACGAGTTCTACCGGAACACGGTCACCGACCTGGTCGACGCCGACGAGGTCGCGCCGGGGGAGGACGGTGTCTCGGTACGGGTCGTCCGCACCTTCGGGGCGTCGCGGGTCACCCAGGTGCTGTCGCTGGCGCCCGGCGAGCAGCGCCTCGGCATCGACACCGAGGTCGACTGGCACGAGACCGAGAAGTTCCTGAAGCTGGCCTTCCCGCTCGACGTGCACGCCGAACGGTACGCGTCCGAGACCCAGTTCGGGCACGTCCACCGGCCGACGCACACCAACACCAGCTGGGAGGCCGCCAAGTTCGAGGCGTGCAACCACCGCTTCGTGCACGTCGAGGAGCCCGGGTGGGGCGTGGCGGTCGTGAACGACTCGACGTACGGCCACGACGTGACCCGTACCGTGCGCGACAGCGACTCCGGTACGACCACCACGGTGCGGGTCTCGCTGCTGCGCGCCCCGCGCTTTCCCGACCCCGAGACCGACCAGGGTGTGCACCGGTTCCGGCACGCGCTGGTGCCGGGCGCGGCGGTCGGCGACGCGGTGCGCGAGGGGTGGCGGATCAACCTGCCCGAGCGCCGGGTGACCGGCTCCCAGGAGGTCGCGCCGCTGGTGACCGTCGAGCAGGACGCGGTCGTGGTGACGGCGGTCAAGCTCGCCGACGACGGCAGCGGGGACGTGATCGTGCGGTTCCACGAGTCGCGGGGCGGGCGGTCGCGGGCGACGCTCACGCCGGGTTTCGCGTTCGAGGAGGTCGTGGTGACGGATCTGCTGGAGCGGCCGCTTGCCGGGGCGGGGGCGCCTGAGCGGGACGGGGCGCGGCTGCGGGTGGCGTTGCGGCCGTTCGAGTTGGTGACGCTTCGGTTCGGGCGGGGGTGACGGGTCCCTGCCGTGGCTGGCCGGGGTTTCCCCGGCCCGCTTTCCTGACCCGTCCCCGGGGGTTCCCTGCGCCGGTCCCGGTGGGGCTCGCGCCTTCCCCCTTCCCGTCCCGACTCGGGGCTCCGCCTCGGGCCCCGCTCCTCAAGCGCCGGAGGGGCTGGGGGATTGGTCCCGACTCGGGGCTCTGCCCGGGGCCCCGCTCCTCAAGCGCCGGAGGGGCTGGGGGATTGGTCCCGACTCGGGGCTCTGCCCCGGGCCCCGCTCCTCAAGCGCCGGAGGGGCTGGGGGAGCGGTCCCGACTCGGGCCCCGCTCCTCAAGTGCCGGAGGGCTTGAAATTATCGGTCGGCGCTCGATGCCGCTCCGTCTGCGGTTCCAGCTGCGTCCGCAGCCATTGCTCCACCTCGCCCACGTGGGCCGCCGCTGCCGCTCGGGCCGCTTCCGGGTCGTGGGCGAGCAGGGCGCGGTGGATCGCCGCGTGCTCGCGGCGGGTGCGTTCGAAGGCGCCCTGTTCCTGGTAGCCGCGCCACACCCGCATGCGGAAGGTGCGGGAGGAGAGTCCCTCCAGGATCGCGGCCATCGTCTCGTTGCCTGCCGCCGCCACGACGGCGCGGTGGAAGGACAGGTCGTGCGCGAGGATCTCCTCGGGGTCGTCCGTCGCGTTCATGGCCAGCAGGTGTTCCCCGACCTCGGCTAGCTGGTCGGGGGTGATCCGCGCGGCGGCCAGCGCGGTCGCAGTCGATTCGAGGATCCGGCGCACCTCGAGCAGTTCGACGAGTCGCGGTCCCCGGGAGAGGTCGGCCACGATCCCGAAGGTCTCCAGGAGGTCCCCGGCCTGCAACTGCGTGACGTAGATGCCCGATCCGTGCCGGGCCTCCAGCACCCCGAGGACCGTGAGCGCACGGATGGCCTCGCGCATCGAGCTGCGGGACATGCCGAGCCGGGCCGCGAGATCCCGCTCGGTCGGCAGCCGCTGCCCGGGTTCCAGGCGGCCCTCGCCGATCATCGCCTTGATCCGCTCGATGGCGCGCTGCGTCACCGTGCCCTTCGGCGGGGCGGCCTCCGTCTCCTGGGGCTCGCTCTCGTCCACGCCGCTTCCTCCTGTTGCTGGGTGCGCGCAGTGTAACCAGCCAGGTGGTCGGACCACTGCCGTCGGAAACCGGGACGACTTGACTCCAGAGGGTGGTGTGGGCCTCAAGTGGTCTGATAAATATTCGTCCGGTTGGCAAGGCGGCTTCCCTGGCCGGGCCCGGGAGACCGACCCCCGGCCTGCGTTCGCGCCCAACCCGAGCCCCGGACCGGAAGGCCTCCAATGTCCCCGACCGCCGCCCGCGTCACCGCGGTCGACACCTACGACATCCGCTTCCCCACCTCGCGCGAGCTCGACGGGTCCGACGCGATGAACCCGGACCCCGACTACTCGGCGGCGTACGTCGTGCTGCGCACCGACGCGGCCGACGCCATCGAGGGCCACGGCTTCGCCTTCACCATCGGGCGGGGCAACGAGGTCCAGGTCGCCGCGATCGAAGCGCTACGGGCGCACGTGACCGGACGGTCCGTCGACGAGCTGTGCGCCGACCCCGGCTCCCTGAGCCGGGATCTGATCGGCGACAGCCCGCTGCGCTGGCTCGGGCCCGAGAAGGGCGTGATGCACATGGCGATCGGCGCCGTCGTCAACGCCGCGTGGGACCTGGCCGCCAAACGTGCGGGAAAGCCGCTGTGGCAGCTGCTCGCGGACGCCGAACCGGAATGGCTGGTGCGGCAGGTCGACTTCCGCTACCTCACGGACGCCCTCACCCCCGACGAGGCGCTGGAGCTGCTGCGCCACGGCCGGCAGGGGCCGCCGAACGCGTGGTGGCCCTGCGCGAGCAGGGTTTCCCCGCCTACACGACCTCGCCCGGCTGGCTCGGCTACAGCGACGAGAAGCTCACCCGCCTCGCCGCTCAGGCGGTCGCCGACGGCTTCACCCAGATCAAGCTGAAGGTCGGCGCGGACCTGGCGGACGACCTGCGCCGCTGCCGTGTCGCCCGTTCCGTGGTCGGACCCGGCATCCGCGTCGCCATCGACGCCAACCAGCGCTGGGACGTCGACGAGGCGATCACCTGGGTCGGCGCTCTCGCCGAGTTCGCGCCCTACTGGATCGAGGAGCCGACCAGCCCCGACGACATCCTCGGACACGCGGCCGTCCGCCGGGCCGTCGCACCGGTGAAGGTCGCCACCGGTGAGCACGTGCAGAACCGCATCGTCTTCAAGCAGCTGCTCCAGGCAGGCGCCGTCGACATCCTCCAGCTCGACGCGGCGCGGGTCGGCGGCGTCAACGAGAACCTCGCGATCCTGCTGCTCGCCGCCAAGTTCGGCGTGCCCGTCTGCCCGCACGCCGGCGGTGTCGGGCTGTGCGAACTCGTCCAGCACCTCTCGATGTTCGACTTCGTGGCACTCGCCGGCACCACCGACGACCGGGTCATCGAGTACGTCGACCATCTGCACGACCACTTCGTGGACCCCGTGGTGATCCGCGACGGCCACTACACCGCACCCACCGCGCCCGGCTTCTCGGCGACCATGCGGCCCGAGTCCGTCGCGGAGTTCACCTTCCCCGGCGGTACCTTCTGGGCAGCCGACCTCGCGCAGCACTCACTCACCGGCCCGGAGGACGAGACGGCATGACGAACATTCAGGGAATGGACGACTTCGCGGGACTGAGGGCGCTCGTGACGGGCGGCGCCTCCGGCATCGGCCGCGCCACCGCCGGCCTCCTCGCCGCCCGCGGCGCCCGGGTCGCCGTGCTCGACCTCGATCCGAGCGGTGTGGAGGAGCCCCTGCTCGCGTACCGGGCCGACGTCGCCGACGACGCGTCCGTCCGGGACGCCGTGGCCGCTGCGGTCGCGGACCTCGGCGGCCTGGACGTCCTGGTCAACAACGCGGGCATCGGCGCCCAGGGCACCGTCGAGGACAACGACGACGAGCAGTGGCACCGGGTCCTGGACGTCAACGTCCTCGGCATCGTGCGCACGACCCGCGCCTCGCTGCCCGCCCTGCGGGAGTCCGCGCACGCGGCCGTCGTGAACACCTGCTCCGTCGCCGCCACCGCCGGCCTGCCCCAGCGCGCCCTCTACTCCGCCTCCAAGGGCGCGGTCCTCTCCCTCACCCTCGCGATGGCCGCCGACCACGTCCGGGAGGGCATCCGCGTCAACTGCGTCAACCCCGGCACCGTCGACACTCCCTGGGTGGGACGCCTGCTCGACGCGGCCCCCGACCCCGGCGCCGAACGGGCCGCGCTCGAAGCGCGTCAGCCCACCGGACGCCTCGTCTCGGCGCCCGAGGTCGCCGGCGCCGTCGCGTACCTGGCGAGCCCGCTCTCCGGCGCCACCACCGGCACCGCCCTCGCCGTGGACGGCGGCATGCAGGGACTGCGCCTGCGCCCGGCGGCCCGGTGAGCAGGCTCGGGAGCAGCCGTGTGGAGGTCGGTGACCTCGGCTTCGGCGCCGCGGGCATCGGCAACCTGTACACCGCGGTCGGTGAGGAGCAGGCGCGTGAGGCCGTGGACGCGGCCTGGGCCGCGGGCATCCGCTACTTCGACACCGCGCCCCACTACGGTCTCGGTCTCTCCGAACGCCGCCTCGGGGCGGCCCTGCGCGACAGGCCCCGCGCCGGCTACACCCTCTCCACCAAGGTCGGCCGCCGCCTGGAGCCCCATGACGCGGGCGGTGACGACCTCGCCAACGGCTTCGCCGTGCCCGCGACCCACCGCCGCGTCTGGGACTTCAGCGCGGACGGTGTACGGCGCGGCCTGGACGCGAGCCTGACCCGCCTCGGCGTCGACCACGTGGACGTCGTCTACCTCCACGACCCCGACGACCACGCCGAGCAGGCGTTCCGCGAGGGCTACCCCGCCCTGGAGAAGCTGCGCTCGGAAGGTGTGGTGGGTGCGATCGGCGCCGGGATGAACCAGACCGCGATGCTCACCCGCTTCCTGCGCGAGACGGACGTCGACGTCGTCCTGTGCGCGGGCCGCTACACCCTGCTGGACCACCGGGCACTGACCGATCTGCTGCCCGCCGTCCTGGACCGCGGCGCCTCCGTCGTCGTGGGCGGTGCCTTCAACTCCGGCCTGCTGGCCGACCCGAGACCGGGCGCGACGTACGACTACGCGGCCGCACCACCCGAGTTGCTGGACCGGGCCCTGCGCCTTAAGACGCTCGCCGAGCGGCACGGCACCACGCTGCGCGCCGCCGCCCTGGCCTTCTCCGCCGCGCACCCGGCGGTGGCGAGCGTCCTGGTCGGCGCCCGCTCGTCCCCCGAAGTCCGGGACTGCGCGGCGCAGTTCACGACACCGGTGCCGGCCGGCTTCTGGCAGGAACTGCGCGACGCCCGCCTGCTGCCCGAGGACGCCCCCGTACCCGTACCGGGAGAGCAGCCGTCGTGAGAGTCGCATCGCACACTAGGGTCCGCGCGGACCGCGTCGCCGCCTGCGAGACCGCTCACCGCGATGACTGCGGCGAGGGTGCCGGTGCGGGCCCGCCCGTGCTGGGCAAGCTGCCGTGACCGTCGACGCACACCACCACGTGTGGGACCTCACCGTCCGCGACCAGGACTGGATCACCGGGCCGCAGCTGCGGCCCCTGCGGCGGGACTTCACGGTCGCGGACCTCGCGCCACAGGCCCGGGCGGCGGGTGTCGAGCGCACGGTGCTCGTCCAGACGGTCACCGTGCCCGAGGAGACCCCCGAGTTCCTGGCGCTAGCGCTGGAGAGCGACCTGGTCGGGGGAGTGGTCGGGTGGACCGACCTCACGCGGCCCGACGTCGCCGGGGAACTGGCGCGCCTGGCGGAACTGCCCGGCGGCCGGCACCTCAAGGGCGTCCGCCATCAGGTCCAGTCGGAGCCCGACCCCGCCTGGCTGCTGCGGCCGGACGTGCGGCGGGGACTGTCCGCCGTCGCGGCGGCGGGGCTCGTGTACGACCTGGTGGTCCTGCCGGACCAGCTCCCGTCCTGCGTCGGGGCGGCCGCCGCCCTGCCCGGACTCACCTTCGTCCTGGACCACGCGGGCAAACCGCCTGTCGCCTCCGGTGAGCTGGAGCCGTGGGCGTCCGGCGTCCGGGCACTCGCCGCCCTCCCCAACACGGTCTGCAAACTGTCCGGTCTGGTCACCGAGGCCGACCCCGCGCGGTGGACGGCCGACGACCTGCGCCCCTACGCCGACACGGTTCTGGACGCCTTCGGCCCCGGCCGCCTGATGTTCGGCTCGGACTGGCCGGTGTGCACCCTGGCGGCGAGCTACCCCCAAGTCGTGCGATGCGCACAGGAGTTGACCAGGCGACTGAGCGCGAGTGAACGCGCCGACGTATTCACGAACACCGCGGCCCGCGTCTACCGCCTCTGAGACCCCGGGGCCAGCCGCGTCGGCGGCAGGAAGTCCCGCACATAGGTCCGCTCCCAGCACGCTCCCGTCTCCCGCAGCTCGCGCCAGGTCGTGCAGCGGTAGTGGAAGAGCCGGGCCCGCACGAAGCGCGGCGGGGCGTCCAGGGGGAACGGTGACCGGCGCAGGAGCCGCAGCGTGTCACGGTCGTTCTCCAGCAGCCGCTCGACCAGGGCGCCGAACCACGGCTCCGCGTACGCAGGGGAGAGGGCCGCGAACCACATCATCCAGTCGAGCCGCAGATGGTACGGGGCGAACTGGCGCGGCCAGCGCCGCGGATCACCGGGCTTGCCCCGGAACTCGTACTCCCGCCAGTCCGAGTCCGCGCGCCCCACCTCGTCCG
Organism: Streptomyces sp. GLSS-08; assembly: GCF_056387915.1. NCBI lineage: Bacteria > Bacillati > Actinomycetota > Actinomycetes > Kitasatosporales > Streptomycetaceae > Streptomyces > Streptomyces sp. GLSS-08. Next base: position 127,955 of record NZ_JBWJAQ010000008.1, read on the forward strand.
CGGTGCCCTCGACCACCACCTCGTACCGGATGCGGCTGACACTGCCGAAGGCGCCGTACGTGTTGACCAGGTGCAGCGGGTCGAACGAGCGGTTCATGACCTGACGCCGGGACACCAGGTTGCGTGCCGGACGGTAGCTCAGGCCCAGCAGCAGTGCGGCGACGGTCAGGACGACGACCTCGTACCAGAGCGGTGCCGCGGGCGTCTTCGGTGTGGTGGCCGGGAGTTCCAGCGCGGACAGCGCCAGCACGATCGTGACCCAGTTCAGCCAGGAGAAGTTGCCCGACAGGACCAGCCACAGCTGGGTGACGATCATCAGCGCCGCGGCCACCGTGGCTACCGGCTGCGGCGCGAACAGCAGCACAGGCACCACGAGTTGGGTGAAATGGTTGGCGGCGGCCTCGACGCGGTGCACCGGCTTCGGCAGGTGGTGGAAGAACCAGCTCAGCGGACCGGGCATCGGCTGCGTCTCGTGGTGGTGGTCCAGGCACGTCAGCCTGCGCCAGCACACGTCACCGCGCAGCTTGATCAGCCCCGCCCCGAACTCGACCCGGAACAGCACCCAGCGCAGCAGGAAGAGGACGACGACCGGCGGCGCCACCTCGTCGTTGCCGAGGAACACCGCGAGGAACCCGGTCTCCAGGAGCAGGGACTCCCAGCCGAAGCCGTACCAGGTCTGACCGACGTTGACGATCGACAGGTACAGCGCCCACGGGACGAGCCACAGCAGCATCGCGCCCCACAGGGGGAGCCGCGCGTCGAGGCCCCCCAGCAGCGCCGCCGACACCGCGCAGCCCGCCCAGGACCAGGCCGCGAAGAACCGGTCGGAGTAGTGCAGCTGGAACACGCTCGGTGCCCTGCGGAACGGCACCCGGGCCACGAAGCGGGGCACGGGCAGCATGCCGCGCTCTCCGAGCAGCGCCCGGAACTGCAGCGCCGCCGTCAGGAACGCGACCAGGTACACAGCCGCCAGCCCCCGCTGGAAGACCACCCGGCTCACCCAGTACTCGGGTGCCGTGAACCACTCCACGCCCGCCTCCTCACTCCTGCCCGGTCCGCCGCTCACCGAACGGGTCCCCGCCGCCGGACACCCCGACACCGCGTCCCGGCCGTCGGACCCTCACCCGTCACCCGTACGCCGCAACCGGCCCCGGCAGCGTGCCGGGCCGCACCACAGCGCGTCCCGAAAGCGCCCACAAGTCGAATAATCGGGCAGATCCTGGCAAGGTGGGCGCATGGTTGATCGGGGAGCGAGCGCCCTGTCACTCCCGGACGACTGGCCCGCCCGCCCGGATCCGATCATGGCGCTCAACCGCATGGGCAGCTTCGACTGGAACCTGGACACGGCTGTCATGTACATGGACGTCCAGGCACTGGCCGTGTTCGACATGAGCCCGGACGATTACGACGGCCACCCGCAGACCCTGGGTGCGCGGGTACCGCATGCCGACGCCCACGGCCTGGACACCATGGTCTCCCAGGCACTCAAGGACGGCAGCGCCAACTACGGCGTCTACTTCCGCGTCCGCCACCGGGACGGCTCCCTGCACTGGACCCACACCCAGGGCTACATCCACCGCGACGGCACCGGCCGCCCCCGCCGCATCCTCGGCATCGTCCGCGACGCCACCCAGGAGCTGAGCGAGAGCGCCGAGCGCCGGGAGCAGGCCGCCGGGGACGAGGCGCGGCGCCAGCAGACGAACGTCGTGCAGATCACCACGGCCGCGCTCGCGCACGCCCGCACCGTCGCGGACGTCATCGACGTCCTCGAGGACACCCAGGGCGTCACCCACCTGGGCGCCACCAGCCTGGTCATGGGCCTGCTGGAGGCCGGCCGGATCCGCCTCGTCGCCGCGGGCCCCGAGGACAGCTACGTGCCCGGCACCCGGGTCACCCGCATCGACGAGCGATACCCGATGAACGAAGTCGTCCGGACCCTCGTGCCGCACTTCATCGAGTCGCCCGAGGAGTTCGCCGAGGCCTACCCCCTGCTCTGGCCCAACATCACCGATCTGAAGATCACCTCGGCCGCCTACCTCCCGCTCATCGTGCAGGCCAGACCCATCGGCGCGATCGGGCTGCTCTACAACGACCGGCGCGGCTTCACGGCGGAGGAGCGCAACGTCCTGGTCGCCCTCGGCAGCAGCATCGCCCAGAGCCTCCAGCGGGCCATGTTCTTCGAGCAGGAGAAGGACCTCGCCCAGGGCCTCCAGCAGGCCATGCTGCCGCGCTCGATCCCGAGCGTGCCCGGCGCCGACCTCGCCGTCCGCTACCGCTCCGCCGCCCTCGGCCGGGACATCGGCGGCGACTGGTACGACCTGATCCCCCTGCCCGGCGGGCGCGTCGGCGCCGTCATCGGCGACGTCCAGGGCCACGACACCCACGCCGCCGCCGTCATGGGCCAACTGCGCATCGTGCTGCGCGCCTACGCGGCCGAGGGGCACACACCCGCCACCGTGATGGCCCGCGCCTCCGTCTTCCTTCACGAACTCGACACCGACCGCTTCGCGACCTGCCTGTACGCCGAGGCCGACCTGTCCACCGGAGTCGTCCAGGTGGTCCGGGCCGGCCACATCGATCCGATCGTGCGGCACACCGACGGCACCTGCCGGCGGCTCCCCGTCGAGGGGGGACTGCCGCTCGGTCTGTCCGCGGAGTTCGGCAGCCTCGAATACCCGGTCGACACCGTCGAGCTCGACCCCGGCCAGACCCTGCTGCTCTTCACCGACGGACTCGTCGAGCAGCCCGGCATCGACCTCGACGAGGGCATGCGCACCCTCCGCGAGCTCGTCCGCTCGGGCCCCGACGACGTCAGCGACCTCGCCGACCGCCTCATCGAGGTGGCCGAGGAGCGCTCCGGCGACGACGACGTGGCCCTGCTCCTGCTGCGCCGCCGCGGCCCCACCCGGCAGACCGGCGGACGGCTCCAGCAGCACGTCGCGCCCGGCGACCCCGAGGCACTCACCGAAGCGCGGCACATGATCCGCGCCGCGGTCCGCGCCTGGGGCGCCGGCGACCGCGCCGACGAGATCGAACTGGTCGCCGACGAGCTGATCACCAACGCCCTCATGCACACCGAGGGCGCCGCCGTCGTCACCCTGCGCGCACTGACCGGTCCCGGCCGCAGGCTGCGCGTGGAGGTCGAGGACTCCTCCAGCGCGCTGCCGCGCCGCCGCGAGGCGGGCGAGTCCGGTGTCTCGGGGCGCGGCCTGCTGCTGGTCGACCTGCTCACCGACGGATGGGGCGTGGAGGCCCGGGGCGGCGGCAAGTGCCTGTGGTGCGAGTTCGCGGTCCCGGACCGGGACTGACGGACGGTTCCCCTGGCGCCGGCGGTGCCGGGTGGCACCCTGGACCTATGCCGGAACTGCCCGAGGTCGAAGCGCTCAAGGACTTCCTGGACGGCCATCTCGTCGGCCGGGAGATCGTCCGTGTCCTGCCCGTCGCGATCAGCGTCCTGAAGACGTACGACCCGCCGCTCGGCGCCCTGGAGGGCCGCGAGGTCACCGCGGTGCGCCGGCACGGCAAGTTCCTGGACATCGAGGCGGGCGGCCTGCACCTCGTGACGCATCTGGCCCGCGCGGGCTGGCTGCACTGGAAGGACAGCCTGCCCGACGGGCCGCCCCGCCCCGGCAAGGGTCCGCTGGCCCTGCGCGTGGCCCTGGGGACGGGCGAGGGCTTCGACCTGACGGAGGCCGGCACCCAGAAGCGCCTCGCCGTGTACGTGGTACGGGACCCGGCTGAGATCCCCGGCGTGGCCCGGCTCGGGCCGGACCCGCTCGCCGCCGACTTCGACGAGGGACGGTTCACGCGGCTGCTCGAAGGCGAGCGGCGGCAGCTGAAGGGCGCCCTGCGGGACCAGAGCCTGATCGCGGGCGTGGGCAACGCCTACAGCGACGAGATCCTGCACGCCGCGAAGATGTCGCCCTTCAAGCTGGCGTCCGCACTGGCACCCGAGGAGACCAGCCGGCTGTACGAGGCGCTGCGCGGCACGCTGACCGAGGCCGTCGAGCGGTCCCGCGGGGTGGCCGCGGGCCGGCTGAAGGCCGAGAAGAAGAGCGGCCTTCGGGTGCACGGCCGCACCGGGGAGCCCTGCCCGGTGTGCGGGGACACCATCCGCGAGGTGTCCTTCAGCGACTCCTCGCTGCAGTACTGCCCCACCTGCCAGACGGGCGGGAAGCCACTCGCGGACCGGAGACTGTCGCGGCTGCTCAAGTAGGGGGCGGCCGGTCCGGTCCGTCCGGCCGCGGGGCACAGGTCAGCGGGGGTCGAGGGTCACCAGGCGCTCGCCGTCCTTCGTGCGCACCTCGAACCGGCTGATCTCCCCCGGCTTGAACGCGGCGCCGCCGTGCATGCCGGACGCGTGGGACTCGTGCCCGGGGACCATCCAGCTCGTCGCCGTCTCCTCCGAGCCGTCCTTGCCCACCACCACGAGCCGGCAGGCGCGCGGACCGCCGGCGTCCTTGACCCGCACGTCGAACTCACTGCCCCAGACCCGGTCCGTCCATGTGACCTGCGCCCACACGCCACTGTGCGCGTCGGTCGCGGCGACCCGGTCGGGCGGGGAGTCGTGCGCCGTAACGACCGCGACGGCGGGCCCGCCCGCGGCGAGGACCACGGTGGCGGCCACGGCGAACAGCCAGCGCCTGCGTCCCGCCCGGTGGCGCGACGCCACCTCGCCGAGCAGCCGGTCAAGAAGCCGGGGCCCGGGAGCGGCGAAGGGATGCACGGCGCGCGGTGTCGCCCGCCGGTACAGCATCAACTGCCGTGCCGCGGGCCGGAATTCGCTCACGTGGGCGGTGCAGCTCGGACACCCCATGAGGTGGTCCTCGAAGCGGAAGGCATCCGCTTCGTCCAGCACGCCGAGCGTGTAGGCGCCGACGTCGCGATGGCGTTCCAGGGACCTCATACCAAATCCTCGTGCCGGGGGGCGGGGTGGGGTGGTGTTGCTGTTGCCCATCGGTACGGACCAGACCGCCGAATCATTCAAGCCCGGTGGGGAAACGGGGCGAGATGTTCGGAGCGGAGCGGCCCCCGGATTGGTCGGAGCCGGAAAATTTCCGCCGTCAGAAGAGATGGATCGCGAGGTGCCCCAGGGGCAGCCCCAGCTGCCAGGCCGGAGTCCACACCTTCGGCCCGTCGTCCTCGCCGGGGACCGGACCGCCGCCGGGCACCGCGTCCAGGTCGGGCGCGAGCAGCTCGGTCTCCTCCAGCCAGCGCCAGGCCGCCTCCGCCAGCTCCAGGTCCGGCGCGGGTCCGCCCGCCTCGGCCGACTCCTTCGCGACCCGCGCCATCCGCCCCCGCACCCAGTCCTGCCACGGCTGGTCGTACGCCGTCAGCGACAGCCAGGTCTCCAGCTGCGAGACGACACGGATGCCGGAGAGCTCGCCGCCGGTGTCGGACAGGAAGATCGTCAGCGCCAGGGCGTCACGGCCGGCGCGGAACTCGAAGGACGTGGGCGGCATCAGATCGCCGGTTCTCAGCAGTTCGTCGGCGATGTACTCGGCGTACAACCACGCCATGGGGACGGCCAGTTCACCGCCTCCGGTGCCGCCCGTGCTCTCTTGACCTCTGTGCAGCATCCCTTCCTGCCCTCCTCCGGTGCGTGCGCGTCGCCCGCCCCCGGGTCCCGGTCCGGAAATCCGGATGAGGACAGCTCATGGCCCAACCATGGGTTTCAGCAAGGCGCTTTACGGAGGTTTGACTGATCCCCCGGTTTCACCGCAGGTCGGCCGCGTATCCCGGAAGAACCCGGCGCAGGGCGCGCAGTGCGTAGTACGCGCGGGACTTCACGGTACCGGGCGGGATCCCGAGCGCCTGAGCGGCCTCCGCCACACTCGCCCCCCGGAAGTACACCTGCACCAGGACTTCACGGTGCTCGGGAGTGAGTGTCTTCACAGCCTCCCGCACATCGAGCGTGGCCGCGGACCGTTCGGCGTGGTCGGCGCACACCCGGGCGCTCTCCAGCACCTCGTCCCCGACCTCGTCCGGGCGTGCCCGGCGGGCTCGTCGCGCGTCGATGGCGAGCCGCCGTCCGACGGTGAGCAGCCAGGGGCGGACGGAGGTGAAGTCGTGCGCGCGCAGCGCCTCGGGGTGCTGCCAGGCGCGGACGAGTGTCTCCTGGAGCAGGTCCTCGGCGCGCTGGCGGTCTCCGTCGGAGAGCCGCAGCAGCAGCGCGAACAGCGGTCGGCCGTGCTCGCGCTGCAGCGCGGCCAGTTCGTGTTCCGCGGTCGTGCCGCGGGTGATGGTGGTGGTTCCGGCCGTCATGGCCTGTATGCCAGCGGGTGGCGCTCCGCGGGGACAGGGGCGGGGCGCGGGTGTGCGGTGGGCGGTCGATGCGGTCGGTGAACGGTACGACGAACGGTCCACCGGGGGTGGGGGTCCTCCTTCGTCCCGAGGGGGCCGGGCCGGCCGCGGGGCTGGGGTCACTGCTCGCTCCGGCGGGCTCGTCCTCGAGCGCCGGTCGGGCTGGGACCGCGCGACTGGCCGGTATCGGTCTCGCGGCAGTACTCGTCGCGGCGGCCGCCCCGACAACGACCTGATCCTCGGGACGCACGCCCACGTCCCGCAGGCGTACGAGAAGGTGAACGGCACCTGGGTCGTCCACGGCACGGGTGATCAGATCGCCGGCGAGATGTCCAACCACGAGGGCGTCCCGGACCCGCGCGGCGATCACGGCACAATCGGATGCTTCACCTTCGCCCCGCCCGCACGCCGGGGCAGCCGCTGGAAGGTGACGAGGGCCGAGTTCCTGACGCGGCGTTTCGACGTCCGCTCCGGCCGCGTGGCCGGTCTCGGCGCGGCAACGGACCGAGGGGCGGACGCCGCCGTACGCGACCGGATCCGGGACGTCGTCCTGAGCCGGGGCGCGGCCCAGGACGGCCTCGTCATGGGCCGGTGGCGGACGGCGGCACGGGGCTCTTCGCGAGCTCGGAGCGCCGGTACGAGTACCCGAAGTAGATGACGCAGCCGACCAGGAACCACACGGCGAACCGCACCCACGTCCGCCACTCCAGGAACGTGATCAGCCAGATGGAGAAGACCACGCCAAGCGCGGGGACCACCGGCATCCACGGCGTGCGGAAGGTGCGCGGCAGATCCGGCTGCCGGTAGCGCAGCACGATCACCGCGACACACACGACGACGAACGCCAGCAGGATCCCGATGTTGGTCAGTTCGGCCGCCTGGCCGATCGGCAGGAACCCGGCGATGGCAGCCGACGCGAACCCGACGATCCACGTCACACGCGTCGGCACGTGCCGGGTCGGGTGCGTCTTGGCGAACCACTTCGGCAGCAGCCCGTCCCGGCTCATCGAGAACCAGACCCGGGTGGCGCCGAGCATGAACGTGAACATCACGGTGAGGATGCCGATGATCGCACCGACCGCGATCACGTCCGCGAGCCCGCTCAGGCCCACCGACTTGAAGGCCGTGGAGAAGCCGCTCTCCTTGTCGATGTCCCGGTAGTTCTGCATGCCGGTCAGGACCAGACAGGCGGCCACGTACAGGACCATGGAGATGCCGAGGGAGTAGAGGATCGCCTTCGGCATGTGACGCTGGGCGTCCTTCGACTCCTCGGCAGCCGTCGACATGGCGTCGTACCCGAAGACCGCGAAGAAGACGGTCGCCGCCCCCGTGAACGCCCCGCCGACCCCGTACGGGAAGAACGGGTCGTAGTTGCCGGTGTCGATGTGGAAGACGCCCACGCCGATCACGAGCAGCACCACCAGAACCTTCAGGACGACGACGACCGTCTCGAACCGGGCGGCGTTCCTGATGCCCAGGTTCAGCAGATACGCGATCAGGAGGCACAGGACCGCGGCGAACAGGTCGACCCGGTGACCGTCGCCGGTGCCTGGCGCCCCCAGCATCCAGTCCGGCAGGTCGGCGCCCATCTCCTCGACCAGGAAGCTGAAGTACCCGGAGATGCCGATCGCGACCACCGCGACGATCGCCGTGTACTCGAGGAGGAGATCCCAGCCGATGAACCAGCCCGCGAACTCGCCGAGCACCGCGTAGCCGTACGTGTAGGCGGAGCCCGCCTTCGGGATGAGGCCCGCGAACTCCGCGTACGACAGGGCGGCCGCCGCGCTCGCGATGCCGGCGATCAGGAACGAGACGAGGACCGCGGGCCCGGCCGTGCCGTTGGCGACGGTGCCGGCCAGCGTGAAGATGCCGGCGCCGATGATGCCGCCGACCCCGATGGCGGTCAGCTGCCACAGGCCGAGCGTACGGTCGAGGCCCGTGCCCTCGCGGGCCTCCGTCTCGTCGATCAGTTCGATGGGTTTGCGGCGGAGAATGCCTTCACCCATGCGGAGCCCGGTCATGAGCCTCACCTCGTCGCGGACGGCAATCGGCTGACGGCGGATCATGATGCTCCTGCCGCGGCGGCGACGGAAGACGCCACGCACATCCGCGTGCGGCTACGGCACCACCGTCACCGGCCAGCGCCCCGCCTTCACCAGGCGGATAGCGACCGAGCCGACGATCCGGTGCCCCGCCTGCTCGGAGGCGCCGACCACCACGGCGTCCGCCTTGAGCTCGTCGGCCGCCTTGACCAGGCCGCCGTAGGGGTCGCCGCGGAAGGTGTGGAACTCCCAGCGCACGTCGAATATGTCCTTGACCCGCTCGGCCGCCTCCCGGATCTGGGCGACCAGGTCCTCGGCGATCTCGTCGGTCGTCTCAGCGACCGGCACCCCGAGCGCCGCTCCCGCCGCCATCACGGGCTGGACGTAGACGACGGCGAGGAGCGCGTGCTGCCGCCGCGCCAGGCCGGAGGCGTACGCCGCCGCGCGCAGCGAGGGGTCGGAGCCGTCCACGCCGACCACGATGACCTTGGGACCGTCGGTGCCCCGCTCGAACTGGGGCGAGTGCTGCTGTTCCGTCACGGCGGTGAGGCTATCGGAGGCCTGTCCACCGCCGACGGCGCGGGCACCGGTATCTCGCACCCGCAGTCGGCACCCGCACCCGCACCTCGCACCCGCAGCCGGCACCCGCACCGGCCGGACGGTGCCCGCTGCATCGCCGCGCCGCCGCTGGATGGTTCCATCGGGTGCATTCGGGGGTCCGCAGCCGTGTTGCGGAGCGGCACCAGCGGTCAAATGGGCGACTGATGAGTCATGAAAAAGGATCAGCTGCTCACGCGGCGCGCGGCGATGCTCGCCGGCGCCGCCGTGCTGGGCGCGGCCGGGGCGGCGGGCACGGCGAGGCTGCTCACCGCCGACCCGGGCGCGCACCCGGTGCACCGCCCCGCGCCGGTCTCGGGTCCTCAGGCGCGGCGCGCGTTCGCGCCCTCCGCCTACCGCCTCCAGCCCATCACCGGATACGGCCCGCCGCACGGCGGACCCGCCAGGACCCTCGTCCGGCACGAACCGTTCCTGCGGATGTCCGGACGCGGGCGCAGCATGGTGCTGACCTTCGACGACGGGCCCGACCCGCGCTACACCCCGGACATCCTGCGCACCCTGCGCACGCACGACGTCCGCGCGATGTTCTTCGTGTGCGGCGAGATGGCGGCCGACAACAAGGACCTGTTGCGCGAGATGGCCGACGACGGGCATGTCGTCGGCAACCACACCTGGACCCACCCGCTGCTGACCCGGCTCTCCCGTCCGGCGATCCGCTCGGAGATGGAGCGCACCTGCGACGTCATCGACAAGACGTACGGTGAGCCGCCCGCCTGGTTCCGCGCCCCCTACGGCGCCTGGAACCGGGCGGCCTTCCAGCTGGGTGCCGAGCTGGGCATGGAGCCCATGGCGTGGACGGTCGACACGCTCGACTGGACGACACCGGGCACCCGCACGATCGTCGCCCGGGTGGAGCGCGGTGCCGGGCCGGGCGTCGTGGTGCTCTCGCACGACGCGGGCGGCGACCGTTCGCAGAGCGTCCGGGCGCTGCGCGCATATCTTCCGGAACTGCTGGATTCCGGGTACCACATCACCGTGCCGCGGAGGCAGTACACGTAGGAACGGCGCCCGGGCCGAGCATATTGCCCGGATCGCCGAATGATTCCGCCCGCCCGGCCGGGACGCTCAGCGGACCTCGGTCAGGCGGGCGAACACGACCACGTTTCCGTCGTATCCATGCTGCTTGGAGAAACCGCCTCCGCAGGTGATGACCCGCAGTTCCGGCGTCCCCTTGTTTCCGTAGACGCGGTCTCCGGGGAAATTTCTCTTCTCGACGACCTCGATGCCGTAGATCTCGAATACGGCGGTCTTCCCGTCCTTGCGCTGGATCTCGACCCGGTTTCCCTTCTTGAGCGCACCGAGCCCGTAGAAGACGGCGGGTCCGAGCCGGTTGTCGACATGACCGACGACCACGGCCGTGCCCTTCTCGCCGGGCGAGACCGTGCCGGTGAACCAGCCGGCGAGATTGGGGTCCTCGGCCGGCGGCGCGTCGACCCAGCCCTCCGCGTCGAGTCCCACCGGCATGGCGGGGGCGTCGACCTGGATGCCGGGGATCCGGACCCGGTCGACCTCGGAGTACGGCAGGGGAGCGGGCGCGGCCTTGCGGAAGGTGTCGCCGTTCTGGGTACGGCTGTCCGCGGCCGCCGCCGTCGCCGGCTGCGGAGGTCCGACATCGAACTCCCCGGAACCGTTCCGGATGAGAGCGAGGCCGGTCAGCAGCACAAGCGCTATCACGCCCCACGGCGCGCGCTTCTTCTGCCGCTCCTCTTCTTCGGCGAGCTCGGACGCGTGCATTCGCAATCCCCTCTCGACGCGGCCGTCGCCGTGTCCGTCGCGCATATGAGAACGCTAAGCGCAGCACGCCCGGCGGGCGACGGGGGAAGGTGCGAACGGGTGGTGCGCGACACCGGCGTGAGCCATCCGAGTTGCCGTGCGCAGGAAATTTCTGACGGTCCGTGACCTGCGGCGACAGCCCTCTGCGTGGAATTCTCACGGCGTGTTCTCTCACCAGGACGGACCATTCCCGAAATGCGGCTCTGCGCAAGGCATCTGAGGGTCTGTCTGGGAGGCGCTTACTCGCCGATCGACCGGGGACGGTTCCCGGGGCGCCTTCCGCGGAGGATCACATGCGTACTACTCGTGCCCTGGCGGTCTCTGCCGCCGCGGTCGCGGTCGTGGGGCTAGCCGCCCCCGCGGCCACGGCGTGGGACAGCCCGAGCAACATCGTCGCCATGCCCAGCGTCATCGCGCGGGGCGGGCAGCTGACCATCACCGTGGACGGCTCGTCCTGCCAGATGCCCGGCAGCACCGTCTCGTCGAGGGTCTTCCCGGCCACACCGCTGCGCCACGTGAGCGGCCGGACCTCCTCGGCGACGGTCACGGTCGACCGCAACGCCCAACCGGGTTCGTACGACATCACGGCCCGCTGCGGGGAGGGCAGGACCCTCACCCGGCCCGCCGCCTTCACCGTCATCGGCGGTACCCGCGGTGGTCTCGGCGGCAGCAGCTCCGCCGGGGCGACCCCCACCGACATGGCGATCGGCGGCGCGCTCGTCGCGGCGGCCGTCGTGGGCGGCGGGGTGTTCTGGATGCGCCGCAGGTCGGAGAGCCAGATCTGACCGGCCGCCCTCGGCAGACCGCACGTGACAGCCCTTCGCCCCGAACCCTTCCGAAGGGGTCCGGGGCGAAGGGCTGTGCGGTCCGCCGTCAGGAGTCGCCGGTGGCGCGGCGGCGGGACGCGTACCACGCGGCGCCGACCGAACCGGCGATGAGCGCGGCCCCGAGACCGATCTGCTGGACGTCGAACCCGGCCACGCTGCCGCCGATACCGGCCTTCACGCCCCGGTGCACGGGGGCCGACGGGTGGGTCGGGCCGTCCGGGTGTCCGGCGGCGATGCCGAGGTCCGTGTGGCCGCTCACGCCGTCGCAGGTGAACGTCACCTGGTACACGGCGCCCGGTCTGGCGTCCCGGTCCACGGTGGCCGTGGCCGACGACTGCCGGTGCGGGATGGTGACGGTGTCGAAGACGCCCGAGGACACCGTGGCGTTGCCCTTGCAGCCGCCGTCCCGCCGCAGCAGCAGCGTGACCTGGCCGCCGGCGGCGACGGTCGACGGCTGGACGCTGAAGCCGAACGGGGTGATGTTGCGTTCTTCCTCGCCGGCCGTCGCGGTGGGTGCGGTCAGGGTCAGGGCGGTCACGCCCAGCAGTGCGGCCGAAGCGACGCCTATCGCGCGCATGGTGTGCCTCCGGGTCCCCGAGGAGCCTGCTGCGGACCTTTTCCGCGTGCGTCACAAATGCACCTCGATGACCGAAACGCTAGGAAGGTGTGCGCTGCGGCGCGATCCCGGTCGCGCGAATGGGGCAATCGTGTGGGCCGCACAGGGGATGCCGTACGTGCGGACGGGGGACGGGGCGGCGTGGCGTCCACCCCCGCAGCTACCGCCGGGGGCCCGTCATCCGGCGAGGTGCGGGAACAGCGTGCGGAAGGGCTCCGCCGAGGCCGCGATGCCCCGGCTGTAGGGGGCGTCCAGGTCCCAGATCAGGAACAGCAGGAAGGCGATCAGTGCGGAGAAGAGCCCGGCGAGGACCAACTCGCGTGCCGTGCGCCTGATCTGCAGCGCGAAGATCATGCCGACGGTCACCACGGCGCCGGTGATCAGCCCGAACCACACCACGCCGGGCATGGTCGCCCCGGACGACGCGCCGCGGCCGTTGCGGGCGTCGTCCGCGGCGGTGACCTGGTCGAGGAGGGGCTGGTAGGCCTGGGCCTCGAAGTCCGTCCTCGGCTGGTAGTCGGTGACGTCCTGCCGGATCCGTTCGAAGAGCCGGCCGCCCTCCGCGCTGAGCTTCTGCTCGTCGGCCATGCTCTTCCACTCGCTTGTGACGACATGACCGACATAGGAGTTGACGTCGTCCCGGATACGGTCGCGGACGTCGGGGGGATACACCCGCACCCGCTCCGAGATCTCGTGCAGCGCCTGGGCCTCCGCCTGTACCTGGTCCTGGGCGATCCCGCGTCCCTCCCAGACGCCGGCGATGGCCAGGCCCAGCACGATGGCGTACACCACGCCGATCATCATCGTCATGTACTCGATCACGTCCGGGGTCTCGGACGGGTCCTCGTCCTCCCTTGCGGTGCGGTGCCGGACGAGGGTCACGATGAGGACGACGGCGCACGCGGCCGCCATCGCGAGGATGAGAACAAGCCATTCCGACAAGGGTGTCTCCAGGGGTCAGCGCGGGCGCAGCGCGGCGACGGCGAGCACGGCGGGCGCGGTGATGAGCAGGGTGAGCGAGACCAGTGGCGGGCCACCGCGCGGCGGGTGCTTGCGCGGCGACGTCCGGTACTCCGGATAGCTCACCGGGGCCGGCGACGCCCTGGGCGGCGGGCTCGGCTTGCGGGAGCGCGTCGGCGTCGGTTCCGGCGTCGGTTCCGGCGTCGGCTTCTCGACGGCCACCGGTGTCGGCGCCGGGGCCGCGCGCGGCGGCCTGGAAGCGGGCGGGGGAGGCGGCGGGGGCGCGGGCGGCGTGGGTCTGGGCGGCGTGGGCTTCGGTGGTGGCGGCGGTGTGGGCTTCGGTGGCGTCGGCTCGGGCGGTTTCGGCTTCGGGGGCGGTGGCGGTGGTGGCGGCTCGGGCGTGGGTGTCGGGCAGGGCGGGGGAATCTCCGGGGGCGGCCGGCACCATCCGGCCCCCGCGACCGCCATCGCCTCCACCGCGCCGTCCGGACCGACCGAGGCGTACGCGCACGCGTCGGCGGCCGCCTCCCCGGCCGGCGCGCCACTGAGGAACCAGGTCAGCGCGAGCAGCGCCAGGACCCTTACGGCGAGCGCGGGCCGGGTCCGTTTGGGTGAGTGCACGACCGAGATCATGAGGCGCCCGGCGGTGCGGCACGCCGGAGCCGCCGCGGATTGACCCGAAGGAGGGACATGCGCCTTCGGCGGGTTTGCCGTGCCGCGCGAAGGATCTGCCGAGGTGCGTACATCCGTACGATCCGTCACCCGCGCGACACGGGATCCGAAAAGAAATGTGCGGGCCGGTTGAACACTTCACCCCCTCCCGCTCGTACCTAAGACCATGAGCGGCGCACTAGGACGCTGCAACACCCAAGCGAACAGCGGGAGTTGACATGAAGACCTCCTGGCGGAGCGCCTCACTCGTAGCGGCAGCTGCGGCAGTACTGGCGCTCACGACGGCGTGCGGTCAGGAACAGGGCACCCAGTCGACGGGAACCCAGAACGTGGGTGCCGCACCGGCCGCCGACGGTTACGGGTCCAGCTCCAGCGACGGCTACGGCGCCGATGCCAAGGAAGAGCAGGGCTCGGCCGCGAAGGCGGAGACCGCGGGTCAGCTCTCCGTCACGGAGAACGTCAAGCTCGGCGAGGTCGTCACCGACAGCGCCGGTCTCACCCTCTACCGGTTCGACAAGGACACCGCGGAGCCGCCGAAGTCGGCCTGTGACGGCGACTGTGCCAAGGCCTGGCCGCCGGTCCCCGCCGACGGTGCCTCCGCCGCGGCCGGAGTGGACAAGTCCCTGCTCGGCGAGGTGACCCGTACGGACGGCACCAAGCAGCTGACGATCGCCGGCTGGCCGATGTACCGGTACGCGAAGGACACCAAGGCCGGTGACACCAACGGCCAGGGCGTGGGCGGGACGTGGTACGCGTCGGCGCCCGACGGCAAGAAGGCAGCCGCGGCCGATCTGCCGGGCCTGTCCGTCCGCAACGACCCGAAGCTCGGCGAGGTCGTCGTCGACAAGAACGGCATGACGGTCTACCGCTTCATGAAGGACCAGGCCTGGCCCGTCTCCAAGTCGGCCTGCACGGGCGCCTGCCTGGAGAAGTGGCCGGCGGTCGCGCCGGTCGAGGCGAACGACACCAAGGGCGTCGTGAAGAAGGGCCTCATGTCCTTCACCCGGCCGGACGGTGTCAAGCAGATGACGGTCGACTGCTGGCCGGTCTACACCTTCTCCGGTGACAAGGCCCCCGGGGACACGAACGGCCAGGGTGTCGGCGGGACGTGGTACGCGGTCTCGCCCGAGGGAAAGCCGGTCGGCGCCTCGAAGTAGGGCGTGCCTCAACGGGATTGATCCTCCCGCGCGGACATTGACGCAACGCGGAAGGAAGTTGACGAAGAGGCACCGAGTGCCGGACGAACGGAACAACGCGCGCGACCCCGGTCCGCCCCCTCCGCACCGCGCGGAGGGGGCGGACCGCTCGGCGTGCGCGATGCTCTGGAAGGGTTTCGGGTGCTCTCGGTGGGGACCTCGCGGCCCCGTTCACGAGGTGCGCAAATCGGCATGTGCCGGAGGCAGTGACCGGTAACGGATGGTCAATTTCCGTTTTGGCTCGCCCGTTTGGCGGGCGATCAGTAGCCTCAGCTCGAACACCGGATCGCCTACGCCGCCGCCTACGCCTGGAGAGATTGATGGAGCGTCCCGCCTGGGCCCCCCGGAGCATCGACATCTCGGTGCCGAGTGTGTCCCGCATCTACGACTACTACCTGGGCGGTTCGCACAACTTCGAGGTCGACCGGGAAGCGGCACGCGCGGCGATGGAGTTCATGCCGGGACTTCCCAAGATCATGCAGGCCAACCGCGCGTTCATGCGCCGCGCCGTGCGCTACGCCGTCGGTGAGGGCATCACCCAGTTCCTCGACATCGGCTCCGGCATCCCGACCTTCGGCAATGTCCACGAGGTCGCCCAGGCCGCCAGCCCCGGCGCGCACGTGATGTACGTGGACCACGATCCGGTGGCCGTCGCGCACAGCCAGGCGGTGCTGCAGGGCAACGAGCACGCGGACGTCCTCGCGGCGGATCTGCGCAAGCCCCGCGACATCCTGACGAACCCCCAGGTCCAGCGTCTGATCGACCTGAACCGTCCGGTGGCACTCCTCCTCGTTGCCATACTGCACTTCGTGGAGGACGCGGACGACCCGTACAGTGCGGTGGCCGAGCTGCGCGACGCACTGGCGCCGGGCAGCCTGCTGGTCCTCACGCACGCCTCGTACGAGGGAATCCCGCTCCCGCCGGAGCGGGCCGAGGGTGCGGTGGACGTGTACAGGAAAGCCCGCAGCCCGCTGATCATGCGCTCGCGCGAGGACATCGCGCGGTTCTTCGAGGGGTACGACATGGTGGAACCCGGACTGGTGCCGATGCCGGACTGGCGGCCCGACACGGCACCCGAGGACGAGGATCCGTACTCCTATTCCGGTTTCGCGGGCGTGGGGCGCGCGGCGTGACCGCGGAACCGGACGGACCGGAGGACAGACTCCGCAGGTTCGCGACGATCTGGAGCCGGGCGGTCTTCCCGGTGACCTCCACGTCGCTGACCCGACCGGAGGTCGAGGAACAACTCCTGCCGCTCGCCCGCCGGTTGAGCGACGCCCTGCTGGCCAGGTCGTACCAGGCCGCCGAGGGCAAGGCGGTCGGCGCGGCGCTGGTCGCCGCACACTGCACCGACCCGGAGGCGCTCAGCCGCTCCCTGGAGTGCGTGGACGCCTACCTGGTCCTCTACTGCGGCGGTGACGGGAACCGGGAGGCCCTGCGGACGCGTTCCACCCGGCTGCAGCACGGGATCGCCGCCGGTTTCGCGCAGGCCCTGCGGGACCGGACGCTATCCGAGCAGGAAGCCATCTCCCACGCCGCCCTGAACGCGCGCAGCGTGGTCGCCGAGGCGCTGCACGCGAGCGAGGCGCGCTTCCGCGCGGTGTTCGAGGGCGCGGCCATAGGAATCGGCATCGCCGACCTCGAAGGCAACATCCTCCAGGTCAACGGCGCGCTGCTGCGGATGTTCGGCGGCTCCGAGCAGTCCCTGCGCGGCCGCCGGGTCAGCGACTGGACCCACCCCGACGACGCCCCTCAAGTCTGGCCGCTGTACGAGGAGTTGGTCAGGGGCGAGCGCGAGCACTACCACGTCGAGAAGGCCTTCTACCGCCCCGACGGCACCGCCCTGTGGACCAACCTGACGGTCTCCCTGCTGCGGGACGCGGACGGCCGCCCCCAGTACCAGCTCGCGCTCATGGAGGACACCACCGAGCGCCGGCTGCTCAACCTGCGGCTGCGGTACGAGGCCACGCACGACGCCCTCACCGGGCTGCCCAACCGCACGCTGTTCTTCGAGCGGCTTGAGAAGGCCCTGTCCGCGAGCGAGGGCCAGCGCTTCGGACTGTGCTACCTCGACCTGGACGGCTTCAAGACCATCAACGACAGCCTCGGCCACGCGGCCGGCGACCGGCTGCTCGTCGAGGTCGCCGACCGGCTGCAGTCCTGCGCGACCGCTCCCGGCGAGATGGTCGCGCGGCTGGGCGGCGACGAGTTCGTGGCGCTGACCACCGGCCCGGACACCGAGCACGAGGTCGACGAACTCGTCGGACGCATCATGAACGCGCTGGTCACCCCGGTCAGCATTGACGGCCGCGAACTCACCGTGCGGGGCAGCATCGGCGTGGTCGAGGGGCCCGCGGGGGAGCGGGGGCCCGCGGAGGTGCTGCGCAGCGCCGACATCACGATGTACCGGGCCAAGTCCGCGGGCGGCAACCGTTTCGAGCTGGCCGACCCCGAGGCCGACCTCCGGGCCATCACCCGGCACGGCCTCACCACCGCGCTGCCGGCGGCCCTGGACCGCAACGAGTTCTTCATCGAGTACCAGCCGCTGGTGCACCTCGGCGACGGCAGTGTCCGGGGCGCCGAGGCCCTGGTCCGCTGGCTCCACCCGCAGCACGGTGTCCTCGGCCCCGACCGCTTCATCCCGCTCGCCGAGCACACCGGGCTGATCGTTCCACTCGGCCGCTGGGTCCTGGACCAGTCGGTCCGCCAGGCCCGGCAGTGGCAGGAGCGGCACGCCGACGCGGGCCCGCTGCGGATCAACGTCAACCTTTCGCCCTGCCAGCTCACTCATCCCGGTCTGGTCTCCGACACCGTCGACATCCTGGAGCGGGCCGGCCTCGAACCCGACGCCCTGTGCCTCGAGGTCACCGAGTCCGCGCTGATCGGTGCCGACGACGACCTGCTGAAGCCGCTGCGCCGGCTGGCCGAGATGGGCGTCGACATCGCCCTCGACGACTTCGGTACGGGCTACTCGAACCTCGCCAATCTGCGCCGCCTGCCGGTGAGCGTCCTCAAGCTGGACCGCTCCTTCACGCAGGGCATGCAGCAGTTCCCGGCGGACCCCGTCGACCTCAAGATCGTCGAGGGGATCGTCGCCCTGGCCCACAGCCTCGACCTGGCGGTCACCGTCGAGGGCGTCGAGACGGGCGCCCAGGCCGAGCAGCTGCGGATCCTGGGCTGCGACACGGCCCAGGGCTGGTACTACGCCCGTCCCGGCCCGCCGGAACGGCTGCACGAGCTGGCGCTGGTGGACGCGACGGGCTGACCCGGCGGCGGGGGTGAGGGGGAGGGCTCGTGCGGGACGAGGACCGGCTGCTGGACGGGCGCTACCGCCTGGCCGGGCGGATCGGCGCGGGCGGCATGGGGGAGGTGTGGCGGGCCCATGACGAGCACCTGCACAGGCCGGTGGCCGTCAAGCTGGTCACCGCCCTCGGCCACGACCGCGATCCCACCGTGGCGGCCCGCTTCGTGCGGGAGGCGCGCGCCGCGGCCCGGTTGTCCAGCCCGTACATCGTCACGGTGTACGAGCTCGGCGCCGCGCGCACGGACGGCGGCGTGACGGTCCCGTACCTGGTGATGGAACTGGTCGACGGACGTCCGCTGGACCGGCTGATCCACGGCCCGGAGGGGCTGCCCGCGCTGGCCGACGTGGCCCGCTGGACCGGCCAGATGTGCCGGGCACTGAGCACCGCGCATTCGGCCGGGGTGGTCCACCGGGACGTGAAACCGGCGAACGTCCTGGTGACCGAGGGCGACACGAGCGACGCCGAGGACGGCTCCGTGAAGGTGCTGGACTTCGGTATCGCCCGATTCCTGGACGGCACCGGTGCGCCGACCGTGCTCACCGCCGCGGGGTCCCTCGTCGGGACGCCGGCCTACATGTCGCCGGAACAAGCGCGCGGGGACGTCCCTGTCGACGGGCGCGGCGACCTCTACTCGCTGGGCTGCGTGCTGCACGAACTGCTCACCGGGCGGCCGCCGTTCGAGGCGTCGGCCTGGCACGTGCTGCTCCGCCGGCACCTCGACGAACCGGCGCCGCCGCCGAGCCGGCTGCGGGCCGGACTCCCTCACGGGTGGGACGAGCTGGTCCTCGCGCTCCTCGCGAAGGACCCGGCCGACCGGCCGCGGACCGCGACGGAGGTCCGGGACCGGCTCGCCGCGCTGGCGGCCGGTCCGCCGCCCCCGCCGTCGCCCCGGCGCGGGGCATTTACGTCGCAGGCCGACGCGGAGGCCGAGACCCGCACGGCCCCGGAACCGTCGGCACCGGTGCCTTGGCCGCCCACGGCGCCGCCGTCGGTACCCGCCCCGGCTCCGGCGCCGCCCGCCGTGCCGCCGCCGGCACCGGAATCCGCACCTCGTCCGGTCCGGCCGGAGTCATCGGCGCCCGAGCTCGTACGGCCCCGGTCCGAACCGGCCCCGCCACCCGTGTTCGGGCCGCCCGCTTCCGCCGGACCCGGAGCGGGGCGGACGATGTCGGGGCCGGGTGGTTCGCCGGGGTTCGTGCCGCGCCGGCCGGACGAGGCGAGTGCGGGCCGTTCGCCGGCGGGCGGCGGCGCGGTCCCGTCGCAGCGCGAACCGCGGGCCGCGGACATCGTGCCCGCGGGACTCGGGGCGGCCGTCGCCCTGTTCGTGACGGTGGTCCTCCTGCCCTGGTGGGTGGCCGTCGTCGTCGCCGCGGTGGCCGTGACCGCCGGGGCGCGGGTCGCCGCCCGCAGGTGGGGACTGTTCCGGCCGGGCAAACACCAGTGACGCCCCGGGACCGGCGCCCTGTGACGCCCCGCATCTCCGGGCGCCGGGTGCGGGGGCCGACGGCCGGCGGGCGTCTCCGGTCGTGACCGCCGGTGCCGTGACCCGTCGCGGGGCGCGAGGCCCGCTCAGCGTTCCAGCAGCATCCGCTGGAATTCCCGGGCGGCCCGGGGCGGCGCCACGTCGCTGCGGTGGGCCAGGGCGATCGTCCGGTGCAGGCCGGGCCGGGCCAGCGGGGTCACGCGCAGGCCGCGCCCGGACCGGGTGGCCACCATGCGCGGTACGACGGCCACGCCCAGGCCCGCCCGGACGAAGCCGAGCACCGCGTCCATCTCGCCGCCCTCGACGGCGAAGTCCGGCTCGAAGCCCTCGGCGCGGCAGGCGCCCACGGTCAGCTCGCGCAGGTCGTAGCCGTGCCGGAACATCACCAGACGCTCGCCTTCGAGGTCGGAGATCCGCACCGTGCGGCCCCGGCCCGGCGCGGGCGCGTCCGGCGACGACACCACCACCAGGTCCTCCCGCAGCACCTCCACCGTGGTCAGGGCCGGGGAGGGCGTCGGCAGCGGGAGGACCACCAGCGCCAGGTCGAGGGCGCCGCGTGCCAGTTCCCGTACGAGATCGTGGGAGCCGCCCTCCTCGATCAGCAGCCGGACACCCGGATAGCGGTCGTGGAAGGCCCGCAGGACGTCCGGCAGCAGCCCGGTGCACAGGCTCGGAGTGGCCCCGAGACGCACCCGGCCGCCGCGCAGCTGCGCGAGTTCCTGCACCTCATGGCGGGCGGTGTCCGCGTCCGCGAGGATGCGGCGCGCGAGCGGCAGCAGGGCCTCCCCGGCGTCCGTGAGCGTGATGTTGCCGCGGGCCCGCTGGAACAGATCCGCGCCCAGCTCCCGCTCCAGCGCCTTGATCTGCTGGGACAGGGACGGCTGGGCGACATGGACGAGGTCGGCGGCCCGGGTGAAGTGGCGGGTCTCGGCGACCGCGACGAAGTACTGGAGCTGGTGGAACTGCACCCCACCACGATAGGCCATGCCTATGGAATCGAGCCGGACCATGTCTTGGACCGATCAGGGTCTGTGGCCCTAGCGTTCTGACACATGGCTCTGGCAACGCGGACGGACCGACGGCCGTCCATCGCACGCACCGTGTGGGACAGCTCCGTCGGGAAGAAGACGGTGATGGCCGTCAGCGGCCTGATCATGCTGCTCTACCTGGTCGCCCACATGATCGGCAACCTCAAGATCTTCTTCGGTGAGGGCGAGTTCGACCACTACGCGCACTGGCTGCGGACCGTCGGCGAGCCCTTCATGCACTACGAGTGGACGCTCTGGCTGATCCGTGTGGTCCTGGTGGCCGCCGTCGTCGCCCACGCCACCGCCGCGTACCAGCTGAGCCGCCGCGACCTCAGGGCGCGCCCGAGCAAGTACGTCCACAAGAAGCCGCGCGCCGGATATGCCACCCGCACGATGCGCTGGGGCGGGATCATCCTCGGCCTCTTCATCGTCTGGCACCTCCTCGACCTGACGACCGGCACCGTGCACGCGGGCGGCTTCCGGTCCGGGCACCCGTACCAGAACGTCGTCGACACCTTCTCGACCTGGTACGGCAACGCCGTCTACATCGTCGCGATGCTGGCGCTCGGCCTGCACGTCCGGCACGGCTTCTGGAGCGCCGCCCAGACCCTGGGTGCCGGAAGCCGCACCCGCGACCGTGCCCTGAAGGCCGCCGCCGACGTTCTGGCGCTGGTGCTGACGGCCGGTTTCGTCTCCGTACCCGTGGCCGTGATGACCGGAGTGGTGAGCTGACATGAACTCCTATGCCGCATACCGGACCGGTGATCCGGCCGTCGACCACAAGGCCCCGAACGGGCCGGTGAACGAACGCTGGGACACCCGCCGTTTCGAGGCCAGGCTGGTCAACCCCGCCAACCGCCGCAAGCACACCGTGATCGTCGTCGGTACCGGCCTCGCGGGCGGCTCCGCCGGCGCCACGCTCGCCGAACAGGGCTACCACGTCGTCCAGTTCTGCTACCAGGACTCGCCCCGCCGCGCCCACTCGATCGCCGCGCAGGGCGGCATCAACGCGGCGAAGAACTACCGCAACGACGGCGACTCCGTCCACCGGCTGTTCTACGACACCGTCAAGGGCGGTGACTTCCGGGCGCGCGAGTCCAACGTGCACCGCCTCGCCCAGATCTCCGTCGAGATCATCGACCAGTGCGTCGCCCAGGGCGTCCCCTTCGCCCGCGAGTACGGAGGCCTCCTCGACACGCGCTCCTTCGGCGGCGTCCAGGTCTCCCGCACCTTCTACGCCCGCGGCCAGACGGGCCAGCAGCTCCTGCTCGGCGCGTACCAGGCACTGTCCCGGCAGATCGCCGCGGGCAACATCGAGATGCACTCGCGCACCGAGATGCTCGACCTGATCGTGGTCGACGGGCGGGCCCGCGGCATCGTCGCCCGCGACCTGGTCACCGGCCGGATCGACACGTACTTCGCCGACGCCGTCGTCCTCGCCAGCGGCGGCTACGGCAACGTCTTCCACCTGTCGACGAACGCCATGAACTCCAACGCGACCGCGGTCTGGCGGGCGCACCGGCGCGGCGCCTGGTTCGCCAACCCCTGCTTCACCCAGATCCACCCCACCTGCATCCCGCGCACCGGCGAACACCAGTCCAAGCTCACGCTGATGAGCGAGTCGTTGCGCAACGACGGACGCATCTGGGTCCCGAGGGCCAAGGGCGACACGCGCCCGCCGAACGAGATCCCCGAGGACGAGCGCGACTACTACCTGGAGCGCATCTACCCCTCCTTCGGCAACCTCGTGCCCCGCGACATCGCCTCCCGCGCCGCGAAGAACGTCTGCGACGAGGGGCGCGGCGTCGGCCCCGGCGGCCAGGGCGTCTACCTGGACTTCGCCGACGCCATCCGGCGCATGGGCCGCGAGAAGGTCGAGGAGAAGTACGGCAACCTCTTCGACATGTACGCCAGGATCACGGCCGAGGACCCGTACACGGTGCCGATGCGGATCTATCCCGCCGTGCACTACACGATGGGCGGCCTGTGGGTCGACTACGACCTCCAGACCACCGTCCCCGGCCTGTTCGCGATCGGCGAGGCCAACTTCTCCGACCACGGCGCCAACCGGCTCGGCGCCTCCGCGCTGATGCAGGGTTTGGCGGACGGCTACTTCGTGCTGCCGTCCACGATCAACGACTACCTCGCGCGCAACCCGCACCACGAACCGGTCACCGACGAACACCCCGTCGTCCAGGAGGCGCTGGCGGAGACGGAGGACCGGCTCCGGCTGCTCCTCGCCGTCGACGGCGACCGCACCCCCGACTCCTTCCACCGCGAACTGGGGGAACTGATGTGGGAGTTCTGCGGCATGGCCCGCAGCGAGAGCGGCCTGCGCAAGGCACTGGAGCGCATCCCCCGGATCCGCGAGGAGTTCTGGCGCCGCATCAAGGTGCCCGGCACCGGCGAGGAGTTCAACCAGTCGCTGGAGAAGGCCAACCGCGTCGTCGACTACCTGGAGCTCGCCGAGCTCATGTGCCTCGACGCACTGCACCGGTCCGAATCCTGCGGCGGCCACTTCCGCGAGGAGTCCCAGACCCCGGACGGCGAGGCCGCCCGCAAGGACGACGCGTTCTCGTACGTGGCCGCCTGGGAGTTCACCGACACCGGCGAGGCGCCCGTCCTGCACAGGGAAGACCTCGTCTTCGAGTACGTCCACCCCACCCAGCGGAGCTACGCATGAAGCTCACCCTGCGCGTCTGGCGTCAGCGGAACGCCGACGCCGACGGAGCGATGTCCACGTACGAGGTGGACGGCATCTCGGCCGACACGTCCTTCCTCGAGATGCTCGACACCCTCAACGAACAGCTCATCCTCGACGGCGACGACCCCGTCGCCTTCGACCACGACTGCCGCGAGGGCATCTGCGGCGCCTGCTCGCTCGTCATCAACGGCGACGCGCACGGCCCCGAGCGAACCACCTCCTGCCAGCTCCACATGCGGTCCTTCCGGGACGGCGACACGATCGACGTCGAACCGTGGCGCGCCTCGGCCTTCCCGGTGGTGAAGGACCTCGTCGTGGACCGGTCCGCGTTCGACCGGATCATCCAGGCCGGCGGCTACATCACCGCCCCGACCGGCGCCGCGCCCGAGGCGCACGCGACGCCCGTGCCGAAGCCCGACGCCGACTTCGCCTTCGAGCACGCGGAGTGCATCGGCTGCGGCGCCTGCGTGGCGGCCTGCCCGAACGGCGCGGCGATGCTGTTCACCTCGGCCAAGGTCAACCACCTCAACGTCCTGCCCCAGGGCGCCCCCGAGCGGGAGACCCGCGTCCTCGACATGGTGGCGCAGATGGACGACGAGGGCTTCGGCGGCTGCACCCTCGCCGGCGAGTGCGCCACCGCCTGCCCGAAGGGCATCCCGCTGGTCTCCATCACCGGCATGAACAAGGAGTGGCTGCGCGCGACCCGCAGGGCGGGCAGGCGGTAGCACGCTCTTCACACGACGTTCGCCGGCAGGGTGCGGACGGGCGGGACCGGGAGTGGTGCTCATCCCCGGTCCCGTCTCGCTTTTCCGGCACCCGTCGGCCGGCCCCGCACGGGCGCCCCCTGGCATTCAGCATCCCCACATCCCGGCTCCCGGCACAGGTCACGCGCACGCCAATCGGCATCGGAAGAACAGGAGCGCACAGACCGCACCGATCGGGTCTGCCGCGCCCCGCCGAACCGGCCCGTGACCAGGAGAGTGCCATGACCGGCGTTTCCACCCTCGACAGCCCTCCGCAGCCGACGTCCCCCGCCCGCTACACCGTCACCCTCGCCCGCGACGCATCCGACGTCCGGGCCGCACAGCGACTGCGTCACGACGTCTTCGCCGGGGAGATGGGCGCACTGCTGGCCTCTCCGCAGCCGGGCCTCGACGCGGACCCCTTCGACGCCCACTGCGACCACCTGCTGGTACGCGACACGGCCGGCGGACAGGTCGTCGGCACCTACCGGCTGCTTCCCCCGGAACGGGCGGCGATCGCCGGACGCCTGTACTCGGAGGGCGAGTTCGACCTCGGAGCGCTGGCGGCGATCCGCCCCGGGCTCGTCGAGGTCGGCCGCTCCTGCGTGCACCCCGACCACCGCGACGGCACGGTCATCGGACTCATCTGGGCGGGCATCGCCCGCTACATGGTGCGCAGCGGCCACGAATGGCTCGCCGGCTGCTGCTCCCTGCCCCTCGATGACGGCGGCGCGCTCGCCGCGAACACCTGGGACCGGGTCAGGAGCAAGCACCTGGCACCCGAGGAGTACCGCGTACGGCCGCTGCTGCCGTGGTCGCCGGACACCGGCCGCACGCCGTCGTCACCGGCCGCGCGCCGGGAACTGCCCCCGCTGCTGCGCGGATACCTCCGCCTCGGTGCCTGGGTGTGCGGAGAGCCCGCGCACGACCCGGGCTTCGGCGTCGCCGACCTGTACGTGCTGCTGTCGATGCGCCGGATCGACCCGCGCTACCTGCGGCACTTCCTCTCCCTGGTACCGGCGTGACACGGCTTCCGCGGGCGCCGCACCCGCCGTCCCACGGCCCGGCGGCGCCCGCGGCGGCCGGGGCCTGGCTGCCCAGCGCGCCCTGTACCCCGCCGGTCTGCGTGCAGGGCACGGCCGGGGCGTCGGCCGTGCCGCGCGCCGCGCTGCGGCTGGTGGCGGTCCTGGCGCTGACCGCCGCGGGAGTCGTACTGGTCCCCGTCGCCGCCCGGATCCCCGCGGGGCCCCGGGACCCGCTGATCCGGAGCTGGTGCCGGGCGGTCGTACGGGCCTCGGGCGTGCGCGTGCGCCTCACCGGCGGGGCCGCCCCGGCCGGCGGGCTGCTCCTCGCCGCGAACCACATCTCCTGGCTCGACATCCCCCTCCTCGCCGCCGTCCGGCCCTCCCGCATGCTCGCCAAGTCCGAGGTCCGGCGGTGGCCCGTCGCGGGCGGGCTCGCGGCGCGCGCCGGCTCCCTGTTCATCGAACGCGACCGGCTGCGGGCGCTGCCCGGGACGGTCGCGCGGATCGCGCAGGCCCTGCGCGCGGGCGCAGCGGTCGTGGTCTTCCCCGAGGGCAGCACCTGGTGCGGGCGCGCCCAGGGCCGCTTCCGGCCGGCCGTCTTCCAGGCCGCGCTCGACGCCGGTGTCCCCGTCCAGCCGGTGCGCGTCCGCTACCGGCTCGCCGGGGGAGCGGCCAGCACGGCGCCCGCCTTCGTCGGTGACGACACGCTGCTCGCGTCGCTGTGGCGGGTCGTGTCGGCACGCGGCCTGGTGGCGGAGGTGGAGGTACGGGCCGCGCTGGCCACGGGCGCCCACCCCGACCGGCGCGCACTGGCCGCCGCGGCCCAGCGGGCGGTGGCGGGAGCGTCCGCCGTGGCAGCCCCGCAGGGGGTGACCGTGCGGCCGGGGTCGCCCGACGCCGCACCGGCCGGCGGCCGTCCCTCCGCCGCCGGGCCGGCAGGGCCCGGGCCGCGGCCCCCGGGGCGCCGGGGCGGCCCGGCCCGTGCCCGGCACCTCGGCCGGGATTGACCTCGACGCGGGACGCCCGGCCGAACCACCGGCATCCGGGTGTTTGCTACGGCGAGGCCGGTCCCGTCGACGCTGTGCGGGACAGGAACGCTTCGAGGTGGCGGGCCGTGCGGCTCTCCCGTACCGCCGCGACCCGCGCCGGAGGCCCCGCCGCGACAATCCGTCCGCCCGCGTCGCCGCCGCCGGGCCCGAGGTCGATCACCCAGTCCGCGCCCGCCACCACCGCCATGTCGTGCTCGACGACCACGACGGTGTGGCCCGCGTCGACCAGCCCGTGCAGTTGGCGCATCAGGACCTCCACGTCGGCCGGGTGCAGACCCGTCGTCGGCTCGTCGAGGACGTAGAGCGTGGCACCCCGCCGCACCCGCTGCAACTCGCTCGCCAGCTTGATGCGTTGGGCCTCGCCGCCGGACAGCTCCGTCGCGGGCTGGCCGAGCCGCAGATAGCCGAGGCCCACGTCGAGGAGGGTGGAGAGGCTGCGGGCGACGGCGGGAGTGTCCGCGAAGAATCCGGCGGCGGCCTCCACCGTGAGGTCGAGCACCTGGGCGATGTTCCGGCCGCGGTACGTCACCTCGAGCGTCTCGGGGTTGTAGCGGGCCCCGCCGCAGTCCGGACACGGGGCGTACGTGCTCGGCAGGAAGAGCAGCTCGACGCTGACGAACCCCTCGCCCTGGCAGGTCTCGCAGCGCCCGCCCGCGACGTTGAAGGAGAAACGCCCCACACCGTAGCGGCGCCGCTTCGCCTCGTCCGTCGCGGCGAACACCTTGCGGACGACGTCGAACAGGCCCGTGTAGGTGGCCAGGTTGGAGCGGGGCGTCCGCCCGATGGGCTTCTGGTCGACGCTCACCAGCCGCTCCACGCCCGGCGGTTCCCGCGTCACCTCGCCGATCAGGGTGGACTTCCCGGAGCCGGAGACCCCGGTGACCGCCGTGAACACCCCGAGCGGGAACTCGGCGGTGACGCCGCGCAGGTTGTGCCGACTGACCGGGCCGACCTCGAGGTGGCCGCGCGCGGGACGCACGTCCCGGACCGGCACGGGGGAGCGGTCGAAGAGGTGCTGTGCGGTCGCCGACTCCGCAACCTTTGCCAGCCCGGCCACCGGGCCGCTGTGCAGGATCCGCCCACCGTGCTCACCGGCGTGCGGGCCGACGTCGACCAGCCAGTCCGCGCCGCGCACGACATCGAGGTGGTGCTCCACGACGAACACCGAGTTGCCCGCCGCCTTCAGCCGGTCCAGGATCGTGAGCAGGGCCTCCGTGTCCGCAGGGTGCAGTCCCGCGGACGGCTCGTCCAGGACGTAGACGACCCCGAAGAGTCCGGAGCGCAACTGCGTGGCCAGGCGCAGACGTTGCAGCTCGCCCGCGGACAGGGTCGGGGTCGCGCGGTCCAGGCTCAGATAGCCGAGGCCCAGTTCGACGACGGGGGCGATGCGCGCCCGCAGGTCGTCAATGAGGACACGGGCCGTCTCCCCGCGCGGCTCCAGCGCCTCGGCCAGCCCGGCCAGCGGCAGCGCCGCCAGTTCGGCGATCGTGCGGCCCGCGAACGTCACGGCCAGCGCCTCCGGCCGCAGCCGCCGGCCACCGCAGACCGGACACGGCGCGCTCTCCAGGAACCGCTCGGCCCTGGCCCGCAGCGTCGCGCTCCGCGAGTCCGAGAACGCCTTCATGACATAGCGCCGGGCGCTCATGTACGTGCCCCGGTAGGGGCGTTGGATGCGGTCGGCGTCGCGCACCGGATGCACGGTGACGACCGGCTGCTCGTCCGTGAACAGGATCCACTCCCGCTGCCCGGCGGGCAGTTCGCGCCAGGGCCGGTCCACGTCGTACCCGAGCGCGTCGAGGACGTCGCGCAGGTTCTTGCCCTGCCAGGCCCCCGGCCACGCGGCGATCGCGCCCTCGCGGATCGACAGCGACGGGTCCGGGACCAGTGACTCCTCACTCGTCCGGTGCACGCGGCCGAGTCCGTGGCACTCCGGGCAGGCCCCGGCCGCCGTGTTCGGCGAGAACGCGTCCGAGTCCAGCCGCGCCGCGCCGGCCGGGTAGTCACCGGCGCGCGAGAACAGCATCCGCAGCGAGTTGGAGAGGTTGGTGACCGTGCCGACCGAGGACCGTGAACCGGGCGCCGAGCGCCGCTGCTGCAGGGACACCGCCGGCGGCAGACCGGTGATCTCCCCGACCTTCGGCGCCCCGATCTGATGGATCAGCCGGCGTGCGTACGGGGCGACCGACTCGAAGTACCTCCGCTGGGCCTCCGCGTAGATCGTCCCGAAGGCGAGCGAGGACTTCCCGGATCCCGAGACTCCCGTGAACACCACCAGAGCGTCGCGCGGGATGTCGACGTCGACGCCCCGGAGGTTGTGCTCGCGGGCGCCGCGCACACGGACGTACGGGTCGTGGGGGCTGTGCATGGCCGGGCTCCCGGGTGCGGGGGACAAAACCCCACGATCCTAGGCCGTCGCCGGCCCGGCGACCCGCGCCAGCCTGCGGTACGAGTCCAGCAACGCGTCGCGGTCGTACGTACTGGTCGTGACGAGCACTTCCTGCGCGCCCGTCTCCTTGACCAGGGTCTCCAGCTCGTGGGCGACCTGGTCCTCGGTGCCGGCGAGGTGACCGGCGAGCCCGGACTCGTAGAACTCGCGCTCCCTGGCGCTCATGTCCATTGCCTCCACGCGCTCGGCGGAAGGAAGGGGCGGGAACGTGCCGTGGGTGCGGGAGTACGCCATCGACCAGGCCTCCGGGACCAGGATGCGGCGCGCGTCCTCCGGGGTGCCGGCGACCGCGATGGTGCCGGACACGACGACGTACGGCTCCCGCGCCCAGGGGGACGGCCGGAACGTCTCGCGGTAGTGGTCGATGCCGCGCCGCATCCGTTCGCGGTCCCGGAGGTCGCCGATGACCAGGGGAAGCCCGGCCCGCGCGGCGGTCGTGGCACCCTCGCCGAGGGCCAGCACGAAGGGCGGCACCGTCAGACCCTCCGCCGGACGCGCGTGCACCCCCGTCGGGGACGTGCCCCGGAACCACCCCAGCAGCTCGTCGAGCTGGGCCGCGAAGTCCTGCGCGTCGTCCTTGTCCCGGCCCAGCGCCCTGCGTACGCCGTCCGTGAAGCCGACGGAGCGGCCGAGCCCCATGTCGATCCGGCCGGGGAAGAGGGACTCCAGCACTCCGAACTGCTCGGCCACCACCAGTGGCCGGTGGTTCGGGAGCATGACGCCGCCGGTGCCCACCCGGATGCGGCGGGTGGCCGCCGCGACCGCCGCCGCGAGCACCGTCGGGGCCGAACCGGCGATCCCGGGGACACCGTGGTGCTCCGAGACCCAGATCCGGTGGTACCCGAGCTTCTCCAGCTCGCGCGCCAGCCGCACGGTGTCCCGCAGCGCCTGCGCCCCGTCGTGGCCCTCCCGGGTGCGGGAGCGGTCGAGTACGGACAATCGTGTGGCTGCCACGCGGGATCCCTTCCCGATGCGCCGGTCCCCGGAGCCGGCACGGGCGTCCCGGACCGGTCCGTTGGTTCGGCTGTGCCGCCGTTGGTCGCCGGGTACAACAACGCCGGTGCCCCGCGACTTCCAGGACGATGCGAACCCGGATGAGCAGGTGCGTGCCGGGCGGCGTACTGAACAGGTGCGCCCCGGGCGGCGTACTGAAGGGGAGGGGCCTCGGTCCATGCCCCACGCAGCCCTGCACGCCGGAGGTACCTCACCCGTGACGACCATCAAGGAAGCCCCGACGCGGGCCGCGCGGCGGGACGCGGACGATCCGCGGGGCTGGCAGTTCAGCTCGCCCCTCGTGCTCACCATGCTGCTGCTCGTCCTGGTCGCGTTCCAGGGGCCGGTGCGCCGGGCGCTGTCCGTGCCGGTGATGCAGAGCTGGATGACCGTCTTCGTCGCGGTGGTCGTGCAGGCGCTGCCCTTCCTCGTCCTCGGCGTCCTGCTGTCGGCTGCCATCGCCGTGTTCGTCCCGGCGTCGTTCTTCGCCCGGGCCCTGCCCGCCCGGCCGGCCCTCGCGGTGCCGGTCGCGGGGCTGGCCGGTGCCGTCCTGCCCGGCTGCGAGTGCGCGTCCGTACCGGTGGCCGGGGCGCTGGTGCGCCGCGGTGTCACCCCGGCGGCGGCGCTGGCGTTCCTGCTGTCCGCCCCGGCGATCAACCCGATCGTCCTGACGGCCACCGCGGTCGCGTTCCCGCGCGAACCGCGGATGGTCCTCGCGCGCTTCGTGGCGAGCCTGCTGGTGGCCTGCGTGATGGGCTGGCTGTGGCAACGGCTGGGGCGCGCCGACTGGCTGCGTCCGCCCGCCCGTCCCTCCTTCGAGGGCCTCGGCAGGGGAGCGGCGTTCTGGGGGTCCGTGCGGCACGACGTGGTGCACGCGGGCGGTTTCCTCGTCGTCGGGGCGATGGCCGCGGCGACCCTGAAGGCCGTGGTGCCGGCGGACTGGCTGCACACCGCGGCCGGCAACCCCGTGGTCGCGGTCCTGGCCCTGGCGGTCCTCGCCGTGCTGCTGTCCATCTGCTCCGAGGCGGACGCGTTCGTGGCGGCGTCCCTGTCCCCGTTCCCGCTCACCGCGCGGCTCGCGTTCCTCGTCGTCGGACCCATGATCGACCTGAAGCTGTTCGCCATGCAGACGGCCACCTTCGGGCGCGGGTTCGCCCTCCGGTTCGCCCCCGCGACCTTCACCCTGGCCGTCCTGATGTCGGCCCTCGTCGGGTCGGTGCTCCTGTGAACCGGCAGGCACAGGCGGCCGTGCTATTCCTCACCGGCGCCGCGGTGCTGCACGCCGCGTTCACCGACCTCTATCTGCGCTACGTCAAGGCCGGTCTGCGCCCGCTGCTGATCGCGGCCGGGATCGTCCTGATCGCCACCGCCGCCGCCACCGTCCGGTACGAACTGCGGCGACCGCCGGCCGAGCGCGCGGAAGCGGGAGACGGACACGCTGAGGCAGGAGACGGACACGCTGAGGCGGGGGACGGGCACGGTCACGCCCACCGGGAGCCGCGGATCGCCTGGCTGCTCGTCCTGCCGCTGCTCGCGCTCATCCTGGTCGCCCCGCCCGCACTCGGGTCCTACAGCGCCATGCACACCGGTACGGCCCTGCAGGCGCCGTTCGGCTACCCCGAACTGCCCGCCGGCGACCCGCTGAGGCTCAGCGTCGTCGACTACGCCGGCCGCGCGGCCTACGGCCACGGGCGCTCGCTGGACGGGCGGCGGGTCGAGATCACCGGGTTCGTGGCGCTCGACCGCGGCGGCACGCCCTATCTGGTCCGCATGGCCCTCAACTGCTGTGCCGCGGACGCCCAGCCGGTCAAGGTCGGCCTGACGGGACGGATTCCGCCCGTCCTGCAGCCCGACACGTGGCTGGACGTCGTCGGCACCTACACCGGACGGCGGGCCGAGGACCCCGTCAACGGCGGTGTGATCCCGTTCATCGAGGTCGAACTGGCCAAGCCCGTCCCGACGCCGCACGACCCGTACGACGAGAGCTGGAACAGCTGACACCCCGTTCGAGCGGCCGTGCTCCTCATAAGGTGGTCGGCGTGACGACGAACAGCAGGCCACTGGCCGTATTCGACCTCGACGGCACCCTCGCCGACACCGCGCACCGGCAGCGGTTCCTGGAGCGCAGGCCGCGGGACTGGGACGCGTTCTTCGCGGCGGCGCCGCACGACCCGCCGCTGGCCGAAGGCGTCGCGCTGGCGCTGGAGAGCGCCGAGGAGTGCGAGGTCGTCTACCTCACCGGCCGTCCCGAGCGCTGCCGCCGCGACACCGTCGCCTGGCTCGCCGCCCAGGGCCTGCCCGAGGGGACCCTGCGGATGCGCGGCGACAACGACCGCAGGCCCGCCCGCCGCACCAAGCTGGAGACCCTCCGCCGGCTGGCCCGAGGCCGCGAGATCCGGGTGCTCGTGGACGACGACGAACTCGTCTGCGAGGACGCCGAACGGGCCGGGTTCACCGTCGTACGGGCCCGCTGGGCGGCCACGTCGGCGGCGCTGAAGGTGGCACAGGAACGGGAGGGGCGGACCTGACCGGGCCGTCTCCCTCCCGCACGGGACGTCGCGTCGGCGAGGAGGCCGTCAGTCGCCGTCCTCCAGGCGGAAGCCGACCTTGAGGCCGACCTGGTAGTGCTCGATCTGGCCGTTCTCGATCTGCCCCCTGACCTGCGTCACCTCGAACCAGTCGAGGTTGCGCAGGGTCTGCGAGGCCCGGGCGATCCCGTTGCGGACGGCCTGGTCGATGCCCTCCGTGGAGGTGCCGACGATCTCGGTGACCCGATAGGTGTGGTTGGACATGCGGGTGCTCCTCTCCGCCGTGGCGCCTGTGCCACGCGTCACTCCACGGTGCCCCAGAGCGCGGCCGTGCGCGAGATGTCGGACACCCGTGGGAAGCCGCCCGCCGTTCCCGGGCCGCCCGCTTCCTCGCCGGCGCCCGCGCCGGGCGGTCCCGGTGACGGCCTCGACGACCGGAGCCGCCGTCCGTGGCCTTCTCACCCGCTCCCGAGCGGCTGTGGACGGCTCAGCCCTTGACGGTTCTATTGGTCCATACCAAAATCCAGCACACCCGTGCGAGCGACCCCGCTCGTCCCCCCATGTCGGGCTCCCTTCCCCTGTCCGCAAGACAGAACAGGACCCCTCGTGAAGCGTCGCCCCGCACTCCTCGCCGCCGCCCTCGTGTCCGCCTTGCTGCTGAGCGGGTGCGGAACCACCGCGGAGGGAGGCGGCGCGCGGCGGACCGTGACGGTGTGGCTGATGAAGGACAGCGCGTCCAGGGAGTTCCTGGCCCGGTTCACTGACGACTTCGAGCGCACGCACAGCGATATCGAACTCGACATCCGGATCCAGGAGTGGACCGGGATCGGCGACAAGGTGCAGGCCGCGCTGAGGAAGCGCGGGCAGGACGGCCCCGACGTGATCGAGGTCGGCAACACGCAGGTCGCGCAGTACGTCGCCGGGGACGGACTGCTCGACCTGACCCTGGAGTCGATGCGCGACTGGGGCATGGACGACTGGCTGCCCGGTCTCGCCGAACCGGGCCGGCACATCTCCCGCCAGTACGGCATCCCGTGGTACGCCGCCAACCGCGTCGTGATCTACCGCAAGGACCTCTTCGCGCGGGCCGGGATCAGCAAGCCCCCGAAGACGCGCGACCAGTGGCTCGAAGACACCCGCGAGCTCAACGCCGGGGGCACGCAGGGCATCTACCTGGCCGGGCAGGACTGGTACACCCTCGCCGGATTCGTCTGGGACGAGGGCGGCGAGCTGGCCGAGGAGACCGACGGGACCTGGAAGGGAGCCCTGCGGACGCCGGCCGCGCTGCGCGGGATGGACTTCTACCGGCGTCTCCAGGCCCTCGGCCAGGGCCCCGTCGACTCCGACGAGGAACACCCCCCGCAGGCCGGGGTGTTCGCCAAGGGGCGGATCGCGCAGATCGTGGCCGTGCCCGGCCTCGCCCAGGCCGTGGTGCGGGCGAACCCCGAACTGAAGGGCCGGCTCGGCTACTTCCCGGTGCCCGGCCGGACGGCGGCCGCGCCCGGGGCCGTGTTCACCGGCGGCTCCGACCTCGTGGTGCCGAAGAACACCGACGACCGCCCCGGAGCCACCGCCGTCATCGCCGCGCTGGCCGGCGCGAAATGGCAGAAGGAGCTGGCCCGGACGATGGACTACGTGCCCAACAAGACGAACCTGGCGGGCGCGGTGGCGGGCGAGGAGGGGGTCGCGGCCATGGCGGCGGGCGCCGCACAGGGCCGGGCGACCCCTCCCTCACCCGAATGGGCCGCCGTCGAGGCGGACAACCCGATCAAGGACTACATGACGAAGGTCCTCACCGGATCCGACCCCGCGGCAGAGGCCACCCGCGCCTCACGCCGGATCACCGAGACACTGGCGGCCGGCGGGGGGTGACCCGCGCCGGCCCGCGGAGAAAGGCACCACCTCGAAAGGTCCCGGCCCTGCCGAGGTCCCTTCACCGGGCCACGCTGAGCGACAGCGCGAACCGCCCCTCCTCGTCCGTCCACCAGTGCGTCAGCTCCAGCCCGGCGGCGCCGAGATCCTCGCGCACCTTCTCCTTGCGGAACTTCGCGGAGATCTCGGTGTGCAGTTCCTCCCCGTCCGCGAAGTCGACGGCGAGGCCGAGCGCCGGGATCTTCACGGTCTGCGCCGTACGCGAGCGCAGCCGCATCTCGACCCACTCGTTCCCGGCGTCCCAGAGGGCGACGTGCTCGAATCCGTCGAGGTCGAAGTCCGCGCCGAGTTCGCGGTTGACGACGGACAGCACGTTCTTGTTGAACGCGGCCGTCACCCCGGCCGCGTCGTCGTAGGCGGCCACCAGCACCGAGGGGTCCTTCACC
The DNA here is from genome assembly GCF_056387915.1 of Streptomyces sp. GLSS-08. Classification (NCBI taxonomy): domain Bacteria; kingdom Bacillati; phylum Actinomycetota; class Actinomycetes; order Kitasatosporales; family Streptomycetaceae; genus Streptomyces; species Streptomyces sp. GLSS-08. Next base: position 162,584 of record NZ_JBWJAQ010000008.1, read on the forward strand.
AGGTCCGTGCCCAGCAGCAGGGCGTCGCCGGGCGCCAGCAGCGAGCGTACGGACGACAGGAACGCCGCGCGCTCGGCGGGCAGCAGGTTGCCGATCGTGCCGCCGAGGAACACCACGAGGCGCGGCCCCGGCGTGTCGGGCAGCGTGAGACCTCCCGTGAAGTCGGCGATCAGCGCGTGCACGTCGAGGTCCGGGCGTTCGGCCACCAGGGCCTGCCCCGCCTGGGTGAGGGCGCTCTCGCTCACGTCGACCGGCACGTACGTGTGCAGCCCGGACAGCGCGTCGAGCAGGTGCCGGGTCTTCTCGGACGAGCCGGACCCGAGCTCCACGACGGTGCGGGCACCGGTCGCCCCGGCGATCTCCCCGGCCCGGACACGGAGAATCTCCCTCTCGGCCCGCGTCGGGTAGTACTCGGGCAGTTCGGTGATCTTCTCGAAGAGCTCGCTGCCGTGCGCGTCGTAGAACCACTTGGGCGGCAGCGTCCTGGGGGTGCGGGTGAGGCCGTGCAGGACGTCGGCGCGCAGCGCCGCCTCCGTGGCGTCCTCGGGAAGATTGCGGGTGACAAGCAACGGGCTCACGTGCGGGGCTCCTTGGGTGGGGCGGGTGCCATGTGCGCCTGCGGCGCGCTCTGTTCCTGCGGGTCCTTGAGCGGGGTCAGCAGGACGTCGGTGCGGCTCGCCGCGAGCAGCGTGCGGTCCGGCACCTCCTGCCAGTGCGGATCGTCGTCGTACGGCTCGGAGGCCACGACGGTGCGGCGGCCCGGTTCGGCCAGGTACCACAGCGTGTCGCCCCAGGCGGTCGCGGTGATCGTCTCGCCGTTGGTGAGCAGCAGGTTGAGCCGCGATCCGGGAGCCGCCGCGGCGACCTCCAGGACCGTGTCCGACAGCGCCTGGCTCTCGTCGTCGCCGCCGGTGAGCCGGCTGAGGATGAGCGCCCACACGAGCGCCGAGTCGCAGCGTGCCTCCATCGACAGCAGGGCGGCGGCCGGCAGGGTCGTCGTGAGGCCGGCGAGGGAGTGCGGCCAACCGGTGACGGCGCCGTTGTGGCTGAACAGCCAGCGGCCCGCGGCGAACGGCGCCGCCGCGGCCTCCCCGTCGGCGCCCGCCACGGTCGCGTCCCGGACCGCCGCGAGCACCGCTCCCGAACGCACCACCCGCGCCAGGTCGGTGAAGGACTGATCGCCCCAGATGGGCCCGGACCGGCGGTAGCGGGCGGGCACGGGGTCCCCCTCCGCGTACCAGCCCACGCCGAACCCGTCGGCGTTGACCGTCCCGTGGCGCTGTCTGCGCGGAGCCCACGACTGGCGGTACAGGGCGTGCGGCGGTGCCACGAGCAGCGAGCCGAGCGGTTCCTCTGGCCCCAGGTACGCCACGTGACGGCACATCAGGCGGCCCCGTCACGGGCGGTGCGGAACCCGGAGAAGATCTGCCGCCGGATCGGGTAGTCCCAGTTGCGGAACGTGCCCCGGCAGGCCACCTGGTCCACGGCGAACGAGCCGCCGCGCAGCACCTTGTGCTCGGGTCCGAAGAACACCTCCGAGTACTCCTTGTACGGGAACGGGGCGAAGCCCGGATACGGCTCGAAGTCGCTCGCCGTCCACTCCCACACGTCGCCGATCAACTGCCGTACGCCGAGCGGGGACGCGCCGGCCGGATAGCTGCCGGCCGGCGCGGGGCGCAGATGGCGCTGGCCCAGATTGGCGTGGTCGGGGGTCGGGTCGGCGTCACCCCACGGGTAGCGCGTGGAACGGCCCGAGACCGGGTCGTGACGGGCGGCCTTCTCCCACTCGGCCTCGGTGGGCAGCCGCCGCCCCGCCCAGCGGGCGTACGCGTCGGCCTCGTACCAGCACACGTGCAGCACCGGCTCGTCGGGCGGCACGACCTCGGTCACGCCGAAGCGCCGGCGCAGCCACTGCCCGCCCTCCCGGCGCCAGTACAGCGGCGCCTCGATCGCGTGCTCGCGGATGTGGTCCCAGCCCCCGGGCGCCCACCAGCGGGCGTCCTGGTAGCAGCCGTCCTCGATGAAGGCCTGGTAGGCGGCGTTGGTCACCGGTGTGGTGTCGATGTGGAAGGCGGGGACCTCGCGCTGGTGCGCGGGGCGTTCGTTGTCCAGGGACCAGGGCTCCGCCGACGTGCCCATGGTGAACGGGCCGCCCGGCACCAGGACTTCGGCCGGCCCCGTGAAAGGGGGGCCGGCGACGGGGTCCGGCGCGGTCAGAGCCGCCGGCCCCCGGCGCAGCTGATGGGTAATCAGCATTGTCTCGTCGTGCTGCTGTTCGTGCTGCGCGATCATGCCGAAGGCGAAACCCGCCTCGGTCAGCCGCGTGCCCCGCAGCGTGCTGCCCTCCAGGACGTCCAGTGCCCGCCCGCGCACGTCCGCGGCATAGCGGCGGGCCTCCTCGGGCGGCAGCAGCGGCAGCGTCGGCCGCTCGGCACGCGGGTGCTCGAAGGCGTCGTAGAGACCGTCGATCTCCGGGCGCATCGGCTCCCGCCCCGCGACCGCGCGCAGCAGCCACAGCTCCTCCTGGTTGCCGATGTGGGCGAGGTCCCACACCAGCGGGGACATCAGCGGGGAGTGCTGCGCGGTCAGTTCGGGCTCCTCCACACAGGAGGTCAGGAGCGCGGTGCGGTCGCGGGCCGTCACCAGCGCGTCCAGGGCGCGCTCCCTGAGCGACTCCGGGTCCGTGAGGGGTTCGGCGGCGGTCATGTGCGGATGTCCTTCCCGTGGAACTGGTCGAGCAGATCGTCGGCGGGGCAGCGCCCCCGGGCCACATAGCGGCCGGTGAACCGCGCCACCGCCTCCCGCACCTCGCGGGAGGCGCCGAGGCGGGGCAGCGCCTCGGCCGCCGCCGCGAAACAGACGACGGCCGCCTCGTGCAGCTCGGGATCGGCGAGACCGCCGCGGGCGGCCTCGGCCCACAGCGGATTGCGCGGAGCGGACCGCGGACCGGCACGTTCCGCCAGGGGTTTCACGGTCCGGTACGCGGTCTCGGCGGCCTCGGCGTCGTCGAACAGCGCGGTCGTGACGGCGAGCGGCACGATCCACCCGTCGTCGCCCGGCTGCGCGTCGATCATGCGCAGTTCGAGATGCCCGCGCGGACGCACCGGCGGGAACAGGGTGGTGAGGTGATACTCCAGGTCGGTCCGGTCCGGCGGCGTGCCGGACCGGGTCCATTCCCGGAAGGTGAGGTTCTTCGGCGCCGGCCAGGGACCGCTCGGGCGCCGTACGCACATCACCGGCGCGTCCAGGACGTGCCGGGCCCAGGCGGCCCGCGGGTCCCCGCCGAGGGCGGGTGCGCCGGTCCTGCCGGGGTCCATCGCCGCCCACAGCGACTGGCGAGTGGAGCGCATGCCGGTCGGGCGGCCCTCCGCCATCGGGGAGTTGGCGAACGCGGCCACCAGGACCGCGCCCAGCTGGTGGGCCAGCCACCAGCGCCGCCCGTGTCCGAGCGGGCCCGGTTCCTCGTACCCGGCGTCCAGGCACACCTGGACGGAGGCGGAGGAGCACATCATGGCGCGGCCCTCGGGGCCGGCGCGGTCGAGGCAGCGCTCCATGGCGTCGTAACGCGGTTCACGGAGGAAGCGGCTCGGGGGGCGCCAGGGGTCCTGGCCGTATCCGCTCAGGCCCAGCCCCGCCTCGCTCAGCACCTCGCGTACGGCGGCGAGGTCGGCGGACACGGACCCGACGCACTCCATCAGGGAGGTGGCGGGGAGGGAGCTGAGCTCCAGCTGGCCGCCCGGTTCGACGGTGAGCGCCGAACGCAGGGGCAGGGTCCGCAGGGCGGCGTAAGCCCCTTCGAGTCGTGCGGGTGTTACCGGGAGCTGCGGGCCGCGCAGCTCGTGGACGAGCCATTCCACTTCGACGCCGAGGTAGCGGGGCGGTCCTGTCTTGAAGCAGATGCCCCGGACCAGCGCCTCCACCTCTGCTTCGGTGACCACGGAGCGGTGCTCCGTACAGTCACTCACCGAATCGGACATGTCGGGATCCTCCTGAGATGCCATCATGCCGCCGACCCGGCTTTCGAGGCGCCGGACCGGCTCGCTCGTACCACCCAAGACCAACCGAGCCGGTTCGCACAAGAGTGCAGATCGCCGCATTCGGGGTCCGGTGACCGGTGTACGAGCACCCGGAAAACTCTGTTGCGTCGCATGACCAGCATCGCTCACGATGCGTTCATGAGCACGACGGGGGAGCTCGCGCAGGGCGCGTTCGAGGCGTGTACGGGGGTCGCGCCATGAGCGCGCGGCTGCGCGGGATCGCGCATCAGACGGAGGAGATCGTCGCGGCGGGCCGGTACCGCGCGTCCGACGGACGCACGGTGTCGATCGCCGCGGCGGTCGAGGCCGCCCGCGCCGGCACCCGCCTGCACGGGCCGGAACCGGTGCGGACACCGCAGGTCAGCCCGGTGGACACGGTGGTCGAGGTCACGGGCGAGAGCAGCCTTCAGGCCGCCCGGCGCCTCGCCGGACCCGTCGCCGTGCTGAACTACGCCTCGGCCCGCAATCCGGGCGGCGGCTATCTGAACGGCGCGCAGGCCCAGGAAGAGGCCCTCTGCCGGGCCTCCGCCCTCTACACGTGCGTGCTGCGCTCCCGCGCGTTCTACGACCACCACCGCGCGCACCGCGACCCGTTCTACACGGACCGTGTCATCCACTCACCCGGGGTGCCCGTCTTCCGGGACGACCGCGGCCGGCTGCTGGACGAGCCGTACCCGGTCGGCTTCCTGACCGCGGCGGCCCCCAACGCCGGAGTCGTCCTGCGTACGGCGCCGGAGCGCGCCGAGGCACTGCCGGGGGCCCTCGCCGTCCGGGCCGAGCGCGTGCTGGAGACGGCGCTGGCCCACGGCTACCCGCGGCTGGTGCTCGGCGCCTGGGGCTGCGGCGTCTTCCAGAACGATCCCGCGCAGGTGGCGGGCGCCTTCCGGACCCTGCTGGGCGACGGCGGCCGGTTCGCCGGAGCGTTCGAGCACGTCGTCTTCGGCGTGCTCGACCGGACCCGGGGCTCGGTGACCCGCCGCGCCTTCGAGCAGGCGTTCGCCCTGAGCGAGGGGGCCCGGCTGTAGGGGGCCGTGCCGCCGGGGCCGTGTCCGCGTCCCCGGCCGGGCTGCCAGCGCCGGCCGTAGCGCTCCCGGCCGGGCTGTCAGCGCCAGCCGTAGCGCTCCCGGAGCCGGTGGACGACCAGATCGAACCGCATCCGGTCCAGTGCGCACGCCTCCCGGCGCATGCCGTCCTCGTGCAGGCGCAGGACGCGGTCCACGGCCACCCACGAGTCCCGCCCCGAGCGGTCCCAGGGCCCGCTGCCGATCGGCACCCACTCGCGCTCGCCGTCGTGCCGCCTGCTCGACAGCCGGACGGCGAGAAGCGTGCCCCCGGCCTCCCGCGCGACGACGAGCACCGGGCGGTCCTTGCCCCGGCCGTCGGTCTCCTCGTAGGGCACCCAGGTCCAGACGATCTCGCCGGGGTCGGGGTCACCGTCGTGCGCGGGCGAGTACTCGGTGCGCACCCGGCCCACCTCGCGCGGCTCGGCCTCGGTGGTCGCCGAGGGTCCGTGGCGGCCGGGGACTTCGTCGATGTTCGCAGTCACAGGCAGCACGGTAGGGCCCGCTCACGCCGCCCCGCCCCACGGGTCCCTACGACAGCGGCCGCGACCCCTCCCGACAGTGGCCGCGGCCTTCGTCCCGTCAGGGATGCCGGGCGTGCCCCCCGACCGGGATCAGTTCACTCGTCGCCCTTCTCCACCGGCACCTTCTGAGTGCGCGGCGGCACGAAGCCGTTGAGTCCGGCGGCTCCCTCGGCCGGCGTCCCGTTCTGGCTCATCGAGGAGAGCAGCTGACGGGCCAGGCCGAGCCCCGTACCGCCCATGGTGAGTGCCTTGGCGAACATGTCGGACATGCCGTCGGCGCCATTGAGGAGCACCATGTGCTCGACGTTGTTGAACGCGCTCGCTCCCGCCTGGACGATCTCCGGCCAGTTCTCGGCGAGTTGCTGGGCGACCACGGCCTCCTGGTTCTCGGCCAGGGCCGCGGCCCTGGCCGCGATGGCCTCCGCCTCCGCGAGCCCCTGCGCGCGGGTCGCCTCGGCGGCCGCGAGGCCCTTCGCCTGGGCGGCGGCCGCCTCGGCCTCACCCGTCGCACGGGTCGCCGTCGCGGCGGCCGCGCCCCGGGCCCTGGTCGCCTCGGCCTCGGCCCCGGCGGCCGTCTTGACGCGGGTCGCCTCGGCCGCCGCGGCGAGCTCCGTCTCCTTCGCCTTGGCCTCGGCGGCGGAGATCCGGACGTCGCGCTCGGCCTCGGCCAGCGTGCGCTTCTCGTACGCCTTCGCGTCCGCCGGCTTGCGCACGTCCACCTGGAGCTGCTGCTCACGGCGCTGCGCCTCCAGTTCGGCGACGCGGGTCTCCTGGACGACGACCTCCTGCCGGGACGCGGCGTCGGCGAGCGGTCCCGCCTGCCGGGACTTCGCCGCCGCCTTGTCGCGCTCCGCCTGGTAGCCGGCCTGGAGGATCTCGCTGTCCCGGGTCGCCTCCGACATCCGGGCCGCGGCCTGCTGCTCGGCCTCGGTGGCCAGCCGGTTGGCCTCGGCCTGCGCGATCCGCGCGTCGCGCTGCACGGCGGCGGCGTGCGGCATGGCGAGGTTCTTGATGTACCCGGTCGGGTCCTCGATCTCGTGGATCTGCAGCGAGTCGACGATCAGGCCCAGCTTCTCCATCTCCGTGCCGCAGGCGGCACGGGTCTGCCCGGTGAGCTTCTCCCGGTCGCGGATCATGTCCTCGACCGTCAACCCGCCGACGATGGACCGCAGATGACCGGCGAACACGTTGTGCACCCGCTCCGCCATCAGTTTCTGCTGATCGAGGAAACGGCGGGCCGCGTTGGCGATCGACACGAAGTCGTCGCCCACCTTGAAGATGACCACGCCCCGCACCTTGAGCGGGATGCCCTGGTGCGTCACGCAGTCCACGGACAGCTCGGTCTCGTTGAGATCCAACGACAGCTTGCGCACCGCCTGGACGCCGGGCGTCACGAGCGTGCCGCGTCCCGTCACGATGCGGAACCCCATGCCTTCCTCAAGGCCTTCGGTCCGATGCTTCGAACCGGAGATGATCAGTGCCTCGTTGGGCTCCGCGACGCGCCACATGAGCTTGAAGACCACAACGATGAAGATCAGTGCGAGGAGAACAGCCCCCGCCACGACGCCGACGATCATCGGCATACGCCCCCTTTGGATGGTGCCCTGTCGGCACCGAACGAAGGGGAGTGTGCTCCTGACGAGAGGCCGGGTACAGCAGTCGGCTGATCCTTGTTGCAATCTTGATGCCCAAAGCCGCTCACCTGGGCCGCGGAGGGCTCAACTGCCGTACGCCGCCGACACGTAGACCGTCCTCGGCGGCAGGTACTCCACCACCATCACCACCGTGCCCCGCTCGATGCGCTCCGTCGCGGCGGCCGGATACGCGAGGAAGTGCTCGGCGCCGCCACGCACCCGGACGATCACCTCGCCGACGAGCCCGGGCCCGACCGTGCCGGTGACCCGCCCCATCAACCCGACCATCGACGCATCACCCATGCCGACAGCGTACGGCCGCCGGGCCATCGGTCACCGCGGGTGCGCCCGACTCGCCAACTCGCCTACGCCGCGGCGGCATGCGTGGCGGCAGCGGGCGGGGGCCGGCGTTCGTGCCAGCGCTGGTCCGCCTCCAGTTGGGCGGCCAGCGACACCAGCAGCGGCTCGCTGTGCGCCGGGCCGAGGAGCTGGGCGCCCACCGGCAGCCCGTCCACGAAGCCCGCGGGGACGTTGACGCCGGGCCACCCGAGCACGTTCCACGGCCAGGCGTAGGGGCAGGCGGCGATCATCGCGCGGTCGGTGCCGAGCCCGCCGAGGTCCAGCATGGCGCCGATGCGGGGCGGGGGAGCGGCGGTCGTCGGCGCGAGGAGGACGTCGTAGGAGTCGAAGAGCGCGCCGATCCGCCGGTGCAGGGCGCCCTCCGTCCGGCGGGCGAGCCGCAGCGGGGTGCCGCCCAGCAGCCGTCCCAGCCGGGCGGCCTCACGGGTCCGCCGGTCGAGGAGGTCGGGAAAGGGCGCCTCGCGCACCCACTCGGCGATACCCGCGGTCGCGCGCGGCACGAACGAGAGCCCGATCCGTCCGTAACGCGGTTCGGCCTCCTCGACGACGTGACCGAGCACGGCGAGACGTTCCGCGAGGGCGACGACCCGGGCCCGTACGCGGGGATCGAGCCGCGCGGGCAGCGCGGTGAACGGCGGCCGCAACGAGAGCGCGATCCGCAGCCGGCCGGGATCGCGGTCCACCGCGTCGGACACGCGCAGCTCGGGCGGGCGGTGCAGATCGCCGCTGTGACAACCGCTCGCGGCGTCCAGGAGCAGCGCCGCGTCGGCGACCGTACGCGCCAGCGTCCCGTTGACGGTGATCCCCTGGAAAGCCTCGGGGCGCGGCCAGGTCGAGATGCGGCCGCGCTGCGGCTTGATGCCGACGAGATGTGTCCAGGCGGCCGGGATCCGGACCGAACCCGCGCCGTCGGAGCCCAGCGCGGCCGGCACCAGCCCCGCCGCGACCGCCGCCGCGGAACCCCCGGACGAACCGCCCGGGGTGTGCTCACCGTGCCAGGGGTTGCGGGTGGCGCCGAAGGCGGGCCCCTCGGTGAAGGGCCACTGTCCGAGCTCGCAGGTGTTGGTCTTGCCGACGATCACGGCGCCCGCCGCCCGCAGCCGGCGTACCGCCTCGCCGTCCCGGGCCTGGGGCGGGAACTCGCCCCGGCAGCCGAACGCCGTCGGCAGCCCCGCCACGTCCATGTCGTCCTTCACGGCCACCGGCACCCCGAGCAGGGGCCGCCGCCCGCCCGCCGCCCGTACCCGGTCGGCCGCGTCGGCCTCGGCCAGGGCCGCCTCGGCGCGCACCCGGCGAAAGGCGTTCAGCGACGGCTGGGTGGCCTCGATCCGGGCCAGCGACCACGCGACCGCCTCGCGCGCGCTCAGCTCCCCCTCGGCGAGCGCGCGGGCGCACTCCGCCAGACCGGGGACGGGGTCCGCAGCCATCCGGGCACCTCCGATACAGGGCGTCTGCCGAACGGTAGCGTCCGGGCGCCCACAGCGGTACGGGGTGTCGAACGTCGCTCTGTGAGGGGGGAGTTGATGCTCGTATACCCCCGCGGTCGCGTGCTTGGACACCGGATGTTCCCCCGGCGCAATGCGGCGCGCCGGGCTTCTGCAAGGATGCCGTACGTCATGGTGCAGATACCGAAAGACTCCGTCCCGCCGTCGCCCGCACCGCTCGCCGTGCCGACGAGCGCGGATGTGGCCCGACTGGCGGGTGTCTCCCGCGCGACCGTCTCGTACGTCCTGAACAACACGAGCGCCGTGCGCATCAGCGAGCCCACCCGCCGCCGTGTCCACGAGGCGGCCAGGGAACTCGGCTACGTCCCGCACGCCGCGGCCCGCAGCCTGCGCGCCGGCCACAGCCGCCTGGTCCTGATGCCCGCCCCGAACGTGCCGGTGGGCCCGCTCTACAGCCAGTTCCTCAGCGAGCTGCAAGGGGCTCTGGGCCGCCTCGACTACACCGTCGTGCAGTACGGCAGCGTCGGCCTGAACGGCGACGAGGCCGCCCGCGCGTGGGCGGAGCTGCGGCCCGTCGCCGTCCTGGTACCCGGCAGCGACCTCGGCCCGCAGGGCGTGGCCGTCCTCAAGCGCTCCGGCGCCCGGGCCGTCGTCACGCTCGGCACCCAGCGCGTGGAGGGCGCGCACGCGCTGCTGATGGACCACGCCGGGGTCGGCCACAGCGCCGGCGAGCACCTCGTCGCCCGTGGCCGCCGCCGTATCGGCGTGGTCGTCCCCGAGGAGCCCGGCTTCGAGGTCTTCTCCCGGCCCCGGCTCGACGGCGTACGGCGCGCCGTGCACGGCACGGACGCCGTGGTGACCGAGCTGCCGCTCGCCCACGACGAGGACTCGGCGGCCCGGCTGGCCGGAAAATGGCGGTCACTCGGCCTGGACGCGGTGTTCGCGTACAACGACGAGTACGCCATGCTGCTGATGCGGGCCCTTCAGGACGAAGGCATCGCCGTCCCCGAGGAGACGGCGGTGATCGGCGCCGACGACCTGATGCTCGGCAGACTGCTCCGGCCGCGGCTGAGCACCGTCCACATCGAGCTGCCGGCCGGCCGTGACCTCGCGGAGCTGGTCGACCGGGCGGTCCGCGAACCGGGCGCCGCGCCCCAGGCGCACGACGTGCTGGGGGCGAGGGTCGTGCACCGCGAATCGAGCTGAACACCGGGGAGGCACGTCATGTGCTCGGCGTCCTCGCCGATGTGGCGCCCTCCTGCGAGGAGTTGGTCTACGCCCGCGGGCTCCGGCGCGGTCCCATCACGGCCAAGTCGGTGACGCCCATGCGCAGTCACGTCCACGAACCGATGCGGTACGGGCTGCTCTTCCTCGCCGGGGGACGCCGCCCACATCGTGCCGCCGACGGGCGCCAAGGAGCTGAACCTCGCCGTGCTTGACGCTACGGGGAACCCTGTCCCCGCCGGGTGCGGCAGGCGACCCGTTTCTCCTACGACCTGACGCGGATGCTGCACACACGCCCGGAGGCTACTCGCCGCCCTGCCCGGGTTCCTGCGCCTGCTGTGCCTGCTGCTGGGCCACGGCCTTGCGGACCTCGTCCATGTCGAGCTTCCTGGCCTGGCCGATGACGTCATCGAGGGCCGCCTCCGGCAGGGCGCCGGGCTGCGCGAACACCGCGACCTGGTCGCGGACGATCATCAGCGTCGGGATCGACTGGATGTTGAACGCCTGGGCCAGCTCGGGCTGCGCCTCGGTGTCCACCTTGGCGAACACCAGGTCCGGGTTGGCCTCCGCGGCCTTCTCGTAGACCGGGGCGAACTGCCGGCACGGTCCGCACCAGGACGCCCAGAAGTCGATCAGGACGAACTCGTTGTCCGTGACCGTCCGGTCGAAGTTCTCCTTGGTGAGCTCCACGGTGCTGCTCATGGCGATTTCCCACTTCCTCGTGTCGGGGCCCGGGGCCCGGGGGCGAGCCGCTGTCGACAACGCTGCCCCACGGTGGCGTATTCCGCGCACGTACCCCTGCGGCCGGGGCGCACACCCCGTGTGGCCACGCCTCGCACCACCTATCAGACTGGCCCCATGACGGAAACGGAAACCATCGCGTACGACGTCGTGGTGCTCGGTGCCGGGCCCGTGGGGGAGAACGTCGCCGACCGCACCCGTGCGGCCGGACTCTCCACCGCGGTCGTGGAGGCCGAGCTGGTCGGCGGTGAGTGCTCGTACTGGGCGTGCATGCCGAGCAAGGCGCTGCTGCGCCCGGTCCTCGCCCGCGCCGACGCCCGCCGCGTGCCGGGACTGCGCCGGTCGGTGCAGGGCCCCCTCGACGCCGCCGCGGTCCTCGCCCACCGGGACTACTACACCTCGCACTGGAAGGACGACGGCCAGGTCGGCTGGCTGGAGGGCATCGGCGCCGACCTCTACCGGGGGCACGGGCGGCTCTCGGGAACACGCGAGGTGACGGTCGAGGGCGCGGACGGCGGACGGCGCGTGCTCACGGCCCGGCACGCCGTCGCCGTGTGCACCGGCACCCGTGCGTCGCTCCCCGGCCTGCCGGGCCTCGCCGAGGTCAAGCCCTGGACCAGCCGCGAGGCCACCAGCGCGCAGGCCGTGCCGGACCGGCTGATCGTCGTGGGCGGCGGTGTGGTCGCGGTCGAGATGGCCACGGTGTGGCAGGCGCTCGGCTCGCAGGTCACCCTCCTCGTCCGTGGTACGGGGCTGCTGCCCCGGATGGAGCCCTTCGCCGGAGAACTGGTAGCGGAGTCGCTGAAGGAGGCCGGCGCGGACGTGCGCACCGGCGTCTCGGTGACGTCGGTGACGCGCGAGGGACCAACGGTGGTGGCCGTCACCGACGGCGGGGAGCGCATCGAGGCCGACGAGATCCTGTTCGCCACCGGGCGGACGCCGCGCACCGACGACCTGGGCCTGGAGACGGTCGGTCTGGAGCCCGGCTCGTGGCTGCCGGTCGACGACACGCTCCTGGTGACCGGCAGCAGCTGGCTCTACGGCGTGGGCGACGTGAACCACCGCGCCCTCCTGACCCACCAGGGCAAGTACCAGGCCCGTATCGCGGGCGCCGCCATCGCCGCCCGCGCGTCCGGGGTGCCCCTGCTGGAGACGGACCCCTGGGGTGCCCATGCGGCGACCGCCGACCACGCGACCGTCCCCCAGGTCGTCTTCACCGACCCGGAGGCCGCGGCTGTCGGTCTCTCCCTCGCGGAGGCGGAGCAGGCCGGCCTCCGGGTCCGCGCCGTCGACGTCGACCTCGCCTCGGTCGCGGGCGCGGGGCTGTACGCGGACGGTTACCGAGGCCGGGCCCGGATGATCGTCGACGTCGCCCGGGAGGTCGTCCTCGGGGTCACCCTGGTCGGCCCCGGAGTGGGTGAGCTGATCCACTCGGCGACCGTCGCCGTGGCCGGCGAGGTACCGGTGAGCCGGCTGTGGCACGCGGTGCCCTCGTACCCGACGGTGAGCGAGGTGTGGCTGCGGCTGCTGGAGGCGTACCGGGACGCCTGAGCCGCGACAAGGGGGGTGCCGCCGGTCGGTGGCACCCCCGGCGCCGGGCCGGTGACGCGGGCTCCGGGCGCCCCTCGGGGACAGCTGGTTGCGTGCCGGGAGGCCGGGAGGCCGGGGTGCGGTCGGGCCTCGTCTCCGGTCTCCACCGGGCGTCCTGGTCGGCCCGGCGGTGCCGGTCAGTCCCGCGGACGCGTCCTGGTCAGTCCGGCAGTCCGAAACCGAGGGCCGCCGCGGCCTCGCGCGGAGTCGGCTGGGCCCAGCGCCGCACCACCGCCTCCGTCGAGGACAGCGAGCGCAGTTCCGCGCGGTCCAGGTAGAGCGTGCCGTCCAGGTGGTCCGTCTCGTGCTGCACGATGCGGGCGGGCCAGCCGGTGACGATCTCGTCCACCGCGCGGCCGTGCTCGTCCTGTGCCGTGAGCCGGACGCGGGCGGCCCGGGCCACCACCGCCTGCCAGCCCGGCACGCTGAGGCAGCCCTCGAAGAACGCGGCCCGGTCGGCGCCGACGGGCTCGTACGACGGGTTCACCAGCACCCGGAAGGGCTGCGGCACCCTGCCGCGCGCCAGCCGCACCTCCTCCGGCACCGGCGCCGGGTCCTCGATCACCGCGATCCGCAGCGGTACGCCGACCTGTGGCGCGGCGAGCCCCACGCCGGGCGCCGCGCGCATCGTCTCGCGCAGCGCGGTCACGAAGCGGTCCAGCAGCCTCGCGTCCAACTGGCCGTCGAAGGGCTCGGTTTCGCGCCGCAGCACCGGTTCACCGGCGGCGACGATCTGCAACGGGCCCGCGCGGGAGAGGAGTTCCTCCACCTGGTCGGTCAAGGAGCGGGAGGGGCCGGGGTCGTGTTCGGATGCCATCGGGCCAGGATGCCAAGCCGGGCGGCACGGCGCGAGGCGAGGCCTCGGCGGGATCACGCACCGGAGCCCAGGGCGCTGACCACGGCGGGCGGCGCTTCGTCCTCGCGCTGTCCCCGGCCCGGCGCGCGGGTGCTGCGCGCGCTTCAAGTCGAACATGCAACCGGGCGGGTGCCCGATCGGAGCGCCTTGCCGGGCGCCACGTCGCGGCGAGGACCAACCTGTGTGCTCAGGCGGGCTGACGGAGTGCGCTGACCAGTGCGCGCGGGTCGTCTGCGTGGAAGCGGATGGTGTGGGCCTCTTCCGTGGCGCCGAGCGGGCGGGTGAAAGGGAGTGGCCGGTTCAGCTCCAGGGTCACCGAGGTCTGGCTGCCCACGATCAGGTCGAGGACCCCGTCCTCGGAGAGGGTGATCAGGCCGCCTTCGGGATAGCGCCGGTCGACCCGGACCGAGGCCACCGCGTCCGGCGGTACGGCGAGGTCGAAGAGGGCTCCGTAGCGGATCCGCAGAGAGCCGTCGGGGCGCACGACGTGCGGCCGGGTGACGCAGGCGGCGTGCAAGGCCAGCACGAGGACGACGCCGTACAGGTCGAGTACCAGGACTACCCGGTGGACGACCGGCCAAGGTATCAGGAAGGCCAGGCCCACCGTCTCGATGACCATCACGAAGAGCAGCCCGTACATCATCGCGGTTTGGGGCCCGGTGTACGCGGCAGCGAGGTCCCCGGGGCGCACCCCGTGCGTGCCGCGCCGGACCCACCGCCCCAGGGAGGCGAGGGCGCGCAGCTCGTGGAGGACCAAACGGCGGACCGTCACCGGCACCGCCTCCCGTACGGCGGCTCGCCGCGCCGCCCGGCGGTCCGCGCCGCGGGCGCGCGCGGCGACGTACAGAGAGCGCAGCACCCAGGCGTCCAGCAGCAGCACTGCGAGCACCAGCGCCTCGGCGCCCGCCAGCGCCCATCCGGGCGGCCGGACCCCGGTCACCAGGCAGGCCGCCAGGGCCAGTTCCCCCGGCAGTACGGCGGCTACCGCGACCCGCGCCGCCCGTACGCCTTTTGGCCGGCCGCTCATCCCCGGCCCCTCTCCATGAAGGCGTCCATGAGCCGGCCCACGACTTCCGCCTGCGCTGGGGTGTACTCGGCGAGAAGCGCCTCCTTGAACCCCGTCACGACCACCCCGTCCTCGGGGATCGCGGCGAACAGTTCCTCGGGGACGGCTGCCATCAGGTCAGCTGCCAGCAGTGCGATCCGCGGATCGTCGACAGGGGCTTCGGCGAGAGCGTCGAGGCGCTCATACAGTTCGACAACCGCGGGATCGGCGACCAGCGTCCCGAGCAGCCCGAGCATCTCCTGGTTACCGGTGCTGGTGGCGTCCAGCAGCGTGAGGTACTCGCGGTCCTTGGCCGCGCTCGGCGAGTCTGTTCGGGGGGCCTGTGCCAGCAGTGCGGCGAGGGCGGGTGAGACGGGCCCGGTCGCGCCGGGCGGCTCGGCGAGCAGGGCGCCGAGCCGGCAGCGGCGCTCCCGGATGTCGGCTTCCTGGCGGGCCAGGTCGGCGTCGAGTTCTTCCAATATCTCGGTCAGCTCGCGCCCGGCATCGTCGGCGAGTGCGTCGCGCACTTCATCGAGGCTGAGGCCGAGTTCGGTGAGCCGGCGCACCCGGGCGAGCAGGACGGCGTCGCGGACGCTGTAGGCCCGGTAGCCGTTGGGGCGCCGCTCCGGTTCCGGAAGCAGACCGACATGGTGGTAGTGCCGGATCGCCCGGGTGGTGAGCCCCACGAGCGCGGCGATCTCTCCGATTCGCATGCCGCCAGTAGAAACCCTGCCGTTGCGTCAAGGTCAAGCGCTGAAAGTATCGTCGGGTGCGAAACGATTCGAACGTGTCTGCATACCGGAGTGGTACGTCTTCGCCAGCGCACGTATCTGGCCAGAGTCCGCTCCCGCTACCCCTCGTCGTCCTCGTCGAGTTTCACTTTGTCCGGGTCGCGAAGAGGGCGTAGGGCGCCGCCAGCCGGGGTGGAGGCGGTGAAGCTGTAACGGCCCAGGACGTTGAGGTTGCGGTGCTTGAGCGGGGACAGACGGGCGATGTCCTCGTCCCGGATCTCGTCACCCTGGGCACGGAGCCGGGCGACGGCGGCGTCGATGTACCGGGTGGTCCAGAGCACCAGCTCCAGTTCCTCGAACAGCACCTTCGCCGCCCGCGCCAGGGTCCGCGACGCCTTCTCCAGCTGCGGCAGCGTCGAGAGCCGTTCTTTGTCGGTGGCCCGCTTCGCCGTGCTGATCAGTCTCGTCGCCATCAGTCGCTCCGCCGGACCTGGAGCCCGCCGAGCGCGCCACGCTCGACCAGGGCGTGACCATACGACGCGGCCAGGGTTACACCCTGCGCGTCGGGCACTCGACGACCCGGCCCGTCATTCGATGGAGCTCGACCTCGTGCCGCAACTCCAGGATCACGAAATACGTGGTCAGGGCCTGCGACCGACCCAGCCGGGTACCACTCGGAGAATCCCGCAGCACCTTCCCGAAGTACGCGTCAGCGTCGGCCGCCTCCATGTCCCACAACGGTCGGCCGAACCAGGTCCTGATCTGGTCCAGGTGCCCGACATCCCCGCGGATGTGCGCCGGACGCGGACCCCGGGGGCGCCGGTGAGGGCGGTGGCGGTACCAGGACTGACGGCGCCTGGCAGGAAGGGGCCGGGAACCGCGGTCCGGCCGGTCGTTCGGGTGACCGGCCGGGCGCTGGGCTCCCGGCCTCTCCGGGTGACCTCCCAGGGTCTGGCGTGACCGCGGGGGAGGCCGGCGGTCACAGGCGGTCGAAGTCCCCCGCGAGCGCCGAGGCGATCCTGAGGTGCGACTCCGCCTCCTCGTGCCGGCCCTGGCGTTCGAGGGTCCGGCCCAGCATCAACCGGGCGTAGTGCTCGACCGGGTCGCGCTCGACGAGGATCCTCAACTCGGACTCGGCGCGGCGAAGTTGGGCCGAGTGGTAGTACGAGCGCGCCAGCAGCAGCCGGGGACCCACCTGCTCCGGCACCTCCTCGACCAGCCCGCCCAGCACCCGCGCCGCAGCCGCGAAGTCCCTGGCGTCGAAGAACATCCGCGCGCGCTCCCAGCGCTCCGCGGCCGTCCCGTGGTCGTAGTACGTCATGTCCACTGCTGACCTCCTTCGGCGGCGACAACGAGGGCAGGTGGTTGAATATTCCACTACGCTGCGAGTTCCGGCCGTCGGACCTCGGCCAGGACGGGGTGAAACGCGTATGCCGTCAGGTTTGTGCGCAAGTGCCCGGCAATGGGCGGGCCGACCGGCTGACGACAGGTCCCGGACGGGACTAGGTTGGGCGTCATGAGCAATCTTGATCGCGAGGCGGTTCCCGCACTGTGCGGCGGCCGTGGTTTCGTGGTGGCGGAGCCGGTGCGTGAACTCCTCAGCCCCCGCCGGGTCCAGCTCGGCGAGGCCACCGAGGTCCGCCGCCTGCTGCCGAACCTGGGCCGCCGCATGGTCGGCGCCTGGTGCTTCGTCGATCACTACGGACCCGACGACATCGCGGACGAGCCCGGCATGCAGGTCCCGCCGCACCCGCACATGGGTCTGCAGACGGTCAGCTGGCTGCACGAGGGCGAGGTGCTGCACCGCGACTCGACCGGCAGCCTGCAGACGATCCGCCCGCGCGAGCTGGGCCTGATGACCTCGGGCCGCGCCATCAGCCACTCCGAGGAAAGCCCCAGGTCGCACGCGCGCCTCCTGCACGGCGCGCAGCTCTGGGTGGCCCTCCCGGACGGACACCGGCACACCGACCCGCGCTTCGAGCACCACGCCGGACTGCCCACGGTCACCGCCCCCGGCCTCACCGCCACCCTCATCCTCGGCAGCGTCGACGGAGCGACCTCGCCCGGAACGACGTACACCCCGATCGTCGGCGCCGACCTCCGCCTGACCCGCGGCGCCGACCTGCGGCTGCCCCTGGAGCCGGACTTCGAGTACGCCGTGCTCTCCATGTCCGGCGAGGCGCACGTCGACGGGGTCCCGCTGCTGCCCGGCTCGATGCTCTACCTCGGCTGCGGCCGCAGTGAACTCCCCCTGCGTGCCGAGTCCGACGCTGGACTGATGCTCCTGGGCGGGGAGCCCTTCGAGGAGGAACTCATCATGTGGTGGAACTTCATCGGCCGCACCCAGCAGGACATCGAACAGGCCCGCGAGGACTGGATGACCGGCTCCCGCTTCGGTGAGGTCAAGGGTTACGACGGCGGTCCGCTGCCCGCGCCCGCGCTTCCTCCGGTGCCGCTGAAGCCGCGCGGCAGGGTGCGCTGACCCTCTGGGTCCGTCACGGGAGTCGGGCCGCGGGCCCCTCCCCGCGGCAGACATCCCAGGCCGAGGCAGCCGACGACATCAGCTCCGCCAGCTTGTCCAGACTCTGGGACCAGCCCTCCTCGTGCAGAGCTCGGCGCCTCTCGGTGGCGAAGTCGCCCTGGCTGAGGACCAACTCGACCCGTGTGCCGCCGATATCGCGGAGTGACAGAGTCACCACCGTCTCCCGGTCCTCGGGATCGGGTTCCTCCCACCGGAAGGTGTAGGACAGGCGTTCCGGGGGGTCCACCTCGACGAATTCCCCCACCAGGAAGAACGGATCGCCCTGCGGAGGCCGCATCGCGATCCGGTAGCCACCGCCTGGCCGGAGGTCACTCTCCACACTCGGGATGGTGAACCCGTCGGGGCCCCACCACTTGACCAGTTCCTGCGCTTCGGTCAGCGCACGGAACACGTCCGGGCGCGATGCGCGCAGGACCCGGTCCAGACGCAGCCTCGGCCCGCCGTCGTGCGTCATCGCGAACCTCCTCCGCCGAGGGCGCCGAGACTGACCGCCATGCTCATCGTAAGGACCCATGCCGCAGGCCGCGATCTCGCCGGCGGGACATGTCCGATGCGCTGACGGTCCGGATCGCGGGCCGCGCTCGCTGCGGCGGCGGCTGAGTACGACACCCTCCGCCGGCCAGCGCCACAGCGGCCCCGGTGACGGCCAGGGGGCGGTGTGGTCTGACGGGAGGCGCCGGGTGAGTCCGCCCGGTCCTGCCCGTCCCGGCCTCCCCGGGGCCTCTCAGTGCGCGTGCGCCCGCGCCGCCGTCCTCCACACCTCGGCCGCCAGATCGATCATCTCCGCGTCCTGTGCCTGCTCCGCGAGTGCCGTGAGGTCCGCGGTCGCCGTCTTGTCACCCTCCGCCAGGCGGATCTGCGCGCCCAGCATGCGGTAGCGGATCCGATCGCGGTAGCTGAGCAGGAGCGCGTCCTGATCGATGCTGTCGCAGAGGGTACGGGCGGTTGCGAAGTCGCCCTGCGCGTAACGGAGTTGGGCTGTGAGGAAGGTGTACTCCTGCTGGTTCGCCGGGGTGCCCACCAGGTCGAGGGCAGGTTTGACCTCCGCCAGATAGTGCTCGACGGCGTCGAGGCGCAGGGGGCCGGCCTGGAGCTTGAGCGCGGCGGCTGCCAGCCGCAGGCGCATCCACAGCGCGAGGTCCTCACGGCTGCTGACCGCCGCGAGGGCCCTGTCCAGGAGCAGGCCGGCGCGCTTGTGGTCGCCGATGCGGGTGGTGACGGTGGCCGCGGCCCACCAGGCCTCTGCGGCGACGGAGCCGGTGCGGTCGCCGAGAGAGGCGCAGATCTCTTCGCTCATGCGCTTCGCCTCGGCCAGGTCGCCCAGTTCGGCCGCGGTGGAGACGAGCAGGATCCGGAGGCGGGTGGTGTCGTCGGTGCCGAGACCGACCTCCTGCGCGAGACGCAGACCTTCCCGCGCGGTGGCGCGTGCGTCGTCGATGCGGCCGAGGGATCTCTGGCATCGCGCGAGGCGCAAGCGGGCATGGACGAGGAGCACGGGGTGCCCGAGCTCCTCGCTCACCTGTACGAGCTGCCGGAGGTTGTCGTACTCCTCCTGGCGCTGCCCTTCCTCGCACTGGAGCTTGGCGAGTTGGGCGTACGCCTGCCACCGCAGGGTGGGGTCGGCCTCGGTGTCCGTCTCCAGTGCTTGTTCGAGCTGGTGCCGGAGTGCGCACTTGTCGGCCGACTCCCACAGTGCCGCCGTGGTGGCGAGGATGTCCGACAGGCCGGTGGCTTCGACCTCGTCGAACATGCTGAGCGGAACATTGAGTTTGGCGGCGAGAAGTTCCACGCTCTGCGGTGTGGGCGGGCGGGACCCCGCCTCCAGTCGCGACACGTAAGCGGCCGACATGCGGGGACCGGTGAGGCTGGCCTGGGTGAGCCCCTGCTGCTGTCGGAGCTGACGGAGGCGGCGGCCGAATGCCGGCTGCTCAAGCATCTTCATTCCTTACGGACAGCCCCGTCCTCGATTTGTCAACACATTATCGATCCTTTACTCGGGCTGTCAAGAATGAGGGTGCGGCCCGGTCGAGGCCGGTCGGCCGGTCCCGGTCGGGAGGGCTGGATCCTCACGGAGTCGGGGTCGGCCACTCGATGTCCAGCGGGGTCGCCCGGCCCGCCGTCGGCCACTCGATCTCCGACGGGATCGCCCGGCCGGGCGCCGGCCACTCGATCTCCTGCGGGGTCGCCCCGCTCGGCGCCGGCCACTCGATCTCCTGGGGCGCGATGGCGGCTGCCGGGCGGTCGGGGGCCGCCTCGGCGTGTGCCGAGGTGATGGTGAGCAGCGTGGCCGCCGCAAGCGTGGCCAGGGTGGCGAGGCTGTGGGCGAGGCGCATGGCAGTTCTTCTCTCCTGGGTCGGGTGCGTCTGCGGCGCCGACCCCGCGGGTCGGTCCGGACGCTCGTCCTGCTTCGGTGGCGCGGGGCCGCATGCCGAGGCTAGAGGCCCTTGACGAGTGTAGTCAATCCTTGACAGGACTTGACTGACTTGCTTATTTTCAATGTGAACCAGTTGGAGATCTTGGGGGACGACGGGTCCGGAGCGCCCCGCGAAGGGGCGGAACAGGCGTCAGCGGCGCATCCGGAACTTTCCCGGCGCGCCGGGACGCCGATCCACCCGCCGTGGCAGGCCCGCCCCACCGGCGGGCGGGCGGACGGGACGGCCCCCTCCTCACCGCTACGGGCGCCGTGAGGCGCGCATGGAGGTTGCACCCGTGGACATTCGAGCATTCACGTACTTCATCGCTGTGGCCGACGAACTGCACTTCGGCAGAGCGGCGAAGAGACTCCACATCTCGCAGCCCGGCCTCTCTCAGGCGATCAAGGTGATGGAGCGTGAGATCGGCGCTCCCCTTTTCCACCGGTCGCGCCAACTGGTCTCGCTGACCGCGATCGGCGAGGAGCTCCTGCCCAGGGCGAAGCGTCTGGTCGCGCACGCCGAGGAGGTGAAGGGCTTCGCCAACGACATGGTCGACCGGCACCACGCGACCCTGACTCTGGCCCACACGGCCTCCGCGAGCCTCGGCCAGGCCCACGAGTTGACCGCGGCGTTCCGCTCGGTCCGCCCGCACATCAACCTGCGGACCTCGGCCGGCTTCAGCTCCTTCAACGTGGAACGCGTGCGCACCCGCCGCGTGGACGTGGGCTTCGTGCGGCCGCCGGTGGACCTGGGGCAGGACCTGGGGCTCCTCGGCGTGGGCCACGAGGAGATCCTCGTCGCCCTTCCCGCCGCTCATCCGTTGGCAGGCGAACTCACCGTCCGGTTCGAGGACGTCGCCGCGGACCCGCTGGTCTACTTCCCCCGCGAGTCGGGCGGGTTATGGGAGTCGATCATCCAGGCCGTCTATCCCGTGGGCCGGACCCCGCACATCGTCCGGGAGGAGCCCGACGAGGTCCACATGCTGATGGCGGTCGCCCAGGGGCACGGCATGACCCTGGTCACCCGGGATGCCGTCGCCCTGCTGGACGTACCCGGCGTGGCACTCCGCCCGTTGGAGGGCGCGCCCACCGTGCCGCTGGCCCTCGTGTGGCGCAAGGACAACACCAAGTCCGCCCTGCGGGCCTTCCTGTCGTTCATGGCCTCCGCGACGGACCAGCCGCCGCGCCCCGCCCGGCGGGAGCAGGGTCCCGCCGAGGTGGGGAAGCGCCTGCGTCACACCACGCAGGCCGTGCGTGCGGGCGTCGCCGCGCGCTCCGAGGCCTCCGAAGTGGCTCTGCGGATCTCCAGGGTGCAGCACTTGGCACTCCCGCCGGCCTTGAGGAGCTCCGAGAGGTCGATGCCGATCGGGTTGTAACCGCGCGCGGCGAGCTGTTCCGCGAGACCTGTCGCCGCCTGGGGCAGGACGACGTTGTACCCGTCCGAGACGGCGTTGAGGCCGAACACGCCGGCGTCCTCGGCCGAGACCAGGACGGCGTCCGGGAAGAGGCGGCGCAGCACCGCCCGGCTGCCCGGTGAGAACGACTCCGGGCAGTACATGATCTCGTCGTCGCCCAGGACCGCGAGCGCGGTGTCCAGGTGGTAGAAGCGCGGATCGACCAGGCGCAGACCGATCACCGGGCGGCCGAAGAAGTCCTGGGCCTCCTGGTGCGAGGCGGGATCGGTACGGAACCCGCAACCGGCCAGCACCCACTTCCCGGTGACGAGGTAGTCGCCCTCACCCTCGTTGATGAACTCCGGGTCCCGTACCTCGGGGAAACCGTTCTCGCGGAACCACCGGGAATACGCGGGTCCCTCGGCGACGCGCTGCTCGTTGCGGAACTTGGCGCCGAGCACGCGCCCGTCCACGACGGTGGCGCCATTCGCGGCGAACACCATGTCCGGCAGGCCGGGCACCGGCTCGATCAATTCGACGGTGTGCCCGAGTTCCAGATAGATCTCACGGAGGCGCTCCCACTGGAGGACGGCCAATTCGCGGTCGACCGGCTTCTCGGGATTCATCCACGGATTGATGGAATACGTCACCTCGAAGTGTGTGGGCCGGCACATGAGATAACGGCGCGGAACAGCGGTTCGGGTAGTGCGCTCGGGCATGGGAACTCTTCTCTCGAGTCGGACCTGTGGGTCCCGTGACGGATGTCCTCGGTGCGGGGCGATCCGGACGACTGCCCCGGCGGAGTCAGGGCAGCGGTTGGTCCTTGACGACCAGCGGCGTCTTGTTCGACCGCTCGTTGACGGTGAACCGCTCGACCGCCCGGACCGCGAACGCGTGGGGCGCTTCGGTCTCCACCTCGTAGCCGAGCCGGTAGACCTGGGTGAGGACCGTGCGGCGCACCTCCAGCTCGACCTCGGCCGGATCGGCGCCCTGGGCGGTCCTGATCCGCAGTTCCATCCGCTCCGCGGGGGAGCCGTGATCGAACAGCGCGATCTGCACGCCGCTGACCGCCGGGTGCAGCCGGGTCGCCTCGACGATCTCCTGCGGCGTGACGAGGATGCTCAGGAACTTCATCTGCGGATCGTCACGGCCCACGACCCGCAGCGCGGTGTCCGCCCGGCCACAGGCGCACTGAACGAACTCGCCCAGGTCGCCGAGCCGGTAGCGCACCACCGGGTTGACGCACTCCGGGTGCAGGTTGGTGACGAGGATCGCCCCGTCCTCCAGCTCGACGTGCTGGTAGGGCATGAGGTGGAACGTGTCCAGGGCGCAGGCGGGGCCGTTGTGCCCGATCACCCAGGTCTCCGTCGACCCGTACACACCGTGCAGCTCCGCGTCCGGAAGGACCCGGCGGACGGTCTCCAGCGCGCGGTCGCCGAACGGTTCACCCGTCCACAGCAGCTTCTTGAAGGCCGGGGGCCTGCGGTTCGTGCGCTCGTAGAACTCCAGCAGGTTGCCTATCTGGCTCTGCGTCGCGTTCAGGGCGCTCGCGTCGAGCAGACCCACGAAGTCGAGCCACTCGCCGAGCTGCGCCTCGTCGACTGCGCCCAGCGGGATCGTCACGGCGCCGGCCCGGTGGGCCACCGCGTTGAAGAAGTTGTGCGACGAGGACAACCGGCCGGGAGTGTCGTAGTTCACGAGGACGTCCTGGTGGTCCAGCGGACTCCACTCGGCTGCGATCGCCTCGATCAGCTGGCCACTGGCGATGAAGCTCAGCTTCGGGGTCGAGGTGGTCCCGCCGCTCCCGAGGACGATCGAGCCGTGCCGCCGCGACCGTGCGAGGCGCAGGACATCGGGAAGAGCGCCCCGGAAATCGTCCTTCGTGAGGATCGGCAGATCTCGCAGTTCCGGTTCGGCAAGGGCCCGCGCGTCGTCGTACCGGTCACTGAGGGACGGAATCTCCGCCATGCGTTCCAGCAGGGCGGGAACGGAGAGCGCCGCATTGTTCTTCGTCATGTCAACAAGTAGGCCCGGCGCCGCCATCCGCTGTCCAAGCAGATTTCCGACTCACGTGATCAGCGCCGCTTATCGCGCGTTGATTCGAGATGGTTATTGGACGCGTGACAGGGGCTGTGGCTGAATTCTTCGGAGCGCGCGTCATCGAGTTGCCCACATGCCACAGTGAGTTGGGAAGAAAGCATGTTGATCCGGGATGAAGCGGGACTGAGGCTGCTGCGACAGGCACAGGAGGAGGCCCGGTGGGCACGACGGCACCCGCCCACCGCCGACTTCCACACCCGCAAGCTGTCCGCGGCATGGGCGCGAGCCGCCAAGTCCCAGGCCTTCCGGGACATCGGTGCCTTCTCCTGGGACGGCTTCGAGCGACTCCAGGTCACCCCCAAGGACCGGCTGAAGCAGGACCCCTGGAGCTTCGCGGTGGGGGAGCTGGCCGAGGCGGCCAAGTACTACGAGACGACGGGCACCTCCGGCCGGGTCACCCCCACCCCGCGCCACCTGGAGGACATCGTGTGGAACACGGTCTCCGTCGCCGAGGCGTGGCGCTCCGTCCTGAACGCCGACGACCGGGTCGCGATCCTGCTGCCCTCCGACATCGTGCCGGTCGCCGACCTCATCGTCGGCGTCTGCGAGTACCTCGGACTGCCGCACACCCGGATGTACCCGTTCGCCACCGGCATCTCCGACTGGGACCGCCTGAGCGACCTGTGGTCCACCCTGCGGCCCACCGCCGTCTTCGCGGCCCCGGGCGTGCTGATGCAACTCACCCGCCTGCTCGTCCAGCGCGGCACGCTGCCCGGACTCCGCGATTCCATATCCAAACTGATGCTGCTCGGTGAGGTCAGCACCCCGGCTCTGCGCGCCCGGCTCGGCACCTGGTGGGACGCCACCGCGCACGACGTGAGCTACGGCAGCACCGAGACCGGCACCCTCGCCGCGACCTGCCCCGCCGGGAACCTCCACCTGCTCACCCACGCCCACTACTTCGAGCTGACGGACGGCGAACGCACGGCGCCCCTGCCGGCCGACGGCGCGGGGCGGCTGGTCGTCACCCCCCTCAACCTGCACGCCCGCCCGCTGCTGCGCCTCGACACCGGCGACGAGGTGGAGATCAGCAGTGATCGGTGCGACTGCGCCACCCCCGGCAGCACGATCGTCGTCCGTGGCCGGTCCAGCGAAGGCCTGCGCATACGGGGCGCGGACCTGGCGATCCGAGACGTGGAGGAGATCGTCTACGGGCTGACGTCGGCCACGGGCTATCTCGTCGAGGTCGACGAGGCGGGCACGCAGGCCCGGCTCCTCCTGGAACGCCTGCCCGGCTCCGACCGCGCTGGCGAAGCCGCCGACGCCGACTCCGTGCAGGAGGCCTGCCGGCACCGGTTGGGCTTCGCCTGGGACGGTGTCGCCTTCCTCAACGCGCTGCCCTCCACCACCAAGAGCGGGGGATCGCAGAAGAGTTGGAAGCGCACCAACGTACGCGTCGTGGAGACCGCCCGATGACCGCCCCCACCGTGCCCCCCGAGTCCACCCCCGCCGCGTCCCCTGCTCCCGGCGGCGCCGTCCTGGGCGATCCCGACCTGTGGTGCACGTACGCCGCGACGCGCACCCTCGCCTGGCTCGGCCGGACCGCCGAAGCCACCGCCCCGGACGCCACCGCCCGCTACCTGAGCGGCCGCCGCAACGCCGACGGCGGCTACGCGTGGTCCGTCGGCATGCCCTCCGACGCCTGGGCGACCTTCTACTGCACCCAGGCGCTCACCGATCTCGGCCACCCCGTCCCGCAACCGGAGGCGACCGCCGCATGGCTCGCCACCACCTGGACCGGCGACGCGTACGCCATGACGCCCGGCCAGGACGCCGAGGTCTGGGCCACCCACTTCTCCACCCGCACCGTCCTGGGCCCCGCCCGCTCCACCGTTCCCGACCGGGAGCGCCTGCTGGCCTGGCTCCACGGCCTCCAGACCGCGGACGGCGGACTCTCCTGGAGCCCCGGCCACACCACCGCCGACGTGCGTGCCTGCCACTACGGCGCCGCCGCCTGGGCCGCGCTGAACGCCCAGGAGCCCGTACGCCCCCCGTGGGACGTAGCGCGCCTGGTCGCCTGGATCCAGGCCCAACAGGCCCCCGAGGGCGGCTTCCGGTTCTCGCCCGACGCCAGGACCCCGTGCATGTGGGCCACCTACCGGTCGGTCGCCGCCCTGCGTCTCCTCGGCGCGATGCCCACGTACGACATCGAGCCGTGGGTGCTTGCCCTGCGCGGCCCCGGGCGGGCGTTCGTGCGGTGGGAGGGCTACGCGGTCGAGGACGTGTGGGCGTCCTTCTGCGCCGTCGGTGCGCTCGTCGGTGTCGGCGCCGACGTCAAGGGCATCGCCGACGACGTGGTGCGCCGCATCGCGGAACTCGCCTGCCCCGGCGGCGGCTACACCTACCGCGAACCGGCCCTCGCCGCCGACGCGCTGACCACCGCCGCCGCCGTCCTCGCGCACCCGGACGACCCCGCCGTACCCGCCCACCGGGCCTGGCTCGAAGGGTGCCTGCTGCCCAACGAGGCAGGCCTGATGTACATGCCCGGGCGGGGCAGCGAGATCCGCTGCACCCTGTGGGGCCTCACCGCCGGGGTCTTCGCCGATCCCGAACGCCATGCCGCGCAGCGCGCCGGCGTCCTCGGCTGGCTCCGCTCCCTGCAGAACCCCGACGGCGGCTTCGGGTTCTGGGAGGGCAGGGGCTCGGATTCCCTGTCGACGGCCGCCGCTGTCGCGGTCGTCCGGCTGCTGGGCGCCGACCTGCGCGTCGTACTCGACGCCGACGCCCTGGAGGCCTTCGCCGGCCGGGGCCCGGGCGAAGGGGCACGCGCGCGCCTGCGCGCCCTGCGTGTCCGCCACGCGCTCGGGCACCTGGACGACGCTCCCGTCCGTGCCGTCCTGGACGCCCACCGGGTGCGCGGCGGCGGCTGGGCGGACACCGGTTCGCGCATGCCCGACCTGCTGTCCACGTACGAGGCAGTGGCGACAGCGGACCTGTTCGGTGTCGCGCTCGACCCCGAACACCTGCGCCGCTTCGTCGACCGCGTCCACACCGCCGACGGCACCGCCTGGACGCCGCTGGCCCCCGCCACGGGCGGCCCCCTGGCCGACTGCCTGGGCACGCTGCTGCGGCACCGGGTCGGGCAGGGCCCCACCGGGTCCCTGCCCGACCTGGTCCTGTCCTGATGCCTGTCCCCGTCACCCCGGCCAACGCGTCCCCGAGGCCCACCGAAGGCACCCATGCCCACCATTGACATCCTCGCCCCCGAACTGACAGTGCCCGCGCGGCGGGCCGTGGCCATCCGGCTCACCCGGCACTTGACCGCCCGTGGTGTGCCCGCCGGTCACGTCGTCGTGCACTTCAGCACCGCCGAACCCCACTCGCTGTTCAGCGGTGGGATGTCCGCCGAGGCGCTGCCCGCCGTCGAGGACGGCCTGCACCACGCACGCGTGACCGTGTGCGTGGGCCCGGACCGCGACGCGACCTTCCGCTCCGACCTGGCGCAGGAGATTGCGGCGGCGCTCGGCATGACCGAGCGGACTCCCTTCCTCTACATCGAGTTCCGGCCCACCGACCCCGCGCTCGTCCACCTGGCCGACCAAGGACGCCTCCGGCTCGCGGCGACCCCGCGAGTTCACTGAGCCGCCGAGAGGCCTCCCGCGTGCCCGCCGTGCCCGGACCTCCGGACTCTCCGATCCACGGAACGACCAGCGCCGCCGCTCCTGAAAGGCAGGACCCCTCATGACCACGACCGTCCCCGCCCTCGACGAACTCACCACGCAGGTACGGGCCGCCCTGAGCCCCGTCCTGGGGGACTCCCTCGCGGCCGTCACGGACGACGCCGACCTGGCCAGGGCCCTCGGCGACCGCTACGACAGCCTCACCGCCCTGGAGTGCGTCTCGCGTGTCGAGGCCGCGTTCGACGTGGAGGTCGACTTCGTCGCCCACGACGTCCGGCACGTCTTCGCCACGGTGGGACGCATCGCCGCCTTCGTACGCGACCTGATCGAGGACCGCACGGCCCTGGAAGCCTCCTCGTGACTCCCGTCTCCGCCGCCGCCACCGAGCGCGCGGTGGCCGAGGCCCCCTTCGAGACCTCCGGCCACAGCGGCGACCCGGTGCGCTGGTGGCGCACCCCCGGCCAACTGCGCGACGAGGCCCTGCTGGTGGCCCGGACGGCGCTGGGCACCGTGGAGCAGGTCGTCTGCTTCGCCCCGCCCCGGCACCTCTTCGGGCGCCTCTTCGGCGTCGTCCTGCCCGGCCTCCTCGGCGTCCCCGTCGTGCGGGCCTGGGACGACCCCATGAGCGTGCCGGCCCCGCGCCCCGGACTGCGTACCCTCTTCGTCTGCCTGCCGTCCAGCTGGCTGGTCCTGCGCTCCCTGGTGCCGTCCACCGCCGACCACCCGGGAGCGGTCGCCCTCCACGGCACCGGGCCCGTCACCGACGCCGCCCGCAACCTCGTGCGGGACCGGCGGGGCACGCCGTTCACCGCCGTCGAGGTCTTCGGCTCCACCGAGACCGGCGCGGTCGCCCTGCGCCGCCTGGCCGACCACCCCGGGGAGGAGACGCCCTGGCAGCTCCTGGACGACGTCGTCGCCGACGTGGAGGACGACGACCGGCTCACCGTGCGCGGCCCCCGGCTCGCCCGGCGCGACGGCTGCGACCGTCCCCTCACCGCGTGGACCATGGACGACACGGTGACCCCGGTGGGGCCCCGCTCCTTCCTGTGGCGCGGACGCGCCTCCCGGATGATCAAGGTCAACGGGGTCCGCTGCGACCTCGGCGCCGTCGAGGACGCGATCGCCTCCGCCTTCCCCGGCACCGAGGTGGTGTGCACGACCGCCGGCGACGCCGTGCGCGGTGAGCGCTACGACCTGTTCCACACCGCGGGACCCGCCCGTATCGACGCGCGGACCATCCGTACCGCCCTCCGAGCCGCGCTCCCGGGCTGCCCCCTTCCCGGCGCCGTCCACCGCGTCGACCGGATCGACCGCTCCGCCACCGGGAAACCCCTGCTGAACCGGCTCACCACCCCTCCCACCACGACTTCCCCGACACCGGCGAGGGTGGCATGACGGCATCACCCGCCCCTGCGTCCCTCGCCGGGGCCCCCACCGCACCCGACACCGCGGTCCCGGACTTTCTCCGGGCCGCAGGACCGGACCGGGTCCTCGCCCTGGGGCCCGAAGACCGCGCCCGCCTCGCCGCGAGCCGCGCGTCACTGGCCGAGATCGCCGCCCGCCGCCCCGTCTACGGCCTGACCAAGGGCTTCGGTCCGCTGGTCTCCTACGACGCCGACCACGACCCGCACGTCCAGGGAGCCGGGCTGCTCGATCACCTCACCACCGGTCAGGGCCCGGCCCTGTCGCCCGAGGTCACCCGGACCATGGTCTGGCTGAGGCTGCGCAGCATGTCCCTGGGCCGCTCCGCCGTGGCCGTCGACGTCTGGGACGCCCTGGCCGCCCAGTGGAATCAGGGCTTCACCCCGGTCGTGCCCCAGGACGGCAGCCTCAGCGCCAGTGGCGACCTCGTCCCACTGGCCCACGCGGCACAAGCGGCGGCAGGGAAGGGCGACGCCTGGCGGCGCGCCCCGGACGGCAGCTGGCGGCAGGAGCCCGCGGCCCAGGCGCTGCGCGCGCTGGGCGCCGCCCCGGTCCGCTGGGACGCCCGCTCCGCCCTCGCCTTCGCCAACGGCACCAGCGCGTCTCTCGCCCGCGCCCTGCACAACCACGTACGGCTCCAGGCCCTGGCCCACGCCGTGGCCGCCGGAACCGGCCACCTGGCGGGACTCCTCGGCAGCAGCCCCGAGCCCTACGACGACCGCCTCTCCGCCGTCCGGGGGCACCGGGGGCAGCGACAGGCAGCCGCCCTGATCCGTGCGGCCCGCGGCGCCGTCGTCCGCACCGAGGACGCCGCGCGCCGCCTCCAGGAACCGTACTCACTGCGCTGCGCCCCCCAGGTCGTGGGCGCCGTACTCGACCAACTCGGCTTCCAGGGCCAGGTTTTGATCACCGAAGGAGAGGGCACCACCGACAACCCCGTCTTCGTCGACGACGACGTTCTGCACGGCGGCAACTTCCACGCCGCGCCCGTGGCCCTGGCGAGCGAGCAGCACATGCTCTGCCTGCACCAGCTCGCCTACCTGGCCGAACGCCAGCTTCACCTCGCCCTCGACCCGCAGCACAACGGCGGCCTCCCACCCATGCTGACACCCGCCCCCGGACGCCAGAGCGGGTTCGCCGGTGTCCAGATCGCCGCCGGTTCGCACCTGGGCGCGATCCGCCAGCACGGCTATCCCGCCTCGTTCACCCCGGTCCCCACCAACCTCGGCAACCAGGACCACGTGCCGCTGGCTCTCAACAGCGCCAACGCGGTGTCCACCGCCCTGGACCGCGCCTGGTGGATCGTCGCCTCCCTCGCCCTCGCCCTCAACCAGCTGGCCCGCCTGAGCGGGACCGCTCCCGCGCACGGCGTCTGGCGGCACCTCGCCTGCGACTGGACCCCCCTGGACCGCGACCGGCCCCTGGCCGGCGAGGTCGCCGCCACCGCCCGACGGCTCGAACGCCACTTCACGACTCCCCAGGGACCGCGCACATGACGACAGCACCCCACCGGATCCGCCTGCCCGCCGCCCAGCAACCTCCATGGACCCGCGACGGCCTCGTCGAGAACGTCCGCGCGGACCTCGCCGCGCTGCCTCCCCTCGTGGAGGCGAGCGCCGCGCACCGGCTGCGGGCCGAGCTGGCCCGCGCCGCGCAGGGCACCCGTTTCGTCCTCCAGGGCGGCGACTGCGCCGAACCCTTCGCCGACTCCGCGCCCGCGAGGATCACCGCCAAGGCCGCCCAACTGTCCGCTCTGGCGGATCTGCTGGCCACCCGCGCGGGCCTGCCGGTCGTACGGATCGGCCGGTTCGCCGGGCAGTACGCCAAGCCCCGCTCACAAGCCGTCGAAACCCTCGCCGACGGCACCGTGCTGCCCGTCTACCGGGGCGACGCGGTCAACCGGCCGACGGCGGACCCCGCCGCGCGCCGCCCCGATCCGGCACGGTTGCGGGCCGCCTACGACCACGCCGCCGCGTGCCTGGACGCCCTCCTGCTCCAGGGTCACCTGGCCGGGGACGCCGGCGCCGGCTCCGTGTACACCAGCCACGAGGCACTGCTCGTCGACCTGGAGACCCCCCTCGTGAGGGAGGACACCGAAGCCGGAGGTCACTACAGCTCCTCCGCGCACATGCTCTGGATCGGTGAGCGCACCCGTCAACTCGACGGCTGGCACGTAGGGTTCGCCGAAACGGTGAACAACCCCGTCGGCGTCAAACTGGGCCCCGGCGCGTCCCCGGACGACGTACACGAACTGTGCGAACGGCTCACCCGGGGCCACGGCGCCGGGCGCCTGTCACTCATCACCCGGCTCGGAGCCGCCGAGACCGCCCGCCGCCTGCCCGCCCTCGTCGAGGCCGCGGCCGACTTCACCGGCCGCGTGGTCTGGCTGTGCGACCCGATGCACGGCAACACCGTCCGCCACCCTTCGGGGCGCAAGACCCGCGTGCTGACCGACGTGCTGCGCGAGGTCACCGACTTCATCGCCGTGCTGCGCGCCCACGGCGTACCCCCCGGCGGCCTGCACGTCGAGATGACACCCGACGACGTGACCGAGTGCGTCGACGACCCGGCCGGCCTCGCCACCGACGGGCTGCCCCGCTTCCGGTCCACCTGCGACCCGCGCCTCGCCCCCGCCCAGGCCCGCGGCCTGCTCCTGGCGACAGCCGACCTGCTCGCGCGAAAGGACACCCCGTGACCACCGTTGACACCCCCCGCCCGCACGTCGTGATCGTCACGCGATGGCAGGAGCGCTACGCCGAATACGGCCACTACCTCGACCACGGCGACCACACGGTCACCTATGTCGCGACCGAGGTGGCGCTCCCGGCGATACCCTCCGCGGCCGCCGACGTCGTCACCGTGGCCAGGACCGACGACCTCGACGAAGTCCGCGCCGCCGTACGCCTCCTGGCCGCACGCCACGGCCGACCCGACCGGATCGTCGCCCTCAAGGAGGACGACCTGCTCATCGGGGCCGCGCTGCGCGTCGAGTGGGACTGCCCCGGCGACCGCCCCGAGGACCTGCTGCGGTTCCGCGACAAGCACCTGATGGTCGAGGCCGTGGCAGCCGCCGGTGTCCCGGCTCCCGCGAGCGCGGCCGTGACCGGCGCCGCGGAGGTCGCCGCGTTCGGCGCCACGCACGGGTGGCCCGTGGTGCTCAAACCCCGTGTCGGCAGCTCCAGCGCGGGCGTGTCCCTGGTCCGCGAACCCGAGGAACTCGACGGACACGACTGGGCCGAGCCGATGCTCGTCCAGGAGTTCCTGCCCGACGCGATCTACCACGTCGACGGGATCTTCGACGGCGCGGAGCTGATGTGCTGGCGCGCCTCCCGCTACGTCAACACCTGCCTGGGCTTTCGCGAAGGCACCTTCCTAGGGTCCGTGGAGGAAGACGACCCGGCGGTCCTGGCCCCCGTCGGCGAGCACGCGCGGGCGGCGCTCGCCGCGCTCACGGACCGGCCCACCCCCTTCCACCTGGAGGTGTTCGTCGACGCCCGGAGCGGCACGTGCCGCTTCCTGGAGGTCGGGGCACGCGTCGGCGGCGCCGAGATCCCCTTCATCTGGCGGGAACTGCACGGGTACGACCTGATGGAAGCCGCCTTCCGTCTCCAACTCGGCCTGCCGGTGCGCCCCGTGGGACCGGCGCCCATGGAACAGGTCGGCGGCTGGCTGCTCGTCCCGGCGCCCGAGGCCCGGCCGTGCCGTGTCACCGAGGTCACGCCCATGACGGGCCGGGAACCGGGGCCCTACGCCGAAGTGCTCCTCAAGCCCGGCGAGGTGCTTCCCGCGGCCGACGCCTACTACGAGCACGTCGGCGGACGCTTCCGGTTCCGGGCGGCCGGCTCCGCCGCCGTCGAGCAGGCGCTGACCACGACGGCCGCCGCTTTCCGCGTGAGCGCCGAGCCCCTCGCGCTGACCCCCGTTCACTGACCCCACGCACCCTGGAGAGCCCCCCATGTCCGTCAAGGGCCACGTCGTCATCGTCGACGCCTACCACCCCACCCGACGCCTCGCCCCGGAGTTCGTCAAGGCCGGATACGCCTGCGTCCGCGTGCAGAGCACTCCCGAGGTGCCGAAGGTGTACCGGTCGACCTTCAGCCTCGACAACTACGCCGCCAACATCGTGCACCGGGGCGACCTGGCGGAGACCGTGCGCGCCGTGTCCGCGTACGAACCCGTCGCGGTGGTGCCCGGCGGCGAGTTCGGCGTCGAGTTCGCCGACGTTCTCAGCGAGGCCATGTCCCTGCCCACCAACGGCACGGCCCTGAGCCCCGCGCGCCGCGACAAGTACACGATGGTGGAGACCGTCAAGAAGGCCGGCGTCCACGGTTCCGAGCAGATCCTCGTCACCGACGAGGCGGAACTGCGGGACTGGCACACCAAGCTGGGCCGCCGCGTCGTGGTCAAACCGATCCGCTCGACGGGCGGTGACGGCATCCACTTCTGCGACACCCCGGACCAGTCGGTCGACGCCTACCGGGCGCTGGCCCGCGCCGAGAACTTCTTCTCCGTCGACAACGAAGGCGTCGTCGCCCAGGAGTACCTGGTGGGCGGCGAATACGTCGTCAACACCGTGAGCCGCGACGGACACCACCACGTCACCGACATCTGGAAGACCACCCGCATCACCGCCAACGGCGTCCTCGACCTCTGCGACTCGGTGCACCTGCTGGCCCGCCGCTCGCCCGAGGGCACGGTGCTCGGCCGCTACGCCGAGGAGGTCCTCGACGCCCTCGGCATCCGGCACGGCCCCGGCCATCTGGAGGTCAAACTCACCCCGGACGGTCCCTGCCTGGTGGAGGCCGGGGCCCGGATCGCGGGCGGTGACATCCCGTACTACGCGAGCCTCGGCACCGGCTCCTCGCAGATCGACTGGACGGTCGACGCCTACGTGGCGCCGGAGCGCTTCCATGAGCGCCGCCTGACCGACTACGTCGTCGAACAGCACTTCGCCTCCGTCGCCATGATCTCGCCCAAGTCCGGGACACTGAAGCGGATCCGGCACATGGACACCATCGGGAACCTGGAGAGCCTCCACGAGATCCGTCCCCTCGTGGAACCCGGCGGCCAGATCCGGCCCACGGTCGACGACCTGACCTACCCCATGATCGTCAACCTGCGGCACGAGGTCGCCGAGGTCGTCCTCCGCGACTACGGAACCCTGCGGTTCCTCGACGGCGAGGGGCTCTACGAACTGTCATGAGCATCCGACCCGACACCGGCCCGGCCGTCCCCGCACCCCGGACGGCTGCCACACCTGCGTCCGCGACCACCCCCCGGGCGATCAGTGACTTCCTGGGCACGACGGCCGCCGGCGACGCCCTGCCCGACGTCCTCGCCCTGCCCCTGTCCGAGCGCCACCGCCTCCTGGCCGCGGGGGAGATCGGCGCCGAGGAGTTCCGCGCCGGCGCCGCGCACTGGGCGGCCTGTGCCGACGGCCACTACCGGGCCTGCGCCGAACTGCGCGTACCGACCGGCGGCCTGCGGCTCGGTGTCAAGGACACCGTGGACGTCCACGGGTTCGCCACCCGGCTCGGGTTGCGCCACTACCGGCACCACCCGCGCACCACGGCCGCCGTCCTGCGGGACGTCACGAACGCCGAGGTCGTCGCCAAGGTGGTCACCACCGAACTGAACATCGGCGTCGGCTCGGGATGCGTGAACCCGTACTTCCCGCACATCGACCCCGCCGGGTCCAGCACCGGCTCCGCGGTCGCCGTGGCCGCGAACATCTGCGACGTCTCACTCGGCACGGACGTTCTGGGCTCCGTGCGCTGGCCCGCCGGGCGCTGCGGCGTCGTCGGACTGCGCGTCACCCATCACCCGCGCAACCTGCCCGGGGTCTTTCCTCTCTCGCCCGCCATGGACGCGCCCGGCTGGGTCGCGCGCACCGCCGACGACCTGGCCTTCGCCTGGCAGCACATGGGGCTCGGCGGGCCCGTGCCCACCGGCGGCCGGCTGCGGGTCGGCGTCCCACGCGAGCTGAGCCGCCCAGGCGTGCTCGACCCGGAGATCACCCGGGCCGTCGCCCGCACCGCCGAACTCCTGCGCACCGCGGGGCACGACGTGGCCGAGGCAGACCTCGGCGAGCTCTGGGACTGCCGCGCCGACGCCTGGCAACTGTGCGCCCGCGACGCCTGGGACGGGTTCCAGCACTGGCGCGCCCACATCGAGGACGACCTCCTCGACTCGACATTCGCCGCCCTGCGCGCCGGCGCCGACGTCGGGGACGAGGAGTACGCCGTCATCCGGGACCGGATGACGCGGCTGCGTGCCTCACTGCCGGCCCACTTCGCCGACCGGGGCGTCGACGCCTGGCTGCTGCCGCTCGACCCGGCACTGCCCCGGCCGCGCGGAACGGTGCCCCCCGCCGCCTCCACGATCCCCGTACCGGGCGATCCCCGCTACGACCGGGAGATCGGCTTCACCCCCGTCGCCAGCTTCGCCGGACTCCCCGCGATCACCTTTCCCACCGGTGTCGACCCCGCGTCCGACGCGCCCGTGGCCATGCAGCTCGTGGCGGGCCCGCACCGGGAGGGGGCGCTCATCGCGGCGGCCCGGGACGTGTCCGACACGCTCGGCGACCTCCGGCTGCGCCCCCGAGGCGTCGACGTCCCACCCGTACCCGGCGCTTCGAAGGAGTGACCATGGCCACCACACGTCGGAAGGCCGGGGGCGTCGGCCTCCTCCACCTCGCTGTCTTCGGCGGGTACGCGGGCCAGCAGATCCTGACTCCGATCCTGCCGCCGCTCGCGCGGGAGCTGTCCATCAGCGAGTTCCAGTACGGCATGGTGATGAGCGCGTCCGCCGCCGTGGTCGCGCTCGTCAGCCCCCTGTGGGGCCGCCGCGCCGACGCGTGGGGCCGCAAACCCCTCATGGTCGTGGCGCTGTTCGGCGCGGCCCTCGGTCTCGCGGCCTTCGCCGTCTTCGCCCATCTGGGCCTGCGCGGCGTCCTGGGGGCCACAACCGTCTTCGTCCTGCTGCTGCTGGCCCGCGGCATCCTCTTCGGCGGCTCCCTCGCGGCCCTGCCCGTCGCGGCGCAGGCGTACGTCGCCGACACCACCGTCGAGGAGGAGGAGCGGGTCAAGGGGATCGCGCGTGTCGGCGCCGCCATCGGCCTCGCGCTCGTCCTGGGGCCGGGGCTCGGCGGCCTCCTGGGCGACCTCGGCATGCTCCCCGCCCTGTACACCGCGCCCGCGCTGATCGGCCTAGTCGGCGTCGTGGTCTGGGTCTGGCTGCCCGCCGAGGAACGGCACACGGACCGCAAGGCGGCACCGGGGCGACTCAGCCCGCTGGACCCGCGCATCCGCCGGTTCCTGGTGTCCGGCGCGGGCATCTACCTCTCCACCAGCCTGCTCCAGTCCAGCATCGGATTCCTGCTGATGGACCGGCTCGACCTCACCACGGCGCGGACGGTGGAGCTCTCCGGCATGGTGCTCCTGGCCGGCGGCCTGCCCATGCTCGTCGTCCAGGGCGTGATCATCCCCAGGCTGGCGTGGCGGCCGCAGCGCCTTCTCCGCGTGGGCGTGCCGCTGACCGCGGGTGCCTTCGTCGTCATCTGCGTGGCCGACTCGCTGCCGGTCTTCCTGGCCGCCGTCACCCTGTCCGGGCTCGGCCACAGTCTCGCCATCCCCGGCTACAACTCGGCGATGAGCCTCGGCGTCGAGGCCAACGAACAGGGCAGCGCGGCCGGACTCAGCGCCTCCGTCAACGCTCTCACCCTGGTGCTAGGCCCGCTCGCGGCGACCAGTCTCTACCAGGTCGACCCCGCGTTGCCGTTCGCGGTCGGGGCGATCGTGCTCGCCTCCCTGCTCGTGCTCCTCGCCCGCCGTACGCCCGTGCCCGGCCCGGCCCCGCACGACGAGGAACCCACCCCCGCGTCCAGCTCCCCGCGCTGACGGCGCACCCCGCCCGCCCCGACAGCCCAGCACACCCGAGCCCGTACGCGCCCGTAGCCCGCCCGGCGCACACGCCCAGGCCCCTCATGCGCCGGCGCACCCGTCCGTGCGCCCGGGCCCGGCCTGCACCGCGGCCGGCTCGCGCCTGCCCCAAAACGCGACCGCGACCACCCGACCCGGAGACCACACATGTCCGCACCGCCCCTGCCCCCCGTACTGAACAAGCACGCACCGCAGGCCACTCCGCCCGAGGAGGGGCTCCGCCGTGAGCTGGGCCGATGGAGCCTGACCGCCATCGCCTTCGGCGGCATGATCGGGTCGGGCTGGCTCTTCAGCGCCTACTACGCCGCGCAGACGGCGGGCCCCGCCGCACTGCTGTCCTGGCCTCTCGCGGGCGC
This sequence comes from Streptomyces sp. GLSS-08, assembly GCF_056387915.1. NCBI lineage: Bacteria > Bacillati > Actinomycetota > Actinomycetes > Kitasatosporales > Streptomycetaceae > Streptomyces > Streptomyces sp. GLSS-08. The sequence goes on from NZ_JBWJAQ010000008.1 coordinate 199,619, forward strand.
CGCGATGATGCTCGTCGGCCTGGTCCTCGTACAGCTCGGCGCGACGCGCCCCCGGGCCGGCGGCATGGTCCGCTGGCCCCTGGAGGCCAACGGGCCCCTGGTGGGGACGGCCATAGGCTGGGCCGTCCTGCTCTCCGTCGCCAGCGCCCTGGCCGCCGAGGCGTCGGCCATCGCGCAGTACGCCGGCCACTACGTCCCCGGTCTGTACCGGGACGGACGGCTCACGGCGCGGGGCATCGCCGCGGCCGTCGCGCTCCTGGCAGTGCTCGCGCTCCTCAACTGGTTCGGCGTCCGCCTGTTCGCCCGGATCACCACGGCCCTCACCGTCTTCAAGTTCGGTGTCCCGGTGGTCACCATCGCCGTCCTGGTGGCCGCGGGCTTCGACTCGGACAGCATCGAGGCGGGCGGCGGTGTCGCCCCGTACGGCTGGTCGGCGGCGCTCTCGGCCGTGGCCGGTGCGGGCATCATCTACACCTTCAACGGCTTCGCGGCCCCCATCGAGCTGTCCGCCGAGGCCCGCGACCCGCGCCGCGACCTGCCGCGTGCCGTCGTCACGGCCATCGTCATGGCGATCGTGCTCTACACCGTCCTCCAACTGGTCTTCCTGGTCACGGTCCCGGCCGACTGGCTGGCGGGCGGCTGGCACGGGCTCAACTTCGACTCGCCCTTCGGCCAGCTCGCGCTGGCACTCAACATCGGCTGGCTCGCCACCCTGATCTACGCGGACGCCGTCCTCTCGCCGACCGGCGCCGCCGGCATCTTCGTCGCCTCGGGCAGCCGCGAGACGTACGCAGCCGCACGCAACGGCGTCCTGCCCGCCTTCTTCGCCTCCGTGCACCCCGCGTCCGGCGTCCCCCGGCGGACCCTGCTCGCCAACTTCGTCCTCGCCACGGTCTTCCTCGTCCCCTTCCGCGGCTGGCAGGAGATCATCGGCGTGGTCGGGGTGCTCTCCCTGCTGACCTACGCGGCCTGCTCCGTCGCCGTGAGCACCTTCCGCGCGACGGACCACGAGGCGCTCACCTGGCGGATGCGGGGCATGGGGTGGATCGCGCCCGCCGGGTTCGTGGTCTCCACGGAGCTGATCCACTGGGCCGGCTGGCACCACCTGCGCGCGGCGATCCCCCTGATGCCGGCCGCCGTCATCCTGTTCGCCGTCAGGTACCGTCAGGATCGAGCCCGGCTGACAGCGGAACTCCGGTCAGGCGCCTGGTTCCTGGGCTACCTTCTGCTGCTCTTCGTCGCGGCGGCCGTGGGTTCCACCGGCGGTTCCGGGCAGGTGCCCGCGCCCTGGGACTCCGTCGCGGTGGGCGGCGCAGCCCTGCTCGTCCACCGGTGGGGTGTCCGCTCCGGCGCCCGTCGTGCCCTGACCTGACCGACCCCGGCAGACCCGACTCGGAGGCTTTCCATGACACGCACCGTGGTAGTGAGCGGCGGCGGCACCGGCATCGGCCGTGCCGTGTGCGCGGCCTTCGCCGCCGAGGGCGCCCAGGTCGTCGCGATCGGACGGCGGGAGGACGTGCTGAACCGCACGGCGAGGGAACTCACCGAACGCCACACGAAACAGGGCGGCCAGGTACGCGCGCTGCCCGCCGACCTCACGCTCCCCGAGGAGGCCGATCGCGTACGGGACGAACTGCGGGCCGCCCACGGGACGGTGGACGTCCTGGTCAACTCGGCCGGTGGCAACGTCCTGATCGGTGCCCCCGAGGGAGCGGACGAGGGCACGGCCGGAGCATCCTGGCACTGGACGGAGAACTTCCGCGCCAACGTCCTGACCGCCGTCCTGCTCACCGAGGCGCTCCGCCCGGTGATCACCTCTCCCGGCGGCAGGATCGTGATGATCAGCTCGATCGCCGCGTACCGGGGCTCGGGAGCCGGCTCGTACGCGGGCGCCAAGGCGGCGCTGCACCCGTACGTCTACGACCTGGCCGCCGCCCTGGGGCCGCAGGGCGTGACCGTGAACGCGGTGGCGCCCGGCTACATCGCACAGACGGAGTTCTTCGGCACCGAGGGGCACGCCGGCGCCCGGCACGACCTGCTCGTGCGCCAGACCCACACCGGCCGTGCGGGTGTCCCCGAGGACGTCGCCGGCACGGTCCAGTGGCTCTGCTCCCCGTCGGCCTCCCAGGTCACCGCACAGATCGTCCAGGTCAACGGCGGTGCCGAAAGGGGCCGCTGACCGGCGTCCGGTGGCCCTGGATCCGCGTCGGCGTGGCCGTAGCCGCCGATCCGCGCCCGGGGCAGCGATGTCCGACGACGGGGACCGACCGGGGAACGGCGGCGACCGCCACGAGCGCGCCCGGCCACGGCGCCCTCCGGCGTGAACGCCCCCTCGGCCCTTGCGGCACAGGCCGGGGCTCCGCCGCCGCGCCTCGCCGGGCCCGACGGCGACGCGCCCCGCGCCACCGAGCCGTATGCCCTTTGGCGGCATCGGCAGGAGCAGCCTGCCGCTGACGGGGGCACAGGGCTCGTCCGCCCGGAAACCGCGGCCGGTCAGGTGCCCGTCCGGTGACACGATGCCGTCCGCCATGCCCACCCGGGCGCCGACAGGTGTGGCGCCCGGGTGCATGCACACCTCGGGAGGGGCCCGTCGTGCGGCAGCACGCCGCTGCCCCAGCCTGGGGACAAGGTCGTCCTGCGGCCCCGGACGGACGGCTGACAGAGGTCCGCCGAGGCATTCCGGCCCGCCGGCGTGACCACTCACCGTGCCCGCGCCCGCACGGATGGTCTATCTGAGCACGCGCCCGCGCCGGTTCTGAGCCAAGAGTGGAGGCATGGCAGAAACCGGCGAGCGGCGGCGCAGCACGTCCTCATCCACGACGCGTGAGTCACGCGGACGCAAGGTGCGCGGCGCACAGGACGCCGCGCACCGCGCCGCGGACGCGCTGACCGCACTCATCCATCACCGCCTCGAAGGCGTTTCCGCGGTCTCCCGCAGCGCGGACGACGGCTGGCTCGTCAACGTCGACGTGCTGGAGGTGGAGCGCATCCCCGACACCACCAGCCTGCTCGCCACCTACGAGGTCGAGCTCGACCCGTCGGGAGAACTGCTGCAGTACCGACGCGTCGCCCGCTACCGGCGTGGTGCCCAGGACCAGTGAACGGCCACCTCGCCCCGCAATCCGGAAGGACCGCCGCATGACCACCTACAGCGACGAGGTCGTGTGCGCACCGCGCGCCGGGACCCTCTACGACGTACTGGAACTCATCCTCGACCGCGGCATGGTCATCGACGTCTTCGTCCGCGTCTCCCTGGTCGGCATCGAGATCCTCAAGATCGACGCCCGGATCGTCGTGGCCAGCGTCGACACCTATCTGCGCTTCGCCGAGGCGTGCAACCGCCTCGATCTGGAGTACGACGCGCGCAGCAAGACCGTCCCCGAGCTGTTCGGGGGCCCGGTCGCCAGCGCCGTCGGCAAGGCGGGCGCGAAGAAGACGGCCCGCTCGCTCACCGACCGGGTGAAGGGCGCCCTGAGCCCCGGTGAGGAAGACGACGACAACGAAGCCGAGGACGAGGGCGAGGAGCGCGAGCAGCGGCAGGAGCGTCCGCGTCGCCGCCCCGCCGGCGAACGCCGCAGGACCGCCGGCCGTGACCGGGACGACGACGAACGTCCCCGCTCCCGCTCCCGCCGGCGCACGGACGAGGAGGGCTGACCGTGACCGCGACGACCTCCGCGGCCCTCGACGCCCAGTACGTCTACGGCATCGCTCCCGCCCCCGTCAGGGCGCCGCGCGCCCTCGGTGTGGGCGGTGCCCCGGTGCGGTTGCTGACCGAGTCCGGCCTGTGTGCCGCCGTCTCGGCGGCCCCCGGTCGACTACGGGCACGGCGACGCGACTTGATGGCCCATCAGGCCGTCCTCGGCGAACTGTCGGCCCAGGGCCCCGTCATCCCCATGCAGTTCGCCGTCCTCACCCGTGACGCCGAGGCTGTGCGCGCCCAGCTGCGGGACGGGCAGGCCCATCTGTCGGCGCAGCTCGACGCCGTCAGGGGGCGAATCGAGATGAACCTCAAGGGCGCGACCGTCCCGGGCTACTTCGCCCGCCTCGTCCACCAGGACGAAGGACTGCGCAACCTGGCCCGCCGGACCCGGCGCAGGCCGGACTACGACGCCAACGTGCGCCTCGGTGAGGCCATCGCCCGCGCCGTGCGCCAGGAGGCGGAGCGCGCCGCGCGCGAAACCCTCGCCCGGCTGGCGCCGTTCGCCGAACGGACCGTCCGGGGCGCGCTCGACGACACCCATGTGCTGAGCACGTCGTTCCTGCTGCGCGCCGCCGACGAGAAGCGGTTCCGGGAAGCCGTCGCGGAACTGGCGCACCGGTTCGGGGACCGGCTGGCACTGAGTGTGACCGGCCCCCTGCCCTGCTACAGCTTCGTCGAGACCGCGCCCGCCGCGGCCGGGGCGTGACGCCGTGGGTCTCGTGAGCGGCGTGCTGCTGCTCCCGCTGGCCCCGGTGCGCGCCACCCTGTGGGTCGCCGACCACCTCCTCCAGGAGGCCGAGCGGCAGGCCCACGACCCGCGCGCGGTCCAGTCACGCCTGGCCGCGCTCAATCGCGACCTGGACGAGGGCGTCATCGACGAGGCGACCTTCGAGCAGGAGGAGGAGCGTCTTCTCGATCTCCTCGACCAACCCGTCCGCTATCTGGGCTGCGCACCCCCGACCGTGGCCTCTTCACTGGGAAGGCACGCATGAACGACAGCACCAAAGCGGCCATGGCGGCCGCCGTGGCCGGCGGGTACGTCCTGGGACGCACCAGGAAGGCCAAGGTCGCCTTCGCCATCGGCACCTATCTCGCGGGACGGCGCTTCAGCCTCTCGCCGGGCCAGCTGCTCAACCAGGGACTGGCCAAACTCCAGGAGACACCGCAGTTCCAGGACCTCAGCGAGCAGGTTCGCGGCGAGTTGCTGAGCGTCGGACGCTCGGCGGTCTCCGCTGCCGCCAACCGCCGTCTGTCGACCCTCAGCGACATGCTCCGCGATCGTACGGACGCACTCGCCGACTCCGCCGGCAAGGGCCGCCGGGATGACGACGACGAGTACGACGAATCCGACGAGTACGACGACGACGGATACGAGGACACCGACAAGAACGAAGAAGAGGGCGAGGAAGAGGAGGAAGAGGAAGGGGAAGAGGAGGACGAAGAGGACGAGGGCGCCGGGAGGGGCGAGGGGAGAAGGCCGGAGGAGGACGAGGACGAGGAGCCCGACGAGGAGGAAGAGGGTCCGCCCGAGGAGGACGCGGAGCTGGAGGAAGAGGAAGAGGAAGAGGAAGAGGGTCCGCCCGACGAGGACGCGGAGCTGGAGGAGGAAGAGGAAGAGGGCCCCGACGAGGGCGCGGAGCCGGCGGAAGAGGAAGAGGGTCCGGACGAGGAGGCGGAGCCGGACGTAGAAGAGGAAGAGGAAGAGGAAGAAGAAGAGGGTCCCGACGAGGACGAGGAGCCGGACGAGGACGAGGAGCCCGAGAGGAAGCGCGGCTCGGAGCGGCCCCGGCACGGCCGTGACGAGCGCAGGAGGTCACGGAGCGAGAAGAGGTCCGCGAGCCGCCAGGCGCCGCCACCACGCAAGAGGGTGGCCGGCAGGACCCCCGCCAAGGAGGCACCGGCCAAGAAGGCCGCTGCCCGCAAGGCCCCGGCCGGACAGCAGGCCAGGAAGTCCACCGGCTCGGCCCCGGCGAAGAAGGCGGCGGGCAAGAAGGCCGCCGAGACGCCCCCGGCGAAGAAGGCAGCGGCCAAGAAGGCGCCCGCCAAGAAGTCGGCGGCGAAGCAGGCGCCCGCCAAGAAGGCTCCCGCGAAGAAGTCCGCGCCCGCCAAGAAGGCCGCGCCCGCCAGGAGCGCGGCCAAGAGGGCACCCGCCAAGAAGTCGGCGGCGAAGCAGGCGCCCGCCAAGAAGGCTCCCGCGAAGAAGTCCGCCGCCAAGAAGACGGCACCGGCGAAGAAGACCAGCGGAGGGGGCGGTGCGGCGAAGAAGACCGCGCGCCCGTCCGGAAGCAACCAGTCGCGTCAGACAAGCAGATCCGCCGGCGGCGGCCGGGGCTCCGGCGCGCGGCGGGGGAGGTGAGCGGAAATGGCTAACACGCAGGAGAAGTCACCCGTCGACGACCTGAAGGATGCCCTGACCGGATATCTCGGGGCGATGGGCGGCAAACTCGCGGACAAGGCCCAGGACAAGCTGGGTGATCTGACCGGCCACCTCTCCGACACCGCCGAGGGATCCGGCGCGGGTCTGCTGGGCGGGGTCGCCAAACGGGTCATGGGCGGTGACTCGCCGGTGAAGGCCCTGATGATGGAGAAGGGCAAGAGCGTCAAGGACAACATCGTCGAGAAGGTCACGGGCAAGAAGGGCGGCAGCGGCTCGAAGAAGGGCAGCAGCATCAAGGCGACGAACATCGTCGAGAGCATCGACGTCGGCGTCCCGGTGCGCACCGCCTACGACCACTGGACGCAGTTCGAGGACTTCAGCAGCTTCACCAAGGGTGTCCGCAGCGTCAGCAAGTCCGGCGACACCGAGTCGAACTGGAAGGCCAAGATCGGTCCGTCCAGTCGCGGCTGGAAGGCGACCGTCCAGGAACAGGTGGCCGACGACCGGATCGTCTGGACCTCCGACGGTGCCAAGGGCAGCACCCGCGGCGCGGTGACCTTCCACGAGCTGGGCCCCACCCTCACCCGGATCGTCCTGGTCATCGAGTACTACCCGGCCGGGTTCTTCGAGAAGACCGGCAACATCTGGCGTGCCGTGGGCCGCCGTATCCGGCTGGACCTCAAGCACTTCGCCCGCCATGTGACCCTGCACGGCGACGAGGAGCTGGAGGGCTGGCGTGGCGAGATCCGCGAGGGCGAGGTCGTCACGTCGCACGAGGACGCCATGGAGGAGGAAGAGCGCCGCGAACAGGAGGGCGCCGACGAGGGCGAGGAGGACGCCGAGGACGCCGAGGGCGAGGAGGGTGCTGACGACGAGGACGGCGCCGAGGACGCGTACGAGGACGAGGACGCCGAGGACGCCGAGGACGCCGACGAAGAGGCCGAGGACGGCGAGGACGCCGAAGGCGCCGACCAGGCCGACGAGGACGGCGACGGCTACGACGAGGACGCCGAGTACGACGAGGACGAGGAGCCCTACGACGAGGAGGAGGACGCCGACCAGGGCGAAGAGGACGAGGAAGAGGACGACGAGGACGAAGAGGACCAGCCCCGCCGCCGGTCCCGTGCGCGTCGCTGATCACCTGGGAGCACTGTGACCGACGTCAGCAGCTGGAACACGGGCCCGGCCCCGCAGTCCGCCGGGCCCGTGACGGGCAACCTCGCCGACCTTCTCGAACGCGTGCTCGACAAGGGCATCGTCATCGCGGGCGACATCAAGATCGAACTGCTCGACATCGAACTGCTCACCATCCGTCTGCGGCTGTTCATCGCCTCCGTGGACACCGCCAAGAAGGCGGGCATCGACTGGTGGGAGACCGATCCGGCGCTGTCCTCCCACGCCAGGCGTGACGCGCTCGCCGAGGAGAACGCGCAGTTGCGGGCGCGGCTGGACGCCCTGACGAGCCGCGACGCCGAAGAGGAGCGCACCCGATGAGCCGGCCCCAGGACGTGCCGCAGGCCCCCGTGCGACCGGCTCCCGAGCCGCGGGCTGCCGTCGCCGGACAACGCGAGCCCGAACCCCCCGACACGGACCGGGATCCGCGGGCCCTCGCGGCACGGGATCCGGCCGGGCCCGCCGTCACCTACCTCTTCGCCGTGACCCGCACGCCGCCGCCCGACGACGTGCTGGCCGGGGTCGCCGGGCAGGACGGCGGAGGACCGCTGCGCGTCCTGCGGGCCGGGTCGCTGGCCCTGGTCGTCCAGGACGTCCCCGCCGAGGCCTTCGGCAAGGAGGCCCTGACGGAACGGTTCAACGACCGCTACCAGCTGGAACGCTGCGCGCGGGCCCACCACCGCGGCGTACAGGCGGCAGCCGGCCACGGTCCTGTGGTGCCACTGCCGCTGGCGACCCTGTACCTCAGCGACCGCAACGCCGCCGAGGCGCTCGCCGGCCGGGAAGCGGCGGTGCGCACGCTGCTCGACCGGCTGCGGGGGCGTACCGAGTGGGCGGTCAAGGTGCACACGGCGGAGCACGACGGCGATCCCTCCCCGGCGCCGGAGGCGGGAGCGGAGAACGCCGCCACGGGCGGCCGGGCCTACCTGACCCGGGCCAGCGCCCGGCAGCGGGCCCAGCGGGTCCGGCGCGAGGACGCCCTCGCCCGCGCCCACGCCCTCGACCTGGAGCTGCGCCGGCACGTCGTCGCCGCGACACGGCACAGGACCCAGAGCGAGCAGCTCACCGGCCGGAGCACCCCGCAGCTCCTGAACGCCGCCTACCTCGTCGACGACGGACAGCGGGCCGCCTTCGCCCGGGCCCTGGACGGGCTGCGCGCCGACGAGCGGTACCGCGGTCTGGAGATCGACGAGTCCGGGCCCTGGATCCCCTACTCCTTCGCCCAGCTGGACGACACCCCGGACGGTTCGGAAGGCGGGGTGGGCGCATGACGGCCCCGCACCTGCGCGAGGCCGTGCACACCCCGGTTCCGTGGGACGGCGCCGAACCGTACGCCCCGATCGGGGTGCCCCTCGTAGACCTGCTGGACCGGGTGCTCGCCACCGGCGTCGTGGTCAGCGGCGACCTGGTCCTCGCGATCGCCGACGTGCCGCTGGTACGGATCTCACTGCACGCCCTGCTGTCGTCGGTGAACGACAGGGTGCCCGCCCCGTGGTCGGACAGCGGGCCGCTGTGACGGCGCCGCCCCGGACCGACGCGCTGAACCTCGATCCCGAGCGGGTCGCGAACGATTTGGCCGCCCTGGTGCTGACCGTGGTGGAACTCGTCCGGCAGCTGATGGAGCGCCAGGCCGTGCGCCGCTTCGAGGAGGGCACGCTGAGCGCGGAACAGGAGGACCGCCTCGGCACGGCCCTGATGCTGCTCGACGTCCGCATGGACGATCTGTGTGCCCGGCACGGACTGGAGCGCAGCGACCTCAACCTCGATCTCGGGCCGCTGGGCCCCCTGCTGGCGGATCCCGGCGGCTGAGGCCACCGGCGGCGGAGACCGGCGGGGCGGGTCGGACAGGGCCGGCCCGCGCCGGTCCCACGGAAGGGACATGGTGGACTAGTGATCGAGCTGGCCGCGCTGTTCGCCGTTCTGGGAGCCGCCAGCAACGCCGTGGGCACCGCCTTCCAGCGCAAGGCGGCGTCCACGGTCGCGCGCGGCGGCGGTCTGCGGCTGATCCTGGAGCTGGCCCGGCGCCCGGCCTGGCTGATCGGGATCGCCGGAGTGGTAGGGGCCGCGCTGTTCCAGGCCCTGGCCCTGGTGAACGGGCCGCTCGCCCTGGTGCAGCCGCTGTTCATCCTGGAGCTGCCGTTCGCCCTGCTGATCGCGGTTCCGCTGCTGCACCGGCGGCTGCCCGGTCCGGGCTGGTGGGGCGTCGCCGGAGTCGTCGGCGGTCTCGCCCTGCTCCTCGGCGCGGCCGCTCCGAGCGGGGCCCGCCACCAGGCGAGCATGGCGCGGTGGATCCCGGCCCTGGTGCTGTGTCTGGGCGCGATGGCGGCGGCGGTCGTGCTGGCCCGCCCAGGGCGTCCGCCGCTGTTCCGGGCCGCCGTGCTGGGCTCCGCGTCGGCCGTCAGCAACGCTCTGACCGCGGCCCTGCTGAAGTCGGCGACGGGTACGCTCGCCGACCACGGCTTCCGCGCGTTCCTCGGCGAGTGGCAGACCTACGGGTTCGCGCTGACCGGCGTCAGTGCCGTCCTGCTGCTGGAGAACGCGCTGCAGGCCGGCTCGCTGGCGGCGTCGCAGCCCGCGCTGACCGTCGGGGACGCGGTGGTGAGCCTGGTCCTCGGTATCACCCTGTTCGGGGAGAGCGTGCGCACCGGCTGGTGGCTCGTGCCCGAGGTGATCGGAGGCGCGCTGATCCTGTGGGGTGTCCTGCGGCTGACCCGCGTCGTGCCCCACGTCCGGGAAGTCACCGGGTAGCGGGGCGTGTGAGTGCGGCAGGCGCGGTTACTCGGTGCTCATGGCGCGGATACCTGGTTTTCATCACGAAGAGCGCGAGGCTCGTCCCGACGAGTCACGGGATCATGCCGACGGATCGCGCGGGGAGGCCGGCACACCGTCCGCGGCGGGCACCGGGGGCGACGAGCGCTACGGGCCCGACCCGAGCGTGGAGCGCAGGGCGCCGGACAGTCCCACCAAGCTGCCGAAGCAGTCGTGGAAGGCGGCGATGCGCGGCACGCTGCGCGAGTTCAAGGACGACGAGCTGACCGACCGTGCGGCCGCTCTCACCTACTACAGCGTGCTGTCCCTCTTCCCGGCCCTGCTCGTCCTGGTGTCCCTGCTCGGTGTGGCCGGCAAATCGACCACCGACAAGCTGATGGACAACCTCAAGCAGCTGACTCCGGGGTCCGCCCGGGACATCATCACGAACGCCGTCCACCAGCTCCAGGGCAACGGCGGCACCGGCTCGTTCATGGCCATCCTGGGCCTGGTCCTGGCGGTCTGGTCGGCGTCCGGCTACGTGGCGGCGTTCATCCGCACCGCCAACGCCGTCTACGACATGCCCGAGGGGCGTCCGGTGTGGAAGGTCCTGCCCGTGCGCGTCGGTGTGACCGTGGTGCTCATGGTCCTCGCCGTGATCAGCTCCCTGATCGTGGTCTTCACCGGCGGCCTGGCCCGTCAGGCGGGCGCCGCCCTCGGCATCGGCGACACGGCGCTGACGGTGTGGTCGCTCGCCAAGTGGCCCGTCCTCGTCGTCCTGGTCATCGTCATGATCGCGATCCTGTACTGGGCCACGCCCAACGCCAAGGTCCGCGGCTTCCGCTGGATCACTCCCGGCAGCCTCCTGGCCCTCGTCATCTGGCTGATCGCCTCCGCCGGCTTCGCGTTCTACGTGTCCAACTTCGCCTCGTACAACAAGACCTACGGCACCATGGCCGGCGTCATCGTGTTCCTGGTCTGGCTGTGGATCAGCAACCTGGCGATCCTGCTCGGCCTGGAGTTCGACGCGGAGACGGCGCGCCAGCGGGCGGTGGCCGGCGGGCATCCCCCGGAGGAGGAGCCGTACGCCGAGCCGCGCGACACCAGCAAGTGGGACGACCAGGACCGGCGCCGGATGGAAAACCCGTGACCGCCACCCGCTGACGTCCGGGCGACCAGGCCCCACGGGCACCCCTCGAACCCCGAGCGGCGCGAAGACAGCTGTGGGACCAGTTGGCTTCGCGCCGCTCGGCCCTGTCCCGCGGACGCCGGGCCGCGGGGTCCGCGGGAGCCGTCGGTCAGGCGCCCGGGCCCCGGTGGGGGCGGCTCAGTACGCGCAGGCTGTGGGCGTCCAGCGTCAGCCGCACCCCCGCCTTGAACTCGGTCTCGTCGGCCTCCTCGCCGGCGGGATCGGCGGTGTCGGCCACCGTCCGCCACAGGTCGCCGAAGGCCGCGGACGGCAGCCGGAACTCCACCGGCTCGTGCCAGGCGTTGAACAGCACGAGGAACGAGTCGTCGCTCAACCGCTCGCCCTCCGGGCCGCGTTCACTGATGGCGTCGCCGCACAGATAGACACCCAGCGCGTGGGCGTCGCCGCGCAGCCAGTCCTCGTCCGTCATGGCGTACGCGTCGGGCCGCAGCCACACCACGTCCGCGCGCTCGGGCGGCGTGCCGTAGGCGGGACCCTGGAGGAACCGGCGCCGGCGCAGCACGGGGTGCGCCCGGCGCAGCGCCACGATCTTCCGCGTGTAGGCCAGCAGGCCGTGCTGTTCCTCGTCGAGGTCCCAGTCCACCCACGAGACCTCGTCGTCCTGGCAGTAGGCGTTGTTGTTGCCCTCCTGGGTGCGGCCGAACTCGTCTCCGTGGGCGAGCATCGGCACCCCCTGCGAGAGCAGCAGGGTGGTCAGCAGGTTGCGCTGCTGGCGGGCCCGCAGCCGCAGGACGCCCGGGTCGTCGGTCGGGCCCTCGGCCCCGCAGTTGAAGGACCGGTTGTCGCTCTCGCCGTCGCGTCCGCCCTCACCGTTGGCCTCGTTGCGCCGCTCGCTGTAGGAGACGAGGTCGCGGAGGGTGAAACCGTCGTGGGCCACGACGAAGTTGACGCTCGCGCGGGGCCGCCGGCGGTCGCGCTGGTACAGGTCGGACGAGCCCAGCAGCCGGCCCGCCAGCTCGGCGACCGTGTGCTCGTCCCCGCGCCAGAAGCTGCGCACCGTGTCGCGGTACCGTCCGTTCCACTCGCTCCACAGCGCCGGGAAGTTGCCGACCTGGTAGCCGCCGTCGCCGATGTCCCAGGGCTCCGCGATGAGCTTGACGCGGCTGACGACCGGGTCCTGCTGCACCACGTCGAAGAACGCGGACAGCCGGTCCACCTCGTGGAACTGGCGGGCGAGCGTCGCGGCGAGGTCGAAGCGGAAACCGTCGACGTGCATCTCGGTGACCCAGTACCGCAGCGAGTCCATGATCAGCTGGAGGACGTTGGGATGGCGCATCAGCAGGCTGTTGCCGGTGCCGGTGGTGTCGAAGTAGTGGGCCGGGTCGTCGTCGACGAGACGGTAGTAGGTGCGGTTGTCGATGCCGCGGAACGACAGGGTCGGCCCGTTCTCGTTGCCCTCGGCGGTGTGGTTGTAGACCACGTCGAGGATCACCTCGATGCCGGCCCGGTGCAGGACCTTGACCATCGACTTGAACTCGTCGACCTGAGCGCCCCGGCTGCCCGCCGAGGAGTAGGCGTTGTGCGGGGCGAAGAACCCGATGGAGCTGTAGCCCCAGTAGTTGGACAGGCCCTGGCCGGTCAGGAAGCCGTCCTGGACGAACTGGTGCACCGGCATCAGTTCCACCGCCGTCACCCCGAGCCGCTGGAGATGGCCGACGACGGAGGGGTGCGCCAGACCGGCGTAGGTGCCGCGGATCTCCTCGGGCACGTCGGGGTGAAGCCGGGTCAGGCCCTTGACGTGGGCCTCGTAGATCACCGACTGGTGGTACGGCCGGTCGGGTGAACGGTCGCCCTCCCAGTCGTACCGGTGGTCGGTCACGACACCGAGGGGCACATGGCCCAGGCTGTCGCGTTCGTCCGGCCGCCCAGGATCGTCAGGGCGGTGCCCGGCCAGGGAGGGGTGCCCGTCGATCTGGCCGTCCACCGCCGTGGCGTACGGGTCCAGGAGCAGTTTGGCCGGGTTGCAGCGCAGGCCCTCCGCGGGGTCCCAGGGACCGTGCACGCGGTAGCCGTAGCGCTGCCCCGGACGCACGTCGGGCAGGAAGCCGTGCCAGACCCCTCCGTCGGCCTCGGGAAGGGTGACGCGCCGCTCGCTGCCCTCGTCGTCGATCAGACAGAGCTCGACCTTCCCGGCGCACTCCGAGAACAGGGCGAAGTTCGTACCGGAGCCGTCGTAGGAGGCACCGAGCGGGTAGGGGCGTCCTGACCATGTCTGCATGAACGGCAGACAACCACGCCGCAGTTCGGACCGCGCGGCGACGCCCGGGACGCCGCCGTCAGGCCGCCGGACACCAGCCGAGGGCAGGACCGAGACGGGTGGCGATGTCGGTGAGGATCTGGACGTAGTCCTCGTGGCCGAAGGTGAACGGCAGCGCGAACGCGACCTCGTCGATCTCCCGGAACGCGGCGTGGGCGTGGAGCCGCTCGGCGATCTCGGCCGAACTGCCGACCAGGTCGGGCGCGAACATCAGCCGTGCCGGTCCCTGCGGGGCGGCGGTCCGCGGCAGCCGCCCCGCCGCGTACTTCTCGTACCTGGCGCGCTGCTCCGCCGAGGCACTGTCGGTGGGGATGACGACGAGCCCCTGGGAGACGCGGGCGCGCGCACCGTCGGGGTGGTGGGCGCGGAAGGCCCGTACGTGGGAGAGCTGGATCTCGGCGAAGTCCTCGGACTCCTCCGCCTTGACGACGCTGCTGGTCAGCAGGTTCATCCCGTTCTCGCCGGCCCACCGCGCCGACCGGAGGCCGCCGCCGCCGTACCACAGGCGCCGGCCGAGCCCCGGGGACTGCGGCTGGACGCGGTCCGAGAACACCTCGAAGCCCTCGGTGCCGCTGAAGCCGGTGGCGGGCTCGCCGCGTACGAAGTCCAGCAGCCGCCGTACCCGGTCGTGGCCGAAGTCCTCCGCGTCCGCGGTGTCCGGGTACAGCGCGTCCTTGACCCGGTCGTAGTGCATGGGCGGGCCGACGCTGACACCGGGGTTGAGGCGGCCCCCGGACAGCAGGTCGACCGTCGCGAGGTCCTCGGCCAGCCGCAGCGGGTTCTCCCACCCGAGCGGGATGACGGCCGTGCCCAGCTCGATGCGGCGGGTGCGCTGCGAGGCCGCGGCCAGGACGGCGAGGGGGGAGGAGATGCCGTACTGGAGATGGCGGTGGCGCACCCACGCGCTGTCGAAGCCGAGCCGCTCGCCCAGCTCGATGAGGTCCAGGGTCGCCTCGTGACCGCGGCGGGGGTCGGCCCCGTCGAACAGACCGAGGGTCAGGAAGCCCAGCTTCCGAAGCGGTTGTGAACTGAGTGGCACAAGCTCCTCCGACGTCCCCGGCACCCGGTCGTACACCAGTACTCTTCCGATTGTCTCAGGTGATCGTCCTGCGGAGCGGCTGAATCCCGCGTCGCGGGGGAGACCGAGGGGCGGGCCGTGCTCCCGGCGGGCGGCCCGCCCGCCACAGCCGGCCGGACGACACGAGGAGACGCGCGCCATGGGGACCGCTGTACACGTCCCGCAGACCCGGGACATGATCGGGGAGGAGCTGTCCGGTGACGAGGCGCTGACCGCGCTGCGGCACTACGGCGGCCGCCGCCTGCTCATGGACGCGTTCTCCCGGTTCCGCTACGCCGACGGCTTCACCAGCGCGCGCTCCATGGGTTTCCAGGTGGTCCTCGGCATGGTGCCGTTCACCATCGCCCTGGTCGGCGTCGCCACCACGGTGCACACCGAGAGCGTCGGGCGGATCATCGAGCTCACCCTCGGCCGGATCGTGCCGGGCGCCAGCAGCGGCCTGGTCGAGGACGCGCTGGCGAAGACGCGGCACAGCGCCGGTTCCGGGATCTGGAGCGCGGTCGCCATGTGGCTGGGCCTGGGATTCGCGGTGCTCAACCTGGCCTCGGCGATGGCGCAGGTCGAGCGGGGCGCCAACCGGATCTACGGCATCGAGCGCGACCGGCCCTTCCTGCGGAAGTACGGCCGGTCCCTGCTGCTCGCGCTCGCCGCCGGTATGCCCATGGTGCTGGGCTTCCTCGTGCTCGTGGCGGGCGAGGCCGTCGGGGAGTCGGTGGTGCAGGCCTTCGGCTGGCCCATCGACCGCCTCGACTGGTGGAGCGCGGCCCAGGTGCCGCTGGGCGTCGCGCTCGCGTGGGTGGCCTCGGCGGTGATCTTCCGCTGGGCGCCCCGCCGGGTCCAGCCGGGCTACACCTGGCTCGCGTTCGGTTCGGCCGTCCATCTGGTGCTGTGGGTCGCCGCGACCTGGCTGCTCGCCCTGTACGTCGCCGAGAGCGGCTCCTTCGGCGCGCTGTACGGGCCACTGACGGCTTTCGTCGCGCTGCTGCTGTGGGCCAACCTGACCGGTGTCGCCCTCTTCCTCGGCATCGCCTTCGCCGCCCAGCTCGAAGCGGCCCGTGCCGGCATCACCGACCCGGTGAGGCCGGACCCCGGGCCGGGTCCGTGACGGCCGGGGGCGCGCCTCCCGGCCGGGGACGGTGACGGCCGACGCGCATCCGGCCGGACCGTCATGGCCGGGAGGCGCGTCCTGGCCGGCAGCCGCGTGCGGGCCGGGAGACGTGACCGGGGGCCGGGAGACGCAGCCGGGCCGGGCCCGGGAGAGCCCGGCCCGGTCACCGCGCTCCGCCTCGGCGCCCCGACGAGGCGGGGACCTCCGTGCGGTGGTCGTAGTACGCCCACGCGATCACGGCCACCACCGCGGTGAGCCCGACGGTCACCACGCGCAGCGTGCCGGACGTCGTCAGCGCGACCAGCGCGGTGAGACCCGCCCCGGCCAGCATGATCACGCGGCTGAGGAAACGCTGCCACGGCCGCTGCGGTTCCTCGCGGTCCTTGAGATCGTGCAGCGCGTCGCCGGCCGGGTGCCGGGAGCCGCGGCGTACCCGCGCCCGGTACTGCAGGCCGTAGCTGATCACGACGTACAGCACGAGCGCGCCCAGCGCCCAGAGCCAGCTCTCGGGATCGCCACCTGTTCCTCGTGCCAGATACATGACACCTCTCCTCCCCAGTGGCGTCCGTATGCCCGGGAAGAGGCGGCACAGGCACCCGTTCAGTCCCGGGGGTTCCCCGGGTGCGGGGTGAGGACCAGGATCGCGACGTCGTCGCGGACGGTGGTGCCGAACCGTACGAGGTCCTCCCACAGGAGGCCGACGAGGGCGTCGGGCGCGGCGTCGGCGAAGGCGCTCAGCCTGTCGGCCAGCGGATAGAAGGCGCCAGCCGCGTCGCGGGTCTCGGTGACCCCGTCGGACGCGAGCAGCAGCCGGTCACCGGGATTCAGCGGCACCCGGCACTCGCGCGGAGGAGAGACGCCCAGCAGCCCGACCCCGAGCGGCGCCGCCGGTTCCACGTCGAGTTCGACGGCCTTCCCCTCGCGCAGGAGCAGCGGCTGCGGGTGGCCGCAGGACACGAGCCGCACCGCGTCGGCGTCCCGCGAGAACTCCAGGAGCACCGCGGTCGCGAACAGCTCCGTGTGCTCGGTCGAGGCCGAGTCCACCGACAGCCGGCGGTCGAGACGGCCCGCCACTGCCGTCAAATGCCGCCGGTCCAGCGCCGCTTCCCGGAACGCGCCAAGCAGCGAGGCGACCGTCCCGACGGCCGACAGCCCGTGCCCCTGGACGTCGCCCATCACCGCCCGCACCCCGTAGGGGCCGTCGCGCACGTCGAAGAAGTCGCCGCCGACCAGCGTCCCGTCCTGCGCCGCCCGGTACAGGCCGGCGCAGCTCACGGGACCGATGCGTTCGGCGAGCGGCGGCAGGACGGCCAGCTGGACGGCCTCGGCGACACTGCGCACCGTCACCAGCTGCGCGTCGCGCCGGCTGCGCACCAGGGACACGAACACACTGAGCGCCGCGATGAACGTGATGGTCAACAGGTCCGTGTTGCCGGGGTGGTTGATGTGCAGCGCCGGGATGTTCAGCAGGCCGACCACGAGGCAGCCGAACGCGGCGGTCGCCGCCGGCCCGTAGGAGAGCACCGCCAGCGAGGGAATGGCGCCCAGCAGGAAGCCGATGTCCAGTGGCCGGCGGCTCACGAGTTCCGCGATGCCGACCCCCGCCAGCAGTACGACGGGCAGCGCACGGACCCAGTAAGGGGCCGGCGCACCGCGCAGCCAGCCGCGGTCCTCGCCCTCCCCGCGCCGGGGCATGGTCACACCCATGGCAGCCCTCCTCACCCACCACGCTCCTCCGTCCGCGCGCCCGGCGCACCCGGGTGGGGCCCGGACGACCCCTCGCCGCGAAGGAAGCTTCACTGAGTGAACCCATCGGGCCGGGCAGCCGCCCGCCGCCGGTGCCCGGTGCCCGGTGCCCGGTGCCGTGGTGCCCGGCCCGGGACCGTACGCCGTCGCCGCCCGCCCGGGCCGCCCCCGACCGCGGCCGACCCGCCCGGACGGTCTCGTCCACGACGGTCGCCGGCGCCGCAGATCACCGACCACGTCCGACGCCCCGTCAACTGCGGTGCGCCGCCGAGCGGGCGGAGGGGACGGGCGGGACGCTCGCGAACATCACCGCCTGCCGGGATTGCGATCATTGTCCGTTTAGCATGCAGGAGTTCGCCGCCCTGTCGTTCGACGTCCGGAAGTCATGGGGCCCCGCGCACGCCACCGTGAGAGGAGACCACATGACCCGAGCAGGCCGCCACCGACCGCTGCCGCCGCGCACGCCCTCCCGCCACGACCCCGAACTGCGGGCCGCCGCCCGGCACTTTGGACGCCGCCGCTTCCTCACCGTCACCGCCGCGGCCGCGGCCCTCGCCTTCTCCACCAGCTTGCCGACGCCCGGCGCCGCCCGCGCCGCGGCACTCGACGCGGCGCGGATCACCGACGACCCCTTCACCCTCGGCGTCGCCTCCGGAGACCCGGCGCCCGGCTCGGTGCTCCTGTGGACCCGGCTCGCGCCCTCCCCGTACGAGCCGGGCGGCGGACTGGCCGAGCAGTCCGTCCTCGTGCAGTGGGAGGTGGCGTCCGACGAGCGCTTCGCCCTGCTCGTCCGCACCGGCCTCGCCACCGCCTTTCCCGAGTACAACCACTGCCTGCACGTCGACGTCGACGGTCTCGCCGCCGACCGCGAGTACTTCTACCGGTTCAGGACGGGAAGCTGGATCAGTGAGACCGGCCGCACCCGCACCGCGCCCGACACCGCGGCCGCCGCGGCGAAGCTCACCTTCGCCGCGGTCTCCTGCCAGGCGTACCACGACGGCTACTTCACGGCGCACCGCCATCTCGCCGAGGACGACGTCGACGTCGTCCTCCACCTCGGCGACTACCTGTACGAGTACGCCGTGAACTCCGAGGGAGGCGCCCGCAAGTACACCGACCGCACCCTGCCCGACGTCTTCAACCGCGAGGCCACGACCCTGGAGGACTACCGCCTGCGGTACGCCCTCTACAAGAGCGACCCGGACCTGCGGGCCTCCCACGCGGCGCATCCCTACATCGTGACCTGGGACGACCACGAGACCGAGAACAACTACGCGGGCGACATCGACGAGAACGGCAACCCGCCGGAGGAGTTCCTGCTGCGCCGCGCCGCCGCCTACCGCGCCTACTGGGAGAACCAGCCGCTGCGCGCCGCCCAGCTGCCGAGCGGCCCCGACGCGCAGCTCTACCGCCGCATCCAGTGGGGCTCACTGGCCCAGTTCGACGTCCTCGACACCCGGCAGTACCGCTCCGACCAGGCGTACGGCGATGTCCAGCACGTCCCCGGCCCCGAGTCCGACGCCCCCGAGCGCACCATCACCGGAGCCGCCCAGGAGGAGTGGCTGATCAACGGCTGGCGGGCCTCGAACGCCCTGTGGAACGTGGTGCCGCAACAGGTCTGCTTCTCCCAGCGCAAACTCGATCTGAACGACCCGGCGAAGGTGTCCATGGACGCCTGGGACGGCTACCGCGCCTCACGCGACCGGGTGCTCGCCGGCGCCAGGTCGGCCGGGATCAAGAACCTGATGGTGCTCACGGGTGACGTCCACGTGGGCTACGCCTTCGACATCAAGGACTCCTTCGACGATCCGGGGTCCAGAACCGTGGGCACGGAGATCGTCGCCACGTCCGTCGCGAGCGGCAGGGACGGCGTCGAGCGGCCGGACAACTGGGAGACCTACACGAAGGCCAACCCGCACCTGAAGTTCTACGACGGCCGGCGCGGCTACGTACGCGTCGGACTCGGCCGCGATTCCGGGCGCGCCGACTTCAGAACCGTCTCCGCGGTGACGACGCCGGGCGCGGCGATCACGACGGCCGCGTCCTTCGTCACCGAGGCGGGCAACCCCGGCCTCAAGCCGGCGTGAGGGGAGCGGCCGGGCGCAATCCCCGGTGCTCCGGCGGAACTCGCGGTACTCCGGCGGAGCGTCCGGGGCTCCGCCGGGCGGCCCCTTCCTGTCGGCCAATGCGCGGAACGGACGGAAAACAGACATCGTCCGAGTGATTATCGGCAAAACCTACGGTTTCGAGGCCTTTCCGCTCCGAACCCGAGGAGACACCGATGGTCCACAGATACGCCGGCGCAGGCTGTGCCGCCCTCACCGTGCTCGGCACGCTGGCACTGGCGGGACTGCCCGCGACCGCGGCCGACGACCCCGTGCCGGCGCCCGGTCCCTCCGCCGCCCTGACGCTCGGCGCCGACCGGCCGTCGACGACGCTGCTGCGCGCCATGCAGCGCGATCTCGGCCTGACGGCCGCTCAGGCCAGGACCCGGCTGGTGAACGAGGCGGAGGCCGGCACCCGCGCGGGGCGGCTGCAGAACGCCCTGGGCAAGCACTTCGCGGGCGCCTGGGTGGAAGGCCCGACCTCCGCCGACCTCACCGTCGCGACCACCGACGCCGCCGATGTCGCCGCCATCAGGGCCGGCGGTGCCGAGGCCTCGGTCGTGGAGCGGGGACTGGCCGACCTCACCGCCACCAAGGAGAAGCTGGACCGCGCGACGGCCGGAGCCAAGGGCCTCGGCACGCCGGTCAGGTACGTCGACGTGCGGACCAACCAGGTGACCCTCCAGGCGACGAGCCGGGCGGCGGCGGCCGCGCTCGTCGCGGCCGCCGGAGTGGACCGCGCCCTCGTGGACGTCCGGGTGTCGCCGGACCGGCCGCGGCTCCTGCACGACGTGCGGGGCGGCGACGCGTACTACATCGACGACCAGGCCCGGTGCTCCGTCGGGTTCTCCGTGACCAAGGCCGAACAGCAGGGCTTCGTGAGCGCCGGGCACTGCGGGAAGGCGGGCGCCAGGACCACCGGGTTCAACAGGGTGGCACAGGGGACCTTCCAGGGCTCCGTCTTCCCCGGCCACGACATGTCGTGGGTGGCCGTCACCAGCGACTGGACCGCGACGCCCAACGTCAAGGGCGAGGGGGAAGAGGACGTCGAGGTCGCCGGATCCGTGCAGGCTCTGGTGGGCGCCGCGGTCTGCCGCTCCGGGTCCACCACCGGCTGGCACTGCGGCACGGTCGAGGCACACGGCACCAGCGTCACCTACGCCCAGGGCACCGTCGACGGCGTGACCCGGACGACGGTGTGCGCCGAACCGGGCGACTCCGGCGGCTCGTACGTCTCCGGAGCGCAGGCCCAGGGCGTCACATCGGGCGGCTCCGGGGACTGCACGAGGGGCGGGACGACCTTCTACCAGCCGGTCAACCCGATGCTCGGAGAGTACGGCCTGACACTCAGGACCGGCACGGCGCAAGGCGGCACGCCCTCCGCACAGGAGGGCCAGGACGGCTGGTCGGCGGGCCGGGTCTACGACACCGGGGCGCGGGTGAAGTACGACGGCGTCACCTACCAGTGCCTCCAGGCGCACCAGGCGCAGGACGCATGGCAGCCCGCGTTCACCCCGGCCCTGTGGCAGCGCCTCTGACGGCGTAGCCGCCGGGAGGTCCACCCTCGAACGCCGGCCGGGCTTGTGCGCCTCGCCCCTCCGGCGTTCGAGGAGCCGCGGCGCCTACTCGGCCAGCAGCGCGTACGCGGTGGGGACGAAGGCGTCGCGGGCGCGGAAGCGGCGCGTGCACACGGCGGCCAGTGCCGTGCCGGTGCCGGGGTGGAAACCGAGGAAGGCCTGCTGCCCGAGTGTCGCCCCGCAGTGGAAGTACATGGGCCCGCGGTCGGTGGGGTGCTGGAACCAGGCCACAGTGTGGAGGTGCCGGTGCCCGAGGCCGCGCCGGAGCACGGGGCGGCGTACCGCCCGCAGCGCGCCGGCCAGGGGCGAGGCGGACGGATCGAGATGCGCCTCGAGGAAGGTGAGCAGGTCGTGCGGGGTGGCCCGGACCGCACCGGCCGCCTCGAACCCGCCGACGGCCAGCGGCGGCGTCGGGGTCGCGCCGTCCCTGCGGTGCCCGGTGGCGTCCGTGCCCGGGCCCTCGGCGTGCAGCGCGACCTCGCCCAGCCGCAGCGGCCCGAGCACATGAGCCGTGAGCAGGTCCTCCCACGGGGTCGCCGTGGCCGCCGCCAAGGCGTGCCCGAGCACCGAGACGGCGAAGTTGGAGTAGTGCCAGCGGGTACCGGGGCGGTGCCGTGGCCGGTACCGCAGAAACGCGTCGATCACGCGCTCGGCCGGATAGCCGGCGTACGGGTTGGAGCGCCAGGTGGGCAGCGCCCGGAGGAAGAAGTCGGCCGGCAGCGCGGGCAGCCCGGACGTGTGGGTGATCAGGTGCGCGAGCGTGACGGGGTCCCGGGAGGCCGGGCGGCCCGGATCCAGCAGGGTGGCGGCCGCTTCACCGCCGGACAGCACACCCGAGTGCGTCAGCCGGGCGAGGAGCAGCCCGGTGAACGTCTTGGAGGCCGAGCCGATCTCGTAGCGCAGGTCGGCGCGGTGCACGGACGGGAGCGGCGCGGTGCCTCCGCAGCGCACGGTGCGGCGCCCGTGCCGGGACAGGGCGAAGACGACGTCGGGCGCGTCCACGGCACCGACGGCGGCGTCGAGCCGCCACCGCACCGCCTCGTCGTCCGCGGACACGTCCGGCGGAGCGCTGCGGAGCGTGAGCGTGTCGGCGGCGCCGAGGCGCACGTCGCCCGGCCAGGGCGCGGGGCGGCCGGTCATGCCGGGGCCGTCGCCAACCGTGACAGCGCGCGGGACGTGGCGAGCACCGAGGCGAAGGCGGCGACCAGGGTCGGATGGTAGACGAGGTCGAACACCTCGTCGGGCTCGCCCTGCGGCATCGTGCGCACGGCGGGCATCGCGCCGTCGGGCTGCTGGGCCGCCGCGAAGCCCTCCCAGGCCCGCTCGTCGAGCGAGGGGCGCGGCAGACAGGCGTCGACGACCAGCAACTCGCCGAGCAGGTCCCAGCGTTGCAGGTCCAGCCAGTCGTCCAGCCAGACCGGCAGCCACAGGGCGAGGTAGTCCGCGATGTCCGCGGGCAGGGCCTCGGGTTTCTCGCCCCAGTCCGTGAGGTGGAAGACGGTGTGGGTGATGTCGTACGCGATGTGCCCTTCCACGGTCCAGGGCTCGGGGGTGCGTCCCAGCCAGGTCCCGCCGACGACGTCCGCCTCCGGCGGCCGGGGCGGCAGCCCGAAGCGGCGCTGGAACGCGGAGAGTCCGAGGCGGCGTACGGGCCGCGCCTCGAAGGCGGCGCAGCTCAGGAGTCGGTGGTTGAGCCGGATCGCCTCCTCGAGTCCGGGATGGCTGTAGCCGAGTTCCTTGAACGGGAGGTACACCTCGAACGGGATGGGGGAGACGGGCTCGATGCGCTGCCCGTGCAGAAGCAGCCGGCCGCCGTCGAGCGTGTTCCGCCAGGCATGGTCGAGCAACTGCCGTGCCAGCTCGGCCTGCCGGGACCCGGCCACCCCTTCCCGGAACAGGACCTTGCAGATCAGGGCGAGTTCACCGACCGGCTTGAAGCGGTCGAGGAAGCCCACCTCGGGGTCGACGTCGGGCTCCAGCCGGAATCCCTCTCGGTGGGCGTGCAGCCATGCGATGGCGCCGACTCCGACGGTGTGGATCAGGCGGGTACTGGTCATCCCGGCGCTCCCTGTCCGCTCCGGTCCTGCCGCGCCGCGTGCTGGAGGGGGCGCGGACCGCCCGGCGCCTGGTCCTCGGTGCCGTTCCCGCCGAGACGGCCGGTGGTGAGCGCGGCGGCGAAGGCCGCCATCAGCGTGGAGTGGTAGCAGTACCGGAAGCCCCCCGCCGCAGCCCGTCCCTCCCGCCCCGGACCGACTTCGGGTACGGCGCCGGTGGCGTCCTGGGCCGTCGCGAGTCTGCTCCAGGCGTCCTGGAGCACCACCTGCTCGGGCAGCCGGGGCAGACTCGCCGCCACGGCCAGCAGCTCGAAGCTCAGGTCCCACTGCTCGTCCTCCAGGCAGGTGTCGAGCCAGGGCGGGAGCCAGTGCCGCAGATAGGCGGCGACCGAGGGGGGTACGCCCTGGGGGACCAGACCCCAGTCGGTGAGGTGGAAGACCACGTGGGTCAGCGTGTATCCGGCGGCGCGTTCGAAGGTCCACGGCTCGGGCAGGCCGCCCAGCCAGGTGTGCCGAAGGCCCTGCGTGGGGTCCGCGTGCTCCGGGATCCCGCTGCGGCGCTCGGAGTTGAGCACACCGAGCCGCCGGTTCGGCTCCTGCTCCGTCACCCGCCAGCCGCGGGTGCGGGCCACCGTCGCGGCGGCGCTCTCGTAGCCGGGGTGCCGCAGGCCGGCGGACGCGAACGCGGCGTAGACCTCCAGCGGATAGGTCGCGAAGGGTTCGAGACGCTGCAACTCGCCGAAGAGGGCGCCGTTCCCGGTCTGCCGCCACGCGAACTCCAGCAGGTCGGAGGCGGTTTCGTGCAGGGGGTCGCCGGGAGCGGTGGTCCGGCGGACGCAGACGCACACCTGGGCCAGTTCCCCGAGGGGCTTCCAGCTGGTGTTCACGTCCCCGTACGCGGCGAGTGCGCCCTCGTCCAGCCGAAATCCCTCGCGGTTGGCAAAGACCCAGGCCAGCGCGGCCTCGCCCACCCCGCGGACGTCGAGCGCCCTCACACCGGTGCTCCGGCCCGCATCAGCCGCGCCACCGCGACCTGCAGGGCGACCCGCGGGTCGTCCTGACCCATCTGGGCCACGAACTCGAGACCGGTCTCCAGACCCAGGGTGTCCGGCACCCCGTCGAGCAGGACCAGCCAGCGCCCCGCGCCTGCCGCCTGCAGCCAGTCGCGGCGGCGGACCGCCCGGACGAACCCGCGGGCGACGTCGACGGGCCGGCGCCGGGCCGCGCGGAACACCGCACAGTCACCCGCGGGGACCGCGAGCGGTGCCAGCACCGCGAGTTGATGGGCGAGGAACTGCCACGACGCGTCGTCGAGCCAGGTCCCGTCGGGTTCGAGATGGTGCGCGGGGGTGCCGTCGAAGGACGCGTCCAGCCGCATCAGGGTCTGCCGCATCGCCCAGTGGCTCCACACCGAGGTGGGGGAGGCGCCGGCCGGGGGCGGATAGGCCTGTACGGCCCTGTCGAAGACGGCCAGGTCCTCGCGGTCGGCCGGGGCGCGGTGCAGGACGGCCGGCAGGAGTACGTCGGCTCCCAGGACGCGTACGGCGGCCAGCGCGGGATCGCCGTTCGCGGCCGGGCCGCGTGCCGTCACCTTGCCGGACAGTCGGAAAGGGTCCCCGCCCCCAAGGGCGGAGACCACGTCCGAAGCAAGGTCCCGCACAGCGCCCGACAATCGGGTCGGCGTGCTTGACTGCTCCATTCAGCTTCCCCCGTCAGCCCTTCTTCGGCCGCGGCGTCGGAGGCGACAGCAGAAGGCTGCCGGATCCGGAGACCAGGGCGAGTGCGGCGCACTCACGGCTGTCGCGGAACTGGCCGTCGGCCTCGGCCGGGTCGAGGGCCGCCTCTACGTCGATGCCCTGGACTTCGGTGATGTCGTCGGTCAGAAACTCGGTGGAAGACATACCACCACTCCTTCATGAGAGTTACGTAGTTCTCCGTCTCCCAGTGGAACGCCTCGGGCAAAGTTGCGCAAAAGGAACGCGGCTGCCCTGTGGGGGCACGGGATTTCCGGGCTCCGTCCGCCGGGAATTCCCGGGCTGCGGCCGGGAAATGATTGAACGACCGACATTTGAAAGGAGAACCGTGAGTGTCGAGGGATTTCCCGAGGGAAGGGCGGCGTGAGCTGACGCGTTATCAATATACGCACTTGCGGTGGCAGTTGGCTCCGCATTCCGCGCTCGGAATCCGTGACCCGAGGTGACGCCTCGGCACGGAGTCTCAGGGCAGCGGCTGTTCCGCCCAGATGACCTTCCCCGTGGGCGTGTAACGGGTGCCCCAGCGGTCGCAGAGCTGGGCGACCAGGAACAGACCGCGTCCGCCCTCGTCCGTGCTCGCCGCGTAGCGCAGGTGGGGCGAGGTGTTGCTGCTGTCGAAGACCTCGCACACCAGACTGCGGTCGCGCAGCACGCGGACCCGGATGGGGGCGCCGCCGTACCGGATCGCGTTGGTGACCAGCTCGCTCAGGACCAGCTCCGTGGTGAACGCCATGTCGTCCAGACCCCACTCCGCCAGCCGCCGGGTGACCGAGGCGCGCACCTCACCGACGGCCGCCGGGTCGCTCGGCACCTGCCACTCGGCGACGCGGTCGGCCCCCAGCGCCCGGGTGCCGGCCACGATCAGGGCGATGTCGTCGCTGGGGCGGGCCGGGAGCAGGGCGTCGAGGACGGCTCGGCAGGTGTCCTCCGGCGACCGGTCCGCCCGGGCCAGCGCGGTGCCGAGCAGTGCGAGCCCGGCGTCGATGTCCCGGTCCCGGTCCTCGACGAGCCCGTCCGTGTAGAGCACCAGCCGGCTGCCCGCCTCCAGTTCGAGCTCGGCCGTCTCGAACGGCAGGCCGCCCACGCCCAGCGGGGGACCGGCCGGCACCTCGGGGAACGTGACCGTGCCGTCGGGACCCACCAGCGCCGGCGGGGGATGGCCCGCCCGGGCGACGGTGCACCGCAGCGTGACCGGGTCGTAGATGGCGTACAGGCACGTGGCGCCGGTGATCGCCGCGGCGCTGTCCTCCGCGGCCTCGTCCTGGTCGATGCGGCCGACCAGTTCGTCGAGGAGCGCGAGGAGTTCGTCGGGCGGCAGGTCCAGGGCGGAGAAGTTGTGGACGGCGGTGCGCAGCCGCCCCATGGTGGCCGCGGCGTGCAGTCCGTGACCGACGACGTCCCCCACCACGAGGGCCACCCGCGCGCCGGACAGCGGCAGCACGTCGAACCAGTCCCCGCCCACACCCGCCTGCGCGGGAAGGTAGCGGTAGGCGATCTCCAGGGCGCTCTGCTCGGGCAGGTTGCGCGGGAGCAGGCTGCGCTGGAGCGTCACCGCCATCGTGTGCTCGCGGGTGTAGCGGCGCGCGTTGTCGATGGAGACCGCGGCCCGCGCGACCAGTTCCTCCGCCAGGGCCACCTCCTCCGCGTCGAAGGCCTCCGGCTTCTCCGACCGCCAGAAGTTGACCACTCCCATCACCAGCGGTCCCACCCGCACCGGCACGGTGATCAGCGAGTGGATGCCGTACTCCACCACCTGCGCGGAACGCTCCAGGTCCTGGGCGAGCCAGCCCGGCGCCCGCCTCAGGGCGGGCTCCACGAGGGCCTGGCCGGTGCGCAGGCTGCGCGCCTGCGGCGAGGTGTCCACGAAGACGATGCGCTCGCCCACCGGGTACAGGGGCGCGTCCTTGCGGATCCCACCGGACGCCGTGCGGCGCAGTTCGGTGATGACGTCCGGTTCCTCGCCGTTCAGTACCGCGTCGGCCAGGTCCACGGTGACGAAGTCCGCGAACCGCGGCACGGCCACCTCGGCCAGTTCCTCGCAGGTGCGGGCCACGTCCAGGCTGGAGCCGACACCGACCCCGGCGTCGTACAGCAGCTTCAGGCGCTCACGTGCCACGTCGGCCCGGCCGGACAGCGCACGCAGCTCGGTGGAGTCGCGCAGCGTCGCGACACTGCCGGGCGGCCCGCCCCTGAGGTCGGTGGGACGCTGGTTGATCGCCAGCAGCCGGTCCCCGACCAGACGCACCTCGTCCGTGGCGACGCGCCCCGAGGCCAGCAGGTCCGCTGTGCCGGGGTCGAGGCCGAGCTCCGAGACGTGCCGCCCCTCGGCGTCCTCGGGCAGGCCGAGCAGCCGGTGCGCCTCGTCGTTGGCGAGCAGCAGCCGCCCCTCGCCCCCGGCGATGATCACGCCCTCCCGGACGGCGTGCAGCACCGCGTCGTGGTGTTCGTACATCCGGGTCATCTCGTACGGGCCGAGGCCGTGGGTCTGGCGCAGCAGCCGTCTGCTCACGAGCGCCGTGCCCGCCGTCGCAAGGACGAGCGCCGCGCCCGCGGCGGCGATGAGGATCGGCAGCTGCCGGTCGGCGGCGCCGCCCACATTGGCGGTGGTGATGCCCGCCGACACCAGGCCCGCGACCGAGCCGTCGGCGGCCCGGACCGGCACCACGGCCTGCACGAGCGGACCGATCGTGCCCGTGATCTCCTCGGTGAAGGACCGGCCGGCCAGCGCGGGCGCGAGAGTCCCGACGAACTTCTTGCCGATCCGGTCCGGTTTGGGGTGTGTGTAGCGGATCCCGTCGGTGTTCAGCACGACGACGAAGTCCACCTTGGACTGCTTGCGGGCCGCCTCGGCCCGCGGCTGGAGCACCGCGGTCGGGTCCGGGCTCCGCAGGGCCTCCAGCGTGCCCGGCGCGTTGGCGAACGTCTCGGCGACGGCCAGCGAACGGTTGCGGGCCTCCTGCGTGCTGTCGTGCCGCACCTGGAGCACCAGCGCCAGCACCGCGGAGACGACCAGCATCACCACGATGACCACCTGGAACACGAACACCTGGCCCGCGACGCTGCGTCCGCTCAGCGCCGACCACAGCCGGGCGGCGGGCCCGCTTCCGCCGGGCCCGCGCGGCTCGGACGAGCCGTGCGCGTGCCGTGACCGTCCCGCGTGCGTGTCGCGAGCACGCCCGCGCCCGGGGCGCGGAGCATCGAGCCGGCGGGTCGACCGGGCCCGGGATCGACCCCTTAGTCGGACCATGTGCCCATGTCTACACTGCCGGGCGTCAGGAGGCGAGAGGGCACACATGCGGGCGAACGGGGACCGCCGCCGCCCCCGCGCGACCGGTTCCGGACCCGTCGGGCCGCCGCCCGGGACACCCGGCGCACCCGCCCGTCTCGCGCTACGGGCCGGTAACCCCGGGTTGCGGCCAGCATCCGGTAACGATCGTGCCGCGCACCTTGTGGCACGTCTCCCCGCTCATAGCATGCGATCATGTCTTTTCTCTCAAGTCGCCGCAGAAAGCCGCGCCTTGCCCCCGAACTCGACGACGGGGACCTCGGCAGGCTGCTGAAGTCTCTGCGCGCGACGACCAGGTCCGGCACGTTCGGCACGACGGACCTGTGCGTGGCCCAGCTGTCCCGCCTCTTCGAGCAGGACCCGGACGACTGGGACCGGCGGGCGCACCGGATGTCCGTCCTCGCGGACTACCTGTCCGACTCGCACCTGCCGTCCGCGTGGGCGACGCGTGAACCGGGCAACGCCAGCGCGCTGGTCCTGGGCGCCTGGGCCGAACTCGTCCGCAGCCGTGCGGCGGGAGGACTTGCGGACGCGTCGGGCACGGCCAAGCAGTGCCTCCGGGCGTCGGAGATCGACCCCCGGGACCCCGCCCCGTGGGTGGTGCTGCTCGGCATCGCCCGCCTGGAGCGCTACGTGCAGTCGGACGTCTTCGGCGCCTGGAACGAGATCCTCGCCCGCGACCGCTGGCACCGGGAGGCATACCTGAGCATGCTGGCCCACCTCTCGCCCGAGGAGGCGGGCTCGCGGGTCCAGGTGCTCGACTTCATCGACTCCATACGACCCCGGATGCCGGCGAACGCCCCGTGCGCCGCGGTCGAACTCACCGCGCAGGTCATGCAGTACAACGCCGCCCTCGCCCGTGGGGGAGTGGACGCCCTGGTGGCCCGCAACCACTGGACGAACCCGCAGGCCGTCGAGTCGCTCCAGCGGGCCCACCACACCTGGCCGCAGCCCGCGTTCTTCCACCACGCGAAGAAGCTCGCCGACCTGAATCTCCTCGCCTACGCGCTGATGGCCGCCGACCGCAGGCAGCAGGCCGCCCCCGTCTTCGAAGCCATCGGCACCGCCGTCACCGCCTGGCCCTGGAACAGCACCGGCGATCCGCTGGCCGCCTTCGAGCACGCGCGGAACAGGGCGGGCCTCTGAGGCACCCCCCGAGGGGCCGCCCTCACAGCGCGGCGGAGCGCCGGGACGCGGCCTGGTCGGGGGTGGAGACGGGCACACCGAGCGGGCGGGCGAGGCCCACCACCCCCTCGTCCAGCCGCTGCAGATGCCGCAGCACGCGGCCGGTGACCCGGTCGTGCCGCGGAACACCCGACCGGTCGGTCTCCAGCATGGACGCGAGACTGGCGCCGGTCTCCACCGCGCCCGCGTCGTGCCGGTCCTCGACATGGGCCACCAGTGCGTCGATGTTCTGCGCGATGCGCCGGCCGGCCCGCTTCAGCCGCGGATCGGCGGCGACCGTTCTGCTGTGCGGGAGGAGTTCCGCCGTCGCCGCCAGCGACCGCGCGTGGTACGCGCACGTCTCCAGCAGCGCCACCAGGTAGCGGGCCGTCTGCCGCCGGGAGCGCAGCGGAGTGATCGGGTGCGTGAGCGGCTGCGTGGAGGCCCGCAGGTCCTCCAGCGCCGTGTCGAGATCGCGTGCCATGTCCAGCAGGTCCAGCGCGGGTCCGCCGCTCAGCTGCTCCACCGCGGCGCCGGTCACGTCCCCGAGGCGTTCCAGCACCGTGGCGAGCAGTTCGTCGGTCCGGTGGTCGGTGTGCACCGGCAGCACCAGCGCGGCCGCGACGACACCGCAGACGGCACCGAGGGCGGTCTCCTCGATCCGCAGGACGAGCACCTCGGGACTGTAGGTGTTGAGCAGCGTGTACAGCAGGCCCAGCATCGCCGTCACGAAGAACGACATCAGGGCGTACGACAGCGGCGCGGTGAAGAACATCGCGAAGATGAACAGCAGGACCAGCCCGAACGCGGTCCAGGTGTGGTTGCCGACCACGCCCGCGAGCAGGACACCGGCGACGACACCAAAGACGGTGCCCAGCAGCCTGCGGTAGCCCTTGACGAGGATCTCGCCGGTGGAGGCCGTGTTCAGGAAGACCACCCAGCAGGTCAGCACCGCCCAGTACCAGCGCTGGCTGGACAGGAACTCGCCGCCGACGATGGCCAGCGCCGACCCCACCGACACCTGGACGGCGGCACGGGTCGTGGGGCGCCGCAGCCCCGTACGCTCCTCGTCCTTGTCCCGCTGGTTGTCCTCGGCCCCCGCGATGGCGATGTCCTCGGCGTCCAGCTCCTCCCGCGAGCGGGTCGTGGCCGGTGAGTCGTCGGACTCGTCCTGCGGCCCGTCGAATGCGAGCCGCAGGCCCAGCACCGAGCGCGCCGCCTCGCCGATGCCGCGGAAGACGTCCTGGACGGCGGCCGGGGCGTGCGGCAGGTTCTCCTCGTCGCGGTAGGCGAGCAACCGGTTGCGCACGTGCGCGAGCGCGGTGCCGCCGGCGACGGGCCGGGCGACGAGCATGCGCAGGGCGTCGAGGTCGCGGCGCAGTGTGGCCGTGACGTCGTCCTGGGCGCGCAGCCGGTTCCCGGCGGCGGGCACCGGGGCGTTGGGCAGGTGCAGGGTGAGGGTGTCGGCGCGCTCGGCGCTGCGCGCGGTGAGCAGCAGGACGCCCAGCCGCTCGGCGGCGATCTCCGCGTCGGCGATACGGCGCTGCACGTGCGAGGCGGCGGCGCTGTCGCTGGTCCCCTCCTCCAGCCGGCCCTGGATCATCATGGCCGTCTCGTGGAGGCGGGCGGTGTGCCGCCGTACCTCCTCCAGGGCCTTCTCCATCCGGTCGGGTCCCGCGTCCAGCAGCTCGGTCTGCGCGGACACCAGCTGGGCCAGGCGCGCCCGGAAGGCCTCCCGCAGCCGCTTCAGGATGCGTTCGGGTGTCTCCGCCACCAGGCCGAAACGCGCGGCGGCGCTGCACGCGAAGGCGAGCACCAGGGTGAGGCACAGCCCGGGCAGCGTGCCGGAGTCGGCCTGTACGAACAGCGAGACGAAGTAGACCTGGAACCCGATGAGGCCCAGGGCCGTCCCGCGGTCGCCGAACCGGCGGCTGTAGACCGCGCCGAAGATCAGGGCGAGGAAGAAGAGGTCACCCGCGATGACGTGGGTGTTCAGCAGGGCGCCCAGGGACATCGCCGCGAGGGACACGGGCAGGCCCAGCGCGAGGGTGATCGCCTGTTCGCGCCGCTGCTTCTCCCGGATGGCGAAGGTGGCGACCATGGCCGCCATGGCCCCGGCCACCATGTGCGTCACATCGGCGTCCATGAGGGCCAGTACGGCGAGTGCGAGCGCGATGGCGCCCACGGTCCGCAGGCCCGCCATGAGCCGCAGCAGCCCCGGGTCGGACGCCGCGAACCGGTCCCAGGTGCCTCTCCAGGTCGGCCGTGTCGCTTTCCTCACCCTGCCGTACGTCCTCGCTCGCCGTCATGATCCGCAAGCTCCAGCATGTCACGGCGCCCCGGGCACGCGGGCCCCCGGGGCGGCGGGCCGTCGTGCGGGCGTACGAGTGCGCCCCCGCCGGGGGAGTGACGCCGCATCACGCCGGTCAGGTCGCGGCCCGCTCGCCCTTGCGGTCGCGGCGCGTGAGGACGCGCTGGATCCGGGTGAGGCCGGTGGGGAGGCGTCCGTGCAGGGCGGCCCGTGCGGCGTTCGCGCCCGGGGCGCCGTGGACACCGCCACCGGGATGCGCGCCGGCGGAGGCGAGGAAGAGCCCCTTGACCGGGGTCTCGGGACGCCCGCTGCCCGGCACGGGACGGAAGACCAGCTGCTGGTGCATCGCCGTGGTGCCGCCGTTGATGGCGCCACCGTGCAGATTCGCGTTCATGCTCTCCATGGTGGGCGGCGCCAGGATGCGGCGGGCCCGCACGAGGGCCCGGAAACCGGGGGCGAACCGCTCGACCTGGGCCTCCACCCGGTCGGCCATCACCTCCTGCTCGCGCCGGTCCCAGGCGCCGGTCAGTCCGTCGTCGCCCGCGTCACCGGTGATCCGCTGCGGCACGTGGGTGTAGGCCCACGCGGATTCGGTGCCGAGGGGTGAGCGGGTCGGGTCCGCCGTGGTCATCTGACCGAAGACGGCGAACGGCCGGTCGGGGACCTGATGCATGGCGATCTGCGCCGCGAATCTGGTCAACTCGTCCATACCGTCGGCGAGATGGACCGTGCCCGCCGACGCCGCCCGCTGCGCGGTCCACGGCACGGGCCCGCCGAGGGCCCAGTCCACCTTGAAGGTGGCGAAGTCCCACTGGAAACGGCGCAGGTCGGCGAGAAGTTGCGCGGGCAGGTGCGCCTCGTCGACGAGAGCGCCGTAGAGCATGGGCACGGAGACGTCGGCCAGGACGCCGCGGGCCGCGGAGACGGCCTCCCCGGCGGCCGTGCGCACGCCGACGGCCCTGCCGCCCCGCACCACCACCTGGCTGACGCGCTCACCGCAGCGGACCACGCCGCCACGCTTCTCCAGCCGGCGTACCAGGGCCCGGGTGAGGGCGCCCGCTCCGCCGGCCGGCACCGGGAAGCCGTACGTCTGGCCCAGCATGGACATCAGCCAGCCGAAGCCGCCGCTGCCCGCGGCCTCGGGGGCGAGGTCGGCGTGCAGGGCGTTGCCCGCGAGCAGGAGCCTGCCGCCCTGACCCTCGAACTCCTCCTCGCCCAGCCGCCGTACCGGCAGTACCAGGGACCGGGCCAGACGCAGGCCGCCCGCCCCGCGCAGCCGCACGGCCAGCCGTGCCGCGGCGCGTACGGGCGGGAAGGGGGTGAACAGGGCCTCGACGATGTCGGGCCCCAGCCGTGCCCAGATCCGGTGCAGTTCCCGCCAGGCCTCGCCGTCCGCGGGGCTGAACTCGCTCAGGGCGGCGGCGGTGTCGTCGAGGTCGCGGCCCAGCACGGCGCAGCTGCCGTCGGTCAGGGGGTGGGCCAGCACGTACGGGGCGTGGCTCCAGCGCAGTCCCTCGCGTTCGAGGTGCAGGCCGGCCAGGACCGGGGACGCGGCAGCCAGCGGATAGAAGGAGCTGAACAGGTCGCTGACGTAGTCCGGGTGCACCCCGCGGTCGTGCCGGACCGCGCCGCCGGGTTCGCTCTGCTCCTCCAGGACCTCCACGCTCCAGCCCGCGTCCGCCAGCAGGTTGGCCGCCACCAGACCGTTGGGCCCGGCGCCGATCACCACCGCGTCCGGCATGTTCTGCCTCCTGTGTCGCCGGGGCGGGCCCGGCCGCGGGCGGAAGGCGCCGCGGGGGCCCGCCGGGTCCTACCGGCTCGCGAGCCCGGTGAGGCCACGGTTCTCGCACAGGTCCGCCAGCCGGTTGAGCATCGCGCGATGGCGCAGCTGGACCAGTACCTCGAAGGCGGCGTTGTGCAGCGTGCCTCCGGCACCGCGCAGCGGGTGCTCGTCGACGATCAGCAGGGTGTCGTCTCCCCATTCCCGTACGTCCAGGGCGATCCTGGCCGTGCCGAGGGGGCCGGAGTTGGCTTCGAGTTCGAGCTGCCGCGGGGGTTCGCAGCGGCGTACGACGGTCTGGTTGCTCACCGTCCAGGGACCCATCCGCACGTCGAAGGTCAGGGCCGCGCCGACCTCGGGCCACTGTCCCTCGGCGGGCCGGGTGTCGGACGTGCCGACCACCCATTCGCTGTAGCAGTCGGGGTCGGCCAGGACGGCCCACACCACGTGGGGAGGCCTCTTGATGAGCTGGTGCCGCACAGCCATGCAACCCTCCTGGGGAAACCGGTGTTCGCAGCTCGGCGCTGTCCGTCCGAGATGGCTGCACTCAGGTTTCCATCTTTGGCGGAGTTACGCCTTTTCTGCCGGGACCGGCGGCACGGACCCTCGCGCTCCCGCTCAGCCCCGGGGACGGGACGGAGGTCCGCAGGCCGTCCTCGCGGCCCGCGGTTAGCGTGGTGACCATGCCTGATGCCGATTCCCGTCGTACCGGCCCGCTGGCGGGCCGCGTGGTGGTGGTCACCGGAGCCTCCCGCGGCCTCGGGGCGGCCATGGCACGCCTCCTCTCCGAGCGGGGCGCCGTCGTGGCCCTGCTGGGGCGGCAGCCGGAGACGATCTCGGCGGTCGCGGAGACGCTGCCCGGCCGGGCGGGGTGGTGGGAGGCCGACGTCACCGACGACGCGGCCATGGAGCACGCCGCCGCCCGGATCCGCGTACGCCTGGGCACCCCGTCCGCGGTGATCGCCAACGCAGGCATCGCCGAGGGCGGGCCGTTCGCCGAGTCCGACCCCGCGACCTGGCGCCGCGTGATCGACGTGAACCTGACGGGCAGCGCGATCACCGCCAGGGCGTTCCTCCCGGACCTCGTCGCGACGCGCGGCCACTACCTGCAGATCGCGTCCCTTGCCTCCATCGGGGCCTCTCCGATGATGAGCGCCTACTGCGCCTCGAAGGCCGGCGTGGAGTCCTTCGCGCACGCCCTCCAGGCCGAGGTGGCCCACCAGCGCGTCGCCGTGGGCATCGCCTACCTCAACTGGACCGACACGGACATGATCCGGGACGCGGACCGGCACGCCGTACTGCGGGAACTGCGGGCACACATGCCGGCTCCGGCCCGGAAGGTCTACCCGGTCGAGCAGGTCGCCGAGCGCATGGTGAGGGCTGTCGAACGCCGCTCCCGTGCCGTCTACGTACCCGGCTGGCTGCGGTTCGCCCAGATCACCCGGGCAGTCCTGCCGCCCCTGGTCACCCGGATCTCCCGGACCGAGCTTCCCCGGCTGGCGGCCGCGGCCGAATTCGAGGCGACCGGCCTGCTGGGAGCGGGGGCCCGCGACGACCCCGCCGGCAGGCGCGGGGGCAGCGCACAGCGGCCGGGGTGACGCGGGCGGGACCGGTCGTCGGCACGGACGGACGCGACCGTCCGCGAACGCCCTAGGTCAGGGGCCCCGGATGCGGGGCCGGCGGCACGGGGTCCGGGCCGGCCGGCTGCGGAGGGGCCGGCGGAACCGGGTCCGGAGCCGGCGCGGGCACGGGACCGGGCGCGGGGCCGGGCTGCGGATCCGTCGGTCCGGGCGGCGGGGTCGGGTTGGGCGGGGTGGGGTCGGTCGGCGGGAAGCTCATCGGCCACCTTCTCTCTCGGCGGACAGGGATCGGCTCACGGGTTCCCCGCGCACCACGATCATGCCTTCGAATCCCCTTTCGCACGGAGGTGCCGCGGGCCACGGGGCGGAAGCTCACCGCGTGCGGTCCCGCCAAGCGGATCATCTCGGGCGTTCCCTGGTATGAGCCGCCGGAGTGCGGGGATCTGGACATCCATGAACGATCCTCAGCACCAAGAAGGACCCGACCGCGCCCACCGGCGGCCGGACGGGGTCGACGACACCACCGTGGAAGCCCTCGGCGCCCTCTCGAAGGCGCTGGAGACGACGGAACGGGCCCGCGGTCACCTGTACGCGTTCCACCAGCTGACCGGCACGGCCGACCTGGAGCTCGACCGGGCGGTGGCGCTGCTGCGCAAGGCCGGGCACGGCGAGTACGGCGACCGGGTGGAGCGGGACATCCTGGGCCGCAACGTGATCCCCGGGCACTGGACGTTCCAGATCGTGGAGGCCTACAACGCCACCTACTACGAGCCCTTCAAGGACCTGGAGAAGCAGGCGCGGGACGACCTCGTCGAAGGACGCGACCACCTCTACGAGGCGGAGATGAAGGAGGACCGGCGCACCACGGGCCACCCGGACCACGCGGCGAGGCCCGGCCGGGCCTGACCCGGCGGCGGTGAGCGGCGCCCCCGCCCGGGCGGGGGCGCCCCGGCGCTACTTGACGACGGTCGACCAGTCGGGCGACTGCGCGGGGTCCAGGCTGCGCAGGCGTTCCAGCACGGCGGGCTTCTGCGCGTCCATCCAGTCGGCCAGCTCACGGAAGGACACGCAGCGGACCTCCTTGCGGACGCACACATTCTTGATCACGTCGTCGACGGACTTCATGTAGATGCCGCCGTTCCAGTCCTCGAAGTGGTTGCCGATGAACAGCGGGGCCCGGCTGCCGTAGTACACGCGGTTGAAGCCGTTGAGATAGGTCTGCGTGGTCTCCTCGCGCCACTTGTCGTACTGGGCCGGTTCGCCGTCGGTCTCACCGTCGGACTGGTTGTAGAGGAAGTTGAAGTCCATGGACAGGCCCTGGTACTTGCCGCCCTCGTACGGAAGCATCTGCAGCGGGAAGTCCCAGACGCCGTCCTTCTTCGCCGGCCAGATCTGGAAGTCCCCCGCCGAGCTGGCGTCGTAGCGCCAGTCGAAGCTTTTGATCGCCTCGAGCAAATTCTTCTGGCCCTCCAGGCACGGCGCGCGACCGCCCACGATCTCCTTCTCCGCGTCGAAGGGCAGGGCCGGCAGGTCGCTGTAGCCGGTGTTGGTCTTCCACTTCTCGACGAACGAGTAGAACTGGCTTATCTCGCTCTTCCACTCCGCGACGCTCCAGTCGCCGCCGCCCTTGGCGCCGCAGAAGTGGCCGTTGAAGTGGGAACCGATCTCGTTCCCGTCCTTCCACGCCTTGCCCAGCTCCGTCAGCGTGGTGCGGATGTGCTCGTCGGTCGGGTAGCTGATCGCCGAGTCGCCCGGGTCGTGCAGCGGCGGGTGGTAGAGCGTCTTCTTGTCCTTGGGCAGCAGGTAGATGCCGGTCAGGAAGAACGTCATGTGGGCGTTGTACTCCTTGGCCATCTCCCGGTAGTGCGAGAAGAGCTGGTCGTCGCCCTGCAGCGCGCCGTCCCAGGAGAAGACCACGAACTGGGGCGGCTTCTCACCGGGCTTGAGCGGCTCGGCCTTGAGCCCGCCGCGCTGCGGGCCGGTGTAGGAGGTGGAGCCGTCCCCGATCACCTTCGTCCTGCCGTCCCACCGGTTTTCCTTCCCCTTGGCGGTTCCGTCGCCTGGCGACTTGCCGACCGCCGACCCGCTGGGCGCCGGGTCGTCCTTCATGCCCCACACGACCAGAGGCACGGTGATGCAGGAGACGGCCAGGGCGACGGCCGCCAGCAGGATCCTGGGGCGGGCCGTCAGTTGGCCGAGGACGTCGGCGGCGCTGCGGCGGCGGCGCCGGCGGTGGGCGTTGGAGTTCATCGGTGGCGCATTCTGCGAGGAGGGAGAGCGGAGCGGAATGGTGCCGTCGCCGCTCGCGTCAGCTGAGCGGGCTCATGGCACGCGACCAGATGTCGTAGGGGACGGAGGTGGCGGGCGTACCGGCCACGCCTTTCAGCGGGAGGGGTTCCAGGCTTTCGGACAGGTCCATGCGGTAGGTGACGACCGCCGTGGACACCGAGCGGTGCGTGCCCACGTACCAGCCGGCGGTGTCCTTCTGGTTGGTGCCGCCCTTGCCCGCGACCGTCGCCGAGGCCGGCGCCGCGTCCGGGTGCTGGGTGCGGAAGGACTCCCTGAGCGCGTCGGTGACCTGGCCGGCGACCTCGGCTCTGATCGCTCGGCGGGGTTTGGGTGTGCTCAGTGCGACGACACTGCCGTTGCGGGTGATGCGGCGCACCGAGTAGGGCTCGGTGTGGGTGCCCTCGGCGGCGAACGTAGCGTACGCGCTGGCCATGCGGATCGCGCTGGGGGTCGAGCTGCCCAGCGACAGCTCGGGGACCTGCGGGCCCATGCTGGACGACAGCAGGCCGGCCGCCTGCGCGGTCAGGCGCACCTTGTCGAGGCCGGTGTCCAGGCCGAGCTGCATGAACGGCGCGTTGACGGACGAGGCGAGCGCCTTGTGCAGGGGGATCTGTCCCCAGGACTTGCCGTCGTCGTTGTGGGCGGTCACCTTCTTGCCGCTGCGGTCCCAGTAGGGGCCCTCGGGCGTGGTGACGGGCACGTCGTCGTCTCCGTTGTAGACGGAGTCGGGGCCGACGGCGGTGGTGGTCGTCGTGTCCCGCTCCTTGCGGACACCGTGTTCCAGTCCGGCCGCGTAGACGAACGGCAGGAACGCGGAGCCGGCGGGCACGGTCGTCGCGTTGGACTCGTTGAAGCCCTGCTTGCGGTGGTCGGGGCCGCCGTAGACGGCGAGGATCCGGCCGTCGTCGGCGACCGAGGCGGCCCCGTAGTGCGCGGTCTTCGCCTTGTCGGGGTCGTCCTTCCCGGCTGCCTTGCGCGCGCGGGCGACGGCCGCGGTCAGGGCGTTCTCCCGCTTGCGGTCGAAGGTGGTGTAGATCTGGTAGCCGCCCAGGTCGAACTCCTGGTCGGAGATGTGCGCGGACTTCTTGGCGTACTGGGTCGCCAGCTCGACGAGGTAGTCGCTCTGGTGGCCGGTGTCGTAGACCTGGGACTGCTTGAGGGGCTCGGGGAACTCGGTGTACTTCGCCCGCTGGGACGCCGACAGCTTGCCGGTTTTCACCATGCCGTCGAGGATCCAGGACCAGCGTTCCACGGCCCGGGCGTGGTTGCCGCCGCTGAGCGAGGGGTCGTAGAGGCCGGCGCCCTTCAGCAGCGAGGCGAGGAACGCGGCCTCGCTGACGTTGAGTTCGCTGACCTCCTTGCCGTAGTACGCCTGCGCGGCCCGCTGGATGCCGTAGGTGCCCCGGCCGAACCAGCTGGTGTTGAGGTAGCCCTCCAGGATCTGGTCCTTGCTCATCTTCTGGTCGAGCTTGATGGCCATCATGGCCTCGGTGAGCTTGCGGCCCACCGAGCGGTCCTGGGAGAGGTACACGTTCTTGACGTACTGCTGGGTGATGGTGGAGCCGCCCTGCGTGTCGCCCTCGCCGACGGTGCGCCACAGCGCGCGGGTGATGCCGCTGGCGGAGATGCCGGGGTCGGAGTAGAAACTCTGGTTCTCCGCGGCCAGCACGGCCCAGCGCACCTGCTCGGGGATGTCCTTGAGGGGCATCTCCTGGCGTCGCACCCAGCCGGTACGGGCCATGGGCGTCCCGTCCGACCAGAAGTAGACGTTGTCCTGCTGGGTGGCGTACGTGTTGAGGTTGTCCGGGATCTCCGTGGTGGCGTAGGCGACGCCCAGGAGGGAGGCGGTGGCGGTGAAGAGCGTCAGGAAGGCGCCCAGCCACTGGCGCCAGGACGGTATCCAGCGCCGCCAGTCGGTGCGGCCGGGCCGCGGGTACTTCGGGCGCAGGCGCCGGGCGTAGGGCGCGGCGCCCTCGAGGACGGGGGCGAGGCGTGCGGAGACGGCGGCCGCCACGACGCCCGAGGCTTTCGACGGACCGGGTTTGCGGCGGGGCCCGCTGCGCGGCTCCACGGGCTTCGGCAGGTCCGACACCCGGAGCGCCATGGTGGCTTCCGGGTCGGTGCGGGCCGGCCGGCCGGGGGAGGCCGCGGGGGTGTCGCCGGTACGCGGCGGCTTCGCGACGCCCGGCTTCGCGGCACCTGGCTTCGCGGCCCCGGACCTGGCGGCACCCGGCTTCGCGGCACCCGGCTTCGCGGCGTCCGGCTTCGGGTGGAGGGCCCGGGCCCGTGCCGCGAGGGCATCGAGGTCGGGCGTCCGGAGGGCCATCGTGGCCTCCGGATCGGTTCGCTCCCGCGGGCGGGGTGCGGGCTCCGGGGCGTCCGGGACCCGCAGCGCCATGGTGGCTTCGGGATCGGTGCGCGGCGGGGCGTCCGCGTCCCGGCCGGACCGCTCCGGGGCGCCGGGGCGGGACGGCGCCGGGTCCTCGCCGTCGGACGGGGGCGTGCGGCGAGCGGGCTCGGGGGAGCCGGACTGCTGCGGGGCGTCCTCGCGACGGTGCGGGCCGCCGCTCTCCTCGGGCCTAGCCATGGAAGGTTTCCGGCCGCGGCCCCCCACCGGGGTGCACCTCGCGTATTCGCTGCCATGACGTGGACATGCCTGCGTCTCCCTCGCACTCAGTCTTGCTCGCGCGGGTCGATGCAGCTGCCGCGCACGCGGCTGCGAGCCCCCCTCCCCGACCTTTCGGTACATCGCGGCACCCACAAATTATCAGTGGTCACAGTGATCCCTTCCGTCGGATACCAGACAGAAAGCGGACAGTTGCATTCCGTTTCGGTCACGTGAAGGACGCGGCGGGCCGCCGGCCCGGTTCCCGGTTCACCGCAGCGGGATGATCACTTCGTCCTCGACGGGCGGTTCGAGTTCTTGATCACGGTTCCCGGTGGCCGAAAAACAGCGCAGCCGGACCGCGTCCGGGCCGACGTCCAGACGCAGGAAGCACTTGAAGAAGGGCGGACTGTACGTCGCCGATCCCGGCGAGAAGAGCTGCGTGTACGTCTTGCGCACGGGGAGCCGGAACCCTGCGCGCCGGCCGGGGCGGCGGCCCGCGCCCAGCAGCCCCGCCACCAGCCGGGTGCGCCGGGTGATGCGGACGGGCGCCCCCTGGGGGCGGGTCGGACGGATGCCGAGCCGCTCGGCGGTCACTGCGGTTGCCTCGGCCTCGCCCAGCGTGAAGAAGCGGCGCATCCGCAGCCGCCGTCCGTAGAGCCTGCTGTAGAAGGCCAGCGAGTCTCCGCGCAGGGGGTAGCAGCGGAAGTCGTCCTCGGTGACGCCGGCGACGGAGACCCGGGGAATGGTGTGGGTGGCGTGCATGAACGCGCCGCCGCCCCCGGCGACCACGTACTGGACGGTGCGGCCGTCCACCCGCACCGGATAGCGCTGGTAGTTGTGGATGTCCCCGCCTATCGCCGCGACGTAGTGGTGGCGGGGGTCGCGGACGATGTCGTCGACCGTGCCGCCGCCCTCGATGGCGCAGGGGTGGTGCTCGCCGTCCACGTACAGGGGGGATCCGGTGATCAGGATCTTCGGGACGTCCCCCGCGGACACCTCGCGCAGCCACCGGCCCTGCTCGGCGTCGACGGTGCCGAGGAGCCCGGTGTCGATGCCGACGATGCGTACGGGTCCCGCGTCGATCGCCCAGTACGGGCCGGGTTGCACGGCCTGTTGAGCGGGTGCTGAGCGCAACGCGCGTGCCGCGGCGAGGCGTTGCTCGTCGACCGGGCGTGGCCTGTGCCACAGCAGCGAACGCAGCCACGCCGACGCCGGTCGGCGGGAGGCCGGCTGCGAGGCGATGGGCGGGGCGTCGCAGAAGACGCGCATGAAGCCCTGGAGGTCCTCGTACCAGTCGTGGTTGCCGGGTATCGCGTAGACGGGTGCCTGATAGTCCTGATACGGCCGGAAGAACTTCGTGCCGTACTCGTCGGCGCTGCCCACCGGATAGACCACGTCGCTGGCCAGGACGGCGAAACTCGTGTCCTGACCGATCTTCAGAAAGCCCGGCACGACGGCGTACTGGGAGTCGTCGCCCTCGCCGGTGTCCCCGATGACCATGAAGGAGAAACGGTCCGGAACGTCGCGCCGGATCACGCGGTCCGCGGGAGCGCCGGCGGCTGTGCGCTGCTCTGCCCAGCGGCTGCGGGTGCGACCCGTGGGGTCCCCGAACCACGACGCCAGCACGCCGTTGCGGGCCGGCCACAGCGTCCTCGGGTCGAGCCACGACAGCTTCTCGACCCGCTGCGGCATCAGACGCTTGTAGTCCCCGAGCTCCGAGACGCCCCAGCCGGCGCCCCCGGCGGTGTCCCGTGAAGAGTCAGACATCGGGGAACCGTAACAACGAGTCCGTCCGCCCCGGCAGCCGGGCCATGCCTGCGGCCCACGCGCCGGACGCCGGGCGTCGCTCCCCAACTCGCCTCGTATGCGGCCCACTTCGCCCGCGCGGTACGGCAACCGGCCCCCTTCGAAGGGATAATTCGAAATCCGAAGGCGTTTCCAAAAGAATTCCCGCTGTCAATGTTCTCGCCTTTGAACAGCACCCTTTTCAATCACTCGATCACACCTCGGAAGCAGCCCGTTGCCGCCAGTCAATCCGGGCGGTTATTTGTTTCAATTGTTCGGTAAACGGGAATTTTCCCTTCAGTGCTTCGGACAGGAGGCACGTCCGTGGGAGCTGGCTCAGAAACCCGGGTGTGTCCCGTACTCCTCATGTGCCGCTCCCAGGTGACGTTCACCTTTCGAAGGAGTTGCCCCGCCATGAGTGTCACGGTCCGCAACAAGAAGCATCCGCACGACGACGCTCCCGACACCGTCGCCGCCTTCGAGCACCTGCGCCATCTGCCCGACGGCCCCGAGCGGCAGGCCCTGCGCGAGGAACTGGTCAGGGCCTGGCTGCCGATGGCCGAGCGCATCGCGGGCCGGTTCCGGGGCCGGGGCGAGTCCGCCGAGGACCTGTGCCAGGTCGCCGCCCTCGGTCTGGTCAAGGCCGTCGACCGCTACGACCCCGGCCGCGGCAACGCCTTCGAGAGCTACGCCATCCCCACCATCACCGGCGAGATCAAGCGCCACTTCCGTGATCACATGTGGCTCCTGCATGTACCCCGGCGCGTCCAGGACCTGCGGAACCGCGTCCGTACGGCGTTGAAGGAGCTGTCGCAGACAGCCCCCGGGCACAACCCGTCCCTCGCCGAGATCGCCGCCGAGGCACAGCTGACCGAGGACGAGGTGCGCACCGGTCTCGAGGCGCTCGACAGCTTCACCGCTCTCTCGCTCGACGCCGAACTGCCCGGGAGCGACGACGGCTACGCACTGGGGGACGCGCTCGGCCAACCGGACGCCGGATTCGACCTGGTCGTCGACCGCGAGTCCGTGAAGCCCTGCCTGCGGGCCCTGCCGGAACGCGAGCAGACCATCCTCTACCTGCGGTTCTTCTGCGGTATGACCCAGAGCGGGATCGCGCAGCAGCTCGGCATCTCGCAGATGCACGTCTCCCGGCTGCTCAGCGGCTGCTACGACAAGGTGCGCGAAGGCGCACTGGCGGAGGAGTCGGAGCGGGAATGAGGTCAGGGGCGCTCGGCCGGGACGGGCCGAAGCGCGGGCCAGCGAGCGAGCACGCGCCGGCGCATGGCGGTGCAGAGACCGCTGACGCCGCCGAGCGAGGTGTCCCCGGCCGTCATCCGGCCGACGACCCCGAGCCGGTGGACCAGCCGTTCTCGGGCGGTCGCGGTGCCCCACGTCCAGTCCTGGTGCGGAATCCGGGCGAGATGATCGGTGCCTTCGCGGTGTGCCCGCTCGACCAGCGCGTCGCCGCGGAGCAGCCAGCCGGCGCACGCGTCGGCGAGGCCGTCGCCGATCTCGGAGCCGGTACGGAGCCGCCACTCCTTCCGGTACGCGCTCTCCGCCCGTGCCAGCAGCTGCTCCGGCGCCGACGTGACACACCAGCACGTCGGGAAACCGATGCGCAGGTAGGCCAGTTCCATCAGGCCGCTGCCCAGTGACGCCTGCTCGAAATCGATGAACCTGATCCCCTCTGCGGTGTGGAGGTCGTTGCCGGGACAGGGATCCCCGTGCAGAAGGGCATGCCCGGGGACCTGACCGAGCCGGTCCACGAGGCCGGTGAGCTCGCCGGACACGCCGGCGCCGACGGGAACCTCCAGAGCCCCGGCCAGCCGCAGGAAGGACTCGGCATCGGCGTGGTTCGGGCCTTGCCACCGGGGGAGTACCCCGGCGTCCTCCGGGCGGCCGGTGGCATGCAGCCGTGCCAACGCGGTCGCGTAACCGACGATCCAGTCCCCGGCCGGGCGCCGGTGGTCCAGGTGCTCGAGCACCAGGATCCGCCGGCCGGGATCGGTGGCCAGCAACGCGGGCACCACGGGCAGCCCGGCCCGGGCGGCCAGGCGCAGGGCGGCCACCTCGCGGGCGTACCGCTCGTCGGCGTCAGGACCGTCGACGATCTGCTTCAGCACGGCCGTCGTCTCCGGCAACTCGACGCGCCACACGTGTGAGCGGGGGCTGCTGTCCAGTGCGTGGGAGCGCCGGGGCGCTCCCAACTCGGCCCGCAGCGCGTCCCCGAACGGCAGTCGCCCTCGCATGCGCTCATCCTGCCACGCGGCCGAACGGCGTGGTCCGGAACGCCGCGGGGTGCGGCCGGATCGGGCCGCACCCCGCGGCGGTGGAGCGCGGCCGGGCGCCAAAGACCCGTACGGGCCCCCACAACGCGCCGGTCCCGCCCGAGCGGGTGCGGTCACGGGGCCCGCACGTCACCCCTCGCTCACCAGCACCACCTCCAGGGTGCGTGGGCCGTGCACGCCCTCGACCCGGTCCAGCTCGATGTCGCTCGTCGCGGACGGTCCGGAGATCCAGGTCAGCGGGCGCGCCGGGTCCAGGCGGCCGAGGGCCTGCGGGACGGAGGAGACGACCTGGTCGGGCACCCGTACGACGCAGACGTGGTGGTCGGGGACCAGCGTGATCCGGCGGCGGCCCTGGTCAGGGCCGCCGTCCAGGACGATGGTGCCGGTCTCGGCGATCGCTACCGCGCAGCCCGTGACCACGCTCTCCACCCGGTCCAGCTCGTGCGCGGTGCTCACGGCGCGGTCGTGGATCCGGGTGGGGTCGGCGGCCGACATCCACTCGGGCGGCAGCCCCGGCGGCACGAGGACGTACCGCGGCCCCCGCGCGGCCAGCAACCGCATGACGAGGTACGGCAGTTCGCCGGGATCCGTGCGGTGCACCACCGCCCGGTAGTCCGCGAGGTTCTCCGCCAGCAGATCCACCGTCTCCGCGACGCTGCGCTCCCCGTGCTC
This sequence comes from Streptomyces sp. GLSS-08, assembly GCF_056387915.1. Classification (NCBI taxonomy): domain Bacteria; kingdom Bacillati; phylum Actinomycetota; class Actinomycetes; order Kitasatosporales; family Streptomycetaceae; genus Streptomyces; species Streptomyces sp. GLSS-08. Next base: position 244,269 of record NZ_JBWJAQ010000008.1, read on the forward strand.
GCGCAGATAGTCCCTCGCGAAGGCCCGCTCGTACGGCGTGTCGTCCGGCCGGACGTCGGCGATCGCGCGCCGTACCCGGCCCAGGATCACGTCCCTGCTGCTCACTTGGGGCCCCTTCCGCCGTGCGTACGCTGCCACCAGTCGCGGAACGGTTCCGCGGGCACCGCCGGCAGCTCACGGCCGGCACTCCACGCCCTGCCGGGGCCGGGCAGCGTCCGCGGATGGAAACGGCGCGTCCGCGATGCCAGCCGCTGGCCCGCGCGCAGCGCGCCCGGACGGGCGAACGTCCACCGTGCCGCGCGCATCGCGGCCCGTTCCGCGGCGTGCCCCTTGGCGGGCTTCAGGACGACCCTGGCGCCGTCGCGGGTCACCACACCGCCCTCGACCACCCGCTCCCGCAGATGCACCAGCACCTCGGGGATGTCGATGGCGACCGGGCAGACGTCGTAGCAGGCACCGCACAGGGAGGAGGCGTAGGGCAGTGAGGCGTCGATCTCGCTCCCGGTGCCCCGCAGTTGTGGACTGAGGATCGCGCCGATCGGGCCCGGGTACACCGAGCCGTACGCGTGCCCGCCGGCCCGCTCGTACACCGGGCAGACGTTGAGACAGGCGGAGCAGCGGATGCAGCGCAGGGCCTGCCGGCCGACCTCGTCGGCGAGCGTGTCGGTGCGGCCGTTGTCCAGGAGGACCAGGTGGAAGTGGCGGGGGCCGTCCCCCTCGGTGGTGCCGGTCCACGTGCTGGTGTACGGGTTCATGCGCTCGGCCGTCGAGGAGCGGGGGAGGGTCTGGAGGAACACCTCCAGGTCCTGCCAGGTGGGCACGACCTTCTCGATGCCGACGACCGAGATCAGCGTCTCGGGCAGGGTCAGGCACATCCGGCCGTTGCCCTCGGACTCCACGACCACCAGGGTGCCGGTCTCGGCGACCATGAAGTTGGCGCCGGAGATGCCGACCTTGGCGCGCAGGAACTTCTCCCGCAGGTGGAGGCGGGCCGCCTCGGCCAGTTCGGCGGGCGTGTCGGTGAGGCCCTCGGGCGCCGGGCGGCCCCATTCGCCCATCTCCCGCGCGAAGATCTCCCGGATCTCCCCGCGGTTGCGGTGGATGGCCGGGACCAGGATGTGCGAGGGCCGGTCCTTGCCCAACTGCACGATGAGCTCGGCGAGATCGGTCTCGTACGCGCGGATGCCCTCGGTCTCCAGCGCCTCGTTCAGCCCGATCTCCTGCGTCGCCATCGACTTGACCTTGACGACCTCGCTCTCGCCGGTCGCCTTCACGAGGTCCGCGACGATCCGGTTGGCCTCGGCGGCGTCGGCGGCCCAGTGCACGGTGCCCCCGGCCGCCGTGACCGACTCCTCCAACTGCACCAGGTAGCGGTCGAGGTGACGGAGTGTGTGGTCCTTGATCCGCTTGCCCGCCTCGCGCAGGGCAGCCCAGTCACCGAGTTCGGCGACCGCGTGCGCGCGCTTGGCGCGGATCGTGTGCGTCGCGTGGCGCAGATTGCCGCGCAGCGTCGGGTTGCCGACGGCCTCGCGCGCCGCCGCGGGGAAGGCCGGCATGCCGACGAAGGTCCCGCTCATGTCAGGGGCTCCTCTTCCGTGCTCGCCAGGATCTCCGCGATGTGCACCGGCCGCATGTCCGTGCCGAGCCGGGCCATGGTGCCGCCGATGTGCATGAGACAGGAGTTGTCCGCCGCGCACAGCACCTGCGCGCCCGTCGACTCGGCGTGCCGCACCTTGTCGGTGCCCATCGCCATCGAGACGTCGGGGTTCTTCACCGCGAAGGTCCCGCCGAAGCCGCAGCACTCCTCCGCACCCGGCAGCTCACGCAGTTCGAGCCCCCTCACCGCCTCCAGCAGCCGGCGCGGCCTCGCACCCAGGCCCAGGCCGCGCAGCCCGTGACAGGCCGGGTGGTACGTCACCGTGTGCGGGTAGTACGCGCCGACGTCGGTCACCCCGAGGACGTCGACGAGGAACTCGGTGAATTCGTACGTCTTCGGCACGACCGGGGCGAGCCTCGCCGCGAGGGTGCCCCCGCGGCCCTCCGACCGTGCCCGCTCGCCCATCCGCGGGTACAGCTCCCGGACCATCGCGCCGCACGACCCGGACGGCGTCACGATCGCCTCGTAGCCACCGAATACATCGGAGAAGTGCCGGGCCATCGGCTCGGCCTCGTGGCGGTACCCGGTGTTGTAGTGCGCCTGCCCGCAACACGTCTGAGCCATCGGGAAGTCGACCTCGACACCCAGTCTGGTCAGCAGTTTCACCACGGCGCGGCCCGTGTCCGGATAGAGCGTGTCGTTGACACAGGTCAGGAACAGGGCGACACGCATCGCGGCTCCTTGCGGTCAGTCATCGGATGGGTGCTGGGTCCCGCCACACGCGCTCAGCGTAGTGGGGGACCGGACGGGCGGCGCGGAACGGGTGTCCGCGCTCACCGGCCGGTGAGGCGGCTCTCCGCCGCTTCCCACGCCGCCGGGTCGCCGCGCGGCTCGTAACGCACCAACGGCTGGGTTTGCACGAGGAGTTCGCGTATGGCGGCGCGGTCGCCGACCAGGCCCCGGGCGCGGGCCTGGACGAGGACGTTGCCCAGGGCCGCCGCCTCGGACGGCCCCGCCACGACCGGCAGGCCGCATGCGTCCGCGGTGAGCCGGCACAGCAGGGCGTTGCGGGTGCCGCCGCCGACGATGTGCACGACGTCGACCGGATGGTCGGCGAGCGCCTGCGCCTCGGTGACCGCCCGCCGGTGGGCGAGCGCGAGGGAGTCGAGGATGCAGCGGGTGATCTCCGCCCGCGACTCGGGCACCGGCTGGCCCGACGCCCGGCACGCCTGTGCGATCCGGGCCGGCATCCGGCCGGGCGCGAGGAACGCCGTGTCGCCCGCGTCGACGACGGAGCGCAGCGACGGCACCTCGGCCGCGTCCCGGAGCAGCCCGGCCAGATCCGGGCCGCCCCATTCGCGTACGCACTCCTGGAGCAGCCACAGGCCCATGATGTTGCGCAGAAAGCGGACCGTGCCGTCCAGCCCCAGCTCGTTCGTGAAGTTGGCCGCGCGGCTCGCCTCGGTGAGGACGGGCGCGTCCAGTTCCAATCCCGCCAGGGACCAGGTGCCGGTGCAGATGTACGCGAAGCGCTCGCCCGCGGCGGGGACGGCGGTCACCGCGGACGCGGTGTCGTGCGAGCCGACGGCCGTCACCGGCACCGGCCCCGTCAGCCCGGTCTCCTGAAGGACGTGCGGCCGCAGCAGTCCCGCCGGGTCGCCGGGCCCGCGCAGCGGGGCGAACAGCTTCAGGTCGATGCCGAGCCGGTCCGCCACGTCGTGGGACCAGTCGCGGGTGCGCGGGTCGATCAGTTGCGTGGTGGAGGCGTTGGTCAGTTCGGTGCCCGCCTCGCCGGTGAGCCAGTACGTCAGCAGGTCGGGGATGAGCAGCAACCGTTCGGCATGCGCCAGTTGGGCCGACGACCGGGCGGCCGTCAGCTGGTAGAGCGTGTTGAAGGGCGCGTACTGCAGTCCGGTCGCCGCGTACAGCTCGGCGGCCGGCACCGTCTCCCACACCCGCTCCGCGACGCCCTGCGTGCGGGGGTCGCGGTAGTGCACCGGATTGCCCAGCAGCGCCCCGTCCGCGTCGAGCAGCCCGTAGTCCACCGCCCAGCTGTCGATGCCCACGGAGTCGGCCTGCCCCGCGGCCCGCAGGCCGTCCAGGACACCCGCGTACAGCGCGAGGACGTCCCAGCGCAGCCCTTCGGGGACGCGCACCGGCCGGTTGGGGAAGCGGTGCGCCTCGGTGAGCTCCAGCGACCCGGGGCCCACGCGGCCGACCATGACGCGCCCGCTGGACGCGCCCAGGTCGACCGCGGCGTACGTCTGCACTGCCGTCACCGCAGGAAGGCGGCGGCCACGCCGGCGTCGACCGGGACGTGCAGACCGGTGGTATGGGTCAGGTCGCCACCCGTCAGGGCGAACACCGCGTTCGCGACGTGCTCGGGCAGCACCTCCCGCTTGAGGATGGTCCGCTGGGCGTAGAACTCGCCGAGCTTCTCCTCCTCGATGCCGTACGTGGCCGCGCGCTGCGCACCCCAGCCCCCCGCGAAGATTCCGGAGCCGCGTACGACGCCGTCCGGGTTCACGCCGTTGACCCGGATGCCGTGCTCTCCCAACTCGGCTGCCAGCAGCCGCACTTGATGGGCCTGGTCGGCCTTGGTGGCGGAGTAGGCGATGTTGTCGGGGCCGGCGAAGACCGCGTTCTTGGAGGCGATGTAGACGATGTCGCCGCCCAGCCGCTGCCGGATCATCACGCGGGCCGCCTCGCGCGAGACGAGGAAGGAGCCGCGGGCCATGATGTCGTGCTGGAGGTCCCAGTCGCGGGCCGTGGTCTCCAGAAGCGGCTTGGAGATCGAGATGCCCGCGTTGTTGACCACGAGGTCGACCCCGCCGAACGCGAGCACCGCCGTCCTGAAGGCCTCTTTGATCTGCTCCTCGGAGGTCACGTCGACGCTCACGGCGACGGCCCTGTCCGGTCCGCCGAGCTGTTCGGCGACCCGGGCGGCGCCCTCCGCGTCGAGGTCCGCGACCACCACGCAGGCGCCCTCGGCCACCAGCCGCCCGGCGATCGCCCTGCCGATGCCGCTGCCGGCACCTGTCACGAGCGCCACCCGGGTGGCGAGCGGCTTGGGCTTCGGCATCCGCCGGAGCTTGGCCTCCTCCAGCGCCCAGTACTCGATCCGGAACTTCTCCGACTCCTCGATCGGCGCGTACGTGGAGACCGACTCGGCCCCGCGCATCACGTTGATCGCGTTGACGTAGAACTCGCCCGCCACCCGCGCGGTCTGCTTGTCCCTGCCGAAGCTGAACATGCCGATCCCGGGGACGAGGACGATCGCCGGGTCCGCGCCGCGCATGGCGGGGGAGCCGGCGTCGGCGTGCCGGGTGTAGTAGGCCGCGTACTCCTCGCGGTACTCGGCGTGCAGCTCCCCGAGGCGGGCGACCGCGTCGTCGATGGGGGCTGACGGCGGCAGGTCGAGCACGAGCGGCCTGACCTTCGTCCGCAGGAAGTGGTCGGGGCAGGAGGTGCCGAGCGCGGCCAGACGCGGGTGTCCGGCGCGCGCCAGGAAGTCGAGGACGACGTCGGAGTCCGTGAAGTGGCCGACCTGCGGGCGGTCCTGGGAGGCGACGGCGCGTACGTACGGTGCGAGCGCCGCGGCGCGCTCCCGGCGCTCACCCTCGGGGAGCGCCTCGTATCCCTCGGCGACCGGTCCGAACGGCTCGGCCTTCCCCCGCTCCGCGAGGAACGCCTCCGCGGTGCGGATGATGTGCAGCGAGTTGCGCTCGCACTCGTCCGCGGTCTCGCCCCACGCCGTGATGCCGTGTCCGCCGAGGACGCAGCCGACCGCCCGCGGGTTGGCCGCCTTGGCGGCCGCGATGTCCAGGCCGAGCTGGAAGCCGGGGCGGCGCCAGGGCACCCACACGACGCTGTCGCCGAAGCACTCCGCGGTCAGCTTCTCGCCGTCGGCGGCGCAGGCCAGCGCGATACCGGAGTGGGGGTGCAGATGGTCGACGTGCGCCGCGTCCACGAGTCCGTGCATCGCCGTGTCGATGGACGGGGCCGCGCCCCCCTTGCCGTGCAGGCAGTAGTCGAACGCGGCGACCATCTCGTCCTCGCGCTCCACCCCCGGGTACACGTCCGTCAGCGCGCGCAGCCGGTCGAGGCGGAGCACCGCGAGACCGGACCCGGTGAGGGTGCCGAGGTCGCCGCCGGACCCCTTGACCCACATCAGCTCGACGTCGCCGCCGGTCACGGGGTCGGTCCCGCTTCCCTTGGCGGACGTGTTGCCGCCCGCGTAGTTCGTGTTGCGCGGATCGGCGCCGAGCCGACGCGAACGGGCCAGCAGAGCGGCGGCTTCGGGATGGGGTGCCATGTTCCGTTCCTTGGGAGAGAGAGGGTGAACGAGTGCTCGTGTCATACGGGAGGCGCGGACATCCGCGCGTTGAGCTGTGCCCCGTGAGGGGCGCGGGGAACTGCGCGACCGGCCGAGTCCGACGGCAGGTTTCCCACTGGTCTTCGGGCCGTACGGCGAGCGGCTGCCCGCACCGGCGGACGGCCGGCTGTGCCCCGTGAGGGGCGCGGGGAACTGCGCGACCGGCCGACGCCGACCGCAGGCCCACCACCGGCCGCCAGGCCGTACGCCGAGCGGCTGCCCGCACCGGCGGACGGCCGAAGACGCCCACCGGAGCGGGCCACCAACCGCAGGCCCACCTCCGGCACCGGGGCCGACGGTGACCGGACCGGACCGAACCCCGCCCAGGCCGAGCGCAGCGGCTACGCTTCCCACCCCGCCTGCCGCCCCCCGACCCGCTCCGCGGCGATCCGCTCCTGCCAGCCGGACCGGCGGTACGCGGCGACCGGGTCGGGATCCAGACCGAGCTCCTCACGGACCTCGGCGAGCAGCGGCCGTACGTCGGTGTTGTACGCGTCCATCACGACCGCGTTCGCCGCGAGCACGTCGCCGGAGCGCTGGGCCTCGGCGAGCGCGGACCCGTCGACGAGGAGGGCCTTCGCCGTGGCCTCCTGGACGTTCATCACCGAGCGGATGATCGCCGGGATCTTGGCCTCGATGTTGTGGCACTGGTCGAGCATGAAGGAGACCTCGGGCGCGAAGCCGCCGCCCCGGATCACCTCGTACATGATCCGGAAGAGCTGGAAGGGGTCGGCGGCGCCCACCATGAGGTCGTCGTCCGCGTAGAAGCGCGAGTTGAAGTCGAAGCCGCCGAGCTTCCCCTCGCGCAGCAGCGTGGCGACGATGAACTCGATGTTGGTGCCGGGCGCGTGGTGCCCGGTGTCGACGACGACCTGCGCCTTGGGGCCGAGCTTGAGGCAGTGCGCGTAGGCGGTGCCCCAGTCGGGGACGTCCGTGGTGTAGAAGGCGGGCTCGAAGAACTTGTACTCCAGCAGCATCCGCTGGTCGTCCCCCAGCCGCTCGTAGACCTCGGCGAGGCCCTCGGCGAGCCGGTCCTGGCGCTCGCGGATGTCGTCCTGGCCGGGGTAGTTCGTGCCGTCCGCGAACCACAGTTTCAGGTCCCCGGACCCGGTGGCGTCCATGATGTCGACGCATTCGAGCAGGTGGTCGACGGCCTTGCGGCGCACCGCGGCGTCGGGGTGGCAGACGCTGCCGAGCCGGTAGTCGTCGTCCTGGAAGGTGTTGGAGTTGATCGCGCCCAGCCGCACGCCGCGTTCCTCGGCGTACTTCGCCAGAGCCGCGTAGTCGTCGACCCGGTCCCAGGGGATGTGCAGCGCGACGGCCGGCGCGGCCCCGGTGAACTCGTGGACCTTGGCGGCGTCGTCCAGCTTCTCGCGCGGATCGCGCGGCACTCCCGGCTGCGCGAACACCTTGAAGCGGGTTCCCGAGTTCCCGTACGCCCATGACGGCGTCTCCACTGCCTGGGTCTTGAGTGCGGCCTTCACCGCGGCGAGCTCGGTCACTTCAGGGCTCCTGTGGTGACTTCGGGTGCGACATCGGTTCTGAACGAGTCTGTCTGAAACGATTCAGAAGCCAGAAGGTATGAGCACCCCGCGGGGCTGTCAACCCCCTCGACCCGGACTGCTTTCCGTAGTCTGGTCGTGACCTCCGCGTATCGAAAATTTCGAGCCGCACCCATTGACGTGACCTGCGTGACCCGCCCAGCGTCCGGCAACCCGGTTGAAACCTTTCACGACGTCGTGAGGCCTCCCGGCCGGCATCGTTGAGGAGCCCACATGACCCACCGGTCCGGCCCGGGTCCGGCCCCCGTGCCGGCGCTCAGGGACATATCGAAGTCGTTCGGCCCCGGCGCACCCTCGGCCGCATCGACCACAAGGCCGTCCGCGCCGCGGCCCTGGCCCTCATGCGGCGCCTCGGTGTCGAACTGGGCTCGCCCTCGACCGGTACGACAACGCCTACGCGGTCCTGCCATGCGGCCGGATCACCGGCGCGTCGAAGTCCTCCGGGTACACCGACCGGCGGCTGCTGTACGACGGCGGCGCGCTGAACGCCTTCGGGGATGTCCTGATCGACGAGATGCGCGTCCCGCGGGGCGGGGTCCTGTCGGTCATGTACCAGGAGACGTCCAGCGGCACGACTCCGTCCGCGCTGCGCGTCGTCGACTTCCGGCTCCCCTCATGACCACCGGTTTCGCCGGGCCCGCGGGTAATGTGAGCCCCTGCCCGCCGCTTCTCCCCCCTCTGGAGGTCCCTGCCTGATGGCCCAGTCGGTGGGAATCAAGGACGTCGCGCGCGTCGCCGGAGTCTCCGTGGGCACCGTCTCGAACGTCATCAACCGCCCGGACACGGTCGCTTCCGAGACCCGGGCCCGCGTCCAGTCCGCGATAGAGCGGCTCGGCTACGTCCGCAGCGAGTCCGCGCGCCAGCTGCGCGCCGGGCGCAGCCGCATCATGGGGCTGCTCGTCCTCGACATGGGCAACCCGTTCTTCGTGGACGTGGCCCGCGGCGCCGAGCGCGCGGCACGCGAGGCCGGGCTCGGGGTCATGGTCTGCAACAGCGCGCAGAGCGCGGGCGAGGAGGCCGACTACCTGTCGCTGTTCGCCGAGCAGCGGGTCCGCGGAGTGCTGCTGACGCCCGCCGACGCGACCGGACGCAACATCGCGGCGTTCCGCCGTCACGGCATCCCTTTCGTGCTGGTGGACCGGGTGTCCGAGGGCACCACGGAGTGCTCGGTGTCGGTCGACGACGTGGCGGGCGGCGCCCTGGCCGTACGCCATCTCGTCGACGCCGGGCACCGCTCCATCGCGTACGTGAGCGGGCCGCCCGGCCTCAACCAGGTCAGGGACCGCCGCGAGGGCGCCCTGCACGCGCTCGCCGAGGCGGGACTCGGCCCCGACCTGCTGCGCGAGCTGCCCACCGAGCGGCTCGACGTGGCGGCCGGCCGGGACGCGGGAGCCCGCCTGCTCGGACTCGCCGAGCGCCCGACCGCCGTCTTCTGCGCCAACGACCTGCTCGCGCTCGGGCTGCTTCAGGCCATGTACGCGGCCGGTGTCGCCGTCCCCGAAGACCTCGCGATCGTCGGCTACGACGACATCGAGTTCGCGGCCGCCGCCGCCGTCCCCCTCACCTCCGTACGGCAGCCCGCCGTGACGATGGGCGCCCTCGCGGCGGAACTCCTCCTGGAGGAGACCGAGACGCAGACCGCGCCCGCCCCGCACGAGCACCGCCGGGTCGTCCTCCAGCCGGAGCTCGTCGTGCGCCGCTCCAGCCTGGCGGCACGCTGACCGGCCGTTCAGTTCCGGCCGATCTCCGCACTGAGCGACCGGTCAGTACCGGTTTCTTGATCCCCGGCCTCGGCCACGGGTGGAACATGTGCTCCACTGGGACGCGGCCTGGAATCCGTACGTCTCGGGAGCCCTGTTGAGCACGAGCTATCGTCAGCCCGGTGTCGTCCTCACCGACCGGCACTTCACCGTGCCGCTCGACCACGACCGCCCGACGGGGGAGAGCATCGAGCTGTTCGCCCGCGAGGTCGTCGCGAGCGACCGGGCGGGACAGGAGCTTCCCTGGCTCGTCTACCTCCAGGGCGGTCCCGGCTTCGGCGCCAACCGCTTCGTCGGCAGGCAGGCGTGGCTCGGCCGCGCCCTGGAGGAGTACCGGGTGCTGCTCCTCGACCAGCGCGGCACCGGCCACTCCACGCCCGCCAACCGGCAGACGCTGCCGCTGCGCGGGGGACCCCGCGAGCAGGCCGAGCACCTCGCGCACTTCCGCGCGGACTCCATCGTCCGCGACTGCGAGGCCATCCGTCCCGCCGTCACCGGCGGCGCACCCTGGACGGTGCTCGGCCAGAGCTTCGGCGGCTTCTGTGCCGTGACTTACCTGTCCACCGCGCCCCAGGGACTGCGCGCCGCCCTCCTCACCGGCGGGCTGCCCTCCCTCGACGCGCACGCGGACGACGTCTACCGGGCCGCGTACCCGCGCATCGAGCGCAAGGTCGCCGCCCACTACGCGCGCTACCCGCAGGACGTCGAGCGGGCGCGGCGCATCGCCGAGCACCTGACCGGGCACGAACCGGTGCTGCCCGGCGGTCACCGGCTCACCGTCGAGGCCTTCCAGTCGCTCGGCATCCTGCTCGGCGGGGGAGAGGGCAGCCACCGCCTGCACTACCTCCTGGAGCACGCCTTCGTCCGCACCGCGCAGGGCCCGGCCCTCTCCGACGCGTTCCAGGAGGAGGTCCGGAGCCTGCTCTCCTACGCGGGCCACCCCCTGTACGCGCTCGTCCACGAGGCGATCTACGCCCAGGACAGCCGCCCCACCGCCTGGTCCGCGGAGCGGGTGCGCGCCGAGTTCCCGCAGTTCGACGCGGCGAAGACACTTGCCGGGGACGAGCCGCTGCTGTTCACGGGCGAGTCCGTGCACCCCTGGATGTTCGACACCGATCCCGCGCTGCGCCCCCTGCGCGAGACCGCGGAGGAACTCGCCGCGCGCACGGACTGGGCACCGCTCTACGACCCGGCCCGCCTCGCCGTCAACGAGGTACCGGTCGCCGCCGCCGTCTACCACGACGACATGTACGTCGACACCGGGCACTCCCTGCGCACGGCACGCGCCGTCCGCGGGCTGCGCACCTGGGTGACCGACGAGTTCGAGCACGACGGGCTGCGCGCGGGCGGCCCCCGGGTGCTGGACCGCCTGCTGGCCCTGAGCCGCGACGAGGTCTGACCGTCCACGGCATCCGGATACCGGTCCGGATGCGCGTCCCGGCGCGCGGGACCATCCTGGAGACATGTCCGGACGGGCCCCTGTAGTCGTGCATCCGCCGAACGGCACCGGCGGTCGCCGCGTGACCGCACGCGGTGAGATCCTCGGCCTGGCCTTCTCCGACGAGGACGTCGTCGAGTTCCTCGGCCGCGCCGGTCTGCCCGACGCCGAGGACCTGCTCGACGACCCCGCGTGGGTGAAATGGCGCGGCGCCGACGCGCACCACTACGAAGCGGCGTAGCGGGAGCGGAGTGCCGGTCGGCGCCTCTCGGAACGGCCGACCGGTCGTCCGGCCTGCCTGCTGGGCTGTCAGGAAGTCATGGGGGAACGAGACGCATGCCCGCAGGCCAGTAGGGTGGAGGGCATGCGAGAAGAGAGCGGGACGGCCGAGGACCGTCGCCCTGGGCTGCGGGCCGACTGCGGCCAGTGCTTCGGGCTGTGCTGCGTCGCCCTGCCCTTCTCCCGCTCGGCGGACTTCGCGGCCGACAAGGACGCCGGAAAGCCCTGCGCGAACCTGGCGGCCGACTTCCGCTGCGGCATCCACACCCGCCTGCGGCAGACGGGCTTCACCGGCTGCACGGTCTACGACTGCTTCGGCGCCGGCCAGCAGGTCTCACAGGTCACCTTCGGCGGCCAGGACTGGCGCTCGGGGCCGCCCGAGCGCGCCCGGCAGATGTTCGACGTGTTCCCGGTCGTCCGGCAGCTGCACGAACTGCTCTGGTACCTGAACGAGGCACTGACCCTGCCGGCCGCCCGCCCGGTCCACGGGGACCTGCGCCGCCTGCGCGCCGAGACCGAGCGGCTCACCCGGCAGACCCCGCAGGAACTGCGGGGTCTGGACGTGGGCGCGCACCGGCAGCAGGTCAACGTGCTGCTGCTGCGCACGAGCGACCTGGTGCGGGCGGGCGCCGGCGGCGGCAAAGGCAGGAACCGGCGCGGCGCCGACCTCATGGGCGCCCGCCTGAAGGGAGCCGACCTGCGCGGCGCCTGTCTGCGCGGCGCCTACCTCATCGCCGCCGACCTCACCGGCGCCGACCTGCGCGGAGCGGACCTGATCGGCGCCGACCTGCGTGACGCCGACCTCACGGACGCCGATCTGACCGGCGCGTTCTTCCTGACCCAGCCCCAGCTCAACGCGGCCCGCGGCAGCGTCGGCACGAAGCTGCCGGAGTCAGTCACCCGCCCCGGACACTGGGCGGCGCACCGCTGAGGGCACCGGCGCGGCGGGGACCCGGCGGTCCAGGCGCAGCCGCAGTCCCTCCGGCATGAGCGTGAGCCGCTCGGCGACCCGCAGCCGGTACCCCGGTTCGGGGAGCAGCTCGTAGCGGCGCAGCAGCAGCCCCAGCACCAGCGTCGCCTCGTGCAGGGCGAACTGGCGGCCGATGCAGGCCCGCACCCCGGTGCCGAACGGCTTGAAGGTGTGCGCGGGGCGGGCGCGTACGGCCTTCGCGTCGAAGCGGCCGGGGTCGAAGCGCCCGGCGTCGGCGCCCCAGACCTCCGGGTCACGGTGCAGCATCGCCGTCAGGACCAGCGCCCACGCGCCCTGCCGCATCGGGTGGACCCTTCCGAGTACCGTGTCCTGCCGGGCCTCCCGGGCGAAGGCGGGCGCCGTCGGCCACAGCCGCAGCGCCTCGTCGAGGACCCGGCGCACGTGACGGAGCCTCGCCACCTGGTCGTAGGCGGGCCGGGCGGTGTCGCCCCAGACGCGGTCCACCTCCGCCCTGGCGCGGGCGGCGACGTCCGGGTGCCGGGACAGGTAGTGCAGGGCGAAGGAGAGCGCGCCCGAGGTCGTCTCGTGACCCGCGATCAGGAAGGTGATCACCTGGCGGCGGATGTTCTCCGGTGCCAGCCGCTCGCCGGTGCGCGGGTGGGCCGTCTCCAGCATCCGGTCCAGCAGGTCCCCGTCGCCGCTCGTGGTGCGGCGGGCCGCCACGACCGCGTCCACCGTGCGGTTCAGGCAGGCCATGTCCGCCTCGTTGCGGCGGCTCGCGCGGCGCAGCAGTACGGGAGCCAGCGGCGCGGGTACGACGTTGCGCCGCTGCGCGTGGGTGAGTGCGCCGACCATCGCGTTCACGAAGGGGTGCGGGCGGGAGCGCTCGAAGGAGCCGAAGTCGTGGCCGAACCCGGTGCGGGCGATCGTCTCCAGAGTCAGCTTGGTCATGTCGCCGGGCACGTCCACGGCGTGCCCGGCCGCCGCCTCCCGGTCCCAGCGGTCCGTCAGCCGCTCGGTCACGGCGAGCATCATCGGGTGGTAGCCCTCCATGGCCTCACGGCTGAAGCCCGGGGCCAGCACGTCGTGCGCGAGCTGCCAGTTGGGCTCGTGGTTGTACGCCGTGAACAGCCCGTCGCCCGCCACCGGGCGGAGGTTGGCGACACCGAGACCCACGTGCTTGGCGAACCGCGACTCGTCGGCCAGCTCGGCGGCCAGCCGCGCACCGCCGACGAAGACGATCTCGTTGCCGAACGCCTTGCGGCGGAAGATCGGCCCGAGCCGCTGCCCGAAGCGCAGCGAGTCCTGCACGGGGGTACGGACGTCGGCGCCGACCACGTCGCCGATCAGCGGGACCCGGAGCGGCGGACGCGGTATGCGGTGAAGCTCGGGCCAGCCCAGCTCCGCACTGCGGAACCCCTTGGGAAGTGCGGCCCCTGCCGTCTGCGCCATCACGCCGTCTCCCTTGCGTCCGCGTCGAGTCGAGCCCGCCGTCGCGCTGTTGTACGTGAGTTCAACAACGCGGTCAGTGTGGTCCCCTTGTTGAACCGGCGTCAAGTAAGGTGCGGGCATGGCCGGGAAGCAGGGGGACCGGACGGAGCGCACCCGCCGTCGGCTCAGCACCGAGGAACGCCGGGAGCAGCTGCTGTCGGTCGGGGCGCGACTGTTCTCGGAGAGCCCGTACGACGAGGTGTGGATCGAGCAGGTCGCCGAGATCGCCGGGGTCTCGCGCGGGCTGCTCTACCACTACTTCCCGACGAAGCGGGACTTCTTCGCGGCCGTCGTGGAGCGCGAGAGCGGACGCATGCTGCGGATGACGGCCGCGGTGCCCGGGGTCCCGGTGCGCGAACAGCTCGCGGCCGGCCTCGACACCTTCCTCGGCTATGTCGAGGAGCACGCACACGGCTTCCGGGCCTTCCACCGCGCCGACGCGGCGGGCGACCGGGCGGTGCGGAAGGTCTACCAGCGGGCGCTCGCCGTGCAGGAGCAGCAGATCCTCGAAGCACTCGCCGCCGACCCGGACCTCGGCTGGGCCCCCGAGAGCCGTCCGGAGCTGCGGATCGCGGTCCGCGGGTGGCTGGCGTTCACCACGGCGGTCTGTCTGGAGTGGCTCAGGGACGCCCAGCTCTCCCGCGCGCAGGTGCGTGATCTGTGCGCACGGGCGCTGCTGGGCGCGATCGCCGCCTGAGAAGGGACGTTCGCGATGCGCGCGGGGCGTGGTTGGCGCACGCCTCGAACTGCGCTAAGTTAGGTGAGGCTTACCTAATTAAGGAGTCTGGGATGGGTGACCGTCACACCTGGGCGGCAGCGCCTTCCGCGGCCGAACGCGCCCGCTCGGTGCTCGCCGTCGCATGGTCCTGCACGGTGACCGCGGAGGGCGGCCGGGAGGAGCTCGTCGGCGCGCACACCGTCGGCACCGACGGCCGGGTGCTCCTGCACGTGCCCGAGGACAGCACGCTGGTCACCGCGGCGATCTGCGCACCGCGCGGGGAGCCGTCCGCCGTGCTGGAGTTCGCCGACGTCGCGCCCGTCCCACTGCGGAGCCGGATCCGCGCGAGGCTCTGGCTCGCCGGCTGGTTCACGCCCGAAGAGGGACACCTGGCGTTCCAGCCCTCGCGTGCCGTCCTGCGGGAGGCGTCCGGAGCGGTCGTCGTCGACCTCGGCGACCTGGCCGCCGCCCGGCCCGATCCGCTCGCGACGGCGGAGGCGAAACTGCTCACCCACCTCGCGGACGCCCACCCGGACGCGGTCGAGCGGCTGACCCGGCTCGTCGAGCCCGACAGCCTGCACGGCGCCGTCCGCGTCCAGCCGCTCGCCGTCGACCGGCACGGACTGACCCTGCGCGTCGAGCGGGCGCGCGGCAACGGCGACGTACGGCTGCCCTTCCACGCACCTGCCGACGACGTCGCCCAGCTCACGGAGCGCATGCACGTCCTGCTCGCGCAGGCGAGCGCGGCGGCCTGCCCCCGCGCCCTACAACGGCAGCGCGCAGACGGCGACCGGTGAGGCGAACGGCTCCCCGCTGAGCCGCAGTTCCCCGCTGCCGCGGTCGACCTGGAAGACGCTGACCGTGCCCGACTTCTGGTTCGCCGCGAACAGCAGCCGCTCGTCCGGGGAGAACGCGATCTGGCGCGGGAAGTCGCCGCCGACCGGCACCGTGTCCAGGAGCCGCAGCCGGGCACCGTCCGCCTCGACCGCGTACCGGGTCAGGCTGTTGTGGCCCCGGTTGGCGAGATACGCGAACGCCCCGTCCGAGGTGACCAGGATCTGCGCCGGATAGCTCGTCCCCGCTCCCGTCCCGGTCGGCTGGGGGTCGCCCGGCGTCAGCCGTCCGGTGGCCCGGTCGTAGGCGCAGACCACGACCGTGTTGTCGACCTCGTTCGCCAGATAGGCGAAACGGCCCTCCGGGTGGAAGGTCAGATGGCGCGGACCCGCGCCCGGACGGGTGTGCGCCTCGGAGACCTCGGCCAGCGTGCCCTCGGACGCGTCGAGCCGGTACGTGTACACGGTGTCGGTGCCCAGGTCGACGGCGAGGACATGACCGCCGTCGGGGCCGGTGACGAACTGGTGGGCGTGCGGCCCCTGCTGGCCGGGTCCCGGGCCGGGGCGGGAGTGCGTGACGAGGTCGGTGCGCTCGCCGAGCGCGCCGGAGGCGTCGATCGGATGCACGGCGACGCTTCCCGAGCCGTAGTTGGCGCTGAGCAGCCATCGCCCGCCCGGGTGCACGGACAGCTGGCAGGGCCCTGAGCCGCCGGTGCCGCGCGTGCCCAGGACCTTGTTCCGCTTCGCGAGCCGCACGGCCGTCACCCCGCCGTCCGGGCGCTCGTCGACGGCGTACAGCGTGCGGCCGTCCGGGTGCACGGCCAGATACGACGGGTCGGCGACGCCGGTGATCGTCCCGGCCCCCGTGATCCGTCCCGTCGCGGCGTCGTACGTCGCGAGGCCGATGCCCCGGCCACCGCCCTCCACCGAGGTGTAGGTGCCGAGGAAGAGCGGGCGGGGACCGGAGGGGCGGGCGGGCGGAGAGACGGAGTCCGGCGCCGGCTCGGACGGCGCGGAGGGGGCCGCCGCGTCCGGTGACGAAGGGGCCCTCGGCGAGACCGGCGCCGGAATCGCCGTCACGGCGGCGGCGGCCGTGACGGTCCCGACGAACCGGCGCCTGCTCCACCTGCCGCCGCGCGGACTCCGCTCCGCTGCTCCACCACTGCTCATGCCTGCACCTTCAGGGGGTCGGTCGCCTCGGCTGTGACAGCCACCTTGACGCGGCGCACCCGTCCCGTGCAAGGAAGGCAACACCCGACGCGACTCCCACCACGGGCGCCGGCGCTCACCAGTCGCCGTCCCCGACCGGCTCGCCCGGCGCGTCCCCGAGCGGTTTCACCTGGTGGGGCGAGGGCTGCTGCCAGGGATCGAGGTCGTCGCCGAGCCACTCGCCGACCGGCTTCACCCCGCCGAGGGTGTCCGTGGGGGCGACGTCCGCGGCGTCCTGGTCGTAGTAGTCGAACCAGGGCAGACCCGCGCGGGTGTACGCCGCCCGGTCGACCGGCGACGGCGGCGGTGCCTCGCCGGTGATGCGACGCCACTCCGGAGGCGTCACCAGGTGCACGAACACGCGTCCGGCGGGCTCCTCGGCCCAGCTGCCACGGGGCCGCTCGTCCCGGTAGACCTCCTGGCGCATCGAACCGCCCACCCCGAGCCCCATCGCCGCCGCCCGCCGGGGAGCGCCGCCCGCCGGAGCGCCGCCGGGAGCGGGCGGCGCCGCGGCGGCGAACGGCGCGGGCATCGCGCCGAAGCCCGCGGGAGGCTGCACCGCCCGGACCCGCTCGGCCCGCAGGCGCTGCTCCTCGCGCCACTCGGCCAGCCGCCGCGCGTTCAGCGGGAAGGACTGCAGCTGGACGCCGCCCCACACCTCCTCGCCGGTGACCTGCCCCTCGACGGTGGCACCGAGGCCGAGGGGCACCGCCACGAACTGGCGGACCGTCCCCTTGCCCGAGTTGATGCCGTCGAGCCAGGGCTGACGCGGCAGGACCACGTAGTTCTGAGGGCGGCGGCGCAACCGGTCGCTCCACGGCCTGCCCGAGATCGCGCACACCTTGCCGACACCGACCTGAAGGGCGGCCGGCTCCTGCGAACCCCCGAAGCCCAGCCACATGGCCTCGCGCAGATACACCGGAAGCATCACCCCGCCCCGGGCCCGCCAGCCCTCGGGCACCCGGTCCGCGTAGTCCTCGACACGGCGCACCGGGAACTCGCCGAGGCCGGGCGGGAGTCCGTGCGTGCCCGTCTCCGGCAGCCGGAGCGTGCGCATGAACCGGACCCGCACGTCCCCCGGCAGCAGCAGTGAATTTCCGTCGATCCGCACGGTGCCGTCGGGCATCCCAACGCTCCCCTCGTCGAGCCGGCCCCACGCGTCGCCGCGGCGCCACGTCAGGTAGAACGCTTCGAGGGGGAGCGGTGGTTCCGCCACGGCAGGCGAAGGTGCCGCCGCCCGCGGCGCAGCCGGCGCGCGCGCTGCTGCAGGCGGGCGAGCCGCGGCCAGCGCTCGCGCTGCTCACGGGTGCAGCGGTCCAGCTCCTCCAGCAGACGCCGTGACCGGTGCTCCATGTCGAGCTCGTCCAGGATGCGGTTGACCTCCGTGAGCACGGCACCGTGCAGGTGCCACAGCCGCGCGTCGCGCTGCACGCCGTCCAGGAACAACTGGGCCAGCTTGTCGCGCGTGGCGGCCGCCATGGCGAGTTCCGCGCTGAGGCGGGCCTCCGCGGACTCCGCGCTGCGGCTCACGTCGGTGGTCACCAGGACCGCGAAGCTGACGACGGCGTCGCCCACCTGGGACAGAAGCTCCTCCAGCGCCGCGCCCACCTGGGTGTCGAACACCGGCTCGGGCTCGTGTTCCTTGGCGAGGTCCGTGAAGCTGCGCGCGAGCACCCGCAGGACGACGGTGCAGATCTCCAGCGTGTCGAGGCCGGTGCGCAGCACCACCCGGTGCAGCAGGCCCTCGCGGACGCGCGGATTGAGCTTCAGGCTGTCCTCCGCCTGGCGCAGCGCCCCGTCCACCTCGGCGATGTCGTGGTCGAGCCGGCGTGCCTCGTGCAGTCGCGCCGCCGCTTGTGCAAACGGGGTGTGTCCCGAGGCCTCCTCGCCGAGCCGCAGCATCAACTGCCGCATCCGGCGTGCCAGGTCCTCGATGGACTCCCCGGCGGCGTCCACCCACACCGGGGGAGCGAACAGCAGATTGCAGGCGAGACCCACCACGGCGCCGATCACCGTCTCCAGCACCCGGGCCCACGCGTAGTCGCCCACCTTCGTCACGCCGAGGACCAGCATGGCGCTGATCGCCACCTCGGGCACGAATTCGCTGACCCGCACGAGGTGCCCGACGGCCAGCGAGGCGATGATGAGCAGCGCCAGACTCCACCAGGTCAGACCCACCAGCACGCTGAAACCGATGGCGACCAGGACACCGGCGACGACCGAGTTCACCCGGCGCATGCTCGTCTTGATCGTGCCGTACAGGGTGACCTGCACGACCAGCAGAGCGGTCAGGGGAGCGGTGAGCGGGGCCGCCTCGGGGCTGAGCCGCACGGCGACCACGTACGCGATCGTCGCCGCCAGAGTCGATCTCAGCGCCTGCACGACGGCGGGTTCCCGGCGCCGCTTCACGAACCGGACGACGGACGTCCTCCACTCACCACGTGCCTTTTGCATCCTTGCGCTGTTCCCCTTTCACAGGTGCAACGAACGTTTTCTTCCGTACTCATTCAGGACCGTAACTGTCCGCAAGTGTGCCCAAGTTGTTCTCGTACGGGTCAGGCGAGGGAAGGGGAGCGTCCTGTTCGGCACAGCGGGCATCCGGTTGCTGTCGCGGGCGCACACCTGTCTGCGTGAGGTGGTCGCGGCCGTACCGGAGCGGCACGGCAGGCGGGGCCTGGGGGCCGGGACGCCCTGCGGTGAGTGGACCGCACGCCAGGTAGTCAATCACGCGCGTCCCGATCAGCAGGCGTACGGCGCTGTCGTCACCGGACACGGGATGCCGGACCCGCACCCGTTCGACCCCGCCGACGCTCCCGGGGCCGGCCCCGGGAGCGCGTCGGCCCGTCAGGCGGACAGTTTCGCCAGGAAGGCGGACAGGTTGCCCACGGTCCGCGCGATCTGCTCCTCCAGGGTGAGCGTCTCCTCGAAGCGGCTCCCGTGCTCCGGCGCCTTCCTGCCCCGCACGTAGAGCGAGCAGGCGAGGTCGCTGCACATGTAGATCCCGACCGAGTTGCCCTCGCGCCCGGCCGCACCGGCCTTGCGGGCCGTCATCAGGGAGACGCCGCTGCCCGGATGCGTCGTCAGACAGAGCGAGCACATGCTGCGGTGCAGCATCCCGCGCCGGGACGAGGGGAACCGCAGCGTCACGCCGACGAGCCGGTCCCCGTACTCGGTGACGAGATAGCTGCGGTCGGGCGCTCCGGGATCTCGCCACCCGAGGAAGTCCAGGTGCTCCCAGGGCCGCTCGTCCAGGTCCCGCGGAACCGCGACACGCTTCGCCTCCCCCTTCGAGCAGTTGACGAACGAGCTGCGGATGTCGGTCTCGGTGAGCGGTCTCACGGGGAAGCTCCTGGGGTGTGCGTACGTCTGAGGTGGGAACCTAGGGCCACTAGGTTCACGCCTAAGTTACATAGCGGCACCGGGGAGCAGCCATCGGATTTCGGCGCGGCCGAGGAGCGCGGACAAAGCGGAGCGGCGGGGTCCGTCAGCCGGTGCGCAGAACCAGGAAGCGAGCGGGTTCCGCCGGATCCCGGTCGACGACCTGGACGGGCGCCCAGGCCCACTGCCACACGCCGGTGCCCGGTGTGCGGGAGAACCGGATCCGCCTGCGGGTGCCCTCGACCGCGACGCGCTGCCAGGTTCCGGCCACGCGCGCCCGGTCCGTGCCGCGTGAACGCAGTACGGCGGCCAGGACGGCAACGGTGCCGTAGCCCTCGAAGGCGACGAAGGAGGGGGCCTCGGCCAGCCGCGCGCGAAGGGCCGTCCCGACGCGTGCGCCGAGGGGGCTGAGGCGTTCGGGGAGGTCGGCGATCTCGTGTTCGACGTCCTCTCGTCGGCGTCGTACGGGCCGGACGGCTGTCCCGTACGGCACATCACCGCAGGCCCGCCGGGAAGCTGGTGATCGCTTCGTTCGTGGCCTCGGGTCGGCACCTTCACGTCCTTGAGATCACCCCGCGAATCCGACTGGAACGTGGTCCGGGCGAAAACGCGCGCCATGCTTGGACTGGTGGCGCAGAAGCTGTTCGTCAGTTCCTCACCGAACTCGGGCCGCGCTGACCGATCAAGCGCTTCGCACACCTCCGCCACGTCCTGGAAACAGTCTCCGGGTTTCACTCGACCAGGGGGCAGTACCGTCAGGCCCAGGCGACGGCGTCCTCGACGGGCACGCGGGGCAGCCGCGGGAACCACGGGTCGGCACCGGGGTGACCGATGTTGACCACCAGGTGCGAATGCCAGCTGGTACCGGCGAAGAACTCCTGGTCCACCCCGGCCTCGTCGAAGCCCGCCATAGGACCGGCGGCAAGCCCCGCCGCGCGCACTGCGAGCAGGAAAACACCTGTCTGCAGTGCCGAGTTGTAGGCAGCGATGCTCTCGCGCTTCTCGATCTGGTCGGCGAACAGCGCCCGCAGCATGTCGCCGCGGGCCGGGAAGACTGTAGGCATCTGCTCATGGAAGTCGACGTCGTACGCCAGGACTGCCACGGCCGGCGCACTCAGCGTCTTGGCCCTGTTGCCCTCGTCGAGATGCCGGCTCAGTCGCTCCTTTCCCTCGCGGGTGCGCACGAAGAGCACACGCAGAGGCTGACTGTTGGCGGCACTCGGCGACCAACGGGCGAGGTCCCAGATCATGGCGAGTTCGTCGTCGGCAACGGCCGTTGGGGCGAAGGTGTTGGCGGTGCGGGCTTCGGTGAACAGCACCGTTCGCCCGGCGTCGTCAAGGACGTCGAGGGCCTGCGGTTCACGGTCGGTCATGCTCATGATTTCTCTCTCGGTTCGGTTGTGCGAAGGCTGCGGTGCCCGGGTTTGGGGGAGCCGGGCGGGCACCAGGACCCCGTGCTGTCACGTGGGCCTGTGACCCCCGGGCGGACGTCATGTGCGGTGTGTCGACTGCCTGTTCCGCTGCGCGCCCAGGCCGGCGAAATAGGCGATCAGTTCGGGGTTGTCGACCGCCGCGGGGTTCAGGACCTGCTCGGCGGGGACGCCCTGGAGCAGACGCTTGACGGGGACCTCGAGCTTCTTGCCGGTCTTCGTGTGCGGCAGTGCCGGTACGGCGAGGATCTCGTCGGGCATGTGGCGGGGTGAGGCGCCGGCGTGGATGGCGTCGCGGATCTTCTCGCGCAGGGTGTCGTCCAGGCCGACCCCGTCAGCAAGGACCACGAAGAGCGGCATCCAGTAGCCGCCGTCGGGTTCCTCCGCCCCGATGACGAGAGCCTCGGTGATCTCGGGGAGGCGTTCGACGACCTCGTGGATGTCGGCACTGCCCAGACGCACGCCGTTGCGGTTGAGGGTGGCGTCGGAGCGGCCGTGGACGATCACCGAGCCGTGCGAGGTGAGGGTGATCCAGTCGCCGTGCCGCCACACACCGGGGTAGACGCCGAAGTAGGCGTCACGGTAGCGGCTGCCGTCGGGGTCGTTCCAGAAGTACAGCGGCATGGACGGCATGGGCCGGGTGACGACCAGTTCGCCGACCTGATCGAGGACAGGAGTGCCCTTCGCGTCGTAGGCGGCCAGCGCCACGCCCAGGCCGGGGGCGGACAGTTCCCCCGCCCAGACGGGGGTCGTGGAGGCGCTGCCGGCGAAGCCCGAGACGATGTCCGTGCCGCCGCTGGTGGAGGCCAGCTGGACGCCTGCGCCCACGTGGTCGCGGACCCAGGGGTAGGCCGAGGCGGGCAGAGCGGAGCCGGTGCAGCCGACGACGCGAATGGCCGACAGGTCGTGCACGGAGGGTTCGATGCCCAGCTTGGCCATGACCAGCAGGTACTGAGGACTGGTGCCGAAGACGGTGACCTTGTGACGGGCCGCCAGCTCCCACAGGACGTCCGGACGTACCTGCGGTGCCGGGCTGCCGTCGTACGTGCAGGTGGTGGCACCGGTCAGCAGGGTGGAGACGACCAGGTTCCACATCATCCAGTGGGTGGTGGTGTACCACAGCAGGCGGTCCCCGGTGCCCAGATCGGTGTGCAGGCCGAGCATCTTGAGGTGTTCGAGCAGGACCGCGCCGTGCCCGTGGACGATGCCCTTGGGCAGTCCGGTGGTGCCGGAGGAGAAGACGACCCACAGCGGGTGGTCGAACGGCACCGGGGCGATGGTGAGGTACTCGGTGCGGGTGGCCGCGTCCTCCCAGGGAACCGTCAGCCCCGAGTCCCCGCCTTCGGGCCATACAAGGCCGACGTGCTCCACGAGCACCGTGGCCTTCAGCGTCGGCAGGGCGGCGGCGAGTTCGAGCGAGGCGGCGCGGCGGTCGTGAGTGGTGCCGTTGAAGAGATAGCCGTCAGCGGTGACGAGCACCGTGGGCTCGAGCTGGGCGAAACGGTCGCCGGCGGCCTTGGGTGCGTAGTCCTGGCCGCACACCGACCACACCGCGCCCAGACTGGCGGCAGCGAGGAAGGCGATGACGGCGTGGGGCGTGTTGGGCAGGTAACCCACCACCCGGTCGCCCTGTCCGACGCCCAGGTCACGCAGAGTGGCGGCGACGGAGGCGACCCGGGAACGCAGTTCCTGGCCCGTGATCTCGTAGCTGACTCCGGTCTCGTCCAGCGCGGTGATGGCGGGAGCGTCCGGCTGCAGGTTGCGCAGCGCGTGGTGGGCGTAGTTGAGGGTGGCGCCCGGGAACCAGCGGGCGCCGGGCATGGTCTCCTCGGCCAGCACCCGCTCGTACCCGGTCGTCGCGTCGATGTCGAAGTACTCCCACACCGCGGCCCAGAACCCTTCGAGGTCGGTGACGGACCACTGGTACAGGGATCGGTAGTCCGTGGGGTCCTGGATCCCATCAGCGCCCCGGTGCCGGGCCGCCCATCGGGCGAAGTCCGCGATGCGGCTGTGGGCGGCCGACTGCGGGTCGGGAATGAAGAAGGGATCCGCATACGGCACAAGGTGCGGGCTGGTCATGGTGAGGTGCTCCTCGTCAGGGGGCGGGCAGGGCGTCGGCGGTACGACGGGCCGTGTGCAGCAGGGGGGCCCAGGCGACGGTGTCCGTGAAGTCGCCGGTGCCGGCCGGAACGGTGTCCGTCACGACGCGGTCGGGGCGCAGCAGGACGGCGTCGGCACGGCCGCGTGCCAGCCAGTCGGCCAGGGTGCCGTCGTCGCCCAGTTCGTCGACGTGGATCGTCCGGGCGCCCAGTGCCGTGGCCACGGCCGTCATCTGCGCCGTGGGCGGCACAGCGGTCAGGACGGCGAAGGAGTCCCCGAGGACGTCATCGAGGCGCACTCGCCTGCCGTCGTGCCGTACCCGGGGCTGCGGGCAGAAGGTGCCGGCCAGGACGCGGCCGGTCAGCCTGGGGCGGCGCCGTACGAGTGGACCGGCGGTCAGGGCGGGGCTGAGGTCATGGCTCACCGCCTCGGTCACGCCGGGGATGCGACAGACCGCGCCCACCACGGCCCGGCGGAACGCCGCAGCGCGGTCCTGCCCGCCGGTCATGGCCCAGCCGACGGCGACCGCCACGCGGATCGCGTGGCGGGCGTGTGGCTTGCGCTCGCGTTCGTAGGTGTCCAGCAGCCCCTCGGGTGCGCCCTGTTGGAGGACGCGGGCGAGTTTCCAGGTGAGGTTGTTGGCGTCGCGCAGGCCGGAGCACAGACCCTGCCCGACGAAGGGCGGGGTGAGGTGGGCGGCGTCGCCCAGCAGGAAGACACGCCCCCGGCGCCACCGGTCGGCGAGACGGGCCTGGAAGGTGTACTGCGCCTGCCGTATCACTTCGAAGTCGTCGCACTGCGAGGCCGGCAGGTGCACCCAGGGGGCGACCAGCTCGCGCAGGCGCTGCCATCCGTCCGGGCCGTCCAGGTTCTGGTCGTCGGCCAGCCGGAACTCCCAGCGGTAGCGGTCCTCGCTGATGCGCATGAAGGTGGCCGGCCGGGTGGGGCAGCAGATCTGCTCGGCGCCTTCCCACGTGCGCACCGGGCGGCTGGTGCGCACGTCGATGACCCGCCAGCTCTCCTGGAAGTGCAGGTCCTCCCAGGCGGTGCCGATGGCGTCACGGGTGAGACTGCCTGCACCGTCGCAGCCGAGGACGGCATCGGCCCACAGGTGTTCCTCCTCGTCGCTGCCGTCGCGCCGGAAGGTGACCCGGACGGGATCCGTCGAGTAGTTGGGTCCGTCGGTGTCCCGTGCGACGGACTCTGCGACGGACACGACCTCCGCCCCGCTCCACAGCTCGCACTCCGGGCGGCGCGCCACGGCGTCACGGAGCAGGTGTTCCAGCTCGGGCTGGTTGAACATGCTCAGCTGCGGGAAGCCGTGGAGTCCGTGCATGGACCGCGGGAATTCGGTGATCACGCGGCGCCTGGCGTCCACCAGCCGCAGCCCGGGCGCCGGGCGGGCGAGGGCGGCAAATTCCTCGTCGACACCGACGCTCTGCAGGATCCGGCGGATCTCGTCGTCCACGACGACGGCGCGCGGCAGGGGGTAGATGTCCCGGTGGCGTTCGAGGATCACGCTGGGCACTCCCTGCCGGGCGAGCAGGAGGGCGGCCGTGACCCCGACGGGCCCGGCACCGATGATCACCACCGGCCTGCGGGATGAGGTCTTCACGGTGCGTCCGTAACGGGGGTGCGCTGCTGGCCGAGGTCGATCTGCCCGTCGGGGGTGGCGATCGTGGCGGTGATGAGGTCACCGTCGCGCAGGTAGCGAGGGTTTTTGGCCTGACCCCTGAAGAACGCCTTCCACTTCAGTGCGGGCGGCAGCAGAGCGGCGATCTTCTCGGCCGGCTTGGGCGGGGCCTTCAGGGCCGTGCCGCCGGGAGTGCCGGTCAGCAGCAGGTCGCCCGGGTCGAGGGTCTGGAAGCGGGCGAGCAGGGTGAGCGCCTCTGCGGGCCGTACGATCATGTCGGCCAGCGTGCGGTCCTGGCGCGACACGCCGTTGACCGACAGGCGCAGCCGCAGGTCCAGCAGGTGGGCGAAGTCCCCGGGCTCCAGCAGGGCCAGGTACGGCCCCGTGGGGGTGAAGGTCGGATAGGACTTGCTCTCGTAGAATTGGGTCTTGGTCAGCTGGACGTCGCGGGCGCTGACGTCGTTGGTCAGGACAAGGCCGGCGACGTAGCGCGGCAGGTCCTGCTCCTTGACGACGGTGCCCACGGGCAGCGTCGCGCCCATGACGAGGCCGAGTTCCACCTCGTAGTCGAGGAACTTCACGTGCGCGGGGCGCACGATCTTCTCGTGCGGTCCGCTGACCGAGCCGGACGCCTTGCGGAAGAAGGTCGCCGGGATGTCGCCGGTGAAGCCCGAATCCTTGGCGTGGCTGCGGTAGTTGACCATCTGGGCGACCACCCGGCACGGGGTGGTGACCGGGGGCAGCGCCACCAGGTCGGCTACGGGCGTGCCGCTCCCGGCGGAGGCAGCGGCCTCGCGGACCGTGTCCCGGTCGGCGAGCAGCTGCGCGGTGGTGACCGCTTTGGTCTCGACGCGGACGGCGCGTTCGTCGCGCACGACCCACCACCCGTCGGAGGTGCGCAGAACGTTGGTGCTCATGAGGTCATCGCTTTCATCAGGCCCAGCAGGCGTGCGGGGTCGAGTTCGTTGTCGCCACGCAGGGCCGCCATGACCTCGCGCAGCTTGGCGGGGGACGGACTGGCGCCCAGGAAGTCGCGGGTGACGGGCGGGCCCCACTGGGCCAGGCCGCTCGCCGACATCGGCGCCCAGCCGGGCTCCAGGTCGCAGGAGAACAGGTCGCCGTCGGCGAAGTGCTCCAGCATGAAGTGGTCGGGGTCGCGCCAGTAGTCGAACAGCTGGCTGCCCTGGATGTGCCGGCCGATGCCCCAGCTGCGCTGGTAACCGCGCTCGGCCAGGTACTCCCCGCCGGCGCCGATCGCGTCGAGGTCGGTGACCTGGTAGGCGGAGTGGACGTAGCCCGTTCCGGGCCCCAAGTGCAGGGCCAGCGTGTGGTGGTCGACGGCCACGCTGCCCTGGTCGCAGCGGATGAACGCCATGGTCGGACCGCGATCGCGCTGCCCGTCCAGGAACAGGAAGTCGGACACGATCAGACCCAGCATGTCCAGGTACCAGTCCAGGGTGCGGGAGAACACCCGGGTCTCCAGCACCACATGGCCCAACCGCTGGATTCGGGACGGCTCACGGGGCGGACGCTGGGTGACGTTCGTACGACGGTGATCGGTGCCGAAGTTGAGCAGCAGCGGCTCCTGCTCGGGCAGCGCGGGCAGCTGCTCGGCGCAGTGCACGACCCGGACCGGCAGGCCCGAGGGATCGAGCAGGGCGACCGACTGGCCGCCTCCGGGTACGCCGATGTTCCGGACGGTACTGCCGGTGGCGCGGGCCAGCCGGTCCAGGTCGGCCCGCTCGGCCGCGCGGAACGTCGGCCCGATGAAGCGGGACGTACGGCCATTGCGGATCACCATGCAGGGCGAGCCGGCGAAGGTGCCGCGCAGCCACAGCTCGCCCTCGGTGCGGGCTGCGATCGCGAAACCGAAGTCACGGGCGAAGACCTCGGCCCGGTCCAGATCGGGCTTCTCGAACTCCAGCCAGGCCAGGTCGGCCGCCTTGATCACGGGATTCCGGGACCGTCCCGGATGCTCGCCGCGCAAGGAGCCCTGCTCACTGTGGAGGTTTTGGTGGGGCGTTAGGGAAGCGGTTCTGTCAACGGGGGTGCGGGACATGGTGTCCTCCAAGCAACACTGCTGTAATGAGAAAATCATCAACTCTGTGGGAACTATCGTCAATAGCGCAAGATGAAAAATCTGATGCTTTCATCAGTAATGGCAGACTCATCGTGGTGCTTGTTACACTCGCCGTATGTCGACGTCGTCAGCCCCGCCCAAGAACCGCTTCGAGCGGCGCCGCGCCGAGACCCGGCAGGCGTTCGTTCGTGCGGCCCGGCAGATCCTCGCGGAGACCGGCGACACCAGCGTCAGCATTCAGGCCATCGCCGAGCGCGCGGACGTGGGTTTCGGCTCGTTCTACAACCACTTCGAGTCCAAGGCGGAGCTGTTCGACGCCGCCGTGATGGACGCGTTGGAGGAGTTCGGTCGAGCCATCGACGACCGCGTACAAGGAATCGACGACCCGGCTGAGCTCGTCGCCGTGGGCTTCCGGCTCACCGCCCGCATGGCCGACTCCCACCCCGAACTCATGCGGATCCTGCGTGACCGCGGTCTGGCCCACATCCACTCCGACCGCGGACTCGCCCCGCGAGCCCTGCGCGACGTGGAGAACGGCATCGCCTCGGGCCGCTTCACCTGCCGCAACTCGACCACCGGCCTGTCCGCCTTGGGCGGGACCCTGCTGTCCCTCGTGGCGCTGCGGCTGGCCCGGCCCGACCTCGACGGCGACGAGACCGCCTCGGACCTGGCCGAGATGGTCCTGCGCATGCTCGGCGTCCTGCCGGACGACGCCCACGAGGTGACCCGGCGGCCGCTGCCCGACCTCGGTTGACCCGGAGCACCGGCTGCGCCAGGCCCCGTGGACACCTGACAGCCCTGGGCGCCACCCCGTCCGCCGGTGGCCGCGCGGCCCTCGTCCTCGACCACGACCAGCCGGGGACACCGGACTCGTCCCGGACGCCGCGCAGCCAGACGCAGCCGGCTGAGGCTCCGCGCCCTGCCCGGCTTCACCTGCCCCGGAGTCCGGTATGCCGCGGACCCGGAGACCGGGGGAGCCGCGGGCGCCGGTGCTCCCTCGGGCACTGGCGCCCGCTCACCCCTGCCCGAGGTGGTCCTGATGCATTTCCTGTTCAGTTGTCAGGGGACGAGGATGAGGCGGATCGGATCGCCGATCTTGTTCTCCAGCCGGTTGACCGCGTCGGCCGCCTCGGCGAGCGGGATGTGGTCGGTGATGGAGGGGGCCAGGTCGAGACGGCCCACTTCGGCCAGCCGGACCAGCTCGGTGACGGACTCGGGGCTGCCGCCGTAGTGGCCGCGCACCTGCTTGCCCATGTAGTTGAAGAGCATGCCCTCGCTGATGATGAGAGGCCTGGGCGTGATGCCGACCAGGATGAGGACACCGCCCAGGCCGAGTGCGGCGGCGGCCTGCTCGCGGACGGTGGGCACGCCTGCGCAGTCGAAAGCGAAGTCGAGACCTCGGCCGGCGGTGGCCGCGCGGACCTGGTCGGCGAAGTCGGGGGCGGCCGGGTCGAGGGCGAGGTCCGCGCCGAAGGCCAGGGCACGCTCGCGGGCGCCGGGCAGGGGATCGACTGCGATGATCGGCGCGGCGCCGGCCAAGCGGGCGATGCGGACGTTGTGGGCGCCGACTCCGCCCACGCCCCAGATGCCGACGGACTGGGCGGGGCGTACGCCCGCGGTGGTGACGACGGCGGCGTAGGGGGTGGAGACCGCGTCGGGAATGATCGCGGCCTGGTCGAAGGGGAGGTTGCCGGGGATGGGGATGAGGGTGTCCTCGGGGGTGACCATGTACTGGGCCCAGCCGCCGTCGTAGTCGATGCCGGCGGTGCGCATCTGGCTGCAGGGGCGGCGGCGTGCGCAGTCGGCGCACTGGCCGCAGGTCTTGCCGGCCTCCAGGGTGACGCGGGTGCCGACGGTCAGGCCGCGCCTGAGGTCGGGGCCGAGGGTGTGGATCACACCGGAGACCTCGTGTCCGACGGTGACCACGTCGGATGTGGCGAACAGCGGAACGAGGGAGCCGTCGATCAGGTGGATGTCCGAGAGGCAGACGCCGGCGGCCTTGACCTCGATGAGGACCTCGCCCGGGCCGGGCACGGGGACGGGAACCTCCTCCACGGCGAACTTCTTGCTGTCCAGGTGGAAGCGTCCGGCGAGCATGGTGTCCATGGTGCTCTGCTTTCTGTGGGCGGCACTCCCGGCCGGTTCGGGCCGATGGGTGCCGTGTGGTGCTCGTGTTGGGGGAATGGCGGCCGGGAGGGTGCGGGGTGTCAGGACCGTCGCACCCTCCCGGCGTCTGGGGGTCAGGCGAAGACGTCCTGCTGGTAGCGCTCGTCGGCTTCGAGCTGCGCGAGCCACTGCTGGGCGGCTTGGTCGTCGCCGCCGGTGTGCTTCCGGTAGATGGCGGCGAGCGCCTCGCGCACGGCGGGTGCCATGCGGCGGCCGTCACCGCAGACGTAGACGTACGCCCCGTCTTCGACGGCCTGCCACACGGTGTCGGCGGCGTTGGCGATGGCGTTCTGGACGAACCGCGCCGGGTGGCCGGTCACCGCCGAGTAGGCGGTGTGCACCTGCGCGATCCCTGACTGCTCCCAGGCCCGCATCTCCTGGCCGTAGAAGTAGTCGTGCTCCGGGTGGCGGCAGCCGACGAAGACCTGCGACAGGCCCACCTTGATGCCGTTCTCCTGCTGCGAGGCGCGTTCCTCCAGGAATCCGCGCAGCGGCGCGATGCCGGTGCCCGGACCGATGAGGACCAGCGGGGTGGCCGGGTCGGCCGGCGGAGCGAAGGCCGGGGAGGGCACGCGCACGTAGCCGTAGAAGACGTCTCCGGGCTCGAGCCCGCCGATGTAGGACGAGCAGGTGCCGCGGTACTGGCCGTCACCGGACAGGGCCGGACCCTCCAGCAGGCCCACGGTCAGGCGCACGTGGCGCGGCTTGGCCAGCGGAGCGGAGGAGATGGAGTAGAACCGCGGGCGGATCGGGCCCATCATGTCCAGGAAGACCGCCAGCGGCAGCTCGACCGCCGGGAAGCGCTCCAGCAGGCCCAGTACGGAGATGCGCTTGTTGAGGATTTCCTTCTGGTAGCGCTCCTTGGCCTCTCCGGTGTCGGCCGTGTACGCCTCCAGCTGGGGCCGGGTCCACGGGCACGTGGTGTGTTCGGCCAGGGTCTGGATCTGGGAGCGGGCGGCGATGTCCTGCAGTTCCAGGAACTCGGTGAGCAGCAGGCCGGCCGTGACGGGCGTCCCGACCGGCAGGTGGGTGCGCCCGCCTAGGGGCTGGTCGAGCCGAAGTACCTGGTCGCGGTCGATGCCGAGCCGCGCCAGGGTGCGGTCGACCAGGGCGGGTTCGTTCTTGGCGAAGACGGCCAGGTGATTGCCGGTGTCGTAGGTGACACCGTCGGGGAGTTCGATGGTGATGGACTTCGCGGACGGGCGCGGCGGCTCGATGCTGAAGTCCCAAAGGCCGGTGGCGTCGGCCACGAGTTCCTCGTTGGTCACGACCGTGAGGGGGTAGGCCTGGTCGGAGACGATCGCCGGGCGCACGTCGGCCTCGGTGAGCAGCTGGACTTGAAGGCGCGGTCCACTCGCCTCGGAGGTGTCGGCGGCGTACGCCTCGGCCAGGGTGGCCCACAAGGTGTCCATCCAGCGGGAGGCCATGCCGTCGAAGTCACCGGCCGCATCCGCGATGCCGCGCTCGATGACGGGGGTGGCGCCGGCGGCCAGCAGGCCTTCCTCGATCCGCTTGGGGAAGCCCTGGTAGGTGGCCACCCACTGGGTGTTGCCGGCACCCAGCAGTGCGAACCGCACGTCCTCCAGTGAGCCCTCCGGGAGTCCGGCGGCGAGCAGGTCGTCGAAACGCTGCGCGTTGTCCGGGGCCCTGCCGTTGTAGCTGGAGGCCACGACCACGAGCAGGCCCTCGGTGGGCAGGTTGTCGCCCAGCTCGTCCAGGCCGACCAAGGTGGTGCCGAATCCGGAGCGCTCGCTGCGGTCGGCGATGGTGCGCGCCAGGTCCTCGCACGAGCCCAGGCTGGAGCCGTAGGCGACGGTCAGATTCACACCCAGACCGCTGACCGCGGCCTGAGCCTGCGTGTCATCGGTCTGCAGGTCCACCGCGCCGAACACGGTGCGCTGGTGCTCCTGACGGCGACGGACGACCAGCTCGAAGTTGCCGGGCTTGCGGGTCAGTGCCTCCTTGGCGTCCATCCTGTAGTCGGTGGGGTCGGCGAACTTGAACTTCTGCAGCACCAGTGCGAGGGCCAGACGGGCCTCGGTGAGCGCGAACTGCCGGCCGATGCAGGCACGCACGCCGTTACCGAACGGCTTGTAGGCGTGCGGGTGCTGGTTGCCCCGGTTCTCCGGCAGCCACCGGTCGATGTCGAACTCGTCGGGCCGGTCCCACGCTTTGGGATGAGTGTGCAGCGGGCCCATCAGCAAGTTGACCCGCGTTCCCTTCTTCAGCTCGTATCGGCCGCCGATGACGGTGTCCCGCGACGGGGCCTTGCCGAAGGCCGGGATGGGGGCCCACAGCCGCAGGGTCTCCTCCAGGATCCGCGGGATGACGTCCAGCTTCATGATCGTGTCGTAGTCCGGGACCGTGTCGCCCGGCAGCAGCCGGTCCACCTCGGCGTAGGCCTGGGCCAGGATGTGCGGGTTGCGCATCAGCGAGTAGGTGGCGAACGACAGAAGACCACTGGTGGTCTCGTGGCCGGCGATCAGGAACGTCAGCACCTGGTCACGGACGTTGTCGTCCTCCAGCACCCTGCCGGTCTCCGGGTCGGTGGCCTCCAGCATCAGACCCAGCAGGTCGTCCTCACCGCCGCCCTTCCCCTCACGGCGCTCCTTGATCACGCTCTCGACCAGGTCCTGCATCTGCTGGATGTTCCCGCGGTACTTCTTGTCGTCCGCCTTGCGCATCCTGGTCATCATCGGCAGCTCCTGCGAGCGCCGCATCGACTCGATCAGGGACTCCAGCAGCGCGTGGAGGAAGGGGTGCAGCTCCTCCTTGTCGAAGGACTGGAACCGGTAACCGAACCCGGACAGGGCGATGGTGTCCAGGGTCAGCCGGGTGTAGTCGTCCGTGATGTTGACCGGCTCGCCCTCTCTCTGCTCCCACTTGCCCGCCAGGTTCTGGGCGATCTCCAGCATCTGCCCGTAGTAGGCCTTCATGGCCCGCTGGCTGAAGGCCGGGAGGAGGACACGGTGCGCCATGCCCCACTCCTCTTCGTGCTGGTGAGCCGTGAACAGACCCGCCCCCGCGAAGTCCCGGACATGGGCCAGCGGCGTCTTCTCGATCTGCTTGAAGAACCGTGTCTCATCACAGACCTCGGCCACCAGGTCCGGGTCGTAGACGAAGACCTGCTCGATGCCGGCGATGCTCATCCCGTAGATGCCCTCGGGGAACTGCTCGGACAGCTCACCGAAGTAGGCGACCGGGTTGGTGGCGGGGATCTGCGGCGTGTGGCCGAGCAGAGGGACCCCCCGCGGAGACCGGATGGGACGCAGATCGGTCACGGGTTGCGTGTCCATGGATTGCTCCTTCGTGCGGAGAGAGGGAGGGGGCGAGGGCACTGTGCGGCGCGGGGAAGGCCGCCGACCGGCAGGGATCCTCATTTCCATACGCCGTATGGAACTTCCTCAGTGATACCATACGCCGTATGGAAACTCCAAGGAAGGCTCCCCGGGGGACGAGGAAGAGGGACGTGCCGCTCACCACGGACGGCATCCACGCCATGGCGCTGCGCCTCATCGACGCCGATGGGGTCGAGGCGCTGACCATGCGCAAACTTGCGACCGCATTGGATGCGAACCCGATGTCGCTGTACCACCACGTGCCGAACAAGGACGCCGTGCTCCGCGGCGTGGCGAGAACGGTCGGCGCCCAGTTCCGCACCGCGACCCGGGAAGGCGCCACATGGCAGGACCGTTTCCGCCAACTCGCCGAAGACTTCCGCAGGCTGGCACACCGTCATCCCGAACTCATGACCTACTCGTTCGGGCGGCCGGACTTCATTGAGTCTGAGGACCCTTTCTGGGTCGGGCTCACCGCCGCGCTGGAGGATGCGGGCGTACCGCAGGAGGAGGTCCCGCAGGTGGCCGCTCCTGTCGGCGCTGCCGTACTCGGCGTGGTGATCGCCGAAATCAGTGGGGCGCTTCAGCGGTGGTCAGCATTCCTGCCGGTTCCCACCGCTACCGGCGGTGGCGAGCGCCCGGATACAGGCCGTCCTGATGGCAGCCGGATGTTCGATCTGGCGCTGTCGCTGATCATCACGGGACTGGAGAGTCGGCTCACAGCCGAACCCGTCGGCCGGGACGCCGGCGAGAACTGGTGAGCCCGGTGCACTTCCAAGCCGTCGAGGTGCCTCCGGCGAGTGGTGGCGACGACCCCACCGATCGCGAGACGGAGCCGCGCCGAGCTGTAACCGGCTGCGGGTGCACGGACAGAGGCGCTTCGGCAAGGGAGGGAGCACGTCTGCGGGTGCGGCGTCCGAGCATGCAGGGAGGCCGCGGCGCAGCCGGTTGACTGCGGATCGGGAGTGAGGCATCTACGAGGCTGTCCTGACCCTGGAGCTGCTTACGCCTTCGGGCCCGGCTTCCACTCCTGGACGAGGAGTCCGAGCAGCACCTCGTCCAGGAACTCGCCCATCACCCAGACCGATGTGCGCGGAACGGCTGTGATTGTCGATCCCCCACGGCACCGCGGTGCCGACCAGCGTGCCGCCGTCCCGCTCCACCACGGAGAACGGGACGATTTGGTGGTCCTTGTCGTCCACCAGGAGCCGCGAATCCTTCGAGCCGGGCGTTATCGGCCGCCACGGCCGGCCGTCGGACCGCGAGTGGGTGACCACGTCGTCGTAGAGCCCGGCCCGCAGGATCGGGATGTCGTTTTCGTGCCGGGCCCTCAGCCCGATCTTGTCGCCCCTCAGCATGCGGGATTCCCATCCGACGGGACTCTTCGGCGGCAAGCCGATCAACGGTGCGTACGGGCGTTCGGACCGGTGAGCGATACCCTGCTCACCGCTTTCGGCGCGACCTTTCAGGAGCAGCTCGATGAACCGACGTACCCGCCTGGCACTCGTGCTGGCGCTGGGCGGACTGCTGGCCGGGTGCGGCTCCGCTCCCGGCAGGCACTCCTCCTCGGCGGGGGAAAAACCCTTCTGGCAGGCCGAGTTCGACGGAGCGGCGGCCTCCCGTCCGTCGGAAAGGTCCTGGAACACCGAAACCGGCAACCGGGACGCCGAGGGGTGGGGCAACAACGAACTGCAGTACTACACGGACGACGCGGACAATTCCGCTCTCGATGGCTCGGGTCACCTGCTGATCTCGGCGCGACCGGCTCCGGGCGGGGCCGAACTGCCTTGCTACACAAGGAAGTTCTGCACCTGGACATCGGCCCGTCTGACCACCGAGGGCAAGGTCGCCCTCACCCGCGGACGTGTGGAGATCCGCGCGAAGATACCCACCGGCACGGGGCTGCTGCCGGCGATCTGGATGCTGGGCAACAACGGAATCGAGTGGCCCGGACAGGGCGAGATCGACATCTGCGAGGTGGTCGGCGGGGAACCGCGGACCGTGTACGGCACTGCGCACGGGCCGACCTACTTCAACGAGAAGGGGATCGGCGGTTCCACCACCCTTCCGGCCGACGCCTCACGGGCCTTCCACACCTATGCCGTCGACAAGCAGTTGCGTCGCATCACCTGGTCCGTGGACGGAAAGCCGTACTTCACCCTGACCCCGTCGAAGCTGCCCTCACCACGCGACTGGGTCTTCGAACAGGACATGCACCTGCTGCTCAACGTCGCCGTCGGAGGCGACTGGCCCGGCCCGCCCGACACCTCTACGCCGGCCCCCGCGACGATGACGGTCGACTACGTGCGCTTCTACGGAACGGGCAGTGCGTGACGGCTCCGGGGTGACGTCGTCGGGCACCCGCACGTCGGTTCGGTCCGCAGGGGTCAGCTGCGGTCGCCGGCCCCCGTGCGTGCGCGGGCCGGCGACCGCCGTCGGTACTACGCCGCGTTCCTCCGCCGGCCCCCGTGGGCGCGGATGATGTCCGCGTACCGGTGCCCGCTGCCCTTCACCGTGCGCTTCTGGGTCTTGTAGTCGACGTGCACGAGTCCGAAACGCTTGTCGTAGCCGTACGCCCACTCGAAGTTGTCGAGGAGGGACCAG
The DNA here is from genome assembly GCF_056387915.1 of Streptomyces sp. GLSS-08. Lineage (NCBI taxonomy): Bacteria > Bacillati > Actinomycetota > Actinomycetes > Kitasatosporales > Streptomycetaceae > Streptomyces > Streptomyces sp. GLSS-08. Next base: position 279,191 of record NZ_JBWJAQ010000008.1, read on the forward strand.
GCGAAGTACCCGGCCAGGGGCACGCCCCGGCGGGCCGCCGAGGCGCAGGCCGCGAGGTGCTGCTCCAGGTACTCCGCGCGCTCCGGGTCGTGCACGGTCCCGTCGGGCCGTACGACGTCCGGGTAGGCGGAGCCGTTCTCGGTCACGTACAGCTTGCGGGCGCCGTACTCGTTCGTGAGCCGGAGCAGCAGGCTCTCGATGCCCCCGGCGTCGATCTCCCAGTCCATGGCGGTGCGGCGGACACCGAGCCTGCGGACCGTGCGGACGCGCGGCGCGGGCCCGGCCGGGTCGTCGGCGACCGCGGACGGGAAGTAGTAGTTCAGGCCCAGCCAGTCCAGCGGCTGCGCCATGGTCTCCAGGTCGCCCTGCTGCTCGGGGAGTTCCACCCCGTACACCTCGCGCATGTCCGCGGGGAAACCGCGGCCGTGGACCGGGTCCAGCCACCAGCGGTTGGTGTGCCCGTCCAGCCGGTGGGCCGCGGCGACGTCCTCGGGGCGGTCGGTGGCGGGTTCGACGCTGGAGAGGTTGTTGACGATGCCGACCTGGGCCCCCGGGGCCGCCGCGCGGACCGCCTGGGTGGCGAGCCCGTGGCCGAGGAGCAGGTGGTACGAGGCGCGCACCGCCGCCGTCAGATCGGTCCAGCCCGGCGCCATCCGGCCCTCCAGGTGGCCGATCCACGCCGAGCACAGCGGCTCGTTGAGCGTGGTCCAGTGCCGGACGCGGTCGCCCAGCCGCTCCGCGACGACCGACGCGTACGAGGCGAAGTGGTACGCGGTGTCCCGCTCCGGCCAGCCGCCGCGGTCCTGGAGCACCTGCGGCAGATCCCAGTGGTAGAGGGTGACGGACGGCGTGATGCCCGCCTCCAGCAGGGCGTCGATCAGTCCGTCGTAGAAGTCCAGCCCCCTCGCGTTCACCGGGCCGTCGCCGCCCGGCACGACGCGCGGCCAGGCGATCGACAACCGGTAGGCGTTGGTGCCCAGTTGCCGCATCAGCCCGATGTCCTCGCGCCAGCGGTGGTAGTGGTCGCAGGCCCGGTCCCCGTCGTCGCCGTTGTCGATCCTGCCGGGGGTGTGCGAGAAGGTGTCCCAGATCGAGGGGGAGCGGCCGTCCTCGGCGACGGCGCCCTCGATCTGGTAGGCCGACGTGGCCGTGCCCCACAGGAAGTCGTCGGGAAGGGCGGCGAGATCGATGGTCACGGAAGTCCTTTCGGGAGGGGAGGAGCCGGTCACTTGACGGCTCCCGCGGTGAGCCCGGCGACGAGGTAGCGCTGCAGGAGCAGGAACCCGGCGACCACGGGGACGCTGACGACGAGGGAGGCGGCCATGACCTGGTTCCAGTACACGTCGTTCTGGGTGGCGTAGCCCTGGAGGCCGACGGCGAGGGTACGGGTGGTGTCGCTGGTCATGACCGACGCGAAGAGCACCTCGCCCCAGGCGGTCATGAAGGCGTACACGGCGACCGCGACGATTCCCGGGATCGCCGCCGGCACCACCACCCGGAACAGCGCGCCGAGCGGCCCGCAGCCGTCCACCGTCGCCGCCTCGTCCAGATCGCGCGGCACCGAGTCGAAGTATCCGATCAGCATCCAGATCGAGAACGGCAGGGAGAAGGTGAGGTACGTGAGGATCAGCCCGCCGCGGGAGCCGAACAGGGCGATGCCGGTGGCGTTGCCGATGTTCACGTACAGCAGGAAGAGCGGCAGCAGGAACAGGATGCCGGGGAACATCTGCGTGGACAGCACGGTGACGGTGAAGAGGCGCTTGCCGCGGAAGCGGTAGCGGCTGACGGCGTACGCCGCGAAGACCGCGATCACCACCGAGCAGACCGTCGCCGCGCCGGCCACGATCAGCGAGTTCACGAAGTACTTCGCCAGCGGGACCGTCGACCAGATGTCGATGTACGGCCGGACGGTGAGCCCGCTCGGCACCCAGCGGAACTTCCCCGACACGTCCTCCAGCGGCTTCAGGGAGCTGGAGAGCATGACGTACACCGGCAGCAGGACGAAGCCGGTGAGCAGGGTGAGGAAGATCCGGCGCGACCAGAGGAAGGAGCGCGGGGCCGCCATCGGCGACCTGGCCGCGCGGGCGGTGTCAGACATCGGCGGTCTTCCTTCCCCGGGAGGTCAGCACGAGGTAGACGGCCGTCACGACGAGCAGGAAGAGCAGCAGCAGCACGGACATCGCCGATCCGGTGCCGAAGTTCCACGTCACGAACGACGACTGGTAGATGTGGATCGAGATGAGGTCCGCGGCCTCCGGTGCCGCCTTGCCGAACAGCACGTAGGGCGTGTTGAAGTCGTTGAACGTCCACAGGAACAGCACCAGGACGAGTACCTGGTTGACCGGCCGCAGTGACGGCAGTGTGATCCGGCGGATCTGCTGCCAGATCCCGGCGCCGTCGATCGCCGCGGCCTCGTACAGCTCCTTGGGGATGTTCTGCAGGCCCGCCATCACGATGAGGAAGGCGAACGGCCAGCCCTTCCACACCGAGACGACGAGCAGCGCGTAGAAGCTGTTGTCACCGATCAGCCAGAAGGAGGGCTTGTCGGTGAGTCCGAGCTGGTCGTGCAGCACGTGGTTCACCAGGCCGTTGTCGTGCTGGAACATGAACGCCCAGGTGATGGTGGCCGCGTAGACGGGAAGGGCGTACGGGATCAGGAAGATCGCCCGCAGCAGCCCGCGTCCGCGGAACGTCTCCTGGAGGTACACCGCGGCGGTCGTGCCGATCAGCCAGCACAGGCCCACGGACAGCACCGTGAACGCGCACGTCACCCAGAACGAGTGGAGCAGCGACTGCCCGATGGGCGCGTCGAAGTCCACCGACAGGCGGTAGTTGTCCACGCCCGACCAGGGTGCCGTGCCCCAGTCGCGGATGTAGAACTGGGTGAGCTCCTTGAAGCTCATGAGGATGCCGATCACCATCGGCACCAGGTGGACCAGGAGTTCGAGCAGCAGCGCGGGGAGCAGCAGCAGGTACGGGAGCCCGATGCGGCGGATCCGCCCGGTGCGGCGCGGGCCGCGCGCCGCACCGGGGGAGTCCTTGCGTACCGCCCGCTCCCCGGCTTCGGGGGCAGCGGTCACGGTCATGGGGCACTCGTTTCGGCAGTCGTGGTCACGGAGGGCGTCCTCGTACCCCCGTCGGGAGTGGCGGTCATCGGGTGCTCACTTCTTCGGCATCTGCTGCTGTGCCTTGGCGAGTTTGGCCTTCACCGAGGCGGTGGTCACCGCGCGCCCTCCGGCCGCGTCCGCGAAGAGCTCCTTCACGGCCGTGCCCACCGCCGTCTCGAACTGCGACTCGTCGGCGACCTGCGGCAGCGGCGCCGCGCTCTTGGCGAGGGTGTCCTTGATGACCGCGAGGGCCGGGGAGTTGAACGCCGGGTCCGCCTGCGCCGCCTTGACCGGCGGGATGGAGCCGTAGGTCTTGTTGAGGATCTTCTGCTCGCCGTCGCTGGTCATGAACTTCACGAACTTGGTGGCGCCGTCGATGTTCTTGGTGTTCTTGAAGACGGCCATGTTGATGCCCGCCACCATGGAGTTGGTGGCCGTCCCGGTCCCCGGGGTGCCCGACCGGACCGGTACCGGCGCGACGCCCCACTCGTCGTCGCTCATGCCGTGCGCCTTGAAGGTGGCCGAGGCGGTCTGCCACAGCACCATCGCCGTCTTGTCCTTGGCGAAGTCCTGGAGCGACTGGTTCTGCGCGTACTCGGCGTTGCCGGGCGCGACGACCTTGTCCTTCGCCATCAGGTCGACGTACTGCTTGACGGCCGCGACGGCGCCGTCGGAGGTGAAGTCGGGCTTGCCGTCGGCGTCGAAGAAGTCGGCACCGTGCTGTTTGGCGAGGACGAAGACCTGGTGGATGTTGTTGGAGAGGTTCGAACCCTCGGCGCCCAGCGCCCACTTCTCGTCCTTGGAGATCTTCCTGCCGTCGGTGACGAGCTCGTCCCAGGTCGCGGGCGGCTTGGAGATTCCCGCGTCGGCGAACATCTTCTTGTTGTAGTAGAGGGCGTACGCCATCGAGTACAGCGGCACCGCGGCCGGGTCGGCGGAGGACGCGCCGGCCGAGCCGAGCGCCGACTCCACGAAGCGGTCCCTGCCGCCGATCTTGTCGAAGTTCCTGTCGTCCCAGGGCAGCAGCGCACCCGTCGCCTGGAGCGAGGCGGACCAGGTGTTGCCTATGTTGAGCACGTCCGGGCCCTGGCCCGAGGTCGTCGCCGCGAGGATCCGGTTGAGCAGATCGGACCAGGGGACCACCTCCAGCTTCACCTTGATCCCGGTCTGCTTCTCGAACTTCTTCAGCTCGGGCGTGAGAATCTTCTTGTCCGCCTCCACGCTGGGCCCCTGGTTGGATGCCCAGTAGGTGAGCGTCTTCGGCGAGTCGTTGGACCCGCCCCCGCCCGTCGACGAGCCGCCGCCACAGGCGGTCACGGCGGTCAGCATGGAGACGGTGACCGCACCGGCGGCCGCGGCTCGGAATCTGCGCATGGCTCTGGTGTCCCTTTCCGGAGAACCAGCCGGGGGAGGGTCCGGGCACAACGCGTTCACTTCCCGAACGCCCCTCACGGCTTAATTTACGACGTGAGTTAAGACCGGGAAGAAAGTCGCGTCAAGGGATCGCGCAGGGGTATCTTGCAGGTCGGGCGGACCGGAAGGGACCCACATGGCGGGGCGGAACGGGCGAACAGTGCGTGACCTGCGGCGGGGCAATCGCACCGCCGTGCTGCAACGGTTGTATTTCGACGGGCCGATGAGCCGTTACGAACTGGGGCCGGCCACCGGACTGAGTTCCGGTTCCATCAGCAACGTGGTCGCGGAGCTCCTCGCCGACGGCCTCGTCGAGGAGGCCGGCAGCGTCGACTCCGACGGCGGCCGCCCGCGCACCCTGCTGCGCGTCGCACCCGCCAGCGGCCACATGATCGGCGTGGACGTCGGGGAGACCCGGGTACGCGTCGAGCTCTTCGACCTCACCCTCACCGAACTCGCCCGCACCGAGAGACCGCTGGAGCAGCAGGGCTACGACGTCGACGTCATCGTCGGCCACATCTGCGACGGCATCGCCGAGGTCCTCGCCGCGGCGGACATCGCGCCCGAACGCCTCCTCGGCGTCGGCATCGGCGTCCCCGGGATCGTCGCCCGCACCGCCGAGCGCGGCGCGGTGGTCCACGGCCAGACCATCGGCTGGGACGCCGTCCCGATCGAGTCCCTGCTCCGCTCGGCCTGCCGGCTGCCCGACAGCGTCCCGTACTTCACGGACAACGGCGCCAAGACCCTGGGCCAGGCCGAGATGTGGTTCGGCGCCGGGCGCGGCGCCCGCAACGCCGCCGTCGTCCTCTTCGGTTCCGGCGTCGGCGCCTGCCTGGTGACCGAGGAGGTGGAGCACGGCCGCGCCGTGGAGTGGGGGCACCTGACCGTACGGGTCAGAGGGCGCCGCTGCCGCTGCGGCGCCCTGGGCTGCCTGGAGGCGTACGCGGGTGCCGAGGCGCTCCTCGACCGCTGGCGCGAGGAGGGCGGCCGGCCCCCCGAGGGCGTCGACGAGGAGACCGCCCTGACCGCGATGCTCGCCGCGGCCTACCCGGCCGACGGGACGGCGCCCGACCCCGTGGCGCTCGCCGTCCTGGAGGAGACCGCCGAGTATCTGGGCGCGGGCCTCTCCGACCTGATCAACCTCTTCCAGCCCGAACGCATCCTCATCGGCGGCTGGGCGGGCCTCCAGCTGGGCTCCCGCTTCCTGCCCGCCGTCCGGCGGTACGCGGCCTCCTACGCGCTGCGCTACCCCGCCCAGCACGTCACCATCGACCTCGGGCGGCTGGGACCCGACGCGGTCACGGTCGGGGCGGCCATCCTGCCGCTCGCCGACTTCTTCGCCCGGGGCGGACGGCGCGCCGAGACCGTACGGGAGGGGCGGTCACCCGCCTGGCGCACGGCGCTGGAGGAGCGGGCGCCGCACTGATCCGCTGCCGCGGGGCGGTACCGCACTCCTCCGCGGCGCCTCGGGTGCGGGCGCCGCACTGATCCGCGGCCACGGGCCGGGGGCCCCGGCTCATCCGCGGCCACGGCACGGGCCGGGGCCCCGGCTCATCCGCGGCAGCGGGTTTCGCCGGTGACTCCCGCGGTACCCGCGCGTGGCCCACGAGCGCGTGCGGCGAGTGCCGACCTGCCGAAGAATGGAGCGCGTTGTGACCGATCACCGGATGGAGGGTCCCGGCGAGCACGGCGATCCGATCCCGCGCGACCTGCCCGACCAGCAGGCCCACGAGGGGGAGGACGACGCCCTGGACATCACCCCGGCCTCCGGGGGCGGGGACGACGAGGACGAGTCGGACTCGGACGTGCCCGACACGGACGAGGCCGGGACCGGCAGACGGGGCGGCGACCGCTCGGACACCGTCCACCCCGAGGACCCCAACCCAGACGAGTCGTCCGCCTGACCCCCGACAGGGAGCAGCCAATGGGTGTGTCCGACCGGTTCCGCCGCCGGCCCGTCTACCGTCAGCTCACCGGCGAGGACCGCCTGGGCCGGGGCTCCGCCGCCACCTCCCCGCACACGGAGCAGCTCAGGCCGCGCACGGACACCGCCGACCTGGATGACCCGGTCCACGCGAACGGCGGCCACGGACCCCCCGCCACCCCCGCCGGTCGACTCGCCGCCCGCCTGCGGGCGTTCATCTCCCGCGGGTGAGGGGCCCGGCGCTCACGCGAACGCGTCGACCCCGGTCAGCTCCGCCGACAGGCGCCACAGGCGGGCGGCCTGCTCCGGGTCGCTCGCGTGGGCGCTCACGCCGGTCCGGGTGCCGTCCGCGGGAGCAGGCTCCGCGATGTCGCAGTCCTCGCAGTACACCCCGCCCATCCCGGCCAGCTGCGGCGAGGTCGCGGCCCACACCTGGGTGGCCGCGCCCTGCTCGGGCGTCTTGAAGCCCGCGGGGTTCAGCGGGGTGCCGTCCTCGTCGATCCAGCCGCGCTGGACCATCTCCTCCTTGGGAAGGTGCCGCTGGAGCGGGGTGAGGATCCCGCCGGGATGGAGTGAGAAGGCCCGTACGCCCGCGTCCCGGCCGAGCCGGTCGAGGTGCACGGCGAACAGGGCGTTCGCCGTCTTCGCCTGGCCGTACGCCTCCCACTTGTCGTAGCCGTGCCGCCAGTGCACGTCGTCCCAGCGGATCCCCGAGTAGTGGTGACCCGCGGAGGAGACGGACACCACGCGGGCGCCGCCCGGGGCGACGGCCGGCCACAGCCGGTTGACGAGGGCGTAGTGGCCGAGGTGGTTGGTCGCGAACTGCGCTTCCCAGCCGGGTCCCAACCGCGTCTGCGGGCAGGCCATGACCGCGGCGCTGCCGATGACGATGTCGAGGCCCCGGCCCGTGGCCAGGAACCGCTCGGCGAAGCCGCGCACGCTGTCGAGGTCGCCGAGGTCCAGCTCGTCCACCTCGACCCCGTCGAGGCCGGCCAGGGCCTCCTGGGCGACGGACACCCGCCGGGCGGGGACGACGACGCGGGCGCCCGCCTTCACGAGGGATCGTGTCGTCTCCAGGCCGAGCCCCGAGTAGCCGCCCGTCACGAGCGCGAGCTTCCCGGTGAGGTCGGTGCCGTGCAGGACGTCGTCGGCGGTGCTGCGGGCGCCGAAGCCCGAGCCGATCTTGTGCTGTGCAGTGCTCATGCCGGGCACGCTACGAATTGGAGAGCACTCGAAGTCAAGCGGACACGGCTGCCGGCTCTCCCCGCGGCGGCCCCGGGACGCAGAAAGCCCCGACCGGGACGGGGGAATCTCGGTCGGGGCGGTCCTGACGTGGGCGCGCATGGCGGTCGCCTCTCGGCGAGACGCTCCACAGGGCTTCAGCCGGACGATCGTCCCTGTGGGCAATAGGTGAGGCCCGGGGACACTGTCCCATCCGCACCCACGGTTGGTTCAACGGGTAACTACCGGTGGGTGTTCCCCGGAAGGGGGGAGTGGGCGGTGATCTGGGTCACGGGCCCGGGAGGCGGTGAACAAAGGCGAGTGAAGGGGCTCATATAGGCTGCTCGCTCCGCCTCTTGTCATCCGCACCGAGCTGGGGAGTCCCCTGTGTCCGTAGCGAGCGCCGCGCCCGGAACGGCCGTTCCGTCCACCGACGAGACGTCCGCCGAGGAGAACTTCTGGGACGCGGGAGCGCCGTCCGGGCAGGACGCCCCGTCCGCACAGGATGCACAGTCCGGCCGGGATGCCGCGTCCGGCCAGGAGGTCCCGGTGGACGAGCCGGCCGGGCCGGAGGAGCCGGTGGACGAGTCCGCCGCCCCGGACGGCCCGGTGGACCAGCGGGTGTCGCGGGACGCGCGGGAGTTCGGCGTCTACGCGCGGACCGGCGGCTGGGCGTTCGCACTGAAGGTGGCGCGCAGCGTGCGCCCCGGCGGGCAGTCGGCGGGGGAGACCCCCAAGATCTCCGCGCGGGAGTTCGCCGGACTGGCCGGATGCTCGGCCGAGCGGGTCATGCGCTACTACAAGGCATGGGACAAGGCTGCCGACGACGGTCTCGTCCCGCACTTCGAGGTGCTGGCCCCGGGGCAGGACGTCGACCTGCCGGACTCCGACGCCTGGCTGATGTACTACGCCTCCCGCTCGAGCGCCGCCTCGGAGCGCGGGACCGCCATCACCGCGGCGGCGGAGGCCGAGGGCATCCGGCCGACCAAGGCCCTGGAGGTCGCCGAGAACCCCACCGCGCTGCGGGCCGCGATCCTCGCCGACCCCTCCACCGCCCAGGCCGCGCGGTCGGCCCTCCTGGACCGGCTGAAGGAGGACCCGGCGCTCCAGACCGAGCTGGCCCGGGACATCGCGCGCACCGACGACCTGAAGAAGGCCGTCGCCACCGAGACCCGCGCCGCCGACCGGATCGGCTACGTCCGCCAGATCGTCGAGAACGGCCAGGTCAAGACGCCGGCCGGGCAGACCATCGACGCCCCCGCCGCACTGCGCGCGGAGGCCGAGCGACACCTGTCCCTCATCGACGAACTGGACGAGGACGAAGAGGCCGGACAGTGGGCCACCGAGGCCTACGACACCGTCAGGAGCCTCGTCGTCCAGACCGTCGAGGCCGACCCCGAGCTGCGGGTCCAGGAACGCCGTACGAAGTTCTACAGCAGCCTCCAGCGGGCGACGAAGGTCTTCGAGGAGCTGACCTTCGACGACGTCGAGGACATCGACGACATCTACGAGGACGACATGCTCCAGCGCCTGGAGGAGCTCCAGGCGGCCATCAGCACCTGCATCACGAACCTCCGCAGGGCGGCCCCGGCGTCCTGAGCCGACCGGCCGCGCGCCCTGAGCCGACCCGCCGCGCACGGCTTCGCCCCAGCGGGCACCGCCCCGGCGGAGGTGTCCGGCCGGCCCGCCGGGGCTTCAGGCCCGCGTGCCGCCGTCCAAGGGCGGCACCGCGCCGCTCACGCGTCCGGAGCCAGTGGGCTGTCCGCCAGCTTGGCGAGCAGGTGGGCCGTGTCCCGGTAGACCGAGCCGGCCCCGGCCTCCTCCAGGTCGGCGCGCGGAATGCCGCCGGACAGGACGCCCACGGTGGTCACGCCGGCCCGGGTGCCCGTGCGCATGTCCCATACGGTGTCGCCGACGAACACCGCACGCTCGGGCGGCACACCGACCAGCTCCAGGGCGTGCTCGACCGGTTCCGCCGCCGGTTTGCCCTGGTCGACGTCGTCGGCGCTCGCCGTCGCCCTGATGGCGTCGTCGGCGTCGATCGCCCGGCGCAGCGCACCCAGTTCGGCCCCGCCCGCCGAGGTGGCCAGCACCACGGCCCAGCCGTCGTCGGCCAGTCGCCGCAGCAGCCGCCCGGCGTCCCGCATCGGGGGCAGGCGGTCGAAGTAGGTCCCGTAGAGGGTCTTGTGCGCCTGGCTCAGCGTCTCGTCCTCGTCCGGGTCGCGGTCCTCGCCGAGCAGGTGGGGGACCAGGTCGTCGGAGCCCAGCCCGATCGCCCGGTGGATGTCGTGCATCGGCACCTGGTGCCCGGCCTGTCGAAAGGCCTCCCACCAGGTCGTCACATGTAGGTGATTGGTGTCGACGAGAGTGCCGTCGACATCGAACACGGCTGCCCGTTCCATCAGATGTGATCTCCTCTCACGTCGCACGGGTACCACGTCAGGGGCCTGCCACGCGTCGCGGTGTCGTCCTGTTCCTGGTCCAGGACAGCAGCTCGTCCGCCGTCCAGGTGGTGATCACGCGCTCGGCGGGCACCCCGCACTCCTCGGCCCGCGCGCAGCCGTGGATCTGCCAGTCCAGCTGGCCCGGCGCGTGTGCGTCGGTGTCGACGGAGAACAGCACGCCCGTCCCGACCGCCCTGCGCAGCAGCCGCCGCGGCGGGTCGAGCCGCTCGGGACGGCTGTTGATCTCCACGGCCGTCCCCGCCTCGGCGCAGGCGGCGAAGACCTCGTCCGCGTCGAACTCGGACTCCGGCCGCCCCCGTCCGGTGACCAGGCGGCCCGTGCAGTGCCCGAGGACGTCCGCGTGCGGATTGCGTACGGCGGCCACCATGCGCCGTGTCATCGGGCGGGCGTCCATGCGCAGCTTGGAGTGCACGGAGACGACCACCACGTCGAGCCGCTCCAGCAGCTCCGGTTCCTGGTCGAGCGAGCCGTCGTCGAGGATGTCGCACTCGATGCCGGTGAGCAGCCGGAACGGCGCCCACCGCCGGTTGAGTTCCGCCACCACGTCCAGCTGTTCGCGCAGCCGTTCCGGGGACAGCCCGCGTGCCACGGTGAGCCGGGGGGAGTGGTCCGTGAGCACCGCCCACTCGTGCCCGAGCCGTGCCGCGGCCCGGCCCATCTCCTCGATCGGGCTGCCGCCGTCCGACCAGTCGGAGTGCAGATGGCAGTCGCCGCGCAGCAGTGCCCGCAGCTCCTGGCCGCCCTCGGCGAGCGGCGCGTCGGCCTCGGCCTCCAGCTTCTCCAGGTAGCCGGGCACCTCACCGGCGAGTGCCTCGCGCGCCACCTGCGCGGTCTTGGGCCCGACCCCTTTCAGGGACTCCAGGGTCCCCGCTGTCGCCCGTTCCCTGAGCTCGTCCTCGGGCAGCGCGCCCAGCACCTCGGCCGCGGCACGGAACGCGCGGACGCGGTACGTGGGGGCCTGGGCCCGCTCCAGCAGGAACGCGATCCGGTCCAGTGCCTCGACGGGGTCCATCGACACCTCCTCCCTCCAGCCTTGCCCAGCCGCCGCCGGCCCGCACGGCGGACCCGGCGAAGCGGTGGGCCCGCCCGCGCACCGGCCGAGGGGCGGGCGCTACGGCAGGGCCGCCTGCCGGCAGCCGCAGCAACTTACGACGGCACGGGCTCACCCGGCTGGGCGAACACGGGCCCCTCGCCCCTCCGGCTCCACACCGGGCCGACGTGGTGACGACCGCCTCCCGGGCCCACCACTGACCCGGGAGAACCGCTCTACGCTCTAGACATGACCGAAAGCGCGAGCCCCTACATGTCCACCCCGCGGATCATGGTGCTCGGGGTGCAGCCGGGCAGGCCGCCGTTCCGCATCGTCGAGATCGACGGCGAGGTGGTCGGCGAGGCCAGGGCCTTGACCGACGTCCTGGTGGCCGCCGCGGCCTACGGCATCACGGTCCATGACCTCGACGACCCGGACGTCGTCCGCTGGGTCGGCGGCGACAAGCTCACCTGGCATCCCCACTGAGCCGCTTTGTTCGTCTTCCGGCGCCCGCAAAAGGGGCCCCGGAAGGCCAGCCGCACGGCCGTGCCATCGGAGGGTCCCGCGAAGGACTGACCACGAAGATCCACCTCGCATCCGAGGCGCACTGCCGGCCTCTGGTCCTCCGCTGCACTCATCGCAGGCGGCGCAGGAAGACGTCGCTCACCCCATTGCCGTCCTTGGGGACGAGATCGCTCGCCGTGCTGTCGAACACCGCCGTGCGGCCGGCCAGATCAACGCTGAAATTCAGTGTGAACGCGTTGGCCTGCGTTCCGTCGGACGCGACGTTGACGCGTTCCACAGCGCCGGTGCGCAGGTCGCGTACGAAGACGTCCTCGTTGCCGTTGGTGTCACCGGGCACCAGGTTGGAGGCAGCAGAGGTGAAGAACGCGCGCCGATTGTCGGCGCTCATCGCCACGCGGCCGTACGAGATGTCGTCGGCCTCGGCGCCGTCGGCGGCCACGCTCAGCCGCCGGGTGACGCCTGTGCGCAGATCCGTCGCGAAGGCGTCCGTGGTGCCGTTGGTGTCGTCGGCGACGATGTTGCCGTTGCCGCTCATGAACAGCGCATAGCGCCCGTCCGGGCTCAGGCCGATGTTGGTGAGGACCGCCACTTGTGAGCCAGGGAGAGTGCGTGCAGCCAACTGGGTGCGGCCGGTGCGCATGTCGTGCGCGTAGAACACCTGGGCCCGGGGCCGCGCCGGCGCGTCCCGGTCAGCGCCCGCCTGGGGGACCAGATTGGACGCCCTGCTCTTGAACCCGACCCGGCTGCCGTCCGCGCTGATCACCGGAGAGATGGAGTAGGCGTCTCCTTGCGTGCCGTCGGAGGCGACGCTGACACGTTTGACGGTCCCGCGCCACCTGTCCTTCACGAACACGTCCTGCGCGCCGTTGGTGTCCCCCGGCACCAGGTCGCTGCGCGTGGAGAGGAACGCGACGAAGCGGCCGTCCGCGCTGATCGACGGCTCACCGTCCTCGACGCGCTCGTGCGGCCGGTCCCCGATGAGGACTTCCGTACGCCTCATCCAGCGGTCGCGTACGTACACCTCGGTACTGCCGGTGGGGTCGCCGCCGGGCACGAGGTTCGTCGCGTCCGAGCTGAAGACGACGAACCGTCCGTTGCCGCTGACCGCGGCGTCCCCCGTGGAGCCGTTCGCGGGTGCGCCGTCCGCGGCCACGTCGACCCGCTCCACCTTGCCGGTGCGCAGCTCCTTCAGCAGAAGGCCGCCCTTCTGGGTGTCGCCGGGTATCAGGTTGTCGGCCTGCGAGCCGAAGATGACGACGCGGCCGTCACCGCTGATCGTCGCCTGCCCCGACTCGCCGTTGGCCTCCGTGCCGCCGGCAGCCACGCTCACCCGCTCGGTGCGCCCGCCGTGCCCGTCCGATGCGGCGGACGCCGGCAGCGCCGCTGTCGCGCAAGTTCCCAAGACCGCCGCCACGACGGCCATGTGTCTGAGATGGCGCATGCAACTCCCCTTGTCGAAGCGGTGGATCGTGCCTGACCGAGCCAGGGGAGCCAATCGCGAGGCGCTGCCAGGGTCAATGGGGGAGGGTCCGGCGCCGGTGCGCATCGGCCAGTGTCGACAACGCTCGTAAGCACTACACCTAGTGCCTGACCGGCCCTTCCCCGAGCCGAGGTCCCGAGGTCCCGAGGTCCCGAAGACCGGGGGAGCCGAGGAAAGGGAGAAGGTCCGGCCGGGGCGACCCCCCGCCGGACCCACCGCCGCCCGTCCGGACGGTCTAACCCACCGTCCACTTCTGGTTGGCGCCGCCGGAGCACGTCCAGACCTGCAGCCGCGTGCCGTTGGCCGAGCTGTTGCCGGTCACGTCCAGGCACTTGTCGGCCTGGGGATTCACGATGTCGCGGGCCGAGGTGACCACCCACTTCTGGTTCGGGCTCCCGGCGCAGTCCCACAGCTGGACGGTCGAACCGTTCGCCGTGCCGTTGCCGGTGACGTCGAGGCACTTGCCCAGGGCGCGGATCGTGCCGTCCGAGGACACCGTCCACTTCTGGGCGGCGGTGCCGTTGCAGTCGTAGAGCTGTACGGGGGTGCCGTTGGCCGCGCTGGCCCCCGCCACGTCCACGCACTTGCCGGCGAGACCCGTGATCGGGCCCGCGGTGCCGGCCGAGTCGCTGGTCGTCACCTTCACCTCGTCCACGACGAGCTGCTGCGGGAAGGACGTGGAGCCGTCCGGGTCACCGGGCCAGTAGCCGCCGACCGCCAGGTTCAGGATCAGGAAGAACGGCTTGTTGAACACCCAGGTCTTGCCGCCCAGGTCGGCCGGCGTGCGGCGCTGGTAGACCGTGCCGTCGACCGACCAGGAGATCGAGTCGGGCGCCCAGTCCACCGCGAAGGTGTGGAAGGCGTCCGCGAAGGCCTGGCCGCCGGGCAGGGTGTAGCCGGCGCCGATGCCGCCCGATCCGGAGTAACCGGGGCCGTGGAGCGTGCCGTGGACGGTGGAGGGCTCGAAGCCGACGTTCTCCATGACGTCGATCTCGCCCGAGTTGGGCCAGCCGACCTGCCCGATGTCGCTGCCGAGCATCCAGAACGCCGGCCACATGCCCTGCCCGCGCGGGATCTTCATCCGCGCCTCGACGTGGCCGTAGGTGCTGGTGAACTTGCCGGACGTGTTCAGCCTCGCCGAGGTGTACTCGCAACGGCCGTACCAGCACTGGTAGTTGCCCGGGTTCTCCTTGCGGGCGGTGATCACCAGATGGCCCTGGCCGTCCAGGGCGGCGTTGTTGCTGCCCGGCGTGTAGTACTGCCGTTCGTGGTTGTTGACGTTGTCGCCGGTCTCGATCTGCCACTTCGAGGAGTTGACGGCCGATCCGGCGGGACCGTCGAAGGTGTCCGAGAACGTCACGGCCGCTGCCGCCGCCCGGGGACCCGCGTGCGCGGGAACGACGGCGGCGGCAGCGGCGAACACGGCGGACAGAGCGGCGAGAAGACATCGGCGGAGCAGGCGCGGGGAGTCCATGACTCTCCCTTCTTTGCGGCGGCCCGTGCGGGCGGGCATGCCGATCGAGGCGGGGGATGCGAGGTGGGGGGTGCACGCTTCGCCTCTTGATTTAAGAAGTGAGGTAAGGGGGTGTCAAGACTTAGGTCCGGACCATCTTCCCCGCGGCTCCGGTCAGTCGCGGCGGGGGCGGCGGGGGTGCACAGCCCGGCCGAGCCGCCGGCCCAGCAGCAGGTAACCGATCAGCGCCCCGCTCGTGTTGAGGATGACGTCGTCGATGTCGAAGGCGCGCCCGGTGAGGAACGCCCCCTGCACCACCTCGACCAGCAGCATCACCACGGCGGTCAGCAGCACCACCCGCAGCAGTCCCCGGGTCTTGGGCGCCAGCATGGGCAGCAGCACACCGAAGGGCACACCCAGCAGAATGTTTCCGCCGACCTGCTTCACGGCGTCGTACAGCGCCGGCTGGTTGAGGTACGCGCGCAGGGAGCGGCCCGGATGCAGGTTGTTGTGGGTCATCGCCTCCGAGGCCGGCGACGGCTGGAGCGTCAGCTTCGCCAGTACGGCCGCGAACGCCACCATGGCCGCGAACGCCAGCAGGGTGACCAGCACGCGTACCAGGAAGGGGAGTCCGCGCCGCTCCCGGGGTGCTGCCTCCCGCGGTGGTTCCGGCGACCGCCGCTCGGATTTCGCGGCACGCGTGGTGCGCAAACCCCGCAAGCCCAACGCCGTACGAACCATTCCAGCCTCCTGGTGACAACTGCCCTGTGGATGAACGCGATTACCCGCGATGCGGCGGCGGATGCCCGGTCGGGCAGCAGCCGCGGGCGCGGATTCGTCCGGAGTGCCGTCAGTCCGTGAACGCCACGGACCGCGGCTCCCTCCCTCGCCGTCTGCCCGTATTCCCCCGCCTCACCGGATCCAAGCGGGCTGCGGCCCGGGTCTTTCGGTGAGGTGGCGCCGAAACGGGACGGGGTCCGGCGGAGTGATGTTCTCACTCCGCCGGACCCCGCCCCGTGGACCGGAACTGTCCCGGTGGACCGGATTCAGGCGTTCCGCGCCTTCGCGTAGTCCTGCGCCATGCCGCCGGCGAAGTCGTACAGGATCACCTGTTCGTCCCCCACCACCCAGGCGTCGTGTCCCGGCGGGCAGACGAAGACGTCGCCGGGGCCGACCTCGCTCTCCGCGCCGTCGTCCATGAGCAGGCGCATCCGGCCCTGGACGACGAACCCGTTGTGGTGGATCCGGCAGCTTTCCGTGCCCGCGATCGGCCCCACGGACTCGGACCAGCGCCACCCGGGCTCGAAGGTCCCGACGGCGAAGTCCAGCCCGGTGAGGTGGACCGCCTCCAGGTGGCCGCGGGGGAAATCGCGCCGCTCGTCCGGCTTGTCGACCGTTTTGACCTCAAGCATCACGGCTCCCTTCGGTCGGGCCGTGCCCGACACCTGCCGGGGCCGGTGCTCGTCTCCTCCGCGGCGTCCTCGGGCCGGCGCCCACGTCGACCGGACCCCTCACCACCATGCTCCGCCCGTTCCCCGGGCGCCGCCAGGTGGAGAGGCGGCGTCCCGCGGGGGCGTGCGCACGGTGTGATCAGGCGGCGCCGTACGTGACCTTCACCTCCTTGAAGCCGAGCGAGCCCAGCAGGCCCTTGAGCATGCTCGTGGTGTTCTCCTCGGCGCGTGCGGCGAGTTCACTGTCGTCCGCTGCCTCGCCGATGTGCTTGACCGCGAGCTTCTGCACGGCGCGTTCGCTGTTGGGGTTGTCGGAGAAGAAGTCGCCGAGCCGGTCCAGGAGGCCGCGCTGCTTGGAGACGGCGTAGGAGTGGTCGGCGTCGAGCGAAGGCTTGCCGAGCGCGGCGTGCGGCAGCCGGATCGTGGCCGACGTGCGGTCGTCGTTGACGGACACGTCCTTCTTGTCCAGGCGGCCGAGGTCGACGTAGGCGTCCACGGTGCCGGCGCCCACGTACAGGGTGCGGGTGCCGCGGACGGCGTCCGGCAGGAGCTTGGCGTCCTTCTCCAGGTCCACGACCACCTGGAAGTTGCCCGAGGCGGCCTCGTACCTGCTCATGTCCTGGATGGACTTCAGGAGCGCGGGTCCCGTCCGGTCGTGCGTCTCCTCACCGAACATGTCCCGCAGTCCGGGAAGCACGCTGAGTGCCAGGCCGGCGAACAGCACCGCGATCACCAGGATCGAGGCGACGAGCGCCTTGATCCAGCCGGGCAACTGCCTTCTGCCCCGGACCTCGGACGTCTCGGGGGCCTTCTGCTTGGTGGACGTCGTCATGTCGACAGCCCTCCTTTCTCTACGCCGTGTGCCCCCCAATTCCGCCGCCACAACGCCGGGTCGGCCGAATCCCCGGGCCGGCCCCGCCGCCCCGCCCGTCCGGTGCCGGGGCGAGGCTGGTAGACAAAGATCCCGGCCGCCCGACCCCGCCGGCAGAACCCGCGGAAGGTCTCCCCAGCGCACATGTCCATCACCGTCGCCCGCGACCTGCTCTACACCACCTCGGCGGACGGCCGCCGGCGGCACCTCGACGTCTACCGGCCCCACCTCGCAGGACCGGTGTCCGTCGCGCTGCTCTGGCACGGCAGCGGTGCCGACGAGAAGGACATGCTGGCTCCCCTGGCCGAGGAGGCGGCGGGCAACGGCCTGCTGGTGTTCGTCCCCGACTGGGATCCCACGGCCGCCGACCGCGGACGCGCCGACCTGCTCGCCTCGCTCGACTACATGCGGAGCCGGGCCGCCCGGTTCGACGGCGCCACGGACCGCTCGGTGGTGGCCGGCTGGTCCGCCGGCGCGGGGGCGGCCGTGGGCCTCGCGCTGTCGTCCCGGTTCGACGACTGGCGCCCCTCCGCGGTCGTCGGTGTCGCGGGACGCTACGACGTCCCGGCCCGCAGTACGGGAACCGTGCCCCTGGACGACCTGAAGGAGCGGCCGGCCTCCCCGACGCCCGTACACCTGGTGCACGGCACCGAGGACACAGCCGTGCCCGCTCTGCACTCGCGTGAGCTGCTGGAGGCACTGCGCGACCAGGGACGGCCCGCCAGTCTCACGGAACCGGACACCGACCACGCCGGAGTGGTCATGACCGAGTTCGATCCCGGGCTCGGCCGCTGCCGTCGCTCCCGCTGCGCGCACGCGGTCCGGGCCGGACAGCAGACGGCCCGCATTCTCGCCCAGGCGGCCGTGTCGGGAGCCTGATTCCGATTGCCCCGCAGGTGGGCGCGCCGGCGCCGTCCGGCACCCGGCCGCCCTCGTCGGGGGAGAGGCGGTCGTCGGCGCGCGCCGGCCTGCCCGTAGCATGTGCCGCGCAGTCCGGATCTGATCTTGGAGGAGCGGATCGTGCGTGACATCGCCGTTTTCAGCGGCAGTGCCCATCCCGAGCTGGCGGCCGAGGTCTGCGCGCATCTGGGCGTGCCCCTCAGCCCCGCCCGGGTCAGCCGCTTCGCCAACGACTGCCTCGAGGTGCAGCTTCAGGCCAATTGCCGTGAGCGGGACGTGTTCCTGGTGCAGCCGCTGGTGGCGCCGGTGCAGGAGCACCTGGTCGAGCTGCTGCTGATGTGCGACGCGGCGCGCGGTGCGTCGGCGGGGCGCATCACGGTGGTCATGCCGCACTACGCCTACGCCCGCTCGGACAAGAAGGACGCGCCGCGCATCTCGATCGGCGGGCGGCTGGTGGCCGACCTGATGGTGGCGGCCGGGGCGAGCCGCGTCCTCGCGATGACGCTGCATTCCCCGCAGGTGCACGGGTTCTTCTCGGTGCCGGTCGATCACCTGCACGCCCTGCGGGAGCTGGCCACGCACTTCCAGGGTGACGACCTGTCGCGCACGACGGTCGTGTCGCCGGACCTCGGCAACGCCAAGGAGGCCGCCGCGTTCGCGCGGATGCTCGGGGCCCAGGTGGCCGCCGGTGCCAAGCAGCGGTTCGCGGACGACCGGGTGAGCATCAGTTCCGTGATCGGTGACGTGGCCGGGCGGGACGTCATCGTCCTGGACGACGAGATCGCCAAGGGCAGCACGGTGCTGGAACTTCTGGGGCGGCTGCGGGAGCTGGGACCGCGTTCCATCCGGGTCGCCTGCACGCACGGTCTCTTCGCCGCCGGTGCCCTCAAGCGGCTGAGCGAACAGCCCGACGTCCTGGAGATCGTGTGCACGAACACCGTGCCGATCGCGGCCGGGGAACGCACCGACAAGCTGCGGGTCCTGTCCATCGCCCCGGCACTGGCCGAGGCCGTCCGCCGGATCCACAACGGTGAGTCGGTCAGTGCCCTGTTCGACGCCCCCGAGACCGCCTGAACCGGCCCGCGTGGACCCCCGGGGAGGCCCGGGGGATCAGTCCGGATACGTGGGAAGGGGCTGCTCGGGCAGGCCCGGGAGCGGTGCGGAGCGGGACGTCGCTGCGGCGCGGCCGATCGCCTCGTCCGGGGAGGCCGACGGCGGCAGCACGCGGGCGAGGCCGGTGACGCGGATGATCCGCAGCGTGAGCGGGTGGGTGCAGACGAGGTGCAGTTCGCCGCCGCGGGAGGCGACGCGGTGCCGGGCGCGGTAGAGCAGACGCAGTCCGGAGCAGTCGAAGAACTCGACGGGCCGCAGGTCGATCACGATCCGCGGTGCCGGGCGACCGGTCTCGGCGTCCAGGACCGGGACGATGTCGACCGCCGCGCTGATGTCGATCTCTCCGTGCAGCTCCAGCACGGTGTACCCCCGGTACCGGTGTATGCGCAGCTGCCGGGTGAGGGGTGCAGGTTCGTGCTGCACGACGACATCGCCTCCAACCGGCTGCTGGCCCCGCTGCTGGTCGCGGGGCCCGGAGTCACCGGGGGCCGGGGTGACGACTTCTGTTGGACACGTCATCCGGGCACCCGTGGTTGCAAAACCGTTCCTTGCTCTGCAAGTTACCCCCGTGGGAGTGAATTCCAGCATGTTCGATTGACATATGTCTTGGAATTGATCGGCGAGTCCTGGACGGGTCGTGCGAGCCGCCGGGGGAAACGGGGGTGGACGGGGCACGAAAAGCGGGGCGGGTGCGGCTCGGCCCTCGTCCGGACCGAGCCGCAGAAACCCTTCTCGTGTTACGGGAGCGTCAGCACCAGCTTCCCCGTCGTGCGGCCCGTGTCGCCGAGGGCGTGGGCCTCGGCGGCCTCGGCCAGCGGGAACGAGCCGGCGATGGTCGCGCGCAGTTCGCCCGACTCGACCAGTCCGGCGATCGCGTTCATCCCCGTGTGGTCGGCCTCGACGAGCATCTCCACCGCCCGGACACCCAGCCTGCCGGCCTCCTCGACGAAGTCCGTCGCGCCGCTCGGCAGGATCGTGACGAGGAGACCGCCCGGGCGCAGGACACGCAGCGAGCGGAACCGGTAGTCACCGCCGACGGTGTCCAGCACGACGTCGACGTCCCGGACGGTCTCGGCGAAGTCGGTCTCCCGGTAGTCGACCGGCTCGTCGACCCCCAGCTCCCGCAGGAAGTCGTGCTTGCCCGCGCTGGCCGTCCCGATCACGTACGCGCCGCGCGCCTTGGCGATCTGCACCGCCAGGTGGCCCACCCCGCCGGCGGCGGCGTGGATGAGCACCCGCTGTCCGGGCCGCACGTCGGCGGTGTCGACGAGAGCCTGCCAGGCGGTCAGCGCCGCGAGCGGGAGCGCGCCCGCCTGCTCGTGGTCGACGGACGCCGGCTTGCGGGCCAGGGAGCGGGCCGGGGTCGTGACGTACTCGGCGTGCGACCCGACGCCGAACGGATAGGGCAGCATTCCGAAGACCTCGTCCCCGGGCTCGAAGAGGGTGACCCCGAGGCCGACGGCCTCGACGACACCGGAGACGTCCCAGCCGAGGACGAAAGGCGGCTCCTTGAGGAAGCCGCCGTTCTCCCGGTGCTTCCAGTCGGTCGGGTTCACTCCCGCCGCGCGCACCCGTACCAGCACCTCGCTCGGTCCCGGGGCGGGCCGCTCCACCTCTGCCTCCTCCAGTACCTCGGGGCCGCCGAGGACGGTCTGACGAATGGCGCGCATCGTGTTCTCAGTGCTCATGGGGTCCAGCCTGCCGGGGACCGCGGGCCAGGGAAATGGCAAAATTGCCACTGTCCGATAGGATCGTGCCATGCAATCCGTGGAGCGTGTCGTGGTCCTCGCCCTCGAGGGGATCTACCCCTTCGAGCTCGGCATCCCCAGCCGGATCTTCGGTGCGGCGGACGGCCGGTACGAGGTGCTGACCTGCAGTGTCGACGGCCGTCCGGTCCGCACGAACGCCGACTTCTCGGTCACCGTCGAGCACGGCCCCGAGGCGCTCGCCACCGCGGACACCGTGGTGATCCCGCCCATCACCCCGTCGTACGTCACCTCGCGACTGTCCGACGAGCTGACGGCCGTGCTCGCGCACATCCGGCCCGGTGCCCGTATCGTCTCGATCTGCACCGGTGCCTTCGTGCTGGCGGCGGCCGGTCTGCTCGACGGGCGCCGGGCCACCACGCACTGGCAGCTCGCCGACGAGTTCCGCGCCATGTTCCCCGAGGTGGACCTCGACCCCGACGTGCTCTTCGTCGACGACGGCACGGTGCTCACCTCGGCCGGCGCCGCGTCCGGTGTCGACGTCTGCCTGCATCTGATCCGCAAGGACCACGGCAGCGAACTGGCCAACAAGGTGGCACGCCGCTGTGTCGTGGCGCCCTGGCGGGACGGCGGTCAGGCGCAGTACATAGAGCAGCCGGTCCCCGAGCCCTCCGCCGCCGGTACGGCGGCCACCCGCCAGTGGGCCCTCGAACGCCTCGGTGACCCCCTGACGCTCGCCGACCTCGCGGAGCACGCCCGGATGAGTCTGCGCACCTTCGCCCGCCGCTTCGGCGACGAGGTGGGCATGAGCCCCGGCCGCTGGCTCATCCAGCAGCGCGTGGCCCGCGCCCGCCACCTGCTGGAGGCCAGCGACCTGCCGGTGGACCAGATCGCCGGCGAGGTCGGCTTCGCGACGGGCGCCTCCCTGCGCCAGCATCTGCACGCCGCGATCGGCGTCTCGCCCCAGGCCTATCGGCGTACGTTCCAGGCCGTGCGCTAGACCCGGCGCACGGGCGCCGGGACGGTCGCTCTCAGCGGCTCCGGTGCAGGGCGACGAGCAATTGCCAGACCTGGTGGGCGATCCCGTCCGGCGTGGCCTCGATCAGGCCGTGCAGCCAGTCGGCGAGGACTCCGGCGAAGGTGGCGGCCACCGCGGAAGCGACCAGCGGGGCGTCCGCCGCACCGGCGAGTTCCCGCTCGGTGAGACTGCGGGCGCGCAGGTCGCGGTGGAGCACCCGTCCGAGCGGCCCGCCGCCGCCCGGGCTCAACAGTGCGCGGTACAGGGCCGCGTGCGGGGCGAGTCCGGCGAAGAAGGCGAGCAGGGCGGGCGGTGCCGACACCGGATCGGGGCGGCCGCGCCACGCGTGCAGCGCGTCCACCGCGTCCCGTACGACCTCGGCGCAGGCGTCGACCGCCAGCGCCTCGAGGTCGGCGTAGTGCACGTAGAACGTGGCCCGGCCGACCCCGGCCGTCCGCACCAGCGCGGCGACCCCGACCTCCTGCAGCGGGCGGCGGGCGCACTCGTCGAGCAGCGCCGCGCGCAGCCGAGCCCTGGTGCGCGCGGCACGCGGGTCCCGCGAGCCGTCCCGGCTCCGGCCGTCCTGCGGCGTCAACGGGCGGCCAGCACGGCGGCCAGCGCGAGGGCGCCCGGAAGCGCCTGGGCGACCAGGATGCGGCGGTTCGCGGTGGCCGCGCCGTACACCCCCGCGACCACGACGCACACGAGGAAGAACACCTGGACGCGGAACCCGGTGGGATCCGCCGCGATCAGACCCCACAGCAGACCGGCGGCCAGAAAGCCGTTGTAGAGGCCTTGGTTCGCGGCCAGCGGGGCCGTCGCCCGGGCCAGCTCGGGATCGAAGCCGTGCAGTCCCCGGCCCGGCTTCCGCTCCCACAGGAACATCTCCAGGACCAGGATGTACACGTGCAGCGAGGCCACCAGCCCGACCAGCACATTCGCGACCGCTTGCATGTCCACCGACTTCCCGTGACGACGCTCTTCCTGGACAAGTGTCCAATATATCTGGACAGCTGTCCAGGAAGTGGCGTCCGAGTGCTCTCGGGCCGACGGGCCTGACGTTCCGGCTCGCTGCGGCGGAAGCGCCCTCAGCAGCGTCTAGGCGAGCGGTTCCCGCTGCGGCGCGCGCAGCTCGTCCAGCGCACCGAGATGACGTTCGGCCATCGCGTCGACCAGTGACTCGTCCCGGAACAGCAGCAGTGTCGCCAAGAGCTCCTGGCGGCGCACCAGTTCCGGCCCCGGCAGCACACCCCGCCGCACCAGGTCCAGTGCCCGGGCCGCCCCGGCCTCGGAGCAACCGAGCCCAAAAAACTTGACGCTTCGTCAACTCACTTGGACGGCAAGGTGGGTGATGGGAGGGCCGGCACCCGACTGATCTCCCGGGGCGGGGGGTACCCGGGCAGCGCAGGGCAGCGAGTGGCGCCGTCACCCGCGCCCCGGACCGTACGGAGGAAGCATGGGACTGGAAGTGACAGGCGTCGTGGTGCTGGACTGCTCCGAGCCCGAGAAGCTGGCCGCCTTCTACAAGGAACTCCTGGACGCCGAGGAGACGGACGCGACCGCGAACCGGGTCGAGATCAGGTCCCCCGACGGTCTCCGGATGGCGTTCCGCCGCGATGTGACGGCGACGCCGCCGAGCTGGCCGCGCCCCGAGAACTCGCTCCAGGCCCACCTGGACTTCCACGTGAGCGACCTCGACGACGCCGAACGCCGGGTCGTGAGCCTCGGTGGCCGCCCGCTGGAGACCAAGGACGCGTCCGGTCCCTACGAGGAGCGCGGCTACGCCGATCCGGCCGGGCACTCCTTCACCCTGCGGCTCATCCCCGCCACGGCCCCCAAGCAGGGCTGAGACCCGGCGGCGGTCCTCGGACCGCCGCCGGGCGGCACCGGCACGTTCCGTGCCCGTGCGCCGCCGGGGCTCAGTCCCGGCCGGCCTTGTCGCTGGTCGGCCAGACGCCCGTCGAGCGCTCGATGGCCTTCGCGCCCGTACGGTCCACCGCGCTGCGGACGACGGCGAAGAGGGCGCCCTGGACGGCCGCCGCGATCAGCACCTCGCCCCAGCCGCGGTCCTTGTCCAGCGCGTCCGGTGCGTTGTCCTCGTGACGGATGGCCTTCCAGGCGGCCTGGAACGCCATTCCGGCGAGCGTGCCGCCCGCCCAGCCGAGCACGAAGCCGACGGGCTTGTACGCGAGGGGGAGCGACTTCTTCTTCGTCTTCTTCGACATGTGGATCTCCTTGTTGCCTCTCGGCCGGCCTCCGGGGTGTCGCCGGACACTTGGCGTGTGTCCCTATCGGCGGCGAATACGCAGGCCGGGGTCGGGTGACACTTCTCTCCGTGGATCAGGGCCGCCCCTGTGCCGGTGTCTCCCACTCTCGCGCACCGGGCCCGGCCGCGTCCCGTCGCCGTACGGGCGGACGCCGAGTTTCCGCCCGGTGACGCCGTGTCAGCCGGCCGGACGGATCCGGGCCCAGCGGCACGATCCCGTCGCGACGGTTCCCCGATTTCCGCCGACGTCACCGTGTGAGCGTGCCCGGCTCGGGCATCCGGGGCCTGTGACCAACGACTCGACGCAACAGCCGAACAATTCGGACCGCAGGACACGCGTCACCGTCCTGGTGGCGCTGGGCGCCAACCTCCTGATCGCCGTCGCCAAGGCGGTGGGCGGTCTGGTGTCCGGTTCGCCCGCGCTCCTCTCCGAGGCGGCGCACTCGGTGGCCGACAGTCTGAACGAGGTCTTCCTCCTGGCGGCCCTGCGCCGCAGCCGCCGTCCCGCCGATCGGCGCCATCCCTTCGGCTACGGCAAGGAGCGGTTCTTCTGGTCCCTGCTCGCGGCCGTCGGGATCTTCGTGATGGGCGGCTGCTTCTCCGTCTTCCAGGGCGTCGAGGCACTCAGGAGCGGCGCCGAGGAGTCGTTCTCCGGCTATGTGACGGGCCTCGTCGTCCTCGGGGTGGCCCTGGTGGCGGAGGGCGCCTCCCTGGTGCGGGCGCTGCACCAGGTGCGCAAGCAGGGCGGCAAACTGCGCGACCCCGCGCTGCGCACCGTCGTCGCCGAGGACGGCACCGCGGTGCTCGGCGTGGCGCTCGCGATCGTCGGCATGGCGCTGCACATGGTCACCGGGCAGGTCGTGTGGGAGGCCGCGGCCTCGCTGGCCATCGGCGCGCTGCTCGTCTGCGTCGCCTTCTGGCTGGGCCGCGACGCCCGCGCCCAGCTCGTCGGGGAGGCGGCCGACGAGGAGCTGAGCGACCGGATCCGCGCCGTGCTGGCGGCACAGCCCGAGATCGACAGTGTGGAGGCGCTGCTCACCATGAAGATGGGCCTCGACTCCACGCTGGTGGCCGCCCGCGTCGACCTGGTCCCCGGGCTCGACAGCGAGGAGGTGGAGGACGTCGCCGTCCGTATCAAGCGGTCCGTCGCCCACCTGGTGCCGGCGGCCGACCAGATATTCCTCGACGTGACGGACGCGCGTGCCGCACGGAAGGCGGCGGCGGAGAGCCCCGCCGCGACGGGGGAGCGCGGCGGGGTCTGACGTGGGCGGCCCCGGGGCCCGAGGCCACGCGGACCGGTTCCCGGGCGTACGGGTGCTCGGGAGCCGGGTGGGCTCAGCCCGTCGGCTCCAGCACGAAGACGGGGATCTCGCGGTCGGTGTTCTTCTGGTAGTCGGCGTACGCCGGGTAGGCGGCGACCGCGCGCTCCCACCAGAGGGCCTTCTCCTCGCCGGTGACCTCACGGGCGGTCAGATCAAGGTGGGCCGGACCGTCCTGGAGCGAGACATGCGGGTCGGACTTCACGTTGTGGTACCAGACGGGGTGCTTGGGCGCGCCGCCCAGCGAGGCGACGGCCGCGTAGCTCCCTTCGTGCTCCACCCGCATGAGCGGGGTCTTGCGGATCTTGCCGCTCCTGGCACCTTTGGTCGTGAGGATGATGACCGGGAGGCCCGTGTCTCCCAGGGTCGTCCCCCGGGTCCCGCCGGAGCTCTCGTACAACTCCACCTGCTCGCGGACCCATTGCGTCGGGCTGGGTTCGTACTCGCCCTGAAGAGGCATGTCTGCCGTCCCATCGTCGCGTCGTACTGGCGTCGTCCAGTCAAGATTCAACACCGGGTCGCACGCAAGTCATCCACGCCCTTACCCGACGGGTAATCGACCCTGCCGCCGGCGTCGGGCACGGTGGACGCGTCGTCAGGACGTCCGGGCCGCGCACCGAGGGACACAAGCCGCGGGCCGGCCCACCGCACAGAAGAGGGAGCGAGCCCATGTCCGCAGCCACCGACCGGACCCCCGCCACGCGTGCCGCGATCGAGGAACTGCTGCGCCGGATCGGCGAGGGCGACCCCGAGCGGATCGCCGCGCTGTACGCGGAGACGAGCGACTGGAAGCTCAGCTGGCCCGAGGACGAGCACGGGCGGGCCGCGACCCCCTGGATCCGCCACCGGTCCACGCGGGCCGACGCCGCCGCGCACTACCGTGAGCTGGGCGCGCATCATGTGCCCGGCCGGGCGGCGACCGAGGTCGAGCGCGTCCTCGTCGACGGGGACGAGGCGGTCGTGCTGGGCGAGATCCGGCAGACGGCGGCGGTCACCGGACGGGACTACCGGGCCCGGTTCGCCCTGCACCTCACCGTCGAGGACGGTCTCGTCACCCGGCACCACGTGTACGAGGACAGCCTCGCCGTGGCCCGCGCCTTCGAGCCGCCGGTGCCCGGTGGCGACGCGCGGCCCGCCCCCGCCCGCACCTGAGCCCGAACGGAGGCACGAATTTCTCTCCGGATCTTCTCCTCGCTCTCTGGTGGGGGCCGGTTTCGCCGTGTAGCGTCTTCGTCAGATGTCGTGGTTCGCCGTACCTGCCCGCGCTCCGGCGCGGGCGCTTTGCTGTGACGGTGAGCCCGGGCGATCACCTCCGGGGCCCGCGCGGTGCGGATCCCGATCTCAACTGGAGGGCATCAGCATGGCCAGCGGAACCGTCAAGTGGTTCAACGCCGAAAAGGGCTTCGGCTTCATCGCGCAGGACGGCGGCGGGCCGGACGTCTTCGCGCACTACTCCAACATCAACGCGACCGGGTTCCGTGAGCTCCAGGAAGGCCAGGCGGTGACCTTCGACATCACCCAGGGCCAGAAGGGCCCCCAGGCGGAGAACATCACCCCCGCCTGACCCCGACCGAACCGGCCCGGCCCGCTACGGACCGGGCCGGTTCGGCTGTCGCACACCGCCTGCGGTGCGAGCCGCAGGCCTTCGCCGACGGGCCCGCGCTAACGGCAGGCGGCCATCAGCACCCGGGCGGCCTCGCGGGCACTCGCGGCAGGTGCCGTGTTCCGCTCGATGCCCGCGGTGACCATGGCACCCTCGGCGAGCACGTGTACCTGCTCGCCGACAGCGACCGGCACCCCCGCCTCGGCCACCAGCGTCACCAGATAGTCCTTGAACGCCTGCTTGTGCGCGCAAACTTGGGCGGCCACGCGCGGTGAGGCGGCCCCCAGCTCCCCGTACGAGTTGATCCACGCGCAGCCGCGGAACCCGGGCTCGCCGAACCACCGCTCCAGCCAGTCGAAGACCGCGAGAACGCGCTCGGCCGGCCCCTCGTGCCGGTCGACGTGCGCGGCGAGACGCCGGCGCCACCGGACGTCACGCCGCTCCAGATACGCCTCGACCAGCACCTCCTTGGCGGGGAACAGCTGATAGAGCCGCTTGAGCGAGACGCCCGACGCGGTGCGGACGTCGTCCATGCCGACGCTCTGGATGCCGCGCCCGTAGAACAGCTCCTCGGCGGCGTCCAGCGCCTGTTCCCGCGCGAGGGAGAGTGCCTGCTCGCGGGCGGCCGTGCTGTCCATGCGGAGTCCACTCCTTGACGCGAGAACCATCGTTCTCTACGTTAGCAGCCACCGGGAGAACGGCCGTTCTCCCGGTGTGCGGCCCCCCCCCCGACGAGGAGCACGCCATGAGTGACCGTCCGCCGCTTCCGCCCTTCACCCGCGAGAGCGCGGCCCAGAAGGTCCAGGCGGCCGAGGACGCCTGGAACACCCGCGACCCCCACCGGGTCTCGCTCGCCTACTCGAAGGACTCGGTCTGGCGCAACCGCGACACCTTCGTGCGGGGCCGCGCCGAGATCGTGGAGTTCCTGACCGTCAAGTGGGCGCGGGAGTCGGAGTACGCGCTGCGCAAGGACCTCTGGGCCTTCGACGGCAACCGCATCGCCGTACGCTTCCAGTACGAGTCCCGCGACACCGACGGCCGGTGGTGGCGCTCGTACGGCAACGAACTGTGGGAGTTCGACGAGCACGGCCTGATGACGCGCCGGGAGGCGAGCATCAACGACGTACGGATCGAGGAGAAGGACCGCCGGATCCGTGGCCCGCGTTCGGAGACGGAACGGGGAGCCGACCTCCCCCTGGGCCAGGTCATTGGGGTGCCCGGGTGAGCGAACCCACCGAGAAGCCCTTCCTGTACGTCGTCGTCTGCGCGGCCGGTGTCGCTCAGGACGTCGGCACCCTGATCACCGCGGCCCGGGAACGGAGTTGGGAGGTCGGCGTGATGGCCACCCCGCCGGCGCTCGGCTTCTTCGACACGGCGGCCGTCGAGGCCCGCACCGGCCGCCCGATCCGCTCCGCCTGGCGCTCACCCGGCGACCCCCGCCCGTTCCCGGCCCCCGACGCGGTGACCGTCGCGCCGGCCACCTTCAACACCGTCAACAAGTGGGCCGCGGGCATCTGTGACACCCTCGCCCTGGGAACCCTGTGCGAGGCGTACGGCCTCGGCGTCCCCATCTCCGTACTGCCCTGTGTGAACGAGGCGTTGGCCGCCCACCCCGCCTACCGCGCGAGCGTCGAGCGGCTGGCCGGCATGGGCGTCCGGTTCGGCGACCCGTACGCGGGCGGACCGCAGGAGGACGGCGCGCGCCGGGACTTCCGCTGGGAACGGGCCCTGGACCTGCTCACGCCGCCCGCTTGAGGTCCGGCCGACCGCGGCGCCTCATGGCCGGCCGGGGCGACGGCCCCGCTGGCCGCCGGTGTTCGGGCGTTTCCCTCAGCGGGTCCGGCGGACGTAGTCCGCGTCGCCCGGCGTGGACACCAGCACGTCCCGGCGCACGATGCTCAGCCGGCCCCCGAAGTGCGCACGCGCCTTGCGCAGACCACGGTCGGTGTACTCGATGACGAGCACCCGGTCCCGGAAGGCCTTCGCGTAGGCCCCGCACTCGTCGTACTCCCCGCACTCCTCCGCCACCGCGAAGTCGAGCCCCGCCCGGGACCGCCGTCCGGCCAGCTCGACCGTGTTCTTCTGCCCGATGGCCAGGTGCCGGGCGTGCGCGTGCGCCGACAGGAGCCCGGCGAACGCGACGGCGTCGTCGGCGGTCAGCAGGTGCCGGGAACGGGTGTAGCTGTCGTAGTTGTCCGGCTCGACCGCGTCGAAGCCCTTGGCGGCGCAGCCGTCGATCCACCGGTTGACGCGCGCGGCCACCCGCTTGCGTTTGGCCGGCGTGCCGATGTCCAGCAGTGCCTCGTTCCAGTCGCGGTCCATGACGACCTTGCCGTCCGCGTCACGCAGCAGCAGATCCGCCGGCCACGACCCCCGCTCCGCCGGCTGGGCCTGGAATGCGTTGACGTAACAGACGTTGTAGAGGCCGGGCGCGGGCGGCGACGAACGGTCGCGGCTGACGACGCGTACACCGGCCGGCGGGGGATAGGCGCCGCCGATCTGGTAGTCGAAGCCGGCACCGGGCGGGGGAAGGCGGACGCCGGCCCGTGTCGGCTGCGCCGAGGGATTCTGCGTGGCGCCGCCGTCGCAGCCGGTGAGCACGGCAAGTACGGCCAGTGCCGCGGCCAGGGTCCTGACGGGCCGGACGCGGGTGACGCGCCTGACGGGCATGTGCGCTCCATCAATCGCGAGTACGACCCCGCCTCGGACGCGTCCGCGATCCTGGCGACTGTGGCCGGGCTTGGACCGAGTCCGCTACCGGCTGGGCGCACCTCTGTGTGCCGGGTCGCACCACGGCACGCCATGATCCAAGCGTGCGGGTCCGTCCGCGTCAAGGGCCGTTCCCCGCCACGGAATCCGGTCACCCGACAGAAGCGCCGCCCGGGCCCGTGCCCGATGCTGGCCGGTGCGCACGCCGAGGGGGCCGCGCACGCCACGGGAGAGCAGGCACGTCATGCCCATCGGAATCATCGGGGCCGGAGCGGTCGGCCAGGCCCTCGCCGTACGGTTCCTGGCCGCCGGTGAGCACGTCGTCATCAGCGACAGCCGGGGCCCGCGGTCGCTCGGGGGACTCGTCCACGCCCTCGGGCCCGGGGTGACGGCCGGGACGGTCGAGGACGCCGCCGCCGGGGAGATCGTCGTTCTCGCCGTGCCGTGGCGACGGCTGCGGGAGGCGGTGGAGGCCGCACAGTCGTCCGACTGGCAGGAGCGGATCGTCATCGACACCACCAACCCGCCAGGCCCGCCCGGTCCCCTCGGCTGGTCCGGCCTTCTCGAGCGGCCCGGCTCGTCCGGCCTGCCCGCCCTCCCCGCCTCGTCGTCCGCCTCGTCCGGCCCGCTCGGGCCGTCCGGCCACGACACGGGCGGCCCCCTGCCGCCCGGCCTCCGCGAAGGCACCTCCAGCGAGGTCGTCGCCTGCCTGGTGCCCGGTGCGCGCCTGGTCAAGGCGTTCAACACCCTGCCCCCGGTCCTGCTCGCCGCCGACCCCCGCACCTCCGGCGGACGCCGTGTGATCTTCCTCTCCGGGAACCACCCCGGCGCCAACGGCCGGATCGCCCGTCTCGCCCGGCGCGCCGGCTGGGCGGCGGTCGATCTCGGCCCACTGGCCGGCGGCGGCCGCCTCCAGCAGTCCCCGGACGGTCCGCTGGCCACGCTCGACCTCATTCTGCGACCCGAAGCCGAGGCCTTATTGTCATGACATGACGAAAGACCGCAGCGCACTGGCCGTGCACGACCACGGAGGCGACGGTCCGCCCCTGCTCCTGCTGCACGGCGCGGGACGCACGCTCGCCGACTGGGCGGCCGTCGCTCCGATGCTCGTCCACCGGCACCGGGTGCTCGCCGTGGATCTGCGCGGACACGGTCTCTCACCGTCGGGAGCATGGAGCCTGCCCGAGGTGCTCCGCGACCTCGACGCCGTCCTGGACGAGTACGGCATCCCGGACGCGCTGCCGGTCGGACACTCCCTCGGTGGCCTGCTCGCCGTCCTTCACGCGCTGGAGCACCCCGGCGTCACCCCGGGCGCCGTGAACCTGGACGGGTACGGGTGGGGCCGCCCCGACCAGTACGTGGATCTCGACCCCGGGTACGTCGGGGAACGCCTCGCGGAGCTGAGAGACCTCGTGGCCGGGATGTCGGGCCGGCCGCTCCCGCACGACGGACTCAAGGACCTGCTCGCACAGCAACGCGTCCTGTCCGAACGACTGGGCGTCCCGTACGAGTTGCTGGAGGCCGGGATCCTGCGCGCCACCCATGAACGGGCCGACGGCCGGCTGGAGCTGCGGCCCGAGCGCGAGCACGCGCTGGAGATGCTGACCGCGATCGACTCGCTCGACCCGTTCGACCTCTTCCGGCGAACGGCCCAGCCGCTCCTGCTCGTCCGTGCGCTGCGGCCCGACGCGCCCGTCCCGGGCACCGACCGGTACGACGGGCTGACGGCCGCGTTCGCGAAGGGACTCGCCCGGGACCTCGCCGAACTGGCCGAGCGGCGGCCCGACGTGACGGTCGCCGGGATCGACGCCACCCATGCGATGCCACTGGAGAACCCGCGGGCCGTCGCCGACCTGATCCTCGGGTTCGCCTCATGACACCGGTGACGACATCCGTGGGTGACGAGTGGATCGTCGGCCGCGAGCACGAACTGGCGCTGCTCGCCGGGCTGGTGAACGAGCCGGCCGCGCACGTCCTGCTGGTGACGGGCGGCCCCGGACTGGGCAAGAGCGTGCTCCTCGACGCCACCGCGCGCCTGGCCGCCCAGGCCGGAGCACGGGTGCTGCGCTGTCGCGGCTGCGAGGGCGAGTCGGAACTCCCCTTCGCCGGGCTCCACCAGCTGCTGCGGCCGGTCCTGCACCTGGCCGACGGCCTTCCCCCGCGTCAACGCACCGCACTGCTCGGTGTGTTCGGCATCGAGGAGACCGCGGACCCCGACGCCGACCCCCTGCTCATCGCACTGGGCACCCTGACGCTGCTCTCCGACGCGGCGGACGGGGGCCCGCTGCTGCTCGTGGTCGACGACGCCCACTGGCTGGACGTCGGCACGCTCGACGTCCTCGCCTTCGTCGCCCGGCGCCTCGAAGGGGAGCCGCTCACCGTGCTCGTCGCGGCCCGCGACGGCGCCGTACCCGCACCCTTCGCACACGAGGCCCGCACGCTGCCGGTCGAACCGCTCGACCCGGCGGCGGCGGGCCGGCTCCTGGACGTCCAGCCCCAGCCGCCGGCCGGGCGGGCCCGCTCCCGGATCCTGGAGCAGGCCGCGGGCGTGCCGCTGGCCCTGGTGGAACTGGCCCGGTCCGCCGGACGTGATCCGGCCGCCGCCCAGGACGGCACGCTCCCGCTCACCGACCGGCTACAGGCCATCTTCGCCGCGGAACTGCCCGGACTGCCGTCGCTCACACGGCAGTTGCTGCTCCTCGCCGCGGCCGCCGAGACGGCCGAGCTGCCCGTCATCCTCTCCGCCGCGGCCACGACGGCCGCGGGCCGCCCGGCGACCCCGGACGACTGGTTGCCCGCCGAACACGCCGGGCTCGTCCGCATCGACGACGGTCACATCCGCTTCCGGCACCCGCTGATCCGCTCCGCCGTCTACCAGGCCGCGACCTACGCCGAACGCCACGCCGCCCACCGGGCACTGGCCGACGTGCTCGACGGCGAACCCGACCGCCGGGCCTGGCACCGCGCCGCCGCCGTGTCGGGCGTCGACGAGGAGGCCGCCCGGGAACTGGTGGACAGCGCGTCCCGTGCCCAGCGCCGCGGCGGATACGCGGCGGCCGCCACCGCACTGGAGCGGGCGGCCCTGCTCACCCCCGACCCCGACAGGCGCGCGCGCCGCCTGGTGCGCGCGGCGACCATGGCGATGTACGCCGGACACCCGCGCTGGGTGGGCCAGATCGCCTCCCGGGTCGCGGCGATCACCGAGGACCCGGCCGTGCTGGCCGAGGCCTCGCTCAGAGCGGGCTGGGCGCTCGCCGTGACGACGCAGTTCGAGGGTTCGCTCGGCTTCCTGCTGCCCGTCGCCGAGGCCGCGGTCGACGTGAACCCCGGACTCGCCCTGGACGCACTCAGCACCGCCACCACACCCGCCTACAACGCGGGGGGCTCCGCGCACCGCGAGAAGATCCTGCGGACCGCCGAGCGCGTGCCTCCCCAGGAGGACGAGTCGGGACGGCTGTGGATCCTGGCCGGCTGTGACCCGCTGCCGCACCGGGCCCGCGCCCTGGAGCTGCTCCGGTCCACGACGTGGACCGCACCCGTGGCCGGCGTGGCCGACGGCTCGTCCGACGAACGCCTGTCGCGCCTGATCGTCGCGGGCGCGGCCGCCTGGGTCCTGGACGAGACGGCCGAGGCGGTACGGCTGCTCGGTGCCGCCCTGGAACACCTGCGGCGCTCCCCGACGGCCGGGGCCAACGCCACCGTGGCCCAGGCCCTCGCGCTCGCCCTGTACGAGAGCGGCTCCTGGACCGCGTGCCGGGAAGCCCTCGACGAGGCGTACCGCACCGCCGCGGAGGCGGGCCTGGAGAACGTGGCCGTCGGCTCGCCGGTCCTCGGCGCCACCCTGCTCGCGTTGCGCGGCGACACGGAGGAGGCACGCGCGGCCGTGCAGCGCGCCGCCCGCGGCATCGACCTGCCCGCCTGCCGCAGCCTGCAGGTGCGGGCCCACTACGCACTGGGCGCCGCCGCACTGGCCGAGGGCGACCACGCGGCGGCCTACGGCCGGTTCCGCGCGGTCTACACCCAGGACCCGGAGCCCGCGCCCCTGCACTTCCACGCCTCCGACTACTACCTGGCCGACCTCGCCGCGGCCGCCGTACGGACGGGACGGACCGAGGACGCACGGCTCGTCCTCGACGCCGTGCGCACGCGGCTCGCGGCGGGCGAGGTGTCCGTACGGCTCGACGCGATCGTGCACCGGGCGAACGCGCTCCTGGCCGAACCGGACGGCGCCGAGCGGCACTTCCTCGCCGCGCTCGCCGACCCGCAGGGCGACCAGTGGCCCTTCGAGCGGGCGCAGGTCCGTCTCGACTACGCGGAATGGCTGCGCCGCAGGCGCCGTTCCGTCGAGGCGCGCCCGCTGCTCGCCGCGGCGCTCGACGTCTTCGAGCGGCTGGGCGCCCGGCCCTGGCGCGAGCGTGCCCTCGCGGAACTGCGTGCCGCCGGTGTCACCCCGGGGAAAGCACCGGCCTCCGACGCCCTCACCGAACTCACCCCGCAGCAACTGCAGATCGCCCGGCTCGCGGCCACCGGTCTCACCAACCGTGAGATCGGCGAGCGCATCTTCCTCTCACCCCGCACGGTCGGATTCCACCTCTACCGCATCTTCCCCAAGCTCGGCATCACCGCCCGGGCCCAACTCCGGGACGTACTGGGCGAGTAAGGCCGTCACGCTCGCACACTCCGGGGAACGGCGAGAACGGGAAAGCGCCCCGGCCGGGGCTTGCTGACAATGCGTCAACTCGACGATCCCCGGACGTATCGCCAAAGTTCCGTGATCTCTTGTTCCGTCCCCGTGGCCTGTGCAAAGGTGTGCCTTGCCCGACGGCGTGCGGCCAATGTTCGTTTCCCCCTGCACGCACAAGCCTTTCGGTGACCCCCCGCTGCGGAACTCTGGTACAGACTTATCGCCGCACGGGCTTTGGGAGGAAAGTGAACGTGAATGCCGTGGTCCCCCCGAATTTCCCCGCCCCCGGTCCGGCGTTCAAACTGACGGACGAACAACTGGCCTCCGAACTGAAGAGGCACGCGGGAAAAGGGCCCACGCACCATCCCGTAGGAGAACTGCTCACCCGCCACTGGGAAGCCGCCCACTCCTATGCGCGCCTGTGCACGCAGGGGCCCCATCCGGCCGGAATGCTGACCACGGCCGCGTTCACCCGCCTTTTCGAGGAAGCCCTGCGCGGAAGCGGTCCGACGGCGGCATGGCGGCCCGAAGTCCTGATCGCCGTACGGCGCATCGCGGCGGAGTGGGACGCCGACCACCGCCGGGAGCTGCTCCATCCCGTCCTGCGCTCCGCCGCCGAGGAAGGGGAGCGCGCCGCGAGCCGGCTCCTTCCCTCCGACACGAGACGCCTGATCTCCCGGGCGTTCCAGCGCCTCGGGGCACCCGCCCGCTGCCTGCTGTGGCACGCGGAGGTCGAGGCCGAGCAACTCGAAGCGCCCGCCGCCCTGTTGGGTCTGGCGGCCGAGGACGCCGCGGTCAAGCTGGAGCGGGCCCGCTCGCTCCTGCGCGAAGGCTGTCTCGACGTCCACCGCGAGCTCGCCCCCGACCAGGAGTGCCGGCGCTACAGCCGCCTGCTGGACGTGTCACTGCGACGTGACGACAACGTTCTCGACCCCGACCTGCGCGACCACATGACCGGGTGCCGGCACTGCGCCCACGCCGTCGACCAGCTGAACCACCGCGACGGCCGGCTCGCCGCCCTGCTGGCCGAGGCGGTGCTCGGCTGGGGCGCCCAGGCCTACCTCGACACCCGCCCCGGCCGCGCCGCGCCGGAGACCGACGCCACCGCAGGGGCGGCGGCGGGGGCCGCGTCCGGCGCGATGCTCGGCGGCGAGGCGTTCGCCGACACCACCACGCAGGCCGGTACGCACCCCGGCGCGGGGCCAAGTCCCCGTGCGCGACGCGCCCCGTCGCACGGGTCGGGCGGCGCCGGGAGGCCGCGCCCGGTCCCCGACAACGACGCCGTCGAGGCGCCCGGAGCGCCGTTCCCCGGCACGGCGAGCGGCACGGCGCCGGGCACCCCGCCCCGAAGCCGCCGTACGGATGCGGGCACGGCCGGCCACACCGTCCGTACGGCGGCCGACCCCACCGCGGGATCGGCGGGAGACGCCGAGTCGGCCGATGCGCGCGCCACGGCGGACGAATCGGTGGGCCCGCGTGCCACGGCGACGGAGACGCTCGCCCCCTCCGGACACCGCGGAGCCTCCTCGGAGCGGGCGTCCGGGCCCGGGAGCGCCGTCTCCGCGCCGGCCCTCGGGTCCCGTTCGGCGGCGTTGCGTGCGCTGCGGCGCACACGTCGGCGCCGGCATCTCGCCCTGGCCGTCCTGACGGTGAGCGCCTGTGTCCTCGTCCCCCTGGCCGTGTGGGCCGGGCCCTGGTCGGACGACGACGCCGCCGACGTCCCCGGCCGGCCGGCCGGGGAGCGCGGCTCGGGCACGGAGGCGGATCCCGACGTGCCGCCCGCCTGGGTGGGGGCCGCGGACGGCGGACCCGTCGGCACCCTCCGTGGCAGGCTCCGCAACACCGCGAGCGGACTGTGCGTCGGCCTGGACCACAGGAAGCCGGTGGCGGGCGCGGAGGCGGTCCTCGTGCCCTGCGGCCCGTCCGCGAACCAGCAGTGGGTGTACGAGAG
The DNA here is from genome assembly GCF_056387915.1 of Streptomyces sp. GLSS-08. NCBI lineage: Bacteria > Bacillati > Actinomycetota > Actinomycetes > Kitasatosporales > Streptomycetaceae > Streptomyces > Streptomyces sp. GLSS-08. The sequence continues at coordinate 315,400 of NZ_JBWJAQ010000008.1, forward strand.
CGACGGGCTGCTGCGCAGCCGCGCCGTTCCCGACCTGTGCCTCGACTCCCACCTCGGCTACACGGTCGTCCTCGGCAGGTGCACGGGAGCGTCGAAGCCCGGGACCAGGAACGTGCGCTACGACTTCACCCTCCAGGGCACGCTCGTACCCCGGTGGAACCAGGACCTCGCGCTGACGCCCGCCTCCGGCCGGAGCGACGCGGCCCTGGTCCTCAAGCCCCGGGCGGACACGTCGGCCGTGCAGCGCTGGCTGACCGACACGTCGGCGGACAGGCTGCGGCTGAAGACGGTCGACTGGGACCCCGCCGACGAGCCGACGGCACGGGTGCCCAGGGCTCCGGAGCCTGCGCGGACCCCCGCACCGGCCACCACGCCCGCGCCCACGCCCTCGGCGACCCCCTCGGCCGGGACACCCGCACGTCCCGGCTGGGACACCTGCTCCCGTGCCGACTGCACGTGGGGCGGACACGGCGGCTGGTGGGGCCGGGACGGCTGGGGCTGGGGCGGCCGCCGCTGACGGCTCCCCCGGGGCGCCGCGGGCCCCTCAGACGTGGGGAGGCGGCGGTGGCAGGGTCGCAAGGTCGGGTGCCGGTTCCGGCCAGACCAGCAGCACCGGACAGGGCGCGTGGTCGACGACGAAACGCCCGGCGGGCCCGAGGCTGTGCGGGCCGAGCCCGGCGCGGTCGCCGTCGCGGGCCAGGACCAGCAGGCCGGCGCCCTCCGCCGCGGCGACCACCTCACGCTCGGCGCGGCCGGTGCGTTCGAGCCGGGTGCAGGGGCCACCGAACCGCTCCGCCGCCGCGGCCAGGAGCCGTGCGGCCGACGCGCTGCCCAGGTCCGCCAGGCGGTCGCCGGGATCACGGTCCTGACGGCCGCGCCCGAGCAGGCCCGCGAAGGCACCGTGCGCGAGGTCGGCCACATCCGGTTCCTCGACGTGCAGCAGGACCACGTCCGTCGCCCGGGGCGCGTGGTCGCGCACGGCGTCCACGCACGCGGGCCAGGTCCCCTCGACGAGCCAGGCGATCACCCGCATGTCCCTCAGCCTCCGAAGAGTTGCAGTCCCGTCCACAGTGCCGCCACGGCGGGGATCAGCGCGGCCGGCACGGTGAGCAGACCGAGCCGGGTGAACTCCCCGAGACCGACGCCGTGGTCGTGTTCGTGCACGATACGCCGCCAGAGCAGGGTCGCCAGGGAGCCGGCGTAGGTCAGGTTCGGCCCGATGTTGACGCCGAGGAGGACGGCCAGCACCGCACCCGGGCCGGACGCGGCGGTCAGCGGCAGCAGCACGAGGACCGCGGGCAGGTTGTTGATCAGGTTGGCGAGTACGGCGGCCAGCGCGGCGATGCCGAGGAGCGAGAGGAGTCCGGTCCCGTCCGGGAGGAGTCGGCCGAGGGCGTCGGACAGGCCGTTGTCGACCACCGCCCGTACGACGATGCCCAGCGCCAGCACGAAGGCGAGGAAGGCCGGCGCGGTGGCGCGTACCACCGCGAGCGGTGTGGTGCGCCGGCGGACGAGCGCCCGTACGGCCAGCACGGTCGCCCCGGCCAGCGCGGACCACGCGGGATCGACGCCGATGACGGACGCGAGGACGAACCCCGCCAGCGTGCAGCCCACGGTGACCAGCGCGAACAGGGGGACCTCGGGCGGCGTCCCGGTGCTCGGCGTGGGGGCGGCGGCGGTCAGGTCGCGGGCGAAGAAGCGCCGGAACACCACGTACTCCGCGCCGATGGCGACCAGCCAGGGCAGCGCCATCAGGGCGGCGAAGCGGGTGAAACTCAGCCCGCTGGCCGTGAACGCCAGGAGATTGGTCAGATTCGACACCGGCAGCAGCAGCGACGCCGTGTTCGACAGGTGAGTGCAGGCGTACACGTGGGGCTTGGGGCGGACGCCCATCCGGTCGGCGGTGGCGAAAACCACCGGGGTGAGCAGCACGATGGTGGCGTCCAGGCTCAGCACGGCGGTGATCGCCGAGGCGAGTACGAACACGGCGGTCAGCAGCCGCCCGGGCCGGCCCGCCGCCCAGCGGGCCATCCACGCCCCGCACGCCTGGAAGAGGCCTTCGTCGTCACAGAACCTGGCGAGCACCAGTACCGCGGCCAGGAAGCCGACGACCGGTCCCAGATGCGCGCTCTCGGCGCGGGCGTGCTCCCAGGAGATCGCGCCGGTGGCGACGGCGAGGCCGGCCGCCGGGACCGCCACGACGGCCTCGGGCAGGCCGAAGGGACGGATCACCGCGCAGACCAGGACCGCCACGAGCAGGACGACGGACAGGGCCTCGGCGAGCGGGGTGTTCAGGGTTCGGTCCTCCGGGCGTGGTTCCTGGTGCCCGTCCATGAAAGCAGCCGCCGCCACCCGGCCACCGCGGCCCCCTGCCGTCCGGCCTCAGCAGGGGCCGCCGTCTGTCCGGCCGGACCGACCGCTCACCGCCCGCTCACTCCTCCAGCAGCGCGATCTCCGCCCAGATCGTCTTGCCGTCGGCCGTGTGCCTGCTGCCCCAGCGCTGCGTCAGCTGGGCCACCAGCAGCAGCCCCCGGCCGCCCTCGTCGAAGGTCCTGGCCCGGCGCAGGTGGGGAGCGGTGTGGCTGCTGTCGGACACCTCGCAGATGAGGGTGGTCTCGTCGTGGATGAGACGCAGCCGGATCGGATGCTCCCCGTACCGGATGGCGTTGGTGACGAGCTCGCTGACCACCAGTTCGGCGGTGAACCCGGCATCGCTCAGGCCCCAGGAGTCCAGCTGCTCCACGACGTGCTTGCGGACCGGGGCGACGAGGGAGGGGTCGGCGGGGACGTCCCAGGCCGCCACCTGGGAGGCGGGCAGCCCGCGGGTGCGGGCGAGCAGCAGGGCCACGTCGTCGGAGGCGCCGCCCGGGGGCAGCAGGCTCCGCAGGACCTCGTGGCAGGTGTCGTCCAGGGAGCCCGAGTACCGCGCCAGCACGTCGCGGAGCAGCTGCTGGCTGGTGTCCAGGTCCCGCTCGCGGCTCTCCAGGAGACCGTCGGTGTACAGCGTGAGCACGCTGCCCTCGGCCAGCTCGAACTCGGCGGACTCGAAGGGCATCCCGCCGAGCCCCAGCGGCGGTCCGGCCGGCACGGCGAGCTGCCGGCACGGTCCGCCGGGCGGAATCAGGATCGGCGGCGGGTGGCCGGCCCGGGCGACGGCGCACCGTCGTGAGACGGGGTCGTACACCGCGTACAGGCAGGTGGCGCCGACCTCGCCGGTGGTGCCGTCGCTGCCCGCCTCCGCCGACAGCCGTACGACGAGGTCGTCGAGGTGCGTCAGCAGTTCCTCGGGCGCAAGGTCGATGTCGGCGAGGGTCCGCACCGCCGTGCGCAGCCGCCCCATGGTCGCCGACGCCTGGATCCCGTGGCCGACGACGTCACCGACGACCATGGCGACGCGCATCCCGGAGAGCGGGATCACGTCGAACCAGTCGCCGCCGACGCCGGCGCGTGCCGCGGGCAGATAGCGCGACGCCGCCTGGACGCCGGCGGTGCGGGGAAGGTTGCGCGGCAGCAGGCTGCGCTGGAGGGCGAGCGCGGTCTCGCGCTCGCGGGAGAAGCGGCGGGCGTTGTCGATGCACACCGCGGCCCGGGCGGTGATCTCCTCGGCGAGCAGGACGTCCTCGGAGGTGAAGGGGTCCGGTCGGCGGAACCGGCTGAGGACGGCCACGCCCAGGGTCGCGCCCCGCGCCTGGATCGGGACGGACATCGTGGCGTGGATGCCGTGCTCCGCGACCCGCTCGCCGCGCCGGCGGTCCCAGGACAGCCAGTCCGCGAGGGCGGCGGTCTCGTCCGGTGCGACGATGGTCCGCGCGGCCAGCAGGGAGTCCGCCTGGGGCGAGGAAGCGGGGTAGACGTCCGTCCGGCCGAGCTCGACCACGGCTTCGGGGGCGCCCGGGTTCACCGACCGGTGGGCGGCGCGGCGGAGCGTCACGGGCGCGGTGACCGGGGCGGGGGTGGGCTCGCCGGACTGGTCCACCGGTTCCAGCAGGTCGACGCTGACGAAGTCGGCGAGCGCGGGGACGCAGACGTCGGCGAGTTCCTGGGCCGTGCGGGTCACGTCGAGGGTGGTGCCGATGCGGACGCTGGCCTCGTTGACGAGGCGCAGCCGTTCCCGGGAGCGGAACTGGTCGCTGAAGTCGTGGGCGGACAGACACACGCCGAGCACCCGGCCGCCGGCGTCGGTGAGCCGGGTCATGCGTGCCAGCCAGGCGTGGGCGTGCTCCTCGCCGCCCGCCCGCAGATACGCCTCCACGTCGCGGGGGACACCGGAGACGAGCACGTCGTGCATCCGCCGTTCGACGTCGCCGCTCTCCGGGGTGCCGCTGATCTCGGGGGCCCGCAGCCCGCGGATCCGGTCCTCGGGGAGGCCGACCACCTCGGCCATCGCGTCGTTGATCGCCCGGAGCCGCAGCTGTTCGTCGTAGACGGCCGTCGCGCAGGGGGACTGGGCCAGGGCGGCCGAGAGGAGGAGGTCGTCCGCGGGGCGGCGGGCACCGCCCTCCAGCGCGCTGACCAGGAGCCATTCGCCCGGACCGCCGGTCTCGGTGCGTCTGTGGTGGGCGAGCACGCTCACAGTCCGAAAGCCGCCGTCGCGGTGGCGCAGATCGAGTGTGCCGCTCCAGCGGCCGTCGTCCGGTGCGGGCGGCGCGGGCACGCCGCCGGGGGCCAGCAAGGCCGCGGCGGGGCGGCCCTCCACGTCGCCGGGCGCATGGCCGAGCAGCCGGCGCGCGCCCTCGTTCCAGTGGCGCACGACGCCGTTCTCGTCGACGACGGCCCGTGCGGAGGCCGACTCGTCGAAGGGAAGGACCCGGCCCATCGTCGCCACTCCCTTGCGCACACCCACAGTGAACAAGCGCGTCACTCGCGTACCAAGCCTAGTGGGTGGCGGGGTCCGGCACCCGGCCTGCGAAAGTTTTGGGACGCCGGTGAGAACCGCACGCCGGGCGCCGACGCGCGACCTCCAGTCACGGCGACAAGTCCTGCGGGCTCCCGCCCTCGGGGCCGCCGCCCGAGGGCAGGCCGGATCCCGGTGGGCCCGCGGCGTTCCGCGCGCCGGGAGCGTGCGCGGGGCGCCGGCGTGGGCGAGCGGTTCGCACGGGGCGTTCGGAATATCGAAAGCCGGTGCGATCCGCGGAGATGCGGCCCTTGCTGACTGATTTTCAATTGCGGCGGAAGTTGCCCAAGTGCCTTGTTGGCCCAACGCGACGTGTGCGAGGGTGAACTCCCTGCGCAGGGGGCAATGACCAGGTCTGATTCACCGTCCGGTATTTCAGGCCGTCGACCGGCTCGAAACGCCCTCGGCAGACGGTCGTCGCGCGGCCCGTCCCCGGCTGCTTTCCCGGCGCTCACCGAAAAGGTACGCACCAACGAGGGGCCATTCGGGCAAGCTGAACTCTTGCCGGGGTGAGCCCTGGAAGGAATCCGCTCTGTGCACACCCCCCACCCCCCACGGCCTTCCTATCCGCCTCGGCCCGGACCCCCTGTCGGTGAATCCGACGAAATCCTGGCGGCCCGCCTGAGCAACCGGGCGGAGGACGGGACTCCCCACCCCGTCGCCCTGCTCATGGCGCGGCACTGGCAGTCGGCGTACGACTACTCCGTCGTCTGCCTCGCCTCCTCGGCGAACGTCGCCTCGATGGTGGCCGCCGCCTCCTTCCACCAGGTACTGGACGAGCTGACCCGGGGCGCGTCCGGCGCCGCCCTGCGGCCCCTGCTCCTCGTCACGGTCCGGGACACGGTCAGGGAATGGGCCGGCAAGGGGCCGATATCGGCCGCTCTGCCGCAGCTGAGGAAACCCGCTGGCGGGCGCGGCCTGCGAGCGGCGAAGTCCACGCCACCCGAGAACCGCACGCTCGCCCAGCGCGCTTTCCTGGGGCTGCCGGGACTTGCCCAGTGCCTGCTGTGGCACACCGAGGTCGAAGCCGAGCCCATATCCGTACCGGCCGGTCTGTCCGGGCTGGATGCCGGCACCGCATCCGCCGCACTGGAGCAGGCACGCGAGCAATTCCGTGCGGGTTGTGTACGCGCCCATCAGGAACTCGCGCCGACCAAGGAATGCCGCTTCTACAACAGGCTGCTGGACGTTCCCATTCGGCGCGGCGGCGCGTTGCTGCCCGATGTCCAGCAACATCTGCTGGAGTGCCGCTACTGCCGATTCGCCGCCGAACAACTGAGCCACTTCGAGGGCGGGTTGGGCACGCTGCTCGCCGAATCCGTCCTCGGCTGGGGCGCGCGGCGCTACCTCGAATCCCGTCCGGGCCGCGCCGGACGGGGGACGCGGACGAACGCGGTTGCCCCCGGCGACCGCGACGGTCCGCGCGGTGACGGTCCGCGCGGCGGCGGACGCCCCGGCGGCGGACGTGGACGGGCGGCAGGCGGCGGACGCCATCGGCTGCTGTCCCAGTTCACCGCGCCCGGCCACCGCCCCCCGCCGCGCGGGCTCGACGCGAAGACCGTCGTCACCGGTGTCGGAATCGCCTCCGCCGCCGTCCTCGTGACCGTGCTCGCCGCCGGCATGTGGTCGGACGACGGCGGCGGCGCCGACCCGGCCGCCTCCACCAGCGCGACCGGCGGCCACACCGCGGCCTCACCCGGCCCGGCCTCTCCGGCCCCGCCCGCCGGATCGTCGCCGCCCGACTCGGCCGGCCTGCCCACCATTCTCAGGCAGACCCGGCTGCGCAATCTCGCCGCCGACCTGTGCCTGGACGTGCGGGGCGGCAAGGCCGAGACCGGCACCGGGACGGCCCTCGCGGTGTGCTCCGCCGCCTGGACCCAGCAGTGGTCCTACGAGCGGGACGGCCTGATGCGCAGCGTCGCCGCCCCCGAACTGTGCCTGGACTCCCACGCGGACGCCTCCGGACTCGTCGTTCTGGGCCGCTGCGCCGCCGAGAGCGCGAAGCGCGCCGACGACGTGCGCTACGACCTCACCGCCCAGGGCGAGTTGCGGCCCCGCTGGAACGAGAAACTGGCCGTGACACCCGTCGCCCCGGATCCGAAGGCGGACGTGGTGTCCAGGGTCCGGGACGGCTCCGACGACCAGCGCTGGGTGACCGACGCCCCGCCGGCCGGCCCCGATTCGCTGTCGATCGCCGGCACCGCCACCCCGCCGGCCCGGCCCTCCACGACTCCACCACCGTCCGCCGACGCGCCGGAGGAGCCGGACGAACGGGGGACGGACCCCTCGACGGCTCCGGAGGAGGCACCGTCGGAGAGCTACCGGGAGGACCGGGTCGTGACCGTCGGGGACGACCCGGGCCGTGCGCCCGTGCTCCCGTTGCCCGTTCAACTGCCCGACGTCCTGACGGGCGTCGGTCTCTGAGGCGCCGACGCGCGCGGGCGGCCCCGGAGCGGTCCGGGACCCGCCCGCGCGCCGTGTCCGGCACGGCCTGACGCACCACGTCCCGGGGCGGCCTGCCACCGACCGAAACCCTGACTCGCGCACTGGACCGACTCCGGGCGCGGGGCGGCGGCGAGCCCTGCGGCGCGGTGGTCACGCGGTTTCCTCGACCAGGTCGTCGGGCCCGACGGTGGCGGGAGCCGCGTGCCCGGACAGGGCGAGAGTCAGGTCGAACTCGGCGAGCAGGCAGCGGATCACGTGCTCGACCCCCGCCTGTCCGTCGAGTCCGAGCCCGTACGCGTAGGGACGTCCGACGAGGACGGCCCGCGCGCCGAGGGCGAGCGCCTTGAAGATGTCGTCACCGGTGCGGATCCCGCTGTCGAACAGGACGGCCAGCCGGTCGCCCGCGGCCTCCACGACGCGGGGCAGCGCGTCGGCTGCCGCGACGGAACCGGCCACCTGACGGCCGCCGTGGTTGGAGACGACGACGCCGTCCATCCCGGCACTGGCGGCACGGCGGGCGTCGTCCGGGTGCAGCACGCCCTTGAGGACGATCGGCCCGTCCCAGTTCTCCCGCAGGAACTCCAGGTCCGGCCAGGTCTTGCCGGGGTCCGCGAACATGCTCACGAAGTGCATGACGGCCGCGTTCGGGTCCTCGTGCACCGGCTTGGCCAGACCCGCCAGGAACGCCGGGTCGGAGAAGTAGTTGGCGGTGCCCACGCCGTGCAGGAAGGGCAGGTACGCCTGGTCGAGATCGCGGGGCCGCCAGGCCAGCATCGGGGTGTCGAGCGTGACCAGCAGCGCCGTGTACCCGGCGGCTTTCGCGCGGTGCAGGAAGCTCAGGGTGACCTCGCGGTCCTTGGCCCAGTACAGCTGGAACCAGCGTTCCGCGTCGCCCATCGCCTCCGCGACCACCTCCATGGGGGTGCTGGAGGCCGACGACAGGATGAAAGGCACGCCCTGGGTGGCGGCGGCCCGGGCGGCGGCGGACTCGGCGTCCGGGTGCATGATCGACAGCACGCCCACCGGAGCGAGCGCCAGGGGCGCCGGCAGCGTACGCCCCAACACCTCGACGGACAGGTCGCGTTCGTGCACGTCCCGGAGCATGCGCGGCACGATCCTGCGCCGCTCCAGCGCGGCCCGGTTGGCGCGGGCGGTGCTGCCGTTGCCCGCGCTGCCCGCGACATAGCCGACCGGACCGGGACCGAGCCGCTGCTCGGTGAGTTCCTCCAGCCGGGTCAGATCGGTGGGCAGCCGCGGCACGGCCCCCGTCATCCCGTTGAGATAGATCTCGTACTGGAAGTCGGCCCAGTGCTTCGCCATCCGTACGTCCCGCCTCTCGTCCCTGGAACCGTGCTGTGGACGTCGATCCTGTCGAGTGCGCCCATGCCCGTCCACCGAGGTGGGCACATCGCGCGGCGGGACGTCCGGTCGGTCTTCGCGCGAGGGCGAGGACCGACGACCGAGCGGGATCGGCTAGGACGGGCTGAACAGGAGCCAGGACGTCCGGCCCGACGTCGCCGGGGCGCACGTCGTCCGCGCGGCCGCTCGCGGTGAGCCCGATGCTGCGCGTGAGTGCGGCTCCGGCCGGTGTTCCGGCCGGGACCCGCTCGCGTTGCCGGGCGCGGTCCCGCCCGCCGCGGTGACGCGGGGCGGCGGGCGGGACCGGGTCCGTCAGGGGTACGACACCACCGTGGAGGGCACGGTCGAGGTGCCGGAGGTCGGTGAACCCGTGTCGTTGATGACGCGCTCGTACTGGCCGTTGCCGCCGAGCGAGACCACCAGCAGGTTGTGGAACCTCACCCCGGGCCTGTTCGGCGCGGCGAACCCGTGGTGCTGGACGATCGTCGGGTCCACGTTGTAATAGCAGTAGCTGCCGAGACCCCAGCCCTCGTGCGTGGTCACGGAGTCGCCGACCTTGTAGGCCGCGTACCCCTTGATCGAGCCGTTCTGGATCGCGGCCTGGTTCGGGGCGTCGTACGCCTTCTCGTTCTGGAAGAAGATCGTGCGTCCGCGCTGGCCGTACCACTGGACGTCGTACTTGTTGAAGTGCTCGACGAACAGGCCCGTCGCCAGGACGTCGTCGCCGTTGACCCGGATGCCGTAGTCGGCCCGGTTGGTCTCCCAGCCGACCCCCGTCCCGTGGTCGGCGCGCCAGACCCAGGTGTGGTCGACGATGGTGTGCCGGCTGTTGATCACCATGCTGGTGGTGGCCCTGCCCGCGCCCGCGCCGCCGATCCGGATGAACACGTCCTGCACGGTGGTCGGGTTGGCGGAGTGGTCCGCGGAGGCTCCGGCCGGCCCGACTTCGAGCAGAGTGGGGGAGTTGACCGGTCCGGCGTCGATCAGGAAGCCCGCGAGCCGTACGCCGTCCACGTCGGCGACCCTGACGGCGGTGACGCCGTTGTCCGGGATCAGTGTGGCGTAACCGAGCCCGAGCACCACGGTGTTGGCCCGCCTGACCTGGACCGGCTGGTCGAGGTGGTAGATCCCCGGGGTGAGCAGCAGGTGGAGGCCCTGCTCCAGTGCCGCGTTCAGGGTGGCGGCGGTGACACCGGGCCGGGCGACGTAGAACTGGGTGAGGGGCAGCGAGGTGCCGCGCGGCGTGCCGTTGCCCCAGGTGGTGCCCCGCGCGTTGGTGCGCTTCTCGGGGAGGAAGACGCGGTAGTTGTTCCCGTCGAGGTAGAGGAAGGGCTTCTCCCGGGAGACGGGTGTGGTGTCGAGCGTCGTGTACGGCGGGTTCGGGAAGGTCTGCGCCGGTGCGCCCTGGACGCCCGAGAACACCATGTTCCACACGGCGTTGGTCCAGCCGCCGACGGAGCTGTCGCGGGTGTACCACTGCTGCTGGGAGTACGGGCCGACCGTGCCGTCGATCTTCGAGTCGGCGATGTAGCCGCCGGAGGCCCAACCGTAGCCGTTCGGGGCGAGGTTGAGGCCGCCCCGCACGTGCATGCGGCGGAAGGGCGCGGCCTGCGCGACGGCCCACCGGTTGGTGCCGTTGACCGGGTTGAGCGCGAGGTTCTCGGCCGAACGCCAGAAGTTCTGGGTGGCGTTGCCGTTGAACCAGCCCGCGTCGACGGTCACGTCACCGTTGATCGTGGTGTCGTCGGGGGACAGTCCGAGGCCCGCGATCGAGGTGTAGAAGCCGAGTTGGGCGTTGAGCCCGTGGTAGGTGCCGGGCTTGAACAGCAGCGCGTAGCGGCCGGTGCCGAACTGCGCCGACTCCTGCCGGGCGAACACCTGGTCCAGCCTGGCCTGGATGCCGGGGGTGGAGGGGTCGAAGACGATCACGTTCGGGCCGAGGTCGCCGCCGCCGGGCAGGGCGCCGGCCGCGTCCGGCGCCGCCTGTGCGGGTGAGGACAGTGCGAGGAGTCCGGGCGCGGCCGCCGCGGCGGCCATGGCACCGAGCATCGTGCGCCGGGCGAGGGGGGACGGGCCGGGAGACGAGGGACCTGTGGGGGCAGGGGGCATGGGGGCGACTCTCCTGGTTCAGGAAATGAACGGTGTGGGGTGTCTGGGAGCGCTCTCTCGCCGATGCATGCTTCATCCGCGTGAACGACGCGTCAAGAGTTGCGACCGGAGTCCCGCGAGTTGTTGCGGACCCAACGGCGCCTACGCGGGGGTTTGATGAGGTTCGGCGTGTCCGGCAGTCCCTCGGGTCCCTCCGCCCGGCCGGGGATTGCATTCAAGAGGTGCGCGACGCAGCTCCTATGGCACTGCGTCGGATCCCTTGACACTCCCGCGTCACCGCCACAACACTCCAGGGCGGGAGAGCGCTCTCCCAGACTGTTTCCGGCACAGGTGACCGTCCCTCGCTGCCGGCCGCGGAAGCACCGTGCACCGCCGCCCGACCCCCACCGTCCCTCGACGTGGCAGGAGGTCTCCATGGCACGGAGATCGAAGATCGTCTCAGGAATGCTGATCAGCGGCGCACTGCTGCTGACCTCGCTCGGCCTCGGCGGAGTCGCCATGAGCGCCGACACGCTCACCACCACCCGGGCCGCCGAACCGGCCGCCGTCTCGCACGCCAACCATGTGACGGCCGCGTCGGCGGCCGCCTCGCCCGACGACCCGGACGGCGACGGCTACATCCCCGCCGTCCCGCAGGTGACCGGCGTCCAGCCCTCCACCAAGGAGCCGCCCCACCGCTACTTCCACGAGTTCCAGGCCAACTGCTCGGTCTCGCACACCAGGCCGGACGATCCCATCGTCTATCCGGGCCGGCCGGGCAGGTCCCACGACCACACATTCATGGGCAACACGACGACGAACGCGGCCAGCAGCACCGCCTCGCTCGGCAGCGGTTCCACCACCTGCAAGGCGCCCGGTGACAAGTCGGCCTACTGGATGCCCACCCTGTTCAAGGGGACGCAGGCGGTGCTGCCGACCGGACCCCAGGTCATCTACTACAAGGCCGGCGTCACGGACTACACCAGCGTCCGGTCCTTCCCCAAGGGGCTGCGGTTCGTGGTCGGCAGCCCGATGCAGACGGCAGAGCAGTTCCGCAGTCACCGCGGCTTCGTCGAGGGATGGGAGTGCGGGAACAGCTTCTTCAACGTGCAGTTCCCCGCCAACTGCCCGACCACGCCCGACGTCCAGCTCAACATCCGTTTCCAGGCGCCGAGTTGCTGGGACGGCAAGTACCTGGACAGCCCCGACCACCAGAGCCACATGGCCTACCCGGTCGTCAATCCCGGCACGAACAACAACATCTGCCCCGCCGACCACCCGGTCGCTCTGCCGATGATTGAGTTCAAGATGGCCTTCCCAATCAACGGTGACCTCTCACAGGTGAGGCTGGCGAGCGGTCCGGCCTACTCGTTCCACTACGACTTCTTCAACGCGTGGGACGACGCGACGCTGAAGGCGCTCGTCGGCCACTGCGTCGTCGGCGGACTCCAGTGCGACGCGCGCGGCTACGACCAGACCCATCCCGAGGCCGGGGCGGCCCTGGACGCGAACTACCGGCTCCCCTGACCCGCACGGTCCCGGCCGGCCCGGTCCCCGCCGGCCCGGCCGGGCCTCCCCCCACCCGCACACCGGAGAGGCAGACATGACCAGATCCCGTACCGCCGCCCGACGAGCCGCCGCGCCCGCCGTGGCGACCCTGCTCGCCGCGGGTGCCCTCGCGCTGCCCGCGCAGGAGGCCCGCGCGGCGGGCAGCGTCGTCAGGGTGACCGGCTCGCAGGGCAACTGGCAGCTGTCCGTCGACGGCCGCCCCTACCAGGTCAAGGGACTGACCTGGGGGCCCGCCGTCGCGGACGCCGGCCGCTACCTGCCCGATCTCAGGTCCATGGGCGTCAACACCATCCGCACCTGGGGCACCGACGCCTCCAGCAAGCCCCTGTTCGACGCGGCGGCGGCGAACGGCATCAAGGTGATCGCCGGCTTCTGGCTCCAGCCCGGCGGCGGCCCCGGCAGCGGCGGCTGCGTCGACTACCTCACCGACACCGCGTACAAGAACCGGGTGCTCGACGAGTTCCCCAAGTGGGCCGGCACCTACAGGGACAACCCCGGCGTCCTGATGTGGAACGTGGGCAACGAGTCGGTGCTCGGACTCCAGAACTGCTACAGCGGAGACGAACTGGAACGCCAGCGCAACGCCTACACCACACTCGTCAACGACATCACCAGGAAGATCCACGCCGTCGACCCCAACCACCCGGTCACCTCGACCGACGCGTGGACCGGTGCCTGGCCCTACTACAAGAGGAACGCCCCCGACCTCGACCTGTACGCCGTCAACGCCTACAACGCCGTGTGCGACGTGCGGGCCAACTGGGAACAGGGCGGCTACACCAAGCCGTACATCGTCACCGAGACCGGACCGGCCGGGGAGTGGGAGGTCCCGGACGACGCCAACGGCGTACCGCGGGAACCCACCGACCGGGCCAAGGCCGAGGGCTACACCAGGGCCTGGAACTGCGTCAAAGGCCACCAGGGAGTCGCCCTGGGCGCCACGATGTTCCACTACGGCACCGAGTACGACTTCGGCGGCATCTGGTTCAACCTGCTGCCCGCCGGCCAGAAGCGCCTGTCGTACTACGCGGTGAAGAAGGCATACGGGGCGGACACCTCGCGGGACAACACCCCGCCCGCCATCTCGGAACTCGCCCTGGACGCCGACCCCGCCAGGGTGCCGGCCGGCCGCGCGCTGACCGTCACCGCGAGGACCACCGACCCCGACGGCGACCCGCTCTCCTACGAGGTCCTGGCCAACAGCAACTACCTCGACCAGAGCAAGCAGCTCACCCCGCTGCCCGCCACCGACCTGGGCGGCGGCAGGCTCAGGTTCACCGCGCCCGACCGGCCCGGCGTGTGGAAGATCTACGTCAAGGCCACCGACGGCAAGGGCAATGTGGGCGTCGAGACCCGCTCGGTCCGGGTGGTCGCCCCGCCGGTCAACGGCATCGACCTGGCGCTGGGCAGGCCGGCCACCGCGTCCTCGTACCAGCCCTCCGGAGGCGACTGCCCCTGCCCGGCCGCCAACGCCGTGGACGGCAAGCCCGACACGCGCTGGGCCAGCGACTGGAGCGACCCGCAGTGGATCCGGGTCGACCTCGGGACGCGCACCACGTTCTCCCACGTGCAGCTCGTCTGGGAGACCTCGTACGCCAAGGCCTACACCGTGCAGACCTCCGACGACGGCCAGAACTGGCAGACCGTCCGCACGGTGAGCGACGGCAACGGCGGTGTCGACGACTGGGACGTCAGCGGTACCGGACGGTACGTGCGGGTGAACGCGACCGCACGCGGAACCGCCTGGGGCTACTCGCTGTACCACTTCGGCGTCTACCGCTGACCCGGGCCTCGGACCCATGACCGACGAAGAGCTGGAGCGCCTGCTCGACAAACTGACCCTGCCGCAGAAGGTCAGGCTGCTCACCGGTGCGACGACCTGGCGCACCGGCGCCGAACCGGCCGTCGGTCTCAGGGAGTTGGTGATGTCGGACGGGCCGGCCGGGGTGCGCGGTGAGGCGTGGGACGAGCGTGATCCCTCGCTGCTGCTGCCCTCGGCCTCCGCGCTCGGCGCCCTGTGGGACGAGGAGTTCGTCGAGCGGCTCGGCGGCCTCCTCGCCGCCGAGGCCCGGCGCAAAAGCGTGGACGTCGTCCTCGCTCCCACCCTCAACCTGCACCGCAGTCCGCTCGGCGGGCGCCACTTCGAGTGCTTCGCGGAGGATCCGGAGCTGACCGGCCGCACCGGAGCCGCACTGATCCGCGGCATCCAGGCACACGGTGTGGCCGCCACCGCGAAGCACTACGTCGCCAACGACTCCGAGACCGACCGGCTGACCGTCGACGTCCGCGTCGGGGAGCGGGCCCTGCGAGAGGTGTACCTCGCCCCGTTCGAAGCGGCCGTCGAGGCCGGCGTCCGGGTGGTCATGGCCGGGTACAACGCCGTCAACGGCCGCACGATGACCGCCAGTTCACTGCTGGCAACGCCCCTCAAGGAGGAGTGGGGCTTCGACGGGGTCGTCGTGTCCGACTGGGGCGCGGTGCGCTCGACGGCAGGACCGGCCCGCGCGGGCCTCGACCTCGCGATGCCGGGCCCGGAAGGACCGTGGGGGGAGGCGCTCGTCCGCGCGGTCGAGGCCGGGACGGTCCCGCGGGCGGCCGTCGACGACAAGGTACGGCGGCTGCTGCGGCTCGCCGCCAGGGCCGGCGCGCTCGGCGGACCGCGCGCGGCGGCGCCCCCGGTCCGCTCCCGCGACGCGCGACGCCTGCTGCGCCGTGCCGTCGCCGCGAGCACCGTCCTGCTGCACAACCGCGACGTGCTGCCCCTGGACCCGGAGGAACTGGGCACCGTCGCCGTGATCGGGACGCACGCCACCCGTCCGCGCGTACAGGGCGGCGGAAGCGCCGGCGTCTTCCCCTCGGCCGTCGTCACGCCGCTCGACGGCATCCGGTCCTGGCTGCGCGGCCGGGCCCGGGTCGTCCACGTGCCCGGGCCCCCGCCGGACGAGCCCCCGCCACCGCTCGACATGAGCCTGTGCCGCGACCCCCGCTCGGGCGTCCCCGGCGTCCTGCTGCGCGTGCTCGACGCGTCCGGAGCCGAGATCTACGCCGAACACCGGGATTCGGGACGGCAGTTGGAGCCGCTGCTGGTGCCCGCCGCGCACACGGTGGAGATCAGCGCCCTGCTGCTGCCGAGGACGACGGGCGAGTGGACCCTCGGGATCGGCGGCTTCGGCCGGATGAGCCTCACCGTGGACGAACACACCGTGGTGGACGGTGACTTCGCGCGGGACAGCGACGACCCGGCAGTCGTCCACGTGCATCCGCCCGCCCGGTACGGCCGGGTGCACCTGACCGCCGGGCGCACCGTCCAGGTGGTGGCGCGGCGCGCACTGGCCGCCGGCACCGGGCGGGCGACGGTCGTCAGCGCCGCACCGCCCGGCCCCGACGCCGAGGAGGCGCTGGCCGACGCGGTGCGCGCGGCCGGGGAGGCGGACGCGGCGATCGTCGTCGTCGGCACGACGGAACAGGGCGAGACGGAGGGCCACGACCGGACGGGTCTCGCGCTCGGCGGCCGGCAGGACGACCTCGTGCGGGCGGTGGCGGACGCCAACCCACGCACGGTGGTGGTCGTGAACAGCGGCGGACCCGTGGAACTGCCCTGGCGCGCGCGGGCCGGCGCGGTCCTGCTGACCTGGTTCCCCGGGCAGGAGGGGGGTGCGGGACTGGCCGACGTGCTGTTCGGCCGGACCGAGCCCGGCGGGCGCCTGCCCACCACCTGGGCGGCCGGCCTCACCGACGCGCCGGTCACCCGGACCCGCCCGGAGCAGGGGCGGCTCGCCTACGACGAGGGGCTGCACATCGGCTACCGGGCCTGGCTGCGTGAACACCGGGAGCCCGCCTACTGGTTCGGTCACGGCCTCGGCTACACGACCTGGTGCTACGAGAACCTGAGCGTGCCCTCCGCGATCGAGGCGGGCGCTCCGTTCACCGTGCGGGCCGACGTGCGCAACACCGGCCGCCGGCCGGGACGTGAGGTCGTCCAGGTGTACCTCGCCCGGCCGGGATCGGAGCGGGAGCGGCCCGTGCGCTGGCTCGCGGGCTGGGCGGCCGTCTCGGCCGCGCCGGGAGAGACGGTCACGGCGCGCGTACACGTCCCCGCCCGCGCGCTGCGGCACTGGTCGCCGGAGGAACACGCCTGGCGCACGGAGCCCGGCCGCTACCGGGTGCTGGCCGGGCGCTCGGCCGGCGATCTCCCGCTGGCGGCCGCGGTGGAGGTGAGGGCAAGCGGCTGACCTCGGTCCCGCGGGCGCCGGAGAGCGCTCTATACCGTTCGTGGACCGGGCCGTTAGGGTGCGGGCATGAGCAGACAGGCTCCTACGCTGGAGGACGTCGCGCGGGAGGCGGGGGTCTCCCGCGCGACCGTGTCCCGGGTCATCAACGGCATACGCAACGTCGACCCGGCCATCCAGGACGTCGTGCGCCAAGCCGTCGAGCGGACCGGTTACGCGCCCAACCGGGCCGCCAGATCCCTGGTGACCCGGCGCACCGAGACCGTCGCGCTGATCGTCTCCGGCGCCGGTGACGCCACGGACGAGGAGCAGAACGGCTTCGCGACGCGGGTGTTCGCGGACCCGTTCTTCGGACGCGTCGTCGGGGGAGTGGTGGGCTACCTGCGGCCCCGTTCGATGCATCCGGTGCTGATGTTCGCCGAATCCGTCGAGGCGAGAGCGCAGGCGCTGGCCTATCTGCGGCAGGGCAGCGCGGACGGCGCGCTGGTCGTCTCGACACACGCGGACGACCCGCTCCCCGCGCTGCTGGCCGACGCAGGCCTGCCCGCGGTGCTGTTCGCGCGGCCGTCGCGGCCCGTGCCGCTCAGCCATGTCGACCTGGCCCACCGGGACGGGGCCCGACTTGCCGCCGAGCATCTGCTGGCCCGGGGGTGCCGGCGGATCGTCACGGTCACGGGACCGCTGGGCGTCTCCGCGAGCCAGGACCGGCTCGCCGGGTTCCGCGACACGATGGCGCGCCGGGGGTACCCGCACGTGCCGGTCGCCGAGGGCGGCTTCACCCTGGACAGCGGCATGTCGGCGATGTCCGCCCTGCTCGCCGGACATCCGGACGTGGACGGGGTGTTCGCGGCCAACGACCTGATGGCGCAGGGCGTCTGCCAGGTGCTGCGGGAGCACGGCCGACGGGTGCCGGACGATGTCGCCGTGGTCGGCTTCGACGACTCCAGTGTCGCGGTGACCTGCCGGCCGCCGCTGACGACGGTGCGCCAGCCGGTCGAGGAGATGGCGGCGGCGATGGCGCGGCTGCTCGACGAGCACATCCGCGGCGTGCGCACGGAACCCACCGCACTGGTCTTCGAGCCCGAACTCGTGGTCCGCGCCTCGGCGTAGCGCGTCACGGGAGCTGACGGCGGGTGGGCGGGCCGGGGTGGGCCCGGAGGTGCGCCCCTGTCGTCGGCGACGGCGGTGAGCTGCGCCCTTGCCGCCGGTGACGCCGGTGACCTGCAATCTTGGCGAGGACGACGCCGGTGCGGTGCGCCCGGGGCCTGCGCACGACGGACGCGAGCCCTGCTTCCGGGCCGAACCGGAATGTTTCAGGCCTATTGCAGAGCCGTGGGAAACCGGCCAGCGGGCCGATTCCGGCGATCATCAAGCCCACGGTTGCGGGGCTTGCACGTTCGAATTCTGTGACTTCGCGCCACTGATTCAATACTCAAAGTTACCGAAACGCATGGGGTCGATGTGTGTTTCCGCGCCGGACTCGGCAGACTCGCGCTCGCCGCACCGGCACCAAACCCGAGCCGGTGCAGCCTCGTCACAGCGGAAGGATGCACACAATGCCGAACACCGCGCGCTGGGCAGCGACTCTGACCCTGACGGCCACCGCCGTCTGCGGCCCCCTCACCGGGTCCGCCCTCGCCGCCCCGGGCCCCGCCCCCGCCTCGCTCTACGCCCCCTCGGCCCTCGTCCTCACGGTGGGCCACGGCGACAGCGCGGCCACCCTCACCCCCGAACGGGCCGTCACCCTGAGCTGCGCCCCGACCGCTTCGGGTACGCATCCGGCCGCCGTCCGGGCCTGCTCCGAACTCCGCGCCGCGGGCGGGGACTTCGACGCCCTGGACGCGAGAGGCGAGGTGATGTGCACCAAGCAGTTCGACCCGGTGGTCGTCACCGTCGACGGGGTGTGGCAGGGCCGACGCGTGTCGTACGAGCGGACCTTCGCCAACGAGTGCGTGAAGAACTCCTACGGGACGAACGTCTTCGCGTTCTAGAGACCGGGATCGCGGGGCCCCCGTGAGCACTGACCGAGGGCCGTTGCTGGGGAGTGCGAGCCCCCGTCGCGGGAGTGCCACGCGATCTCGCACCGAGGGCCGGCCGGACGGAGTGGGGCTGTCCGCCGGCCCTCGGCATGTGTGCGCGGCGGAGGGCGGACGGCATCATCGACGATGCCGCTCGCCCGAACGAGTAATAACCGCCTGGGGTGAAGGCCCTGCCTATGTGGGCTTCGACCGGCGGTGACTGGTGTCGCACCACGGGTAGCGGCGGCTGAGCCGGCAGGTGCACAAGGCGACGCGGAAGCGGTCGGACGAGACGACGCTGCCGTCCTCGAGTTCGACCTCGACCGGCCCGTCCACCATCATCGGGCCGCGACGCTGCACGGTGATCCGGCGCGGGGCGTCAGACGAGTCGTTCGGCACGGATGACCACCAGCTCTTCCTTCTCCTCGTGGGGGGAGAGCAGACCGCGTTCCCGCAGCCAGCCCTCCCGTTCGCGCAGTACGGGGCCGAACGCGACCCACCTGCGCTCCGTCACCGCGGCCCGCAGACCGGCCGCGCGCAGGAGCTTGAGGGTGGGCTCGGCGCCGCTGAGCGCCGAGTGGACCATCAGCAGCACGCCGCCCGGCCGCAGCAGGGCGGGCGCCTCGCGGCAGATCCGGTCCAGCACGAGCCGGCCGTCCCGGCCCGCGTCCCAGGCCCGGGCCGCACCCCGCGGAGTGCCCTGGGCGTCGGGCGCGGGCACGTACGGCGGGTTGGTGAGGATCAGGTCGAACGACTGGCCCGCCACCGGGGCGAACAGGTTTCCGCGCACGATACGCACGGGGAGCCCGGCCAGACGCGCGTTCAGCCGGGCGGTGCACACCGCCCGCCACGACACGTCCACCGCCGTCACCCGGCCGCCCTTCCGCGCGGCTGCGAGGGCCAGAGCGCCGGTACCGGTGCACACGTCCAGCACGCGCGCCCCAGGTGCGAACGGCTCGTCGGAGAGCGCGCCGGCCAGCAGCGAGGTGTCATCCTGTGGGGCGTAGACGCCCGGAAGTGCCAGAGGTTTCACGCGGGGCGAGTACCCGGGGAATCATGAAATATGGGTATCTCGTACGGTCTGCCTTTCCGCGTGCCACTCCGTGAGCAGCCGCCGTGCGAGACGGTCCTCCAGATGGCCCGTGGCGTCGATGCCGAAGACGACATCGGCCTCCAGGTACGGCTCCTCCGCCAGCAGGCCGCCGATCACGTCGTGGCGTACGACCTGCTCGTGCACGGCGTCGGCCTCGACGTGCTCGTCGTAGAAGAACTCGGCGGCGGGTCCCGCACCGGTGCGCCGCATGGCCTCCGCGAGCCGCTGGGAGCCGGGCGAGGAAGTGATCTCGACCGCCGCGAAGTGCCCCACCAGCGCCCCGCGCAGATTCCGGTGCAGACCGAAGAGGGACATCATGTTGACGGTGGCCAGCATCTCCGCGGACGCCTGGTCCAGGTAGTGGCCGTACGTCGTGTCGAGTCCCAGGTCGTCCATCATGTCCGCGAAGAGCTTGGCGTGCACCCTCTCGGCCCGGCCGCCCCCGTACTCGTCGAACTCGACCGCGGCCATCCCGGCCTTGGCCCGTCCCCACAGGCGCGGCAGCACCCAGGCGTGCGGATCGGCCTCCTTGAGGTGGTACAGCGAGCGCTGTGCCACGTACTCGCGGATCTGCCACAGCTCGCCCTCGTCGCGGAGGTGGTGGCTGACCCCGGTGCCCTCCGCGGGCTCCACCAGCAATTCCTTCACCGCCGCCTCGACGCTGTCGTGCACCCGGGTGTCCGCGCGCAGGGCGGTCAGGAAGCGGTCCTCCAGCGCCGCCCGGGTCCGCAGGAGGTCCGGGTCCCATTCGAGGGTGGCGTCGACCCCGGCGAAACCGCGGTAGTGCAGTTCGTAGCAGCAGTACAGGGCCAGCTGCAGGTCGTCGCCGTAGGGCGCCGCCTCGCGGATCTCCTCGGGCGCCGGGAGCGGGCCCGCACCCGTCAGGTGGGCGAGGACCGCCGTGGAGACGGGGCCGCGGCCGGGCGGCAGCTTCGGGCCTGGACGATCTTCTGTCATGGCGGCCGGGTACCCGCCCCGCGCGAGGTCATCCGCGGTGTGGGGACGACGGGGGCGGGTATCCCGAGGCGGACGGCCTGGTCGGGACGGCCTCATCGGGACCCGGGACGCCTGGGTACATCAAACCGGGTCGCCCGGGGAGCGGCCGGGCACCGTGATGTCCGCACCGTGCTGTCCGCGGGCCGGCCGGGAGGGCGGCCCGCGGCGTCCGGGCGAATCGCAGGCGCCGTGGTCACCGCGCGGGCTTCCAGGACTCGCGACGGTGTCCGCCGCCGGACGGCTCCACGCGACTGCGGCGCTCAGCGGGCCTGGGCCGGGATGCGCAGCGGCACCGCTCCCGCTCCGGCGGGCGGCGGCAGGTCGTCGCCGCGCTCGCTGATCTCCGCCCACCAGGACCCGCCGTCCTCGATGTGCCGCAGCAGCACGCCCTCGCGGATGGCCCAGGGGCAGATGCTGACCTCCTTCACACCGGTGAGCTTCATGGTGGTGTGCCCGACCACGGCGCCGGCGAGGCTCTGGGCGGCGCGGGGGGCCGAGATGCCGGGAAGGCGTGCCCGTTCGTCCGCCGGGAGTGCGGCGAGACGTGGAATGGCCCGGGCCAGTTCCCTGCGGCGCAACTCCCGTTCCACGAAGGGCCCGTGGCGGCCGGGCGCGGTGCCGCACAGCCGGGCCAGCTGCTGGAACGTCCGCGAGGTGGCGACGGCCGTACGGGGCCCCTCCCAGCGGATGCGCGCGGCCACGTCCCGCAGCTGGTGACGGACCTTGCGCCGCAGCGCGCGCAGGGCCTCCGGCGTCGGCGGGTCCTGATCGAGAAGGAACTCCTGCGTCAGCCGCCTGGCCCCGAGCGGCAGCGAGGCGACGAAGTCCGGCAGCCGGCCCCGGCCGAAAGCCACTTCCAGCGAACCGCCGCCGATGTCCATCAGGGCGAGCGGCCCCGATCTCCAGCCCATCCATCTTCGGGCCCCGAGGAACGTGAGCTCGCCCTCCACCTCGCCCGGCAGCGTGCACAGCGGCACACCGGTCTCCGTCCGGACGGTCCCGAGGATCTCCGAGCGGTTCGGGGCGTTGCGGACCACTGCCGTGGCGAAGGCCAACGGGTTCGCGGCACCCCACTGCTGCGCGGTCCGGGCCGCTCCGCGCACCGCCTGGACGAGCTGGTGCACCGACTCCTCCGGGATGTGGCCGTCGGGCTCCAGGTGTTCGGACAGCCG
The DNA here is from genome assembly GCF_056387915.1 of Streptomyces sp. GLSS-08. NCBI lineage: Bacteria > Bacillati > Actinomycetota > Actinomycetes > Kitasatosporales > Streptomycetaceae > Streptomyces > Streptomyces sp. GLSS-08. Next base: position 337,263 of record NZ_JBWJAQ010000008.1, read on the forward strand.
CAGCCGCCACTTGGCCGTGTGCACCGGCAGCGGCACCCCGCCCTCGGCGTCGGCAACCACCAGTCTGACAGTGTTCGATCCCACGTCCACCACGCTCAGTCGCATGCCCCGGAACTACCCGACTCCCGTCGAAGCACGCCCACCGGGAGCACGCCGCGGTGTGCGCCGCCCGGAGCAGCGCCGCCACCGGTCCGAGTCGCCCCGGATGCCGCGTCGGCCGGGATCCCGTAGTGGTGGAGCATGCGTGTTCTGGGTGAGTGGGACCAACTGCTGTTCACACGGGTCGCCGGCGCGCGGCTGCCCGGCGCCGATCCGGCGGTGCGGCGGCTCAGCCGCTCCGCCGATCACGGCCGGCTCTGGCTGGGAGCCGCCGCCGCGCTCACCGTGCTCGGCGGCCGCACGGCCCGCCGCGCCGCGCTGCGCGGTGCCGGCTCGCTCGCCCTCGCCTCGCTCACCGTCAACACGGTCGTCAAGCGGGGTGCCCGGCGCCCCCGCCCGCTCCTCGACCACGTGCCGCCGGTCCGGCACCTGAGGCGTCAGCCGCACACCACCTCCTTCCCTTCGGGGCACTCCGCCTCGGCCGCCGCCTTCGCCACCGGAGTCGCCCTGGAGTCCACCCGGTACGGCGTCCTGGTCGCGCCCCTGGCGGCGGCGGTCGCCTTCTCGCGGGTCTACGTCGGCGTGCACTACCCCGGCGACGTGCTGGCCGGCGTCGCGATCGGAGCCGGGGCCGCCGCGCTGACCTGCCACTGGTGGCCCCCGCGCGCCGTCGCCCCGGAGCGGGAACGGCCCGCGGCCGACGCGCCCGCGCTGCCCGACGGGGAGGGACTGGTGGTCTTCCTCAACAGAGGTGCGGGAACGGGTGCGTCCCCCGTACCCCTGCCCGCCCCGGCGCACCTGCGGGGACTGCTGCCCCGGGCCGAACTGGTCGAGTGCGGCCCGGACGACGACTTCACGGAGCTGCTCGGCACGGCGGTGGACCGGGCCCTGCGGTCGGGCGGCGCGCTGGGCGTGTGCGGCGGCGACGGCAGCGTCAACGCGGCGGCCCGGGCGGCCGCCCGGCACGGTCTCGCCCTCGCGGTGTTCCCCGGCGGCACCCTCAACCACTTCGCACTGGACGTGGGCGTACCGGAGTTCGAGGACACCGCGGTCGCGGTCGCGCGGGGTGAGGCGGTGGCGGTGGACATCGGGGTGGCGGCCGCGGCGGCGGGGGAGGAGGTGCGGTTCCTGAACACCTTCAGCATCGGCCTCTACCCGGAACTCGTCCGGATCCGGGAGCGCTTGGAGAGACGGTGGGGCAAGTGGCCGGCGGCGGCCCTCGCCCTGGCCCGTGTCCTGCGCACGTCCACGCCAATCGAGGTGCGCGTCAACGGGCGCACGCGGCGCCTGTGGCTGCTCTTCGCGGGCAACGGCCGGTATCTGCCCGACGGTTTCGCCCCCACCTTCCGCCCGCGGCTGGACGACGGACTGCTCGACCTGCGCATGGTCGACGGCGACCACCGCCTCGCCCGCACCCGCGTGGTCGTCTCCGCGCTCGCCGGGGCGCTGGGCCGCTCCCGCGTGTACAGCGCCGAGACCCTGCCGAGCGTCGGACTGTCGGGTCTGCGGGGCGCGGGACCGCTCGCCTACGACGGTGAAGTCGCGCCCGCTCCCGAGGAGTTGCGGCTGTCGAAACAGCCGGGTGCCCTCGTCGTCTACCGGCCGGCGCTGCCGCAGAACGAGCTGGCCCAGCAGGCCCGCATCGCGGCCGCGGCCGCCCGGCACCGGGCACGGGCGAAGGGCCGCCGTCTCCCTGCGGACGGCGGCCCCTCGGCTCGGTGAGTGATGGGTGCTGTGGACCGGTGGTTCGGTCCGGCGGCGATCACATGTGGACGACCGGTGCGGCGTCCGGGTCCGGCTCCTGCGTCCCACGGCGGTAGAGCAGGAAGGCGATCACCGCGCCCGCCACGAACAGGACGGCCGACCACCAGAAGGCGGTGGTGTAGCTCTCGATCGTCGACTGGGCCTGGACGAGCTTGTCGGTCGGGTTCCTGCCGGACAGGTAGCTCGTCGCGGCGCTCGCGGCCAGGGTGTTCAGCAGCGCCGTCCCGATCGAACCGCCCACCTGCTGCATGGTGTTGACGGTGGCGGAGGCGACGCCCGCGTCCTCGGCCGCCACTCCGCTCGTGGCCAGGGCCATGGCAGGCGGCATCACGATGCCGAGGCCCGCGCCGATGAGGATCAGCTGCGGCAGCACGGCGGTCGAGAAGTCCGAGGCCACGCCGATGCCGGTCAGCCACGCCATGCCGGTCGCGGCGATCGCGAAGCCCGCCGGGATGACGGTCTTCGGTCCGATGCGCGGCACCAGGACGGTGGTGGCGAGCTGGGCCATGATCATCATGGCCCCGACCATGGGCAGGAAGGCCACACCGGTCCTGGTCGGGCTGAAGTCGAGGTTCAGCTGCAGGTAGTAGGTGAGGAAGAGGAAGACACCGAACATGCCGGCGCCGGTGATGAGCACGGCGACGAAGGACGCGGCACGGTTGCGGTCCAGCAGGACGCGCAGCGGCAGCAGCGGGTGCTCGGCCCGGGTCTGCCACCAGGCGAACGCGGTCAACAGGATCGCGCCCGCGACGAGGAAACCCCAGGTGGCGGGGGAGTCCCAGTCGTGCGTCTCGGCGTTGGAGAAGCCGTAGACCAGGGCGAAGAGCCCGGAGGAGACCAGCAGCGTGCCGGGCAGGTCCAGCTTGGAGTTCGCGGCGTCCCGGTGATTGCTCAGCAGCACCCAGCCGCCGGCGAAGGCGACGATCGCGAAGACGACGTTGACGTACAGGGTCCAGCGCCAGTCGAGGGCGTCGGTCAGGACACCGCCGAGCAGCAGGCCGACCGCGCCGCCGGCGCCCGCGATCGCGCCGTACACGCTGAAGGCCTTGGCGCGGTCCTTCGCCTCGGTGAAGTTGGTGTTCAGCAGCGACAGGGCGGCGGGGGCGAGCAGCGCGCCGAAGACGCCCTGGAGGGCGCGGGCCATGACGAGCATGCCGAAGCTGGTCGAGGCGCCGCCGAGCACGGAGGCCGCGGCGAAGCCGGCCACGCCGACGAGGAAGGCGGGCTTGCGCCCGAACAGGTCGGCTATCCGGCCGCCGAGCAGCAGCAGGGACGCGAAGGCCAGGGAGTAGGCCGTGACGATCCACTGCCGGTTCCCGTCGGAGAAGCCGAGGTCCGCCTGGGCGGAGGGCAGGGCGATGTTCACGATGGTGGCGTCGAGGACCACCATCAGCTGGGCGATACCGACGATCGCGAGGATCCACCACCGCTTCGCCGGGTGCGCCGAGGGCGCGTCCTGCGCACCCGCGGGGGTGCTTTCGGTCAGGGTCGGGGACATCAGAGAACGCTCCAGGGAAGTTGCGCCGGGGGCATGTAAACGAAACGGTTTCGTACACATCGAGCGTAGACCAGACGGACCGAAACGGCAAAGTTTCGCTTGCGCGGCGCCCCTCGCTCCGGCACGCCGCATGCAGGTGAGCGGGCGCCGCACGTGAGCGTGCGCCGCACGGAAGGGAGCGACTCCGGAGAGGCGCGCCCCCGGGGAGGCGCGGACATGCGAAGCCGGGCCCTCTCGGGACCCGGCCTCCTTGCGGATCGACGCCGCTCACCGCATCTGGCGTCGCACCAGTTCGTGCAGGCGTCCGCCCGTGTCCGCGAGGAGCTCGGCCGGCGGGCCCTGCTGGGCGACGCGGCCGTCCTCCATCACGATGACGCGGTCCGCGTCCAGCACGGTCGACAGCCGGTGCGCGATCACCACCCGCGTGGCGCTGAGCGCCCGGGTGCTCTCGATGACCGTGCGCTGCGTCTCGTTGTCCAGGGCGCTGGTCGCCTCGTCGAAGAACAGGATCCGCGGCCGGCGGATCAGCGCCTGGGCGATCATCAGGCGCTGCCGCTGCCCGCCCGAGATCGCGCCGCTGCCCGAGACGATGGTGTGCAGCCCCATCGGCATCCGCTCGATGTCCTCGGCGAGACCGGCCATCCGGGCCGCCGCCATCGCCTCCTCCGGCGTGTACGGCTCGGTGCCGCAGATGCAGTCCAGGATCGACCCGGTGAACGGCTGGGCGTGCTGGAGCACGACACCGCACTGACGCCGTACGGCGGACTGGTCGAGGGCCGCCAGATCCTGGCCGTCGTAGAGGACACTCCCCGAGACCGGCTTGTCGAAGCCGATCAGCAGCCGCAGCAGGGTCGACTTGCCGCAGCCGCTCGGCCCGACGACCGCCACGAACTCGCCCGGCCGGACGACGAACGACACGTCGTCGAGGACCAGCGGGCCGTCGTCGGAGTACCGGAAGGAGAGCCCGCGCGCCTCGACACCGCCGGACAGCACACCCGGACGGGTGCTCGCCGTGCGCACCTCGGGGGCCGCGTCCAGCACCGGCCTGATCTCCTCGAACATCGGCAGCGCTGCCGCCGCCGACACGAAGGCGCTGGTCAGCTGGGTGACCGAGGTGAGCACCATCGTCACCGAGGTGTTGAAGGTGAGGAACTCCGCGGCCGAGAGCGACCCGCGGGCGGGACCCGCCAGCAGCATGAACATCAACAGGGAGCACAGCGGGAGGTACACCGCGCCCAGCACCGTCGTGAGGTTCTTGATGCGGCCGACCTTCTGCTGCAGTTCACGGCTGCGCGCGAACTCGCCCGCCCATGCCGCGTACGCGTAGTTCTCGGCCGCGGCGACCCGCAGCTTCGGCAGCCCCCGCAGGGTCTGGAAGGCCTGGTTGTTCAGCTTGTTGCTAAGGACGACCAGGCGGCGCTGCCAGCGCACCTGCCACAGTCCGAGCCCCAGGAACACGGCCGCGATCACCACGAGCATCCCGACCGCGGCCAGCGCCATCGGGACGCTGTACCAGAGCAGCAGCCCGAGATTCATCGCACCGACCGTGCCCGCCTGCGCGACCGTCGGGCCCACGCCCGCCAGCAGCCGGCGGATCGCGCTGATGCCCATGGCGGCACTCGCGAGTTCACCGGTCGAGCGGGCGGCGAAGAACTTCGTCGGCAGCCTCAACAGCCGGTCCCACACCGCCGGTTGAAGCGTCACCTCGATGCGCCCCTCCATCCGCAGGAGGGTCAGGTTCTGCAGCAGCATGAAGGCCGCCGACACGACGCTGGTGACCATGACGGCCAGGCAGACCTGCACGATGAGACCCTGCTCCGCCTTCGGAACGTACTCGCCGAGCACCTTGCCGGTGGCGATCGGCACCAGCGCCCCGATCGCCACCGTCACCAGACCGCTGATCGCCAGGTTCCGCAGATCACTGCCCGTGCCCCGGAGGCAGAACCGCATCAGGCGCAGCGGGCTCAGCCGGCGCTCGGGCAGCGGCCGGTAGAACATGACCGCCCGCGGTTCGAACTCCGCCGCGTTGGCCTTCTCCACGGGCGTCTCCCGGCCCGAGGACGGCTGCACCGCCACATAGCCGCCGCGTCGCCACAGCAGCGCCACCGGCGCCCCCGACACGGCACGGTGCCCCACCAGCGGGCCGATGTCGTCGTGCCACCAGCGGCCGTCGAGCCGTACGGCCCGGGCCCGTACCCGGGAGGCGAGGGCGATGCGCTCGACCGGGTCGAGCCGTTCGCTCTCGACTCCGCTCTGCGCCGGCTGCGCCAGGGTGATCCCGGCCGCCCCGGCAACCAGCTCGCACGCCGCGTACGTGGCGTCCGCGTCCGCGGCGGTCGGCCGCTTCGCCGACCTGCCGATCGACGCCAGCAGGGTGCGGTCGGCCCGGGCACGGACGGCCTCGCCCGCCTCGATGCCCGCCGCCGTCCGGTGCTCGTGGTGCTCCTCCAGCTGTTCGATCCACCGGTCGAGGGTGGCGAGCAGGCGGTACTGCTGATCGACCATGCCCTGCCAGACGGCGGAGTCCATCAGCAGGTCGGCCGCCGCCTCGGCGCCGTACAGCGAGCCGTACTGCACGCTCCCGGGCGGCACCTGCATCCAGAAGACGTCGTCGTCGGTGAGCGCCCCGGCGTTCGTCGTGGCCATCGGCGCCTGGAACAGGATGGAGAGACTGCGGCCGACACCGAGGGCGAGGGCGTGCTCCAGCGGACTCGACGCCGACGGCACGTACTGCGGGTTCCCGTACGCGTCGTACGACCAGGTCTCCGCGGGCGCCCGCTGGTACAGCTCGCGCAGCGCGATCCGGCGCGCCACACAGCCCCGCAGCGGCCTGCCGGCCAGCGTGTGCCGGGGCCCGGTGACGGGACCGAGCAGCAGCGAGCCCGCTTCGAGCCGGCCGAGGTGATGCCAGTGGCCCTGCTCGGCGGCGTCGACCGCGAACAGGTCCATGGCGCCCGCCGCGATGAGCCACAGCACCTGCGGGCCCTCCAGGTCCAGCCGGCTGAGGCCCGTGCAGTCGAGGGGAGTGCCCATGCCGCCGAGCGCCCCGAGGACGAGGTCGCCGTCGTGCACCGTCGTCATCTCACCGCTCCCTGACCAGCTCGGCGTAGGGGCCACCGGCCGCCACCAGGGCGTCGTGACGCCCGCGTTCCACGACGGTGCCGTGTTCGAGCACCACGATCTCGTCGCTGTCGCGCACCGTGCTCAGCCGGTGCGCGATCACCACACAGGCACAGCCGCGCCTGCGGAGGTTGTCCATCACGACCTGCTCGGTCTCCGCGTCCAGCGCGCTGGTCACCTCGTCGAGCACCAGGATGCTGGGCCTGCGCACCAACGCCCGCGCGATCTCCAGCCGTTGCCGCTGGCCGCCCGAGAAGTTCCGCCCGTCCTGCTCGACCCGGCTGTGGATCCCGCCAGGCCTGCGCATGATCACGTCGTTAAGCGCAGCGTCCTCGAGCGCCGCGGTCACCGCCTCGTCCGGGATCGAGGGGTCCCACAGCGCCACGTTGTCGCGGACGGACCCCTCGAACAGGAAGACGTCCTGGTCGACGAAGGAGACGGACGCGGCGAGCGCGCCGCGCGGGATGTCCTCCAGACGTCGGCCGTCGATGCGGATCGTGCCCTCCCACGGGGCGTACAGGCCCGAAATCAGGCGGGACACCGTCGACTTGCCGCTGCCCGACCCGCCGACCAGCGCGACCTGCCGGCCGGGGCCCACCGTCAGCGAGAAGCCGGTGAGCAGCGGCTTGTCGAGCGGGCTGTAGCCGAACGTGACGTTCTCCAGCTCGACATGGCCGTGCAGCCGCCGGGCGGACTCGCCCGTGCCGGTCCTGGCGTACAGCGGGTCGGCCTGGAAGTTCTCCACGTCCTTGAGGCGTGCCACGTCGGCGGCGAAGTCCTGGATCCGGCCCGCGACGCCGTTGAGCCGGGTGATCGGCGCGGTGAAGCGGGTCACGAGCGCCTGGAAGGCGACGAGGAGCCCCACCGAGATGTGCCCCTCGACGGCGCGCAGTCCGCCGATCCACAGGATCAGCGCGCTGTTCAGCGTCGCCAGGGTGGGCGCGACGATCCCCAGCCAGGCGCTCGGCACACCGAGGCGCTGCTGCTCCTCGAGCGTGGTGGCGTGCTGCCCCGCCCACTTGCGGAAGTAGCCGTCCTCGCCGCCGGTCGCCTTCATCGTCTCGATCAACTGCAGTCCGGTGTAGGCGGTGTTGGTCAGCCGGGCGCTGTCCGCGCGCAGCTTCGCGGTCCGGGTCGCCCGCAGCCGGATCACCACCCGCATCGCCACCACGTTCAGCAGGGCGACGCCGATCCCCACGGCCGTCAGCTGGGGGTCGTACGTGTAGAGCAGGACGGCGTACAGCACCACCACGACCGTGTCCACCCCGGCGGCCGCGAGGTCACGGGCCAGCGTCTCCGCCACCGCGTCGTTCGACTGGAGCCGCTGGACCAGGTCGGCGGGGCTGCGCTGGGAGAAGAAGGTCACCGGCAGGCGCAGCAGGTGCCGCAGGAAGCGGGCACTGCTCAGCGTGGAGGAGATGAGGCGGCCACGCAGCAGGTTGGCCTGCTGGAGCCAGGTGAGCACCACCGTGAGCAGCACACAGACGCCCATCGACGTGAACAGCACGCCCAGCAGCGACGTCTGACCGCCAATCAGGAACATGTCGATGTACTGGCGGCTGAGCGCGGGCACCGCCGCGCCGACCGCCACCAGCAGCAGACTCGACAGCACCGCCGCGGGCATGGTGCCGGACGTCCCGCGCAGCCGGGCCGGCATCGCGCCCAGGATTCCCGGCCTGCGGCCGCCCCGGTGGAAGTCGGGGCCCGGCTCCATGACCAGGACGACGCCGGTGAAGCTGGTGTCGAAGTCCTCCATCGGGACGAAACGGCGGCCCTTGCCGGGGTCGTTGATGTGCACGCCCCGCCGGCCGAGGCGGCGGCCCGTCCCGTCGTAGACGACGTAGTGGTTGAACTCCCAGAACAGGATCGCGGGCGCGCTCACCTCGGCCAGGGCGGCCGTGTCCATCTGCATGCCCTTGGCCGTCAGACCGTGACTACGGGCCGCCTTCAGCAGGTTGCTGGCCCGCGAACCGTCCCGGGAGACCCCGCAGGCGATGCGCAGCTCCTCCAGCGGGATGTGCCGACCGTAGTGGCCCAGCACCATGGCGAGGGACGCGGCGCCGCACTCCACGGCCTCCATCTGGAGCACGGTGGGCGTGCGGACGGTCTTCCGCCCGCCCTTCGGCGGGGTGCGCCGGGGTGCGGGGGCGCGGCGTCTGCCCCGGACGGGGGGCGGCAGGGTGTCCTGGGGAGCGGTCACGGCAGGAGCCAATCGATCGGGCGCTGATCGGCCAGGCGGATCGAACCGGTGGCCAGGGTCATGGAGTCCAGCGCGTAGGGCGGCCCGTCGGCGGACGACCACCGGTAGCCGCTCTTCGTGCCGGACGACCGGTCGAGGCGCACCAGGACGGCCACCGGCCTGCCCTTCCTGGTGAACTGCTCGCCGAGCTGGCTGTCACCGAGGTAGGCGGTGATCTGCTGCCGGGTCCGGGCGGTCCGGTCGACCGCCTTCACATGGCCGCGCAGTACGCCGTACCGCTGGGTCGGCACCGTCTGCACGGTCAGGTCCACCGGCGCGTTCACCGGGATGCCCGTGGCATTCTCCGCCGGGACGTACACCGTCGCGTACAGCGGGTCGTCGGCCCGGGCGACCTTCTCGACGGCGGCGACGTTCGCGCCGGTCGTGATGATCGCCCCGACGGTGGCGGCGAGCGCGGTGACACGGCCCGCGGCGACCGTGCGGACGACGGTCTTCTCGCCCTGTGCCGTACGGACTTGGAGGACGGGGGCGTTCGCCGGGAGCCGACGGCCCTCCTCGGCGAGGACCGCGGTGACCTGCCCCGCGACCGGGCTCTGCAGGACGTAGCTGCCCTCGCCGTGCGTGAGGACGGCGGGCGCGCTGACCGTGGACGCCACGGTGCCCGTCACGGCCCACACCGACGCGGCGGCCATGACGATCAGCGTCACGGACAGCACGAGCCAGCCCTGGGGGCGGGCGAAACGCACCGGCAGGTCGAGTTCCTCCGGCGACTGCAGCTTGGCGAGGGCCTGCTGGCGGAACTGCACGGGTCCTCCCTCACCTGTTCGAGAGATGCGCGGCATCCGAGAGTCCCGGAACCGGGGAGTGGTTCCGGGACTCGACGGCGCGGGGTGCGATCAGAGACCGGCGACCAGGCCGGTGACCGGGGCGGTGTTCAGGCCGGTCACGCCCTCGACGGTGCCGACGACGGTGCCCACGAGGCCGGAGACCGGGGCGACCGAGTCCACGAGGTCCGTGACGGTGCCGACGGCCTGGACGGACAGGCCGCCCGCGACGTTGTCGAGCTCGGCGTCGGAGATCTCGACGGTCGCAACCTGGGGGGTGGAGTTCATGATGGAACTTCCCTTCGTATGGGTATTCATAAGGGGGAGCGGCCCCCTCTGGGGACAGATGGCCGGCCGCGACCCGCGGGCTCGCAGGACCCGTTTCCGGGAACGTCTGCGAACCGCGGTGCACGGATCAAAGCACGGGGGCGCGGCGGTCCTCCAATCAATCCCTGCTCCCACCAGGGCACTTGCGTGCCCCGGCACCGAAACCGTGCAGGAGTCGGCACGTCTCGGCGGCGACTTCTTCACATGCCGCGCGGCATCGGTTCACGCCACCTCGTGCCGCGGAGGAGCGGAATGGGACAGTCCGGACCTCGCGGCGCCGCGCACCGCGGACGCATGTGCAGATCCGCCGTGCGTGGTGGCCTCGTTGCGCAGCCGATGTGCAGATTCGCCGAAGCCGCGATTCCGCTCCGGATCGCGGACGAAGTGTCACCATGTGGTCGCGGAGCGTGCCGAGTCAGCCCAGGAGCGCGTACACCGTGCTCGCCCGGGCCGCGATGTCGCGCGACCCCTCGGTGGTCATCGTGATGTCGGCGAAGGCCGTCTGGCGGCCGAGCTTGGTGAGGACCGCCTCCACCGACACGTTCGCTTCTGTGACGGCCCGTTGGAAACTCGTGGACTGCTGCACGGTCGTCATCGGGACGAAGCCGCCGCGCGCCGCCGACACCGCGATGACCGTCGCCGTGTCCGCGGCGGCCATGAGGACCTGACCGGACAGGGAACCGCCCGCACGGGCCAGCCGGGACGACCACGGAAGCCGCAGCACGGCCCGGTCGTCCCCCAACTCCTGGACGGACAACCCCAGGTCCAGCACCCATGGGGCGAAGTGGTCGGCGAGGATCCGGTCGGCTTCGGCGAGTGTCAGCGTCATGCGGGGATTGTCCCCCGCGTTGAACGCCCCAGTCGGCTCGTCCGTATCAACTGCCATCCAGGCGCCCCCCATTCAGCTGCCGGACGGCGGCGCGGACCCCGTCCCCCACAGGAGGTCGAGAGTTGAGTCACAAACGCATACCCAAGCGCAAGGCCGCGATCGCAGCAGGAAGCGTAGTGGCGCTCGGAGCGGCGGCACTCGTGCTGCCCAACGCCATGGCGTCCCAGACGGACACCACCGATGCCGCGCCCCGGACGTTCAAGTCGGCCGAGGCGCCGGACGTGGCCGCACAGCTCGCCTCCCGGCTCGGCGAGGCCTTCGCGGGCTCCTACTACGACGCCGACAAGCAGCAGATCATCATCAACGTCGTCGGCGACGACAGCGACGTCGTCAACGAGATCCGCAAGGCCGGCGCCGTCCCCAACGAGGTGGACAACAGCACCGCCGAACTGAAGGCCGCCGCCAGAACGCTGCGCACGGACGCGACGATCCCCGGCACCGCCTGGTCGGTCGACCCCAGGACCAACGAGATCCGGGTCACCGCCGACCGCACCGTCACCGGCGCCAAGTGGAACCGGCTCACGTCGACGGTCAAGTCGCTCGGCTCCGACGTGGCGACCGTCAAGAAGTCCGCCGGCACTTTCAAGACGTTCGTGGAGGGCGGCGACGCCATCTTCGGCGGCGGGGCCCGCTGTTCCCTGGGCTTCAACGTCACCGCGGGCGACGGCAGTCCCGCGTTCCTGACGGCGGGTCACTGCGGGGTCGCGGCCGCCGAGTGGTCGGACGCGCAGGACGGTGCCCCGATCGCCACCGTCGACCAGGCCACCTTCCCCGGCGCGGGCGACTTCGCCCTCGTCAAGTACGACGACCCCAACACCCAGGCCGCCAGCACCGTCGACGTCGGCAACGGCCAGACGGTGGAGATCACCCAGGCCGCCGAGGCGGCCGTCGGCCAGCAGGTCTTCCGGATGGGCAGCACGACGGGCCTCAAGGACGGCAGTGTCACCGGCCTCGACGCCACCGTGAACTACCCGGAGGGCACGGTCACCGGTCTCATCCAGACCGACGTCTGCGCCGAACCGGGCGACAGCGGCGGCTCCCTGTTCACCCAGGAGGGCGGCGCGATCGGCCTGACCTCGGGCGGCAGCGGCGACTGCACCAGCGGCGGCGAGACGTTCTTCCAGCCGGTGACCACCGCGCTGGAAGCGGTCGGCGCGACACTCGGCGCCGGGGACGCGGGTGCGGGTGCGGGTGCGGGTGCGGGCGACCAGGCGGGCGAGGAGGGCCAGGCCGGCGCCGGCGAGGAGGGCCAGGCCGGCGCGGGCGAGGAGGGCCAGGCCGGCGCGGGTGAGGAAGCGCCGGGCGGTGCCGAGGACGAGCAGGCCGGCGGCGCCGGTGAGACCGCCGACCCGTCGGCTCCGGCGGACGACGGGGTGGACGACGGCTCCGGGCTGACCGGCACGGGTCACTGACCTCGTCGCGCACCGGCCGGTGACCCACGGGGCGAGGAGAACGTCTTCGGTCACCGTCCCGGGATGACAGAAGCCCGCCGCACCGGACGCTCAAGCGGTTCGCCCGGGCGGTGGAACGGTCCGGCTCTCCGGCGGGAGGGCCGGACCGCTCTGCGTCCGGCCCGCGTCACTCCGGCGGCCGGGCGGGGGCGGTCCGGGTCACTCCGGCAGCCGGGCGGGGCGGCCCGCCCCCGCGCCGCTCCGGGAAACGCGAAACCGGCCGCACCGGCCGACGTACGCCCGTCAGTCACCGGCCCGCAGCAGCAGCAACGCGACGTCGTCCGGCCGTTCCGGCGCCGTCTCGGTCTGCCGGACCAGGGAGTCGGCCAACGCCTCGAGCGGCTGGTCCCCGACTTCGGCGAGCCGCTCGCCCAGCTCGGCCAGGGCGTCGTAGAGGTCCACCCCGGGTGACTCGATGAGCCCGTCGGTGCACAGCGCGAGCACCGAACCGGGGGCGAGGGCCACCTCCGTCGCCGGATACGCGGCGGACGCGTCGATCCCGAGCAGCGGGCCGCCGGCCACGTCCAGGATCTCCACCCGGCCGTCCGGCGCGCGCAGCAACGGCGGGACGTGCCCCGCCCGCGCCATGACGACCCGCCCGCCGACCGGGTCCAGACGCAGGTAGAGGCAGCTGGCGAACAGCTCGGTGCCGAGGTCGATCAGCAGCCGGTTCGTGCTCCGCATGACCTCCCCCGGCGGCTGGCCGACGGCCGTGTACGCCCGTACGGCGGTACGGATCTGCCCCATCAGGCCGGCCGCCGTCACGTTGTGGCCCTGCACGTCCCCGATCACCGCGACGGCCTGCCCGTCGGTGGGCACCAGGTCGTAGAAGTCGCCCCCGATGTCCATGCCCAGGCTGGCCGGCAGATAGCGCGCCGCCGCCTCGATCCCGGGCAGGGCGGGCAGCGAGTGCGGCAGCAGCGCGGCCTGGAGGCCGTGGGCCAGCTGGTGCTTGGCGTCGTAGAGGAGGGCCCGCTCCAGGGCCTGCGCGACGAGTCCGCCCAGGCTGGTCAGCACGGCACGCTCGTCGGCCGGGAAGGCGCGGGGTTCCGCGTAGGCGAGCACACAGGTGCCGACCGGGCGTCCGGAGGCGACGAGCGGCAGGTACGCCCACGCGGCCATGCCGTCCGGCGTGGCGTTCCGCCCGGGGTAGATGTGCTCCAACTGCCTGCGCGACTCGAAGAACGCGGGCACCCCGCTGGTCAGCGCCCGGGTGCCGGGAGTGTGCGCGGTGAGCGGCAGACCGTCGAAGCGCCCCACCACACCCGGGTCCGGGTATCCGTGATGGCCGAGCACGTGCAGGCGCCCGCCGTGGGTCCCGAGGACCACCAGCGCCTTGCTGCCGACGGCGGGTGCGATCTCCTCCGCCACCAGCTGGACCACGTCCTGCACACTCACCGCCTCGGTGAGCGCGCTGGCCAGGCTCAGGATGTGGGAGATGGTGACCAGCCGCGGGCTGGTGTCCGTGCGCCGGGGCGGGTTCCGAGTCATCTCGGACACCGCGCGGGCCCGGGCGATGCGGACGCTCAGCCCGTCGGTGTTCGGATAGAGGCGGAACGACAGCCAGTCACCTGGCGGGCGCAGCGCCACGAACGACGTCACCTGCTGGCTCATCAGTGCGGCGCGGTAACGGTCCTCGTAGACGGGGTCGTTGAGCCAGGGCACGGACGTCCACGGCTGGGTGCCCAGCAGGTCGCCGACCGGAACGCCCAGCAGGTCGGCCGTCGTCCGGTTCGCGAAGCTGACCCGCCCGTGCAGGTCCAGCGCGCACAGCCCGTACGGCAGCCGCTCCACCATGCGGGCCGCCTCCACCGTGCCGAGGCTGCCGGTCAGCTCGCCCGTCGGCGCCGGCAGGTCGGGTTCCGCGGACGGGGGCCGGTTCTTTTGCACCGCGCGCTCCAGGCGCAGCGCGAGCCGGTCGCCTGCCGCGACGAGATGGGACCGCTCCCGCTCCGACAGCTCCGGGTGCGCGCCCGGCCAGGTCACGAACATCGCGCCGTAGGCGGTGGACCCGGTCGCCACCGGGACCGCCGCCAGGGCGAAGGGGTAGGGCAGGACCACGGCGATGCGTGGATAGCAGCGCGCCATCTCCTCCTCGCCGCTGACCCAGATCAGCTCCCGTCGCCGCAGTGCCTCGGCGACCGGGATCGGGGCGTTGAGCCCCACCCGCTCCCACGGCGCGGCGAAGGCCCGGGGCAGTCCGGCCATCACCGCCATCTCCAGGACCGGCTCGTCGGGCGCCAGCAGGTACACCGCACCCGAATGGGCCTGTACGTCGTCGAGGATCGTGGCGAGCGTGAGCGAGAGCAGCGGTCGGCCCACCGGCGCCCGGGGGGCGGGCGGCGTCTGACCGGACGCCTGCCAGTCGGACACGCCGACCACCTCCTCGCATGGCCGCGACGGGTCCCAGGGGTCAAGGCTCTCGCGCGCGGGCGCATCGCGCACGGCGAGGTGCCCGCGCGCCCCCCGGTGAGCAGGGGGCGCGGGCCCGTGGGGGACACGGACCCCGGGCGTCGACGCCCCCGCGGGAACGCGCGGTGACCCGGATGTGACGTCGCGTCCGGGGGTCCTCCGGACGGGACCCGAGCCACCGGTCCGGCGGCTGCGGAACCGTCGCAGGGGCTGCGCGAGCCTCCCGGAAGCGCTGTAATGACGGACGTGGTCAGTGAGGGCGCTGCGGGACGCAGAACGCGATCGTCGCGTGCCGAACTTGCCCTCAAGACGCTCACCGCGGACCTCGACCCCCACGAACGGCTGCGCCGCATCCTCGAACAGGCGCTCGTCTTCGCAGGTGTCACCCTGGCCGCCGTGTACGCACCGGGCGAGGGCGGCGACGAGCTGTGCCTGATCGAGGCCGCCGGGGTACCCAGGACGCTCTACGGCCTGCGCGACAGCTATCCCCTCGCCGGGACCGCACCCGCCGCGGACGCGCACCGCTCCGGACGGCCCCGCTGGCTGACACCCGAGGACCTCACGCACTGCGCCGACGCCCGGCGGCTCCCGTCCCAGGAGTTCTTCCTGGCCGTCCTGCCCCTGCGCGACGGCGGCTGCCTGGTCGCCGTCACCGAGCACGAGCACGGCTTCGGCACCGAGGACCGCGAGTGCCTCACCCTGCTCGCCGACGCCGCCACCTCCCCGGCACCCACCCCCGCGGGCGAGCGGGACGAGCTGCCCGCCAGCTCCTTCAGCCTCGCCATGGACAGCGGACGGGTCGAGATCGACGACGAGATGCTGGAACTGTTCGGCATCGGCCGCGACGACTTCGACGGCAACGTCGAGACCCTCCTCGCCCTGACCGTGCCCGAGGACCTCCCGTCGCTGATGTCGGTCGTGGAGGCCGACCACATGTCCATCGGCGACCGCGAACTGGAGTTCCGCATCCTCCAGCCCTCCGGTGTCCCCCGATGGCTGCGGCTGCGCGGACGGCTCCTGCCCGGCGGCGACGGCCATGCGGCACGCCTGGTGGGCACGGTCGCCGACGCCTCGAAGCTGCGCCCCGGGGTCAACGACGTGGCCCGCGTCCAGCGCCTCGCCGCCGCGCTCGCCACCGCCGGCACGGTCCGCGACGTCAGCCACGCCGTGGTCACCGCCCTGCGCAAGCCCCTCCAGGCCGACCGGATCGCCCTCGCCGAACTGGAGGGGGACCGCCTCGTCGTCACGGTCCTGGATCCGCCCGAACCGGACGCCTGGCCCGAACTGTGGCGCACCGAGTGGCGTTCCGAATGGCCGGACGCGCCCGTCCGCGCGATGCCCACCCTCGCGGCGGCCCTCACCGAGGGACGCGCGGCGATCTGGCCCGCCACAACCGCTCTGGAGCCCGCGCTCTCCGACGTCGGACCCGGCGGCCTCGCCGTCCTGCCGCTGGCCGCCGGCGGACGTATGGGCGGCGTCTGCCTGATCGGCTGGGACGCCCCCCACGAGTTCGGTCCCGACGAGCGCGCCCTGCTCACCGCCGCGGCCGGCCTCACCGGGCAGGCCCTGATGCGCGCCCACGCGTTCGACGCCGAACACGAACTCGTCGGCATGCTCCAGCGCACCCTGCTGCCCCGCAGACTGCCCCGCCTGCCGGGCGCGGTCGCCATCGCCCGCTACCTGCCCACCACGGCGGGCCTGGAAGTGGGCGGCGACTGGTACGACGTGATCCCGCTGCCCGACAACCACGTCGCCCTCGTCATCGGCGACGTCCAGGGACACAACGCGGGAGCCGCCACCCTGATGGGCCAGATGCGCACCGCCCTGCGCGCGTACGCCGTCGAGGGACACCCCCCGGACGTCGTCGTCTCGCTCGCCAACCGTCTCCTCGTGGACATGGAGAGCGACCTCTTCGCCACCTGCTGCTACGTCGACGTCGACATGGAGGAGGGCTCCGCCTGGTTCGTCCGCGCCGGGCATCTGCCGCCGGTGCTGCGCCACCCCGACGGCAGGACCGAGATCGCCGAGTCCGAGGGCGGCCCGCCCCTCGGCGTCGTCAGACAGGCCGACTTCCCGATGAGCCCACTGCGTCTGACCCCCGGCACCGTGGTCGCCCTGACCACGGACGGCCTGGTCGAGTCGGCGGAACTCGACATCGAGGACGGCCTCGCCCGCCTCGCCGGACAACTCGCCGACTGCGACCCCGCCCATCTCGGTCTCGTCGCCGACACGCTGCTCACGAACGCCAATCGCAGCGACGACGTGGCCCTGCTCCTGACGCGCTACGACGGCATGTCACTGCGCCCGCTGCGGGAGAGCTGGACGGTCTGGCGGGTTCCCGAGGCCGTCCGCCACGCCCGCCGCTTCACCCGGCGCGCCCTGCGTGCGTGGCGCGTCGACGCCGACGCGGACACCGTCCTCCTCGTCGTCTCCGAACTCGTCACCAACGCCCTCGTGCACACCGACGGCCAGGTACGGCTCGACCTCACGCTCCTCAACAACCGGCTGCGGATCACCGTGGCCGACACCTCGCCGCGCACCCCCGTCAAGCCGACCAGCATCGGCTGGGAGGCCACCGGAGGCCGCGGCATGCTCCTCGTCGAGGCCATGTCGGCGTCCTGGGGGACCGTGCCGGCGAGCGGCGGCAAGCAGGTGTGGAGCGAGATCGTCCTTGAATGAGGCGCCGCCGGGCACGGGATGACACCCTGGCCTGGTGCGCCTGCTGCTGATGTCCGACACCCACCTGCCCAAGCGTGCCAAGGAGCTGCCCGCCCCGCTGCTGGCCGCGCTTC
Organism: Streptomyces sp. GLSS-08; assembly: GCF_056387915.1. Classification (NCBI taxonomy): domain Bacteria; kingdom Bacillati; phylum Actinomycetota; class Actinomycetes; order Kitasatosporales; family Streptomycetaceae; genus Streptomyces; species Streptomyces sp. GLSS-08. Next base: position 354,639 of record NZ_JBWJAQ010000008.1, read on the forward strand.
CGCGCGCCGACGTCGTGATCCACGCGGGCGACTGGGTCGACACCGCCACCCTCGACCTGCTGGAGTCCCGGTCGAGGGCACTGATCGGCGTGTACGGCAACAACGACGGCCCGGAGCTGCGCGCCCGTCTCCCCGAGGTCGCCCGCGTCGAACTGGACGGACTGCGCCTCGGTGTCGTCCACGAGACCGGTGGTGCCCAGGGACGCGAGCGCCGCTGCGCCGACCGCTTCCCCGACCTGGACGTCCTCGTCTTCGGCCACAGCCACATCCCCTGGGACACGAGGGCGGAGCCCGGGCTGCGCCTGCTCAACCCGGGCTCCCCGACCGACCGGCGCCGCCAGCCCCACTGCACGTACATGACCGCGCAGGTGGTTGGCGGCACCCTGACGGACGTCCGCCTGCACCGGTTGCCGCCCCGGGGAGCGACTGCCTAGCCCTGGTCCGCCACGAAGGACGCCATCCAGGCGAGGGCCGCGTTCCAGTTCACCGCGGTCTCGTTCGTCGACCAGGACTGGATGTCGTCGATGTAGCAGAACTGGCCCACGCAGCCCTTGAGCTTCTCCTGCGCGTACGGGTCCTGGAGGCTGGAGTTGGGCCCCCCGGCCAGCGTGCCCCTGGGCGGGTTCGGCAGGTCCGGGTCGAGTTCGTGCGCGTACCAGCGGCTGTGCTGGTTGAGCGCGGCGACCTCGCCGTATCCGGTCACGTACGACTGGTTCAGCGCGTTGCGGCCGAGGATGTAGTCCATGCTCTGCACCGCGCCGTCGCGGTACCTGTTCCGCCCGGTGATGTCGTACGCCGTGGCGATGACGACCGCGTTGTTCAGCACCTGACTGCTGGACCCCCAGTCGTAGTTGTTGCCGTCCGGGGCGTACGGCATGCCGTACGGGTGGGCGTCTAGCGTGGCCAGGTAGGCGTCGGCGGCCTTCGTCACCGACCGCCTGACCCGGTCGCGGCCCGGCAGCCTGCTCGGGACGGTCGCGAGGTCGATCCGGGCGGGCACCGCCGTCCTGGACCAGTCGAAGCCGAGGTCGCCGAAGACGTCGGCCGTGTGGAGCGGCGAGCCGAGGACGTGGTCGGCGAACTCCTTGTCACCGGTGGTGAGATACAGCTCGGCGGCAGCCCAGTAGAACTCGTCGCGCGCGTCGGCGTCGTAGTAGGCGCCGCCGCCGGTCCCGTCCGCCTCGGACGGATACGTGTCGGGGTGGGCCAGCGCGGCCGACCAGGCGGTCCTGGCGGCCTTGAGCGCCTCGGCCGCGAAGGCGCGGTCGTAGGGCCGGTACAGGCGGGCCGCCTGCGCGGCCGTCGCGGCGAGATTCAGTGTGGCCTGCGTGGTGGGTTGGTGCAGTTCGCGCTTCTGCGGGTCCTGGCTCGGCAGCAGCGGCAGGCCGGTCCACTGCTCGTCGTGGATCTTGCTGTGTGCCATGCCCGCGAGCGGTTCACCCGCGGGGACCTGCATCTTGAGCAGGAACTCCAGTTCCCAGCGCGCCTCGTCGAGGATGTCGGGCACCTTGTTGCCGCTCTCCGGGATGTCCAGCGTGCCGTCCCGGAGCCTGCCGGGGCTGCCGGTGCGGGCCAGGACCGCGCGCTCGTACGTGCTGAGCAGCTCCCAGGTGGCGATGCCGCCGTTGATCACGTACTTGCCGTGGTCGCCCGCGTCGTACCAGCCGCCGGTGACGTCCATCGTGTAGTCGCAGAGGCCGGGTTGGCACGGCACCCGGCCGTCACCCCGGTTCGGCGCGACGTCGACGTGGCCGGCGGGGCGCGCGTAGCCGGGGCGCAGCGAGTCGTCGATCGCGATGCCGCTGCGCTGTGTGTAGTAGTACTTCAGCGCGTCGACCCGCAGGCTCTCGTAGGCACCCGCGCCGATGTCGAAGGGGCGGCTGGTCTCCCCGTCGGCGACGAGGGTGAAGCCCTCGCCCCGTCCGCGGTAGGCGCCGAAGTCGATGGACTGGACGTTCTGGCCGGAGGACACGTCGGTGCCGCGCGGCACCGTCCGGCCGCGGGCCACGGCCTTGCCGCCGGCGTTCTTCAGCTGCCAGGGCAGCGGTCCGGTGGAATCGGTGACCAGCGTCGCGTTCTTCGGCCCGGCGGGCAGGTAGGCGACCTGGTTGACCCGCACGCGTGGTCCGGTGTCGGGCTCGTAGACCTCCGGCGGGACACCGCCCAGCAGTGACACGTCGTCCATGCAGAAGTGCCACGGGTCCGTGCTGCCGCCGAGCTGGAAGGCCACCTGGCCCTGGGGGGTGTCGACCGGCGAGGTGAACGTGTACGTGTACTCGTCGCCCGAGACGCTGACCGCCGGACTGGCCTCGAAGTAGGTGTCGTACGGCGACACCGACAGCCCCACGACGGCCCGTAGGACATGTCCCTGGGGCGCTCCTGACGCGGTGAATCCGAAGCGGTACGTCTCGCCCTTCACGAGGGTGATGTCGTTCTGGCCGATCGCGGCGTCCCAGCGGTTGGTGGTGCCGCCGGGCACGTCCGCGCACAACTGGCCCTCGGACAGCGCCGCCGTGACGTTGCTCGAGGTCCACCACGGAGCGCTCGAGGTGTCGAAGGTGCCGTTCCTGACCTGCTCGACCTCGTCGGCTCCGGCCGGTCCTGCGGGCACGGTGACGAGCGCCGTCGCGACGAGTGCCGCGACGGCGAGCAGGGTCGTTCTGCGTCGTTTCACTTCCGGGCTCCTTGGGGGAGGGGGAGGTGCGGGATGCCGACGCCCGCGGCCGGACCTCCGGGCCGGGCCTGCGGACGCCCGGATCGGGCTCAAGTGGCGTGGGAGCGCTCCCAATTGCCGTTGCGAGGGACTGTAGGGGCGCGGGGGAGGGATGGACAAGACGGGTGACGCGAGTTCCCCGTCGAGGGTGATGCGAGTTCCCCGTCACGGGTGGACCCGCCGTGCCCGTTCCGGACGTTCTTCGGCGGGGCGGCGGCTTGGGCGGGGCCCGCAGCTGTGAAGGGCCGTGCGAGGGGTAGGCGGTGGGCGAACCGAAACCGAACCGTACAGCGGCGGGCCGGCCGTGTGCCCGCCCCGCCGGTACCGCCGATGGAGGTGGTCATGGACCGAGCACCCGCACAGCGAAGGCCCGCCGGAACGTCTCCGGGACGACGGAAGGCCGCGTGCGTGGTCGCGTTGGCTGCCGCGGGGTCCATGGTCCTCGCGGCCTGCAACGGCTCGTCCGGCGACGACGGCAGACCGCGGGCGGGCGCGGACAGGATACGGATCGCTCCCGCGGCCGACGCCTCGTCCGTGCCGGTCGGCAGGAAGGTGACCGTGCGCGCGGGCAGCGGGAAGCTCACGTCCGTGAAGGTGACCGCCCCCGGCCCGGGCGCGCTGGACGGCGCGTACTCCAAGGACAGGGACGCCTGGACCTCCGCCGCCCGGCTGGCCCCCGGGGTGACCTACACCGTGGAGGCCAGGGCGACGGCGTCCGACGGCAGGAAGATCACCGAACGCCGCAGTTTCACCACCGCCGAGCCCCCGAAGGCGCGGACGTTCGTCGGTGAGTACAACGTCGAGCGGGGTGCGACCGTCGGCACCGCGCTGCCGGTGTCGATCGTCTTCAACAAGCCGATCCGCGACAAGGCCGCCGTGGAGCGGCGCCTGCGCGTCACCTCGTCCCCCGCGGTGGACGGCGCGTGGAGCTGGATGAAGGACCGCAACGGCAAGGACCGGATCGACTACCGCCCCCGCGCGTACTGGAAGCCGGGCACCGAGGTCACCCTGCGCATGAACCTCGACGGAGTCGGCGCCGGGGGAGGGCTCTACGGCACCCAGACCCGGAAGATCGGCTTCACCGTCGGGAAGTCCGTCGTCAGCACCGTCGACGTGGCGAAGAAGAGGCTGACGGTCACCGAGAACGGCAGGAAGCTGCGGACCCTGCCCGTGTCCACCGGCAAGAAGGGCTTCGAGACCTGGGACGGCACGATGGTGGTGCTGAGCAAGGTCCCCTCCCTCCGGATGGACTCGTCCACCGTGGGCATATTCGGCCGCGAGGCGTACGACCTCGGCAAGGTCAAGTGGGACGTACAGCTGACCATTTCAGGCACCTACGCGCACGCCGCGCCGTGGAACGAGGGCAAGTTCGGCCGGGTCAACGGAAGTCACGGCTGCATCGGCCTCAGCACGCAGGACGCCAAGTGGTTCTTCCAGCACGTCGACTACGGCGACCCGGTCACCGTCCGCAACTCCAAGGACACCGTGCCCCTCAACAACGGCTACGGGGACTGGAACGTGGACTGGGCCCGATGGCGGGCGGGCAGCGCCCTGCGGTGACGCCCGCGTGGACTGCGAGGGGCGCGACGGTCCCTCCGAGGGGCTGCGCCGACGCCGGCGCGGGGGCCGGATCCGGCATTCCCGGTGCGCCGTTCGGCGCATTCGCGGCGCGCTCCCGGCACGGGCGCGTGCCCATCCGGACCGCTTCTCGTATCGCGCCCTGTCGTGGTGCCGCCGCCAATAGGATCTAATGGGCAGCCGCACGCGAGGCGGGCAGATACCGGGCGGCATCGTTCGACAGCCCCGTCTTTGATCCGTGCGCCCCTCAACTCCGGATGGTTTTGGATGCCCGTCTCTCCTCAGCACGACTCCGCCTCTCCCGTGGAGACTCCCGCAACCGCAGGACCGCCGGCCGCGCCGCAGCACCACGGTCTGTTCCTCCAGCCGTGCTACACCGTCGACCTGCCGCCGCTGGACGAGGAGGAAGAGGCCTCCTACCCCGCCCCGTCGCGTCCCGCGAACCGGCCCCGCGGAGCGACCCGCGGCCGGTGACCGCCGCTCGCCCGGGCGGCCCGTGACGGCCACCGGGCGGACCTGCCGGGCTGCGCCGCCCGCGCCGAGAGGGCACTCTGGATCTCGTGGCCAACGCGATGATCGTCGTGCACCGGCCGTCGCGCAGCGGCGGCCGGCGGGTGAGCGTGCACAGGGACGGCCGGGACGAGGACCTGGGCCTCGCCCACTCCGACCACGACCTGATCGTGTTCCTGGAGGCCGCCGGCCTGCCCGACCCGGACGACCTGCTCGACGACCCCGGCCGGGTGGAGTGGCGCGGCGGTCCCCCGCACCGGTGGGACGCCGCGTAGGCGTTGCGGCTCCCCGGGCGCGGGCGGCCTGAACGCATCGGCGTCCCGGCGACGGGACTCCCCACTCGGCGGCGCGGCCGCCACGACCGGCGCCCGGACTCCCGCTCGGCGGGCCGCCCACCACGACTGGCGTCCGGCGTACGGGCTTCTGCTCGGCGGGGTGGCCTCCACCGACTGACGCCAGGCGTCCGGTCCCGTCCGGCGGTGCGCCCGCCCCACGGCTGTGCCCGGCGTACGGGCCTCCCGCTCGGGGTGGCCCCCACCGACCGGCGCCCGGCGTCCGGACCTCCCGCTCGCCAAGGCGCCCGCCCCACGACCGGCGTCGAGGCCCGGTCAGCCGGGCGCCGTCCCCGTCCGGTGGATCGCGCCGGTGGTGGCCGTGAGCGGTCTGCCGGTGCCGCCCCATCGCAGCGCGACGATCTCGGCGGCGACGGACACCGCCACCTCCTCCGGCGTACGGGCCCCGAGGTCCAGGCCCACCGGTGACCGCAGCCGGGACAGCTCGTCCTCGCGGAGCCCGGCTTCCCGCAGGCGCGCCATCCGGTCGTCGTGGGTACGCCGGCTGCCCATCGCCCCGATGTACGCGGCCGGACGGCGCAGCGCCTCCTGCAGCAGCGGTACGTCGAACTTCGGGTCGTGGGTGAGGACGCAGATCACCGTGCGGTCGTCGGTCTCCGTGCCGCTCAGTTGGATGTGCGGCCATTCGGCGACGACCTCGACCCCGTCGGGGAAACGCTGCGGCGTGGCGAAGACCGGGCGGGCGTCGCACACCGTGACGCGGTAGCCGAGGAAGCCACCGATGCGGGCGACCGCGGCCGCGTAGTCGATGGCGCCGAAGACCAGCATGCGCGGGGGCGGTGCGAACGAGTGCAGGAAGACACCGACGGAGTCCTCGCGGCGCTCACCCCGCGGCCCGTAGTGGCGCAGTTCCGACGTCCCCTGCGCCAGCTCGCCCCGGGCGTCCGCGGTGACGGCGACGTCCAGCCCGCCCGCACCCAGCGTGCCGAGGGTTCCCCCGGCGGGCCAGGCCTCCCCGCCAGGCCACACGGCGAGCGAGGCCCCGCGCGGAGCCGGTCCGCCGGTCACGGTGGCCACGGTCACCGGCCGTCCGGCGGCCACCGACTCGGCGACCGCCGAGAAGGCGGGGTCGTCCTCCGGGGAGACGCGGCGCACCAGCACGGTGATCTCTCCGCCGCAGGTCAGCCCCACGGCGAAGGCGTCGTCGTCGCTGTATCCGAACGTCCGCAAGTGTGCCTCGCCGCTCGTCACGACCTCGCGCGCCAGCTCGAAGACCGCGCCCTCGACGCAGCCCCCGGACACGCTGCCCACCACCTCGTCACCGGGGCCCACCGCCATGGCGGCCCCCGGATCGCGCGGCGCGCTGCGGCTGACGGCGACCACCGTGGCCAGGCCGAACGGCGACCCCTCGGCGTACCAGCGGCTCAACGCCGGGAGGATCTCACGCATCTCCCGCTCCTGTCGGCGCCCCGTGCGCCGCGCTCAAGGTGTGCCGGGGTCTTCGTCGTCCTCGTCGTCGCGCTCGCCCTCGGCCTGCGAGGGTGTGGTGAGGCCGGGGTCGGTGTGCCCGGTGTCGTGGGTGCCGTGGGAGGACTCGGCGGACGGGGTGTCCGTGCCGGTGTCCGGCTCGCCCTCGGCCTGGGACGGGGTGTGGTCGGTCATGATCAGCCTTCCGGTCGACCGGGCGCCGCTCCGGCACGTGCCGTGTCCTTGAGGTCCGTCCGGCGCCGAGGGACACGTGTCCTGGTACGTCCGTCCGGCGTACCGGGGGACGTCGGTTCGCTTGTGGGTCCGTGCCGCTCCGCCGCCTGCAGGGGCGGCCGGCTTCGCACCCGTCACGTCGTGCGCTGTGCGGGTACCCCTGCGGCCACGGCTCACCCGCGCCCGGAAGGATCACCTCGGGCCCGCGAAAATCCGTTGCCCTCGCCCGCCGCCCCCTGCTGCACTGCTCGTGACCAGCCGTCCCGGACCAAGGAGCACCCGTGCGCGAAGCGTTCATGTCCACCCGCGAAGGAATGACCATCTCTTCCAAGGACATGATGCTCAGTGCCCACCCTGAATCTTGGCATTCTCGCGCACGTCGACGCCGGTAAGACCAGCCTGACCGAGCGGCTGCTGCACAGCGCCGGGATCATCGACGAGGTCGGCAGTGTCGACGCCGGCAGCACCAGAACCGACTCCCTCGCCCTGGAGCGGCAGCGCGGCATCACGATCAAGTCCGCCGTCGTCTCCTTCCCGGTCGGCGGCCTCACCGTCAACCTGATCGACACCCCCGGCCACCCGGACTTCATCGCCGAGGTGGAGCGGGTGCTGGGCGTGCTCGACGGGGCCGTCCTGGTGGTCTCGGCCGTGGAGGGCGTCCAGGCGCAGACCCGCGTGCTGATGCGGACCCTGCAGCGACTGCGGATCCCGACGCTCGTCTTCGTGAACAAGATCGACCGCGGCGGGGCCCAGTACGGGCCGCTGCTGGAGCGCCTCGCGGCGAGGCTCACCCCGGCGCTCGTCCCCATGGGCGAGATCGGCGCGGCGGGCACCCGGGCCGCTCACTTCCTCCCGTTCACGGCGCCACGACTGCGGGGTCCGCTGCTGGACCTGCTCGCCGGGCACGACGACGCCCTGTTGTCCGCGTACGTCGAGGGCGAGGTGTCGGACGAACGGCTCCGGGACTGCCTCGCGCGCCGGGCCGGCCAGGCCCTGGTGCATCCCGTGTACTTCGGCTCCGCCATCACGGGCGCCGGCGTCGCGGAGCTGGTCGCCGGGGTCGAGGAGCTGCTGCCCGCCGCCCGGGGCACGGCGGACGGCCCGGTCGCAGGCACCGTCTTCAAGGTCGAGCGAGGCCCGGCGGGTGAGAAGATCGCGTACGCGCGGATGTTCTCCGGCACCCTGCGCACGCGCGACCGGGTCGCCCACGGCGACGGCGCGGAGGGCAGGATCACCGCGATCAGCGTGTTCGAGCACGGCTCGGTGGTCCGGGTCCCGTGCGTCGCCGCGGGACGGATCGCCAAGCTCCGGGGTCTCGGGGACATCCGCATCGGGGACAGGTTCGGGCAGTCACCCGCGGCGGGGGCGGAACACCATTTCGCGCCGCCGACGCTGGAGACGGTCGTCGTCCCCCGCCGGCCCGGCGACCGGGCCGCCCTGCACGTCGCGCTCACCCAGCTCGCCGAGCAGGACCCGCTGATCGCGCTGCGGCGGGACGAGCTGCGGCGGGAGACCTCCGTATCGCTGTACGGGGAGGTGCAGAAGCAGGTCGTCCAGGCGACGCTGGCCGACGAGTTCGGGCTCGACGTGACCTTCCGGGAGTCGACCACCATCTGCGTCGAGCGGCCCGTCGGCAGCGGGACCGCGGTCGAGTTCAACGGCAGGGAGCCCAACCCGTTCCTCGCGACCGTCGGGCTGCGCGTCGACCCGGCGCCGGCCGGCTCCGGGGTGCGGTTCCGGCTCGCGGTGGAGCTCGGCTCGATGCCGTACGCCTTCTTCAAGGCCGTCGAGGACACCGTGCGGGAGACCCTGCGGCAGGGCGTCCACGGCTGGCAGGTCACCGACTGCACGGTGACCATGACGCACTCGGGCTATTCACCCCGTCAGAGTCATGCGCACCAGCGCTTCGACAAGAGCATGTCGAGCACCGGCGCGGACTTCCGCGGACTGACCCCGCTGGTCCTGATGAGCGCCCTGCGGCGGGCGGGCTCCCGGGTGCACGAGCCGATGCACCGCTTCTGCCTGGAGGCACCGCCGGACACGCTGCCGGCGGTGCTGCCCGTCCTCGCGAGGCTGCGGGCCGTGCCGGAGTCGACCGGGACGCACGGCGCGACGAGCGTGCTCCGGGGCCGCGTCCCGGCGGCCTCGGTCCACGAACTGGAGTCGCTGCTCCCCGGGTTGACGCGGGGTGAGGGCGAGCTGGAAGCGGCGTTCGACCACTACGCCCCCGTGACGCGGGGGACCGTCCCGGAGCGGCCGCGCACCGACCACAACCCGCTCGACCGGAAGGAGTATCTGCTGAAGGTGACCCGGCGGGTGGGCGGCTGAGCGCGGGACGAGCGTCCTGGCGTTCCGCAAGGGCGCCGGGCCCGACGACCGGTGACACGAGAACCTTACCGTGGAGTCAGGGGTGTTGACGGCGTCAGGAGCGGGCGGGACTGTTGTGAGCATGACGAAGTTGCGCGCACGTCTGCTCGGCGTCCTCGTCCTTCTCTCCGGCTCCCTCGCCACGGCGGGCGCCCAGCCCGCCGCGGCGGAGGATGTGCCCGGCGCCCTGTGGTTCGACGAACCCGCGGCGGCCACCCTCACGGTCGACCACGGCCGCTTCACCGACGGGCTCGGCCGCGAGGTGGTGCTGCGCGGCTACAACGTCTCGGGTGAGGCGAAGCTGGAGGAGAACGGCGGCCTGCCCTTCGCCTCGGTCGCCGACGCGCGGAAGTCCGCGACCGCGCTGCGCGCCCTCGGCGGCGGCAACTCCGTCCGCCTGCTGCTCTCCTGGGCGCACGCCGAGCCCGTGCGGGGGCAGGTGGACGCGGCGTACCTGGCCGCCGTCACCGATCAGATGCGTGCCTTCCTCGACGCGGGGATCCGGGTGTTCCCCGACTTCCACCAGGACCTCTACTCCCGTCACCTCTTCGACGCGGACAGCTGGTACAGCGGCGACGGCGCCCCCGAATGGGCCGTGGACGCCGGTGACTATCCCGACGAATCCTGCGGGATCTGTCTCTTCTGGGGCCAGAACATCACCCAGAACCAGGCCGTGCAGCGAGCCACGTACGACTTCTGGCACAACGCGAACGGCATCCAGGACGCCTTCCTCGGCACCGCGCAGAGCACGATGGAGTATGTCCGCCGGCACCTCACCGCCGCCGAGTTCGCGGGCGTCGTGGGCTTCGACCCGTTCAACGAACCGTACGCGGGCACATACGACTCCGGGCAGACCAGCCGCGCCTGGGAACGCGACGTGCTGTGGCCGTTCTACGAGAGGTTCCGGGCCCGGATGGACGCGGCGGGCTGGCAGGCCAAGCCCGCCTTCGTCGAGCCGAACCTCTTCTGGAACGCCAATCTCGACTTCCAGAAGCAGGAGGGCGGGCTGCTGGACGCCGGACGGCTCGGCCCGCGCTATGTCCTCAACACCCACTTCTACGACCAGAAGGCGATCTCCGGCGTCTTCATGTGGGGCAAGGCCCGCGACGGCCAGTACGCGGCGGACCTCGGGGCGGTGCGCGACCGGGCCTCGGCAGCCGGTACGACTGCCCTGGTCAGCGAGTTCGGCCACCCGCTGGCCGGCTCGGTCGCGGACAAGGCTCCCACGGTCCTCAAGGCCATGTACCAGGCGCTCGACTCCCGTCGCCCCGGCTCCACCTGGTGGTCCGACCCGGTCTCCTCGGGCCCCGTCCTGTCCGGCACGCAGTGGCAGTGGGACCTCTACAACGGCCGCCACCACGAGCTGATGAACGGCAACCCCGGCAAGGTCCTCACCGCCGGCGACGCCTGGAACGACGAGGACCTCTCCGCGGTGGCGCTCGACGACTCAGGACGTGCCGTCCTGCGCCAGGACGCCCGCCTGCTCGACCGCCTCTATCCGAGCGCCACCGCGGGCACGACGGCCGCCTTCACCTACGAGGACCGCTCCCGGGACGGCTCGGCCACCCTGACCTGGAACCCCGTCCCGAGTGCGCTCCCGAAGGTCTCCCAGCTGGTCGGCTCGGGCCAGTACGGACTCCTGGTCTGGCGCTCCGACGGCACGGGCGCCCCCACGGAACTCCACCTGCCGGCGTCCTTCCCGGCGTCCGGCACCACGGTGGTCTCCGACCTCGGGGCGACGACCGCGCCGCCCGCGTACACCCGGACCACGCCCGTCGCGGTGGCCCCCGAACCGGGTGGCACCGGAGCCCGCCGGCTCCTGCTCACCGCCCCCGGCCCGGGAACCGTGCACTACGCCCTGGTCACCAACGGCGCGACGGCACCGTCCGGCGACCTGCTCGCCGCGGCCCGGGCGGAGCTGGCGTCCTGGGCGGCGCAGAAGTTCAGCTAGCGGACGGACCCGTCCAGTTCGCCGGCACGCGGGCCAGGCGTACGCGCTGCGGGTGGTCGCCGACCGTCACGGACGCCGTCCTGCGGCCCGTGGCGAAGTCGATCGACGTGACCCGGTCGGCGCCGCTCTCCGAGACGACGCAGGACCTGCCGTCGCCGCTGACGGTCGCCCAGTAGGGCTTGGAGGCGGTGACGAGCGGGCCCTCCTGGAGGGTGGCCCGGTCGACGACGGTGGCGTAGTCGTCCATCGTGCCGGCGACGCACAGCTTGGTGCCGTCGGGACTCATCGAGATGCCGTGGTGGCGGGAGTCGTTGACCCAGGTGGTGCGGTCGGTGCTGGTGGCGGGGTTCTTCGGCAGGGTCTTCACGCGGGTGATCCGGTCGCCCGCGACGTCGTACTCCAGGAAGCCGTTGAAGAACGACACCTGGAAGTACAGCTTGGACTCGTCGGGGCTGAAGACCGCGGGCCGGACCGCGTCGGAGTAGTCCTTGAGGCCGATCGCGTCGAGCCGCTGCCGCATGTCGACGACCTTGACCTGCTTGAAGGTGGTCGCGTCGACGACGGTGATGCGGCGGTCACCCTTCGTCCAGTCCAGCCACGGTTCGTCCAGCGCGGTGTTGACGTCCCCGATGGCCATGTTCCAGATGTGCTTGCCGTCGCGGGAGAAGACGTTCTCGTGAGGTTTGTCGCCGGTGGCGAAGGAGCCGACCTGTCTGCCGGTGACGATGTCCAGGACGTGCACGGTGTTCGCGGTCGAGGCCGAGACCGCGACGCGGGTGCCGTCGGGGGAGACGGCCATGTGGTCGGACCGGTAACCGGACACGCGGAAGCGCCAGTTGATCCTGCCGGTGGCGAGGTCGATCGAGACCACGTCGGCGAAGCTCGGACGCGAGACGACCATCGACGAGCCGTCGGGCGTGGCGTACATGTCGTCGACGAGCTGGTCGTGACCCTCCCCGACGCCGTTGCGAATGCCGAGGAAGTACGCCCACTTGACGGGATCCGCGTTGATCTCCGCCATGCGTGCCTCCTTGTCGGGCACGACATCGACGCGGCCGATCCTCCCGAGGTCGCCCGTGGACTCGATGACGTCGGCGGTGCCGTCCCAGTTGTTCCCCACGAACATCACCTCGCGCAGTGCGGCGGAGGCGTCCTCGGGGGTGGCGGCCGTGGCGGCGGTGCCGCACAGGGCGAGGGCCAGTGCGGTGGCGAGGGTGCAGAGGTGCCGTGATCGGGGGGCAGGCATGGCGGGTCCCTGTCGTAGGCGGGGAATTGAATGGCGAGAACATGACAAGAGCGACTCTGAACACGCACGCGTTCAGAGTTGACTTACTGGAAAGTAAGGAGAGGGGTGCCCTCTCCACAAGACTGCGGACACGACAAAATCGACGACGGACGGGACCGGATCGGCCCTCCGGTGAGGGAGGCACGGGTGGCGGGCAGGCTGAAGCAGCCGACCGGACGGTACGGCGGCAGGTCCGCCGAGGAACGGCAGGCCGAGCGGCGCCGGCGCTTCCTCGACGCCGCGCTCCAGGTGTTCGGCGACCGTCCCGGCTTCCGCTCGGCCACCGTCGCCGCGCTCAGTGAGGAGGCGGGCCTGTCGACACGCCAGTTCTACGAGGAGTTCCGCACCCTGGAGGACGTGCTGGCCGCGCTGCACCTCCAGGTCAACGACTGGGCCGAGGAGGCGGCCCTGACGGCGCTCGCCGAAGCCGGGGAACTGCCGCTCGCCGAACGGGCCGCCGCGGTCTTCCGGGCCTACGCGGCCGACGTCACCGCCGATCCGCGCCGCATCCGCATCACGTTCGTCGAGATCATCGGAGTCAGCCCCGCCCTGGAGGAACAGCGGCTCGCCCGCCGTGCCCGATGGGTGGACCTCATCTGCGCCGAGGCGGACGCCGCCGCCGCCCGCGGCGAGGCGGCGGTCCGCGACTACCGGATCGCCGCCACGGCGTTCATCGGCAGCGTCAACGGCCTGCTCCACGACTGGAGCGCAGGCCGGGTGGACGCCACCCTCGACCAGGTGGTCGAGGAACTCGTCCGCCAACTCCTGGCCATCCTGCGCCCGTCGGGCTGGTCCCCGGAGGCCCACCGGGTCCGCTTGCCGGGCAGCGGTCCGCTCCCGTCGCGCGGGTCACCGCGGGCCGAGTGAGACGACCAGGACGACGACACCGGCCGTGACCAGCGCCGCCCCGGTGAACAGGCGGCGGCGCAGGGAGCGGTACACCGCCGCGTACTCGGCGCGCAGTTGTGCCGCACGCCGCGCCGTGTCCTCCCAGGAACGGCGGGTGCGTGCGAGGTGGTGTGCGGCGTACCGGGTCTCGACCTCCGCCCGCTGGGTGTCCGTGAGCCACCACAGCGGGCGGGTGAAGCGGGCGGCGTCGGCCCGGCCCTCGGCACGCGCGGCCTCGATCAGGAGATGCCCCTCCAACTCGCTGATCAACACTTCGGGGTCCAGGGGACGGTCGTCCATGGCGGTCATCGCGGTTCCGCCCGCGCTCCGGTGTGGCGGCCGCCCGGCGAGCCCGGCAGCACGCCCGCGGCGGCGGCGGTCTCCGGGTGGTGCAGGTCGAACGCCGGGGATTCGGAGCGGATCCGCGGCAGGGTGAGGAAGTTGTGCCGCGGCGGCGGGCAGGAGGTCGCCCACTCGAGCGAACGGCCGTAGCCCCACGGGTCGTCGGCCTCGATCTTCTTGCCGTACTTGGCGGTCTTCCAGACGTTGTAGAAGAACGGCAGGAACGACAGCCCGAGGAGGAAGGAGAAGACGCTCGACACCGTGTTGAGAGTCGTGAGCCCCTCCACCGCGAGATAGTCCGGAATGCGGCGCTGCATGCCGTTCGCGCCCAGCCAGTGCTGCACCAGGAACGTGCCGTGGAACCCGATGAACAAGGTCCAGAAGGTGACCTTGCCGAGGCGCTCGTCGAGCATCCTGCCGGTGAACTTGGGCCACCAGAAATGGAATCCCGCGAACATCGCGAAGACGACCGTGCCGAAGACGACGTAGTGGAAGTGCGCCACCACGAAGTACGAGTCCGAGACGTGGAAGTCCATCGGCGGCGAGGCCAGGATCACGCCGGTCAGACCGCCGAAGGTGAAGGTGATCAGGAAGCCGGTGGCCCACAGCATCGGGGTCTCGAAGCTCAGTGACCCCTTCCACATCGTGCCGATCCAGTTGAAGAACTTCA
>NZ_JBWJAQ010000009.1:0-312724 GCF_056387915.1 Streptomyces sp. GLSS-08
GACGGCGGTCGCGGTCGGCCAGGCGCCGGGCGCGGGGCCGGCGGCGGGCTGGGCGGGCGCGGCCGGGGACGGCTGCGGGGCCGCCGGAGCGGGAGCGGGCGGAGGTGTGGGGTCCGCCTGGGCCGGCGCCGGGGCAGGTGCGGGCGCCGCCGGGGCCGGGGGCCGTACCGGTGCGCCGGAGTCCGCCGCGGGTCCGCCGGTTGCGGAAGCCGCGCCGGCCGAGCGCACAGCGGCCCGGACCGCCGCTGCCCCGCCGCCGGGCGGCACGGCGGCGCCGCTGGGCGGTGCCGGAGGAGACCCGGCTCCCTGCGGAAGCGGCGCGCCGGTGCCGTGCGCGTCCGGGCCGGGTGCCGGCACGTAGCCCATGGCGGGTCCCGCGCCGCCCCCGCTCACGTTCACGCCGCGCTCGATCCGGTCGAGCCGGGCCATGACGGACCGCTCGTCCCGGTAGGCGGCGGGAAGCAGCACGCGCGCGCAGATGAGCTCGAGCTGGAGCCGCGGCGAGGTGGCGCCGCGCATCTCCGTCAGTCCTTCGTTGACCAGGTCGGCGGCGCGGCTCAGCTCCGCGGCGCCGAAGACACTGGCCTGGGCCTGCATCCGCTCCACGACGTCGGCGGGGGCGTCGATGAGTCCCTTCTCCGCGGCGTCCGGCACGGCCGCCAGGATCACGAGGTCCCGCAGCCGCTCCAGCAGGTCGGCGACGAACCGGCGGGGGTCGTTGCCCCCCTCGATGACGCGGTCGACGATCTCGAAGGCCGCGGCCCCGTCACCGGAGGCGAAGGCCTCGACCACGGAGTCCAGCAGCGAGCCGTCCGTGTAACCGAGGAGCGAGGTCGCCATGGCGTATGTCACACCGGCGTCGCCCGCTCCCGCGAGCAGCTGGTCCATGACGGACATGGAGTCACGCACGGAACCGGCCCCCGCCCGCACGACCAGCGGCAGCACTCCGTCCTCCACGGGGATGCCCTCGCTGCCGCAGACCTCGCCCAGATACGTCCGCAGCGTGCCCGGCGGCACCAGCCGGAAGGGGTAGTGATGCGTCCGCGACCGGATCGTCCCGATGACCTTCTCGGGCTCGGTCGTGGCGAAGATGAACTTGAGGTGCTCCGGGGGCTCCTCGACGACCTTCAGAAGCGCGTTGAAGCCGGCCGGCGTGACCATGTGGGCCTCGTCGATGATGTAGATCTTGTACCGGCTGCTCGCGGGACCGAAGAATGCCTTCTCGCGCAGGTCACGGGCGTCGTCGACGCCTCCGTGGGAGGCGGCGTCGATCTCGATGACGTCGATGGAACCCGGCCCGTTCCTGGCCAGGTCGCGGCAGGACTGGCACTCGCCGCACGGCGTCGGCGTGGGTCCCTGCTCGCAGTTCAGGCAGCGGGCGAGGATGCGCGCGCTCGTGGTCTTCCCGCACCCGCGCGGACCGCTGAACAGGTACGCGTGATTGACCCGGTTGTTCCGCAGCGCCTGCTGCAACGGGTCGGTGACATGCTCCTGCCCGATGACCTCGGCGAACGACTCCGGGCGATAGCGGCGGTACAGCGCGAGAGACGACACACCTACGAGGTTATAGGCGCCCACCGACAACGAGGACCGCCCGGAAGCCGCCTCGCTCCGGACCCGCCCGCCCCTTCGGCACCGCCCGGGCCGGCGCCCCGGCCGACCGCCGGACCAGCGACCACACCGACGGCCGGACCGACCGCCCCGGGAACGCAGACGCCCCCCACGCACCCGCCAGAGCCGACCTACCCTTGCTGCCTTCCGGCCCTGGGGGAGTTCAGTCAGATAGCGCCACGTGAGGGGCTCCGCACAGGTTACCTGATCCTGGCGGGGAGAACGAGTTCGCGAGCACTCCTCAACGTCTTGTATTGTTTGCCGCGGAGGATTCGCCTAGAGGCCTAGGGCGCACGCTTGGAAAGCGTGTTGGGGGCAACCCCTCACGAGTTCGAATCTCGTATCCTCCGCCAGTGCCTCACCGGGCACTAACGTCGAAGGGCCCCGCTGCTCGCAGCGGGGCCCTTCGACGTCAGTGGTTGCAGTTGGCGCAGGAGCCCCTGAGGTACCGGTGGGGCTCGTGACACGTCGGCCCCATCCGCTCCGCCAAGCCAACTGCCGCCCCTGCGGCAGCCAGGGCATGGCAGCTGTGGAGTGGCCGGACGCGCGGCGGAGTGGGCCTTCAGCCAGCCTCACGCCGTGGGGGCGCCAGGATTTTACGAAGACACGAGATCACAGCCTTCTTGGGGAAAGTTGCTTCCGTCGCAGACGGCGACGCCAGAGGCACTTTCAGTGAGTGTCCGTGCCGTGACCTTCACGAGCAATCAGTTCGGCAAGTACGTCACGGGCCGGAACACGGCACCGCCAGCATGGCCGACGCGGGCGACGCGTCGGCCAAGCGCACCTGGTCCCTGGTCGATGTCGCCTTCTGTGGCAGGCAGAGCCGACCCGCGTCGGGGTGAACCGGCGTACCGGAACCCACGTTGTGGTCCATCGAAGGAACCTTTGATGCCGGGGCACACAGCCCGGTGCAACGCACCCGGACGATCCGAGGACTCCGGAGGCGGGAGCCCTGACGGTTTCCGTCTGCGCCGTAACCGCGGCCGCGACACCCGGCCCGTCCAACCACCAATTCTTTCAGGGGCGTGATGACGCAGAACTCAAGGCGGCTTTCCGGCATGTGCCGGGCAGCCGCGGTGACCGCCGTGGCAGGAGCGAGCCTCTTCTCACTCGCGGCGCCGACCCAGGCGGCCACTGACGAACCGAACTACGTGGCCATGGGCGATTCATACGCCTCGGGAGCCGGCCTCCGGGTGGTGAAGGACGCCGAGTGCGACCGCACCACGAGCAGCTACCCCTCCATCGTCGCTGGTTCGTCCGCGGGCGAGAACCGGGCATTCAAGGACGTCACGTGCAGCGGCGCCACGACGCGCAGCATCTGGAACGCCCAGGGGTCCAAGCCGCCGCAGATCAACGCGCTGACGCCGAACACCAAGCTGGTCACCCTGACCATCGGAGGCAACGACGTCGGCTTCACCAGCGTGCTCACCACCTGTGCGCTGGTGAAGTCCTCGGATCCGAACGGCAGTCCATGCAAGAAGTACTTCACCACCGGCCAGGACGTGCTCGGTGAGCGCATCAACACGATGGAGGGCCGCGTCCGCGATGTGATCACCGACATCAGGCGGCGCAGCCCGGACGCGAAGATCGTCGTGGTCGGGTACCCGGCCCTCTTCCCCGACGACGGCGTGGGCTGCGCCGAGGTCCCGTTTGCCCAGCAGGACTTCGCCTTCCTGCGGGACACGACACTGAAGCTCAACCGCGCTCTGGCCCGTAGGGCCGCCGGCGGCGGCACCGGCGTCTCCTACGCGGACACCTAGAAGGCCACCATCGGGTACGACATGTGCCAGCCTCGCCAGCGCCGCTACATCGAGTCCCTGACTCCGGGCGCGGGCTCCATGGCGGCCCATCCCAACAGTTACGGCCAGTTGTTGATGGCGGTCGCGACCTTGGACCGGATCCTCAAGCCGTAGGCAGTACGGGGACAAGGGGCGGCCCGTGCCATTCAGCACGGGCCGCCTTGGCGTTCCGCTCAGTTCTGGCACAGAACGTTCCCGTCCGTCTCAGTGCGGGCCGGAGCCCGGTCGGAAGTGGGCTCGGAGGTGGATGCGGGTGCGCTTCGGGGCGTAGTCGTGCGCGTAGAGGCGGACGCAATGCTCGTCGGACGTGGGGTCCGAGGGACTCGGCGGACCTTCCGGGTCCCCGGGGCAGACGTAGCCGTAGCGCATGCCCTTCCCGAGGGTCTCCGGTTCCGGGAGGCCCAGGTGGGTGAAGTCGTGGGGAGCGGCGCCGGTCTGTGCGGACGTGGGCTCCAGCCATGTGCCCCGCGGAGGATGCTCCTCCAGGTACTGCTCCGCCTGTGACCTCGTCAGGGTGAAGGTGAGGAGGCCGGTGTCGAAGCGCGAGGTGACCTCGTACGCCGCTCGCGGGGACCGGGCCGCGTCCGGGACGTCGAGCCCCATCCGCTCGCTCATCCACTCCGGCGTGATCCCCTCGGCCCACCTCGCGTCCGCCGCCCGCTCCATGACGCGGTCGTCGTCCTGCCCCTCTTCCGGGCCGGTGAGGAGCAACCCCGCCGCGGTCACGGCGGCGGCCAGGGTCAGCACGGCGCTCATTCCAGCGATCAACCACCACCTCCGGCTGCCGCGGCCCTTGTTGCCGGGGGCCTCATCCGGCGCCCTGTGCGCGTAGGGGTCGGTCATCGTGCGTTCGCCCTCCCCGGCGACCTGCCCGTCGTACGGTCCTGCTGCTGCTCCCGGCCGGGGTTCATGCGTCCGTCCCTGCTCTCGTCGGGACCCGGCAGCGGGTCACCGTCGGGCTGCGAGGAGCCCAGATCGTGATGCTCGACACTGCTGCTGCCCTCCATGTCGAACTCCTGGGCCAGTCCCGTCCGGTGCAGCTTGGCCATCTCCCCGTCCGGGATGTCCAGAGGGCCCACGTTGACTCCCTTGCCCTCGTCCCAGTTGTAGCGGTCCCACACGTTGGCCTGATAGTCGATACCGATCTTCGGGTTGCCGTTCTCATCCGGAACGGCCGTCACCACACCGGTCACGTTCGTGTTGGCACCGCCCACGGCGTAGAACCAGTTGGCGTTGTCCTCCTGGCGGAAGTAGAAGCCCTCGGGCTGCTTCGCCTCGACCGGAAGGGCGACCGGTTTCCCGCCGTTCTTCTTGAACTCTTCCAGGGCCTGCCTGCGCCAGTCGTCCTGGTTCAGCCTGACCGTGTCGTCGACGTACGACTTGAAGGCGGGAACGTCCGTCATCATCTTGTCGACGGGCAGCGTCATGGTGCCGCCGCTGTTTCCCAGATAGTGCGCCATGTGCCGGGACGCGTCCGTCATGCCCTTCCAGTCGGCGCCTTCCGTCAGCAGTTCCATCTTCTGCTTGGTGACCCATTGGTCGAAGCCGGGCGACTGGGAACCGTGTTTGCCCGCACCGCCGTCCGCCGCGACCTGGGGCATGGTGGGGCTCAGAATGCCTGCTGCCATCAGATCGTCCTTCTGCGCCGACCACAGCTGCGCTCTGGCCCCGGGGCTCAGGGACTCCCACAGGCGCCGGAGCTCGGCGCGCTGCTTCGAGTCCGCGTCCCCGCCGAGGGCGGCCAGTTCCTGCGCACGCGGCAATTGCTCCTCGTCGAGGGACGTGTACTTGGCGTGGCCCGCGTTCTGCGGGTCGTTTCCGTGACTCTGCCGCAGCGCGCGTACGGCCGCCGCATCCACCTCGGCAGCGTGCTGAACGATGCCCGTAAGGGTGTCCGCGTACCACTGGGTCCGGTCCTTCGTCCGTTGGTCGGGGCCCTCTGGAGTGCACATCGCTTCTGCGACTCGGACGGTGCCGCCCTGGCCGTCGAAAGCCAGGAGCCCGGGGTCCGGCGGCGTGTGGGCCGGGTCGCCCCGGCGCGCCGAATCGGTCAAGCTCCGGGCCTGCTTCTGGTATTGCGTCAGCTCCGCATGCGCGTCGGACAGAACGCAGGCAACACTCTGGGCTTCCGCCTGGAGGTCCGCGAACTCCTTGGCCGTCTTGTGCACGAAGTCCTTGGTCACACCCGCGTTGACGCCCTTCCAGCGCGCTTCGTCGGACTTTTTGGTGAGGCCGTCCCGTACGTCGGTTGCGAGCTTCGCCAGTTCACCGGCCATGGTGGTCCAGTCGGATGCCGCCGTGCCCAGTTTGGTCAGGTCCAGGGCCAGGAGGTCAGAATACGAAAGCGATCCCATGGCTTCCTACTTGAAGTAGTCGTTCAGAGCAGAGACCGGCAACGGTCCGGTACGGCCCCGGACTTCGGCCGCGATCCTGCTGTCTTCCTGTGCATGCAGTTTCTTGGTGTAATCGAGATGGTTCGATATGTGCGCGCAGGCCTGCAGGACGTGTTTCACCTGCGAGGTCCAGACCTCGACGGTCGTCTCCAGTTCCGAACCGAGGGCGAGATGATGGTTTTTGAGGGAGACGGCCGCCTGCATGGTGGAACCTGATCCGCTCTTGTCGGCGCCCGTACCCGCGATGTCGGCCTTCTTCTTCAGTTCGCCGTGGAGGATGAACGCCTCGTGGCCGACTGCACCCAAGTCGTCCTGGTGCACGACGAGATCCTCGTCACCCCCGGTCACCGGCCCAGCCTGGTTCAGCTGGATCCGGGCATTCCCGCCCTCCGATGCCGCGGCCTTGACCCACTCCCACTCTTCCCACGCCATGTGCCCCCCCGTCCGTCCCCGTCGTCCTGCGGCGTATCCGCACCGCCTGCCCCGTCGCTCACACAGACGGGGCCATCTCCACCCCTGTCAGGAGGAGTTCGGATCGGTCCGCTGCGGTTCCCTCGGCGACAGGCACATTCTGCCGCGCCGTGAGCTGCCCGGTTCGGTGTCCGTAGCGGGATCGGGTGGGTAGCCGCTGTTCCATGGCTGAGATTCTGGTGGGGGCGTGTTCGTGGACGGATCGGGCCCTGGTGGCCAGTGGCTGGTATCCCTCGGGGTGGCGGGACGCGGAGGGGCGGCTGCGGCATTACGCCGGGCAGTTTCCCGTCGTGGAGGTCGACTCCAGCTATTACGCGTTGCCCAGTGAGCGGAACAGTCTGCTGTGGAGCGAGCGGACGCCGGACGGGTTCGTGTTCGATGTGAAGGCGTTCTCGCTGCTCACCGGCCATCCGACGCGGGACGGCGCGCTCCCCGTCGACCTGCGGGGGCGGATCGGGCGGGGCGTGCCGGACGCCGGGGTGCTCGACGAGGTGTGGGCGCGGTTCGCGTCCGCGCTCGAACCCTTGCGGCGTACGGACCGGTTGGGGACCGTGCTGTTCCAGTTCCCGCCGTGGTTCGCGCCCGGGGCAGGGTCGGCGGCGTTTCTCCGGGAGTGCGCGGCGCGTACGGCCGGGTGGCCCCTCGCTGTGGAGTTCCGGCATCCCGGGTGGTGGCAGGAGGGGCTGTACGGCAGGACCGCCGACCTGCTCACGGGGCTCGGGATGAGTGCCGTCGCCGTGGACATGGTGCAGACGCTGCGCTCCTCCGTCCCGCCCGTCACGCCGGTCACCTCGTCCGAGCTGGCCGTCGTCCGCTTCCACGGGCGGAACGAGGCGTGGGGAACCGGCAGCAAGGAGGACCGCTTCCGCCACGAGTACACCGACGCTGAACTCGCCGAGTGGGCGCCCCGGGTGGCCCGTATGGCCGAGCACTCCAAGCACGTCCACGTGCTGTTCAACAACTGCTGTGCCGACGCCGCCGTCCGGGCCGCGGAGGCCATGCGGCAGCTGCTCGTCGGGGAGGGGCTCACCCTGCGGTGAGTGGGTGTGTGGTGAACCTGGGTTTCCTTGCTGCCCGGTTCACCACACACTGCTTGGTGGGCCTCGGCTCCGGCCGCTAGCCGATCCGCACGGTTTTCGACACCGTGACCTGGTCGATGTCCGTCGTGCGGACCGTCACCTTCATCGTCCAGGTGCCGGGGAGCGGGAGGTTGACACTGTCCGTGCCCCAATAGCCGCCCCGGTTGGTGAGCTTGGCATCGAGTGGGCCGATCTTCTGCTCGGCCAGCGTGAAACTGAGGCGAAGTTCGGGGACGGTGGCGATCCCTCCGTCGGGTCCGAAGACCACGGCCTGGACCGTGTTCTCGCCCACTCTGCCCGGTCCCAGGTCGATCTGGACCTTGCCGTGGCCGCCCGGCGTACCGACGTCGAACGGGATCAGGGTGCTGGTGTCGGCGGGCTGCGCCGCGGTCTCCGCGGCCGACGGCGTCGTCTCCGCCTCGGCCCGGCCCGGCTGGGTCCCGGTGAGCACCGTGGTGATCACCAGGACCACGATGCCCACGGTGACCTCCGCGAGGACGGAGCGGCGCAGGGCACGGCGGTGCGGTGCCTGGGCCGGGGCGGCACTCCGGCCGGCCGCCGCCGGACCGGCCGGGTCCGGGGTGGGGTCCGAACCCGGATTCAGGTCCCGGTCCGGGGTGGGGCCCCGGTCGGCAGCGGGGTCGTCCGGGTCACGTGGCCCTTCGTCGGACTTCGGCTCGGTGTCCCCGTCGGAGTCGGCAGTGGTACCGCCGGTGACAGTGCCCGGACCGGCGTCGGCACTGGCAGGGGCGGTCGCATCGCCCGGACCGCCGTCTCCGTCGGCTTCGCCGTGCGAGCGGGCTCCCACCGGCTCCGGTACGCGCGTCCGGACCACCGTCGCCCGGCGGCCCGCGGGAGCCGCGTACTCGCCCGTCGCGGTCCCGCTCCCCGCCGTCACCAGGCGCCCCGTCCAGCGGCGCGACCAGGCCGCCGCCGCCAGCACCAGCAGGACCGCCGCCAGCTTGGCCGTCAGAATCCTGCCGTACGACGTGGTGGTGAGGGCGTCCCAGGAGCCGAGGCCGCGCCAGGACTGGTAGGCGCCGGTGGCGACCAGGACGGACACCGCCGCGAAGGCCAGGCGGGAGAAGCGGGCCACGGCCGGTGCGGGGAGGGATTCCGGGGACCGGTGGAGGGCGGTCAGCAGCGCGGCGAGCCCGCCCAGCCAGACCGACATCGCCAGCAGGTGCAGGACGGCCGAGACCATCGCCACGGGTACCTGGATGCCCGCGGAGGCGTGCTCGGCGGCGGCCCAGGTCGACGCGAGGCCCACGGCGAGCAGCCCGGCCACGACCTGCGGACCCCTCCCGGGCCCCGCCACGACCTGCGGACCCCTCCCGGGCCCGGCCGCGGGCGCGTCCCGGCCGGGTGTCCGCGGGGGAAGCAGCGGAAGGAGGGCCACGGCGGCCAGCAGCACCAGGCGGGCCAGCAGCGCCACCCCGGGCCGGCTCGTCAGCGTGGCGGCCAGGACGGACGGGTCGAACGCGGTCGCCGGGCCGCTCCCGCGCTCGTACGGGCCGCGGAGCAGCAGTAGGGCGACCGTGGCGGCGAAGAGGCTCCACCAGCCGGCCAGGAGCAGCCCCCGCAGCGCCCCGAAGCCGGTGACCGCGGTGAACGCGGCCGTCCCGACGAGCAGGGCGACCGCGGCGTACGCCACGTACCGGAAGACGTCGTAGAGCGTGCCGGCGACGGTGTCACCGGCACCGTCGGACGGCAGGACGGCACTGGTCGCCGAGGGTGCGCCGACGGAGAAGGTGAACGCCCCGGAGACGGGGTGACTGTCCGCCGAGACGACGCGCCAGGCGACGGTGAAGGTGCCGGTGCCCAGATCGCGCGGCAGGCTCACGCGGGCCGTGTCGGAACGGCCGTCCGCGTGCCCCGGCTCGCCGGTGTGGACGCGCCGGTTGTCGGGGTCGAGCACCCGGAAGGAGTCGTCGAGCAGCCCGACCGACTCGGTGAAGGTCAGGGTGACGTGGCGCGGGGCGGTTTTGAGGACCTTTCCGTCCCGGGGGTCGGCGTCGCGGAGGGCGGCGTGCGCGGACGCGGGCCCCGCTCCGCCGAGGAGGAGCAGGAGCAGCACGGCGCCCAGCAGCACCAGGCCGCGAAGGACTCGCCCGCCGCGGCGCCCGCCGTCCCGTCCCCGCCATGCGGCGGACCGCCCGCCGCGCTCGTCGCCGTGCACGTCGCCCCGTGCCGCGTACCGCGCTCCGTCCCGTCCGCCCTCGCGTCCTCGCGCTCGCCGCACTTCTCGCCGTAGGCCCACGTCACGTCTCCGTATCCGGCGTCCGGCGTCCGGCGTCCGACGGCCGGGCATCCGGGTCGTTCATGTCTTCGTGTGTCCCTGTGTCCCTGTGCCTTTTCGTGCCCCTGTGCCCGGATGTCCCTGTGTCCGGGGTGTGCCGGTGTTCCTGGCTGGGGCACCGGCGACGACTCTGCATACGGACGCGCGCGGTCCGGCGCTCACCGTTCACGGAGATCCGGGCCCTCATCCCGTACGGGAACGGGGCGGGCCGCGTTCACCACGTGGGGCGGGCGGACACCCCGCCGTCCACCACCAGGTCGTGGCCCGTGATCCACGACGCCAGCGGCGAGGCCAGGAACACGCAGGCGTCGCCGACGTCCTCCGGGCGGCCCAGCCTCCCGGTGGGCGCCGCCCGCTGCCAGCGCCGTACTCCCTCGGGCCAGGCCTCGGACAGACCGTCGCGGTCGATGAGGCCGGGCGAGACCGAGTTGACGCGGATGCCGTGCGGTCCGTACTCCAGGGCCGCGGAGCGGGCGTGCATGACGACGGCCGCCTTGGCGGCCGAGTAGTGGGCGTGGAGGGGCGCGGGGCGGGCGGCCTCGATGGAGGCGATGTGGGTGATCGTGCCGCCGCCGCTCGCGCCCATCAGCTCCGCCGCCGCCTGCGTGCACGCGAAGACGCTGGACAGGTTGGTGTCGACGACGGCCTTCCAGTCGGCCGCGGACATGCCGGGCAGTGCCTGGGTGGGCTGTACGCCCGCGTTGTTGACCAGCGCGGTCAGTCCGCCGGGTGCCGTGCCGGTGGGGGACGGCAGGCCCCTGCCCCATTCCGCCGCCGCGCGGACCAGTCGCCGGCAGGCGTCCTCGTCCGTGAGGTCGGCCCGCAGTGCGATGGCCTCGGCGCCCAAGTCCCGCAGGCGGGCAATCACTTCGTCCGCGTCCCGCGTCAGGTGGTGCACCGCGACCGCCGCCCCGGCCCGGGCGAACCGCAGCGCGATGCCCCTGCCGATTCCGCCCGCGGCGCCGGTCACGAGGGCCACCTGGCCCGCGAGCAGGTCGGCCGCGGGGTGCGCGGGCGGCACGGCGCCACCGGTCGCCGCGCTCACGGACGGCACAGCGCGGTGATCCGCGCCGCCTCGGCGGGATAGCGGGCGGTCAGTTCGGCCGGGTCCCCGTGCTCGTAGCCCGCGTAGGTGAAGCCGGGCGCCATCGTGCAGCCGAGGAACGACGAGGCGCCGTTCCCGGCGACCCGGGCGCCCATCCAGGTGCCCGCCGGCACGGTGAACTGCGGGTGCTGGCCGCCGAGCACGTCCGGCCCGAGGACAGGCGTGCGCGTGCTGCCGTCCGGGGCGAGCAGCAGCATCTCCAGCGGGTCGCCGAGGTAGAAGTGCCAGATCTCGTCCGCGGGCAGCCGGTGCAGGGCCGAGAAGTCGTCCGGCGCCGAGGTGAACAGGGCGACGATCGCGGTCCCCTCGGGGCGGCCGTCGGGCCGCTCGGGGCCCGCCCAGGTCCGCCGGAAGCGACCGCCCTCGCGGGGAATG
This sequence comes from Streptomyces sp. GLSS-08, assembly GCF_056387915.1. Lineage (NCBI taxonomy): Bacteria > Bacillati > Actinomycetota > Actinomycetes > Kitasatosporales > Streptomycetaceae > Streptomyces > Streptomyces sp. GLSS-08. The sequence continues at coordinate 11,133 of NZ_JBWJAQ010000009.1, forward strand.
GGCTCCAGGCCGTAGTGCCTGACGAGGTCTTCGGGCGTCATGCGGCCAGGCTACTGAGCCAGGACCGCGCCGGGGGCCGCCTCCCTGGTGAGGAAGGCGAGTCGGGCGCGCTTCTGCGGCAAGTGGACCTCGGGGAGGTCGATTTCGGGCAGGACGACCAGCGGTCCGGGCTCGAAGCCGTTGCGCAGGAACCGGCCGATGGCCTTCTCGTTGCGTTCGTCCGGGTCGATCACGATCCGCGTGCGGTCCAGGCCGGTCAGCGCGTACGAGGTGACGACGGCCAGCAGCCCGTCGGAGAAGCCCGCCCGGCCGCCGTCCGGGCCTGCGGGGGCGATGAGCACGTGGATGCCGATGTCGCCCGGTTCGACGTCGTAGCACTCGGCGACCCGGTCGGCGGCCGGCTCGTACGTCTGCAGCAGCGCGGCCGGTTCGCCGTCCTTGACCGCTAGGAAGGCGTGGTGGGTGTCGAGCGAGTCCAGATGGACGTACGTCTCCAGGACCTGCTCCGCGGTGAAGCCGGTCATGCCCCAGAACGCGGCCCGTTCCTCGGTCACCCAGGCGTGCACGACGTCCAGGTCGGCGTGCGGGTCCAGGGGCAGGACACGGACGGTGCCGAAGCCGTCGATCCGCTGCTCGTGGACGGCTTCGCGGGTGGCCGCGTACGGCTCAGTGGTCATCGTTCTCCTTCGTCAGACGGTCCCAGTCGGTCACGACCGGGGCGAGATCTCCCTCGAGCCACAAGGGGAGTTGGTCACGGTGGTGGGGCGTGCCCGGGACGCCCGAGGCGCCGAGTGGGACGATCCAGAGGCTGTCCTCGCGGTGCGCGAGGTCCCAGACGTAGCGGGCGGCGGGCCCGCGCGCGGCGCGGTCCGTGACGCCGGGCACGGCCGAGGTGCACAGCACGCAGTCGTGGTCGCCGGACAAGGCCGGTTCGTCGTTCGGGCCGGTGGGGAGCGCCTGCCACGCGGCCAGGCGGTGGGTGTCACCCCAGGTGGTGTCCCGGGTGCCGGTGACGGCTCCGGCTCCGGGTCCGGGTTTGATCTCGGCTCCGATTTCGGTGCCCGTGCCCGTGCCGGTGCCGGTGCCGGTGCCGGTGCCGGGTGTGCCGGCTCCTTCGGCGGCGGTCTCCTCCAGGGCCTCCCGGACGACCGCGGCACGGTCGATGCCGGGCAACTCTTCTGCGGTGAGGAGGCTTTCCAGGGCGTAGCCGACGCGGACGGTGAGGGAGAGCCAGGGGCGGAAGACCTCCGGGTACGCGGGCGGATCGGTCAGGCACGCGAGGGCGGGGTGCGCGGCCAGCCGTCGTACGACCGCACCGCGCACCGCCGCGTAGGCCGCCGCGCCGGTGCTGTCGGCGTCCATGTGCCGGTCCCAGCACAGGAGCCGGGCCCGTACGGCGGCGGCCCGCGGACTCAGGGCTTCCTCGTCGAGCGCGGCGAGGCGCTCCAGCAGCGCGGCCGCGGAGGCGAGGTGTGTGTCCGTGTGGACGGCCGCCATGTCCGGGGCTGACCACTCCTTGCGGGCGGTCAGCAGGGCGCGGATGCGGCGGGCGCGGTGCGGCGCGGCGAACTCGGTGCCCAGCGGGGACGCCGGGCCGCGCTGGTTGGCCATGACGGCGAGGCCGTCGTCGACGGTGCCGCGCGGCATCTCGTGCCAGCCCCGCCACTCGTGGCCGGGCTCCCAGGCGGGCACGACCCGTGTGCGGTTGTCCGCGCCGCGCACCGGCACCTTTCCGGCGACCCGGTGGAGCAGACCGCCCTCGGTGTCGGCGGCCTGCACGACGTTCACGGGTTCGGCCCACCGGTCGAGGGCGCGGTCCACGTCGGCGACCCGGCGGGCCCGCAGGAGCGGAAGCAGCGCGCCGAAGCCGAGATCGTGGGTCACGCGGGGCGGGTAACGGAGGCTGATGGCATCCGCGAAACCGGCGACGCCTTCGGCACCGACGAACTCTTCGGCGCCGGGGGGCTCTTCGGCACCGACGAACTCTCGGGCGCCGGGAGACCCTTCAGCACCGAAGACCTCGTTGGCGCCGGGCGACTGGTCGGCGTCGGAGGCCGCTCCCGTGACCGTCTCTCCGGTCCCGGGGCCGGGGCCGGGGCCGGGGCCGCCCGGGCCCCCGATGACCACCGGCCCCCGTCGCGTCTCGACCACCTCGACCTCCACCGGCTCTTCCCCCGCCACCTCCACGGTCTCGACGTGGCGGGATGCCGGACGCCACACGCCGTCCGGGTCGAGGGCCTCGACGCCCGAGGGGGTGCGCCGCAGACGTTCGCGGTAGAGGTCCTGGTAGTCGGCCATCGCGTTGGTGATGGCCCAGGCGACCGTGCCGGTGTGGGCGAAGTGCGCGATGCCGGGGATGCCGGGGACGGCGAGCCCGACGACGTCGAACTCCGGGCAGGCGAGGCGGATCTGCTGGTAGACGCCGGGATCCTCGATGAAGCGGTGGGGGTCGCCCGCGATGACCGGCCGGCCGGTGACGGTGCGCTCGCCGGTGAGGAGCCAGCCGTTGCTGCCGACGGTGCCCGGGCCGTCGGTGGCGAAGAGCCCGACCGCGTCGGGGCCGAGCCGGCGTACGACCTCCTCGCGCCACAGCTTGGCGGGGAAGCCCACGAAGAGGATGTGGGTGCTCAGCCAGACGCCCAGCGGGGTCCACGGCTCCCACCGGCCGGGTTCGAGGCGCACGGCCGCGAACTCCGGGGCCCGGCGGGCGCCTTGCGGCAGGCCGGCGTTGACGCCGTCCACGTACGCCCGGATCCAGTCGGCGGTCTCCGGGTCCTGTTCCTCCAGGGCCGTGAAGCAGCGCCGGGCGGTGTCCTCGACACGGGCCCGGCGGACAAAACGGTCCCAGCCGACGGAGCCGGGACCGAGGAACGCGGCCGAGGTGCCCTGCGCGCGGTGCCGCTCGACCTCCAGCTGCCAGGCGCGGTCAGCGGCGGTGACCCGGCCCTGGAGGTGCGCGAGTTCGCGTGCGCCGTCGGCCCGCAGGTGGGGGATCCCCAGGGCATCACGGTAGATCTCGCTGCTCACGGTCCATCCCCAGTCACTTGAGGTTAGGCTAACCTAACTGCATTTGCGGCGGAATCGTACGCGAAGCGCGAGGGCGGGGACGCCATGGGGCGGGGGCATGGCAGGGGCACCCTCCCCCTGGGCCCCGGAGAGGCGCCACGCGCGCGTGCGGGCGATCATCGAGGCATGGACGTCACCCTTCACCTCGCCCAGCAGCCCGAAGCGGACGAGCTGCTGGGGCGCAGCGCCCTCGCCGCGCTCGTCGGGATGCTGCTGGACCAGCAGATTCCGATGGAGTGGGCGTTCGCGGGCCCGTACACGATCGCCCGGCGGCTGGAGAAGGACGATCTCGACGCGCACGAGATCGCCGCGTACGACCCCGAGGCGTTCGGCGCGCTGCTCTCCGAGAAGCCCGCAGTGCACCGCTACCCGGGGTCCATGGCCCAGCGGATCCAGCAGCTGTGCCAGTACCTCGTGGAGCACTACGACGGAGACGCGAGCGCGGTGTGGGAGGGCGTCGGGACGGGCGGTGAACTCCTGCGGCGGCTGAAGGAACTCCCGGGCTTCGGGACCCAGAAGGCCCAGATCTTCCTCGCCCTGCTGGGCAAGCAGCTCGGCGTGCGCCCCGAGGGCTGGCGCGAGGCCGCGGGTGCGTACGGGGAGCCGAAGGCCTACCGGTCCGTCGCCGACATCACCGGCCCCGAGTCGCTGACGAAGGTGCGGGCGCACAAGCAGGAGATGAAGGCGGCGGCGAAGGCCGCCAAGTCCGCGAAGAGCACCGGGGCATAGCCCCGGAGAAACACCCGGGCAGGTCCTGGCCGCCGCGTCCGACCCGGCCGTGCCCGCGCGCGGCCGGCAGATCTTCCTCTCTTCCTCGGGATCGTCAGTTTCCTCGCCGGGATCGTGCTGACCGTCTCCCCGTTCGAGTCGGTCGCCGTACTGGCCGTCGTCGGCGGCTGCCGGCTCATCGCGGTCGGCGTCACGGAGATCGTCACGGCGTTCCGGATCCGCGGACGCGCGCGCCTGGTCCCCCGCACCCTCTGACGAGCACCCCGGCGGCCGGCGTGGACGGCCTCCCGTACGCCAAAAGGGCGTATCCGGCCGCCCGACCGGTGAAACCACCGTCCAGCCGGGGGACATCACCTCTCATGAGCCCCACCCCGCGTCCACCGCACCCGCTGCGCCGGTGCGCACGCGCGCGGGGCGGGGCTCGTACGGGGGCTCCCGCCGGAACTCCCGCGGGCGCCCCGTCGTGCACTCGGGTGGGTACGACGGGCGCCCGGGCGGGCACGACGGCCGTACCGGTCGCTCCCCCGCCGGCAGTTGCGGCCGCCGCCCGGCGCACCTGGCTGCGGATCCTCGTCCTCCTCGTCGTCGCGATGCTCGCGGCCGGCGCCCGCCCCGAGTCGCTCGTCACGCCGCCCGCCGCCGTCGCCGCCGCCGAGACCGGCGGCCTCGAACAGGACGTACTCGGCACGGCCCTGCGGCCGCCCGCCCGGCACGGGCACCGGCTCGTGATCCCGCTGCGGCCCGCACCCCGCCCCGGGGACGGGCGCACGGACCCCGCCGCCCGCCCTCTCCCCGTACCGTCGCCGCCGCCGTACGTCCTCGCGCTGCACGTCCTGCGCTGTGTGGTCCTGCGCTGCTGAGAGGCCCGGTCCCCGGACCGTTCCGCATCCCTCACCGGCGCACACGAGACCAACGAACAAGGACACAGCCATGCCCCACGATCCCTACGCGGTTCTGCACGCCCTCCTGCGTGCGGAGGCCGTACGCAACACGCCCAAGACGAAGACCGAGTCCCGTCCGGGCCCGGACGGGACTCGGGAGCGGACGACCCCGAAGGAGCACGGACGGCGGTGAACGAGGGGCGGCCGTTCTCCACGGGCGGCCGCCCGGGCCCGGCGTCCAAGGGTCCGGTGCGGGCCCCGGTCACCCTCCCGGGTGTCGCCGCCGAAGGACCGCCGGCCCGGTGTCACGGTCGCCCATGCCGGGCGCCCTCCCCCGGTCCGCGCCGGTCCGGGCGTCGCCGGCACCTTCCGGGGAAGCTCGAACAGTTACCGGTTTGCCCGGTTATACGGGATCTTTTCCAGCACCGTACTCCGCCACCATGGCTGCGCCCGGAAGGTCTTGACCGGTAGGCTTTCCGTGTGATCTTCAAGCGCATCGGAAACGGCCGGCCGTACCCCGACCACGGCCGGGAAAGCACCCGGCAGTGGGCGGACGTCGCGCCGCGCCCGGTCCGCCTCGATCAGCTCGTGACGACCAAGGGCCAGCTGGATCTGGAGACCCTCCTCGCCGAGGACTCCACCTTCTACGGCGACCTCTTCGCGCATGTCGTGAAGTGGCAGGGCGACCTGTATCTCGAGGACGGGCTGCACCGCGCGGTCCGCGCCGCGCTCCAGCAGCGCCAGGTGCTGCACGCCCGCGTACTCGAGCTGGACTGAGTTCCGCGGGACCCCCGGTTGACCCTTTCGGGTTGGACCGCGCCCAAGCCAATGATCATTTAGTAGTTATCGTCGCCAAGTCGCACTACGCTGCGCCCATGAGCATGCTGACTCCCCCGGGCATGGGCCGCCAGTACCGCATCACGGGGGACAAGTACCCGCGGATGCGCCGACCACGGGGCCGCCGCAGGATTGCGTTCCTCGTCATTGCCTCGGTCGCCGCGCTGGGGTTGATCGGCTGGGGAACACTGCAGCTCATCGACGTCTTCACGGGTGGCGGCGACAAGGCCTCGGCGGTGGGTTCCAAGACGGCGTGCGCGTCCCGCAAGCACCCTTCGCCCAAGGCGTCGCCCGCGGCGGGCACCCTGCCCGAGCCGGGCGCGATCACCGTCAACGTCTTCAACGCCACGTCCCGCAGCGGCCTCGCCAAGGAGACCGCGGACGAGCTGAAGAAGCGCGGCTTCCGCATCGGCGACGTGGGCAACGCGACGAAGGCGTACGACAAGAAGGTCGAGGGTCCCGGGATACTGCTCGGCGCGCAGGCCGCGACCACCGCCGCGCTGCCGGTGCTGAACACCCAGCTCTCGGGCGCCGAGGTGAAGACGGACGGCCGCCGCGAGGCCGCCGAGGTCGACCTCGTCATTGGCGACCGCTTCACGTCGCTGACGGCCAAGGAGGACGCCGGAAAGGCCCTGGCCGTGCTGGCCAGGCCCGAGCCGACGCCCTCCGCCACGAAGAAGTCCTGCTGAAGCCCGCGGCTCCCGCGGGAACCTGATGCCGACCCGGGCTTTCGTGGAAGTCCGGTCCCGGCCGTCAGGGGAGCCCGATCCCGGGCCATCGCGGAAGCGCGGCCCCTGCCGTCACGGGAGCCCGGCCCGGACCCCCGCGGGAGCCCCGTCTCCGGTTCCGCGGAGACGGGTAGGCGGGAGCAGGAAGAGCTACTCCGCGGCGCCGTACATCCGGTCGCCGGCGTCGCCGAGGCCCGGGACGATGTAGCCGTGCTCGTTGAGCCGCTCGTCGACCGACGCCGTGACGACGGTGACCGGCGTGCCCGCCAGGTCGCGCTCCATGACCTCGACACCCTCGGGGGCGGCGAGCAGGACCACGGCCGTGACGTCGTCGGCGCCCCGCTTGATGAGCTCCTGGATCGCGGCGACCAGCGTGCCGCCGGTGGCCAGCATCGGGTCGAGGACGTACACCTGCCTGCCCGAGAGGTCGTCCGGCATGCGGGTCGCGTACGTGGACGCCTGGAGCGTCTGCTCGTCGCGCACCATGCCGAGGAAGCCCACCTCGGCGGTCGGCAGCAGGCGCACCATGCCGTCGAGCATGCCGAGGCCGGCCCGCAGGATCGGCACGACCAGCGGACGCGGGTGGGAGAGCTTGACGCCGGTGGTGGCGGAGACCGGGGTCTCGAGGTCGACCTGCTCCGTGCGCACGTCCCGCGTGGCCTCGTAGGCGAGCAGGGTGACCAGCTCGTCGGCGAGCCGCCGGAAGGTCGGGGAGTCGGTGCGGCGGTCGCGCAGCGTGGTGAGCTTATGGGCGACCAGGGGGTGGTCGACGACGTGGAGACGCATGTCCACAACAGTAACCGGGCTTTCCCCGCCCACCACCGCCCCGCCCGGCACCCCGGGAGCCGCCCGCGCACGGCCGGCCCGCCCCTGGCCCGCCGGTACACGGCCCACGGCGCCGGCCCGCCCCTGGTCCGCCGGTGAGCGGGCCCGGGGCGCCGGCCCGCCTCCCCCCGACGCCCGCCTCCGCCACGCCCGGACGAAAACCGGAACCGGAACCGGAACCCGCACCAGAGACACAACCGGAATCCGGACCCGCACCCGAACCCCGCCCGAACCGGACCGGGATCCGGACGCCTGCCGAAAGCACCACCCGGAAGCACCGCCTTCCCACTGGCATCAAACCGCCCGTCGGAGGGAAAGTGGGAGGGACGGACCTGGGGTGGTGTGCCTATGCCGGAGCGGGACGACGACTTCCTGGAGCAGCGGGAGACGGAGGCCGAGCGCCGCAGACGCCGTGCCCAGTTCCTGCGGGAACTGACCGAGGCGCGCGAGCTGCGTGAGCGGGTTCAGCCGCGCCGCGCCAAGGCGGCCCGGCTGCGCCACGCCATGCGCATGCGCACGTTCCGCTGGTAGCCGCGCCCGTCGCGGACGGGCCGCGCCCCCGGCCGACGGCGGTCCGCCCGCCGCCACGGGCGGTGGCGCACGCGTCCCGCGGGCCTTCGGCCGCGTACGATCCCGCAGGTAGCGATCGAAAGAGGCAGACACAGCAGGGCGAAGACGTCCCCTGAACGCTCTCTTTCTGCCACGATTCCGAGTGGGTGGGGCTCACAGCAGCGCTTCCGCCCACAGCCTCCGCCGGGGGAACCCCCAACCGGCACGCCTAGGACCAGTGGGAGAGTCACGGTGTACTTCGCCGCACTGCTCGCGCGCACCGAAGACGGGTGGGAAGCGAGCGACACAGAGCTCGACGATGTGGAGACCCTGTCGGATTTCACCGACCTGGCCCGCGAGGCCACGGTCGACGACGACACGGTCCTCCTCCTCATCGAGCAGGAGGACGGATGGTTCGGGGTCGTTCGCGTGGACGGCGAGGAGGACCCTCGTATCTACGTCTCGAACGCCGCCGCAGCATCCCGCAGTTCGTACGGCGAGATCCTGCTCACGGACGAACTTCTCGGAAGGGAGCCCGGGGTCCCCGACGTCCCCGACCTGGACTCCCTCGACCTCGACGGCACGGAGGACGGTGAGGGAGAGGACTCCGCCAACGACGACGAAGTGCCCGGTACGCCGGGCGAGGCCGTGCCGCACGGTCCGGTGGGGGACCGCGAGGTCCTCTCCGACCTGGGTGTGGGCGAGAAGGAGCTGCTCGCCCTCCACGCGGGCGACGCGCTCAACACCATCGCCGAGGCGCTGGGGGCCGCGGAGGTCCTGGAGACCGTCCGTTAGGTTCCCCCGGTGAGCAGCACAGAGGAGACGTCACCGCCCGATCCCGTACGCGACCCCTGGCGGGCCGCGATGCGGCTCGCCCTGGACGAGGCCCGGCGAGCCGCCGGGGGCGGGGACGTCCCCGTCGGCGCCGTCGTGCTGTCCGCGGACGGCACGACGGTGCTCGCGACCGGGCACAACGAGCGTGAGGCCACCGGCGATCCGACGGCGCACGCCGAGGTCCTCGCGCTTCGCAGGGCCGCGGCGCGGGCCGGTGAGTGGCGGCTTTCCGGCTGCACGCTCGTCGTCACCCTGGAGCCCTGCACGATGTGCGCGGGCGCGCTGGTCCAGTCCCGGGTGGACCGGGTCGTCTACGGCGCGCGCGACGAGAAGGCGGGTGCGGCGGGCTCCGTGTGGGACGTCGTACGCGACCGGCGGCTGAACCACCGCCCCGAGGTCGTCGAGGGCGTCCTCGCCGATGAGAGCGCGCGTCTGCTCACCGAGTTCTTCCGGGATCGCTGACCGCGGGGACCTCCGAATCGGATTTCTGACCACGCCCCACCTTGGGGTAGGGTCTCCCTCGGTAGCGTGTCCGAGCGGCCGAAGGAGCTCGCCTCGAAAGCGAGTGTGGCGCAAGTCACCGAGGGTTCAAATCCCTCCGCTACCGCTGGAGAAGGGCCCCGTCGAAAGACGGGGCCCTTCCTGCTTTCCCCGGCTTCCCGGAGGTGCGGTGAGGAGCCGGCGGATACGTGATCTTCGGCGTCTTCCCGAACACCTGGCCGGGATACACTCACCGCCGGCAACAGGGGGCCCACCGGGGCGCAGCAGGCACAGCAGGCACAGGGGAGGCCGCGGTGGCGGTGCATTCGAAGAAGATCGCCGTCTACGTTCTCGTGGTCTTCGCGCTCTACGTGATCATCACCGACCCGGAGAAGGCCGCCGACTACGTCCAGATAGGGTTCGAGGGCATTTCGAATGCCGCCCAGGCCGTCGGCGACTTCATGACGTGGGTCGCCAACGGGGCCAAGGACTAGGTCCCGCCGGGCCGGGTCCCGGCGCCGGAGCCGGGCGGTCCCCCGCCGTATCCCTGGGAGCGCCCGTGATCCGCCATCTGGTCCTCTTCAAGCTCAACGAGGGCGTCCAGCGCGACGACCCCCGTGTCGTCGAGGGCGTCGCCGCCTTCCGGGCGCTCGGCGGGCAGATCCCCGAACTGGCGTTCTGGGAGTGCGACTGGAACATCACCGACCGACCCATCGCGTACGACTTCGCGATCAACTCGGCGGTGGAGGACACGGACGCGCTGAAGCGCTACCTGGAGCACCCCGCGCACCAGGCCGGCGTCGCGCTGTGGCGCGAGTTCGCCACCTGGGTGATCGCCGACTATCCGTTCTGAGTGCGCGTCACTCATCCCGGGCCCCTCGCCGCGACCGGCGAGGGGCCCTGTGCGTCGCATGGCTCATCTGACCATCAACACGGTGTTATGCGGTGCTTGCACACAGTGCACATGTCTTGTGATGCTATGACCGCTTTTGACGGATGAGTTGGCGGAGACGTCGACGGATCGTTGACGAACGAAGAGGTGGCGTTGACCGTGTCGGCCAGTACTGCGCCACCCCAGGAGGACGTCCCCGACCAGGCCCAGGGCCAGGAGCGGCCCCGCCAGGCCCCGACCTCCGCCCCGGCCCTGCCCTCCGCCCCCGTCCAGCCGACCGCACCCACCCTGCCGACCGCACCCACCCTGCCGGCCGCTCCCGCGCAACCCGCGGCCCCCGGGCAGTCCCCCTCTCCCACGCAGCCCTCCACCCCCGGACAGTCCGCCACTGCCCAGCCGCCCGCCCCGGCCCAGCCGGTCACGGCGGAGGAGCAGCCCGCGCCCGCCCCGGAGAAGCGCCGCGGCGCCGACACCCGGGCCCTCACGCAGGTGCTCTTCGGGCAGCTCAAGAACCTGGAGCCGGGCAGCCCCGAGCACGGGCGGGTGCGCGGCGCGCTCATCGAGGCCAACCTGCCGCTCGTCCGGTACGCCGCCGCCCGCTTCCGCAGCCGCAACGAGCCGATGGAGGACGTCGTCCAGGTCGGCACCATCGGCCTGATCAACGCCATCGACCGCTTCGACCCCGACCGCGGCGTGCAGTTCCCGACCTTCGCCATGCCGACCGTCGTCGGGGAGATCAAGCGGTACTTCCGGGACAACGTGCGCACGGTCCACGTCCCGCGCCGGCTGCACGAGCTGTGGGTGCAGGTGAACAGCGCCACCGAGGACCTGACCACCGCCTTCGGCCGCTCCCCGACGACCGCCGAGATCGCCGAGCGGCTGCGGATCTCCGAGGAGGAGGTCCTGTCCTGCATCGAGGCAGGACGCTCATACCACGCGACGTCGCTCGAGGCCGCCCAGGAGGGCGACGGACTCCCCGGGCTGCTCGACCGGCTCGGCTACGAGGACCCGGCGCTCGACGGGGTCGAGCACCGCGATCTCGTGCGCCACCTTCTCGTGCAGCTGCCCGAACGGGAACAGCGGATCCTGCTGCTGCGCTATTACAGCAATCTGACGCAGTCACAGATCAGCGCCGAACTGGGTGTCTCCCAAATGCATGTGTCAAGGCTTCTCGCACGCAGTTTCGCGCGCCTTCGATCCGCAAACAGGATCGAGGCGTAACCGTCAGGAGCGAATCGCCCGGCGAGACTTTTTCCGACAGCTTTCCACTGATAAACCGTCAGACCCCTTCTTTCCAGGGCTGATTCACCCCTCCCATGTCGACATGTCACTACAGCGTGTTGCCGACATGTGACATTCTGCGGGAAGCGCGTTTGCCGCGGCCTCGCCGCCGGTATTGAGGTGGAGGCTGCGTTCCTCCGACGGGAGCGTCCGCCGCGACCGTCCGCGACCCAAAGGGGGTGGCATGTCCGCAGTCCAGGGCAGCTCGAAGGTGCTCACGCTCACGAAGAGCGACTCCGCGCCCGACGTGCTTCACGACGTCCCGGCCCTTCCGGACCAGGAAGCCGTCCCGGCCCTCCCGGACCAGGAAGCCGCCGTCCCGGCGCTTCCCGCCCCGGGAGCCATCGACACCCGCACCCTGTCCCGCTCCCTGTTCCTGCGGCTGGCCGCACTCGACGAGAGCAGCCCCGAGCGCGCCTACGTACGCGACACCCTCATCGAGCTGAACCTCCCGCTCGTCCGGTACGCGGCAGCACGCTTCCGCTCGCGCAACGAGCCGATGGAGGACATCGTCCAGGTCGGCACCATCGGCCTGATCAAGGCGATCGACCGCTTCGACTGCGAACGCGGCGTCGAGTTCCCGACGTTCGCGATGCCGACGGTCGTCGGCGAGATCAAACGGTTCTTCCGTGACACCTCCTGGTCGGTGAGAGTCCCGCGCCGCCTCCAGGAGCTGCGCCTCGCGCTCACCAAGGCCAGCGACGAGCTCTCGCAGAAGCTGGACCGCTCGCCGACCGTCGCCGAACTCGCCGTGGTGCTGGGCGTGTCCGAGGAGGACGTGGTCGACGGCCTCGCCGTGGGCAACGCGTACACCGCCTCCTCGCTGGACTCCCCGGCCCCCGAGGACGACGGTGGCGAGGGCTCCCTCGCCGACCGCCTCGGCTACGAGGACCCGTCCCTGGAGGGCGTCGAGTACCGCGAGTCCCTCAAGCCGCTGCTCGCCAAGCTGCCGCCCCGCGAGCGCCGCATCATCATGCTGCGCTTCTTCGCGAACATGACCCAGTCGCAGATCGGCGAGGAGGTCGGCATCTCGCAGATGCACGTCTCCCGGCTGCTCACCCGGACGCTCGCCCAGCTGCGCGAGGGCCTCATCTCCGACTGATGGCCACGCATTGACGGTCGGTCAGCCCCGCTGACGCGACGCGTCGAGGTCGACACGCGGCCGCCGAAGTGCCCTGAGAGGGGGCACCGCGGCGGCCGTCGTCCGTCCGGGTGCCGCGGGGCGAGGGATTCGCCGTGGCCGACGGTCCGGCCGACGGGACACCCCCGCGCGTCCGGGACCGCGGTGGGCCCAACGCAAGTTGACGCCGATGCCGCTGGACGAGGAGGACTGTGCGTCCAGATCCGGCGGAAGGCTGGCTCACCCGCAGCGGGCTCGGGGACGGCACGGTCGCCTCGTCCGGGCGGGAACGGTGGTGCACAGAAACCGGGTTCCCCGGATGGGGGTGACAACTCCGTTTCGGCGTACGGCGGTTCCGGGGCACGGTACGGCGACCGGGGCACCGGCGCGAGTCCCCCGCGCCGGAGCCGCCGCACGCACGACGAGCGGCCCCGATCGGGCGGAGCCGGGGGTCCGATGGAGGTGGCCCGCCCCTGGAGGCGGGCCACGGGTTACGCGAGTGCCAGCCAGGCCACGGCGGCGACGATCACCACGGCGGCCACGACGCCGAGGATCAGGCCGATGCGGGGGCCGGAGCGGGCCGCCTGCCGGGGCGCGGCCTGGGGGGCCTCGTCGACGAAAGCGCGGAACATCTGGGTGCTACCCGCGGGGTCGTAGTTGCCCTCGGGGCCCTGGGTGTGTGCCATGGCCCTGGACCCTAGCGAATGCGCCGGGGCTGCCCAAGCGCGGGTTCCGCCTGAAGGCCTGCCGGGCGGCCCGGGCGCGGCGGTTCACCCCTGCTCGCGGGCTTCCCGGCGGCCGGCCGGAGAGCCCGCCCTTGGCTGCCCAGCCGGGCCGAAGGATCACCGGCACACCCCCGGCAAACCCCTGACCTGCCGGTTTACATTCGTCAATGCTTGCCTTTGCCAACTTTTTAGGGCGACTGGTCCCCATTTAGTTTGCCTGCGGCAACCAACTGTCTCTATGGTTGCCCTAAGCAACGAACACGGGAGGTGCGATGGCCGAGCGGGCGCAGTACGAGGAACTGGCTCGTCAGCTCAGCGCCATCGGTGCCGTGAAGAGGGACATGGGGCGGATCCTGCCGCACGACTGCCCGGCGGGTTCCGCCGCCGTGCTGACGCTGCTCGGCCGGCACGGCGACATGCGGATGAGCAGGCTCGCCGAGCTGCTCTCCGTGGACATGTCGGTGACCAGCCGCCACGTCGCCCACGTCGCGGACCGGGGCTGGATCGAGAGGTCCCCCGACCCGGCCGACAAGCGCTCACGCATCCTGCACCTCACCGCCGCGGGACAGCGGCAGCTCGACGAACTCTCCCAGCGCTCGTCGCAGCTGCTCGCCGACCGGCTGAGCCACTGGTCCGACGACGAGGTCGGCCTGCTCATCGCGCTCATGGCCCGGCTGCGGGAGAGCTTCGGCGACTGCCGTGCCGCCGCACCGCACCGGCCGGCGCCCCCGCACTCGTACGCGACCGAACCGACCACCCGTACACCCGCATGAGAACGTAAGAAAAGGAAGCCCATGGCAACGACCACACCAGCCGGTGTGCGGGCTCACGCCAAGCACGGAGGTGGGTCCTCCGACGGCGCTCCGATGACGCACCGGCAGATCATGGAGGCGCTCTCCGGGCTGCTGCTCGGCATGTTCGTCGCGATCCTGTCGTCGACGATCGTCTCCAACGCACTCCCCGAGATCATCGGGGACCTGGGCGGCGGCCAGTCCGCCTACACCTGGGTCGTCACGGCCTCGCTGCTGGCCATGACGGCGACCACGCCCCTGTGGGGCAAGCTCGCCGACCTCTACAGCAAGAAGGCGCTCGTCCAGATAGCGCTGATCATCTACGTGCTGGGCTCCGTGGTGGCCGGCCTCTCGCAGAACGCGGGCATGCTGATCACCGTCCGGGTCGTCCAGGGCGTCGGCGTCGGTGGTCTGTCCGCCCTGGCGCAGATCGTGATGGCCGCGATGATCTCCCCGCGCGAGCGGGGCCGCTACTCCGGCTACCTCGGTGCGACCTTCGCCGTCGCGACCGTCGGCGGTCCGCTGCTCGGCGGCGTCATCACCGACACGTCGTGGCTCGGCTGGCGCTGGTGCTTCTACGTCGGTGTGCCCTTCGCGGTCATCGCGCTGATCGTCCTGCAGAAGACCCTGCACCTGCCCGTCGTGAAGCGCGAGGTGAAGGTCGACTGGGCCGGCGCCTTCTTCATCTCGGCCGCGGTCTCCCTGCTGCTGCTGTGGGTCACCTTCGCCGGTGACAAGTACGACTGGATCTCCTGGCAGACCTACACCATGCTCGCCGGCGCGGTCGTGCTCGGTCTGCTCTTCGTGCTCGTCGAGTCCCGGGCGAGCGAGCCGATCATCCCGCTGCGGCTGTTCCGCAACCGCACCATCACGCTGTCGTCGATCGCCTCGCTGTTCGTCGGCGTCGCCATGTTCACCGGCACGGTCTTCTTCAGCCAGTACTTCCAGCTGGCCCGCGACAAGTCCCCGACGATGTCCGGCGTGATGACCATCCCGATGATCGCCGGCCTGTTCGTCTCCTCCACGGTCTCCGGCCAGGTCATCACCAAGACCGGCAAGTGGAAGGCCTGGCTGGTCAGCGGTGGCGTCCTGGTGACCGCGGGACTCGGTCTGCTCGGCACCATCCGGTACGACACGGAGTACTGGCACATCGCGATCTTCATGGCGCTGATGGGTCTCGGCATCGGCATGATGATGCAGAACCTGGTGCTGTGCACGCAGAACCAGGTGGCCCCGGCCGACCTCGGCGCGGCCAGCTCCACGGTGACGTTCTTCCGGTCCCTCGGCGGCGCGATCGGCGTCTCCGCGCTGGGCGCCGTGATGGCCCACCGGATCACCGACTACGCCAAGGACGGCCTGACCGACCTCGGCCCCAAGTACGCCTCCGCCGCCGCCGGTGCGAGCTCCGACAACAGCATCCCGGACATGGACGCGCTGCCCGCGCCGCTGCGCACCGTGATGGAGAGCGCGTACGGCCACGGCATCGCGGACGTCTTCCTGATCGCCTCCGCGACGGCGCTGATCGCCTTCTTCGTGACCCTCTTCATCAAGGAGGTCCCGCTGCGCACCTCGGGCGGTCTGGCACAGGCCGCCGAGGCGAAGGCGGACACCGCGGCGACGGCCCCCGCCGCCCCCGCGGCCCCCGCCGCCGTCCAGGACCAGACCCCGAGCTGGGCGCTCCAGGAGACCGGCCCTGCGGAGGCGGGCCCCGAGGGCACGCAGCGGCTCGGCGCGGTCGCCGCCGCGGCGGCGGCCGGAACCGCCGCGGGTTCCGGCGGGATCCCGGTACGCGGACACATCCGCGGTGACGAGAGCGCACCCGTGCCGCGGGCCGCGGTCACACTGATCTCGCTCGCGGGACGGCAGCTCGGCCGCTCCGTCGCGCAGGCCGACGGCGCCTACGCGCTGGACGCCCCCGGCACCGGCTCGTACGTCCTGATCGCCTCCGCCGACGGCTTCCAGCCACAGGCCTCGACGATCGTCGTCAACGACGAACCGGTCGCGTACGACATCCTGCTGAGCGGTACCAGCGGGCTGAGCGGTGTGGTGCGAGGCGCCGGGTCCGGGACCGCGGTCAAGGACGCCATGGTCATCGTGACCGACGTGCGCGGTGACGTGCTGGCCACCGGAGTCACCGGTGAGCAGGGCGGGTTCACCTTCGCCGAGCTGGTCCCGGGTGCCGTGACCGTCGCGGTGAACGCGGCCGGGCACCGGCCGACGGCCCTGCCCGTCGAGGTCGGCGGTACCGGGGTCACCCGGGTCGAGGTCGAGCTCAGCCCCGGCGCCCAGGTCCAGGGCGTCGTCCGGGCACCGGGCGGCCCGCTCGGCGACGCCCGGGTCACCCTGGTCGACGCTGCCGGCAACGTGATCGGCACGGCCAGGACCGGCGCCGACGGGGCGTACGCCTTCACCGACCTGGACAGCGGCGAGTACACCGTCATCGCGACGGGCTACCCGCCGGTGGCCACCTCGCTGACCGTGAACGGCCGCGACGCCGACCACCACGACATCGAACTCTCCCACCCGGGCGAGTAGTTCGGCTCCGGCCCGCGGGGCGCACTCCGAGCGGAGGTGCGTCCCGCGGGCCGGTCTCTTTTTCGACCGGTCCGAACGGCTCCGCCGGTTTCGGACAGCTTGGCCTGCAAGGAGAAAACGGGATGGGACTGACCGCACGGATTCGCACGCGGGACGGATGGGCCGTGTCGCACGCCGTCGTCACGGTGACCGACATGACGGGCACGCAGGTGCTGCGGGCCGAGGCCGACGACGAGGGAGCGGTACGGGACACGACCGCCCTGACACCAGGCGCGTACACCGTGATCGTCACCGCGGTCGGGTACGCGCCCGCCGCGTCCAGCGCGATCGTCACGGCGAGCGGACGGGCCGAGATCGGCAACGTCCTCCTCGCCCGTCAGGGCGGCACCGAGCTGCCCCCGCCGGGCCCGTGGACCATCGACCCCGCGCACTCCTCGGTGGGCGCGGTCGCCCAGCACCTGGGCATCTCGAGCGTGCACGGCCGGTTCACGGAGTTCACGGGCCTGATCGAGATCGCCCCGGACGACGTCGCCAGGTCCCGGGTGGAGGCGGTGATCTCCGCGGCCTCCATCGACACGGGCAACGGCATGCGCGACGGGCACCTCAAGTCGTCCGACTTCCTCGACGTGGAGACGTACCCGCAGATCACCTACCGCTCGACGGGCCTGAGCCCCGCCGGTTCCGACCGCTGGACGGTGCACGGCGAGCTGACCATGCACGGCGTCGTACGCCCCGTCGACCTGGACCTCGCCTACCTCGGCACCGGCGCCGACCCCTGGGGCGGCACGCGCGCCGCGTTCCGCGCCGGCGCCGAACTGCGCCGCGAGGACTTCGCGATGAACTACAACCAGGTGCTCCAGGCGGGCATCTCCGCCATCGGCACGACCCTGCGGGTGGAGCTGGACATCCAGGCCGTCCAGGGGGACGTACTGCCGGCCGCCTGACGGCCCGGGCGGACGGACACGGTCGGACAGGTCAAACGGCCCAGGGGGCTCACTGCCGGCCGTCCGACGGCGGGACGCCCGACGCTTTCGGCCGCCGGGGTCCTTCAGCCGCCGGCCCGGGAGCCGTCCGGGGCCCTGCCGTCGCGGGCGGCCGGGGCGGAGCGCGACACCCGGGCCACCAGGTCGCCGCACAGGTCCCTGAGCTTGACGTTCGAGTCCTGCGAGGCGCGGCGCAGCATGTCGAGCGCCACCCGGGCGTCGCAGCGCTCCTTCGCCATGAGGATGCCGACCGCCTGGTCGATCACACTGCGCGAGAGCAGGGCGGTCCTGACGTCCCCCGCCGACGTCCGCTCACGCTCGATGCGCAGCGCGGCGTTGATCGCCTCCGCGGCGCGCTCCGCGAACGCGCGGGCGGTCTCGCGGCGGTCGCGGAAGGCGTCCTCCGTCACGGCGTAGAGATTCAGCGCCGCGTCCGTCTCGCCGTCGACCGGGAGCGGGACGGCCAGCACCGAGCGGATCCCCTGGGAGAGCGCGTAGGGGGTGTACGAGGGCCAGCGGGTCTCCTGCGCCAGGTCAGGGGAGTACTGCTCGGCGTCCACCTCGGCCGCCCGGACGCAGGGCCCGTCACCGTTCTCGTACTGGCGCTGGTCGAGTCCGCTCGGCAGGCCGCTCGTGCCCGCCAGGGTGAGCAGCCGCCCGTCACGGCGCACCGTGATGCTGCACGCCGCCACCCCTTCCACGGCGAGCACCGCCCGCTCCGTCAGGTCCCTGAGCAGGGTGTCGAGTCCGCCGCTCTGGGCAAGTGCCTCGTGCAGCGTGCGGGCCCCAGGCGCGGCGGCGGCCCGTGGCGGCCGGGGCGGATCGGCTGGAGGTCTCATACGGAGCGGGTATCCCGTCGGCACCCGCTCACGCCTGGTCCCGCACGTCCACGATCCGAACGGCCAGGTCGCGCAGCTTCACGTTCTCGCGCTGCGAGGTCCGCACCAGGCTGTCGAAGGCCTCCGCCGCGTCGATGTCCAGGCGCTCCATGAGGATGCCCGTGGCCTGTCCGATCAGGTCGCGGGTGCGCATGGCCTCCGTCAACTGCTCCCGTACGGTCGCCGTCTCCAGCGCGATGCTGACGTGCGCGGTCAGCAGCCGGCCGATCCGTCTCGCCGAGGCGTCGAAGGCGCCCGGCTTTCGCGCGTAGACGGTGAGCACGGTGAGCCGACGGCGGTCCGCGCGCAGGCGCAGGGAGAGCACCGAGCGCAGGCCGAGGCCCGACAGGGTGAGTTCGCCGTCGTCGGCCGCGCCGCTGTCCTCGATCCCGGCGACCGGCGCGCTCCACAGGTCGGTCCAGTACGCGCGGTGCTCGCGGCCCGCGTCGAGCACGTCGGCGGAGCGTACGACGTCGTCGGTCCAGGCGAGGGTCTGCCGCGGTGCGGTGTCCTCGATGACGGAGACGCCCGCGTGCTCGGCGCCGGGCAGGAGATGGACGGCGAGTTGGGCCGCGGTGCGCAGGGTGCCGTTCGCCGTCGATGTCTCGTGCAGCTGCCGAGCGGCCGCCGTCAGCGCTTCGGCCAGCTCGAAACCCGCAGCAGAACGGGGCAATTCACTAAAGTCGGACGCAGCCACCACGAACCTCTTCGGCATGCATGGCCAGGGTCCCGTCGTCGTCCGACGACAGGTCCCGGCGCCATGCGCAGGAGAGCTCCGCAGCACATTCCCGACTGCGAGCACAGGACGAACAGCACTTTAGCTGCTCCGATGGGGTGAGTTGCGGCTCGGTGCCCCGGCTACCGGCGCGACCGGCGCGCGTGATGGAATGGCATCACAGGTCAGGAAGCGGCCTCATCGGAACCGGACACATGTCTCTCAGGTGAGCCGTCATGATCTTCTCCCCGACCCCACGTGACCTGCCGGACTGCACGCTCGTCGCGCTGCCGGCGGACATCGACATCTCCAACGCCGACGCCCTGCGCGCCGGGACCATGGACGTCGTGAACGCGCGCAGGGACCGCCTGCGCCTGCTCGTGCTGGACCTCACGACCACCGACTTCATGGACTCCCAGGGCGTACGCCTCATCAACGAGGTGCGGGCGCTCGTACACCGTCCGCCCCGGACCGAGGTGCGCGTGGTGGCGGCCCCCGGGGGGCTGGTGAGCCGCGTCCTGGAGCTGACCGGAGTACGCCGGGACGTCGCCGTGTACGACGACCTCGCGGAGGCGATCGGGTCCTAGGCTGGCCGTATGGCACCTCACATCGCGACGAACACCGCCGTATCCCTCGACGAGTTGCTGGACTTCGTACGGCCCCGGCACCGCGCCGTCCTGCTGACCCGGCGGGCCGGCGGCGGGCCCCAGGGCTCGCCCCTGACCTGCGGGGTCGACGACTCGGGCCGCATCGTCGTCTCCACCTACCCGGAGCGCGCCAAGACGCGGAACGCCAAGCGGGACGAGCGGGTCAGCCTGATCGTGCTGAGCGACGAGTGGAACGGGCCCTGGGTCCAGATCGACGGGACCGCCGAGGTCATCGACGCGCCGGACTCCGTCGAGCCGCTCGTCGAGTACTACCGCACCATCGCGGGGGAGCACCCGGACTGGGACGAGTACCGGGAGGCGATGCGCAAGCAGGGCAAGTCGATCATCCGGGTCACGCCCGAGCGGTGGGGCCCGGTGGCGACGGGAGGCTTCCCGGCGCGGCTCGCCGAGCAGGACTGACCCCGGTGGGCCCGGCCCGCTCCGGCGGTACACGAAAGCGGTGGCCCGGGGCATGCGCGCCCGGGCCACCGCCTGGTGAGGAGGTCCGTCAGCTGTCGCTCTTCAGCTTCGTCAGGTCGTAGAAGGTGGCGGAACCGACCGTCACCTTCTTGTAGGTGGCCTCGACCCACGAGGTGATCGAGGACGCGGAACCGGAGTTGCCGCCCCCGCCGCCGGCGCCGCCCGCGATGAAGTAGTGGATCTTTCCGTCCTCGACGTACTTCTTGAACTGGGCGAGTGTCGGGGACGGGTCGCTGCCGTTGAAGCCGCCGATCGCCATCACCGGGTCACCGGTGGCGAGCTGGTAGCTGGCGCCGTTCTGGGAGCCGATGGTCGCGGCCACCCAGGTGTACTGGTCGGCGTCCGCCTTCAGCAGCTTCTCGGCCTCGGCGCCGACGGACGCGCCGTTCAGCAGACCGCCCACGCCGCCGCCGCCCATGCCGCCCTCGCCCAAGCCGCCCTGCGGGGCCTGGCCGTTGCCGTTCTGCGGGGCCTGGCCGTTGCCCTGCGGGGCCTGGCCGTTGCCCTGCGGGTTCGTGCCGCCGGGGAAGCCGCCGCCGCCCGGGGGCTGACCCGTGCCACCGCCCTGCGGTGCCCCGTTCTGCTGGTTCCGGCCGGGCATTTTGCCGCCCGTCCGCCCGCCGCCGGGACCACCACCGGGACCGCCGCCCATCATGCTCGCGCCGGCCGGACCGGCCGTGACGATGGAGCCCGTGTGACCGGTGTCCACCGTGCTCAGCGTGTACGCCGTCGGACCCGCGACCGCCGCCACGAAGCTCAGCCCGGCCGCCGCGAGGGCCAGGTGCCGGCCCAGGCGCGCCACGAAGACAAGCCCGAGCGCGCCGACCAGCCCGCCGACGAGCACCAGCCACTTCAGCCAGGGCAGGTAGTCGGAGGTGCGGTTGAGGAGCACATAGCCCCAGACCGCCGCCGCGGTGACCGACGCCGCGAGCGTCAGCGCGGCCCAGATCCTGCCCCGCTCCTCCCACAGCATCGTGGCGCCCATGCCGACCACGGCCGCGATGTAGGGGGCCAGGGCCACCGTGTAGTACTGGTGGAAGATGCCGGCCATGTAGCTGAAGACGATCACGGTCATCAGCAGCGCGCCGCCCCACGCGAGGAACGAGCCGCGGGCCAGGTCGGTCCGCTGCGCCTTCCTGGTCAGCCAGAGTCCGGCCACGAGCAGGACAAGCGCGGTGGGCAGCAGCCACGAGATCTGCCCGCCGATCTCGGAGTTGAACATCCGGTCCCAGCCGGTCTCACCCCACTGACCGGTACCGCCGCCGCCCCCGCCGCCGACGCTGCCGGTCTCCTCGCCGTTGATCCGGCCCAGACCGTTGTAGCCGAAGGTCAGCTCCAGGAAGGAGTTGTTCTGCGAGCCGCCGATGTACGGGCGGGACGAGGCCGGCCACAGCTCGACGATCGCGACCCACCAGCCGCCGGAGACGACCAGGGCGGCCGTGGCGAGGGCGAGCTGCCCGAGACGCTTCCGCAGCCGCACCGGCCCGCAGACCCCGTACAGGATCGCCAGCGGCGGCAGGATCAGGAAGGCCTGAAGGGTCTTGGTCAGGAAGGCGAGGCCGACCGCGACACCCGCCCACACCAGCCACTTGGTGCGCCCGTCCTCCAGGGCGCGGATCACGCAGTACACCGTGACGGTCATCAGCAGCGCGAGCAGCGCGTCCGGGTTGTTGAACCGGAACATCAGCGCGGCGACGGGAGTGAGCGCCAGCACCGCACCGGCGATCAGGCCGGCCGCCGGGGAGAAGCGGCGCCGCACGGCCGCGTGCAGCACGCCGACCGTGGCGACGCCCATCAGCACCTCGGGGACGAGGATCGCCCACGAGCCGAGGCCGAAGATCCGTACCGACAGCGCCATCGGCCACAGTGCGGCCGGGGGCTTGTCGACGGTGATCGCGTTGCCGGCGTCGAGCGAGCCGAAGAAGAACGCCTTCCAGCTCTGGCTGCCGGCCTGGACGGCCGCGGAGTAGAAGGAGTTGGCGTATCCGGACGCGCTCAGGCCGTACAGGTAGAGCAGACCGGTGGCGAGGAGCAGGGCGAGCAGGGCCGGGCGGGCCCAGCGCGGGTCCTCGGGCCGGCCGCGCCACAGCCGGCGCGCGAAGGGCTGTTCCGGTTCACCGGAACCGGGTGCCGCCGGGTGGGATGCGGCCGGTTCGTGCGCCGCGGACGCGGCGGGTGGCCCCCAGGAGGGGGTGATGTCCCCCTGCGACGTCGTGCCGGGCTGAGTCGTCATCGTGCGTTCCTCGGATCGTGAGCGTGCGGGCGCACCGTCTGCAGCTGCACGGTCGCGTCCCCCCTGGTGCGGTCCGCGACGTCGCCGGCGCGGAATTCTGTGGTGTCGTACGAGGACCGGTGCGCCGCCGTGGCGTACGGGGCCGGGGCGGGTGAGGCCACGGCCGTGAAGGCGGGCTCGTCGCGGTCCGGGAAGACCCAGGCCCTGAAGAGCAGGAACCGCAGCACCGTCGCCGCGAGGTTGGCGGCGACGAGGACCGCGAGTTCCGTGGAGTGCGCGGGCTCGGACGTCGCCGCGTCCAGGGCGGCGAGCGAGCCGCTGGTGAGGATCAGTCCGATGCCGAACACCACCAGTCCCTGGGCCTGATGGCGCATGGCGCTCTCCCGGCCGCGGACGCCGAACGTGAGCCGCCGGTTGGCCGCCGTGTTCGCCACCGCCGAGACCAGCAGGGCGAGCGCGTTGGCGGTCTGCGGCCCCGCGACGGCCCGGAAGCCGGAGTACAGCAGCAGGTAGAACAGCGTCGACAGGACGCCCACCGCGCAGAAGCCGACCAGCTGACGCGCGAGGCCGCGGGGCACCCCGGCCAGGTCCCGGTCGCGCGGATCGTCCCCGAAGGGCCGCGCGAGCCGGTCCAGCGGCAGCGAACCCGTCGCGAGGGCCCGGCCCACGCGCCACACGCCCTTCAGGTCGTCCGTCGCCGTCCGCACGATGTGCACGGTCGAGTCCGGGTCGTCGACCCAGTCGACCGGCACCTCGTGGATGCGCAGCCCGGCCCGCTCGGCCAGCACCAGCATCTCGGTGTCGAAGAACCAGCCGGTGTCCTCCACCAGCGGCAGCAGCGCCTGGGCGACATCACGCCGGATCGCCTTGAATCCGCACTGCGCGTCGGAGAAGCGGGCCTGCAGCGAGCCCCGCAGGATCAGGTTGTAGGTGCGGCTGATGAACTCCCGCTTCGCGCCGCGCACCACGCGCGACGCGCGGGCGAGCCGCGAGCCGATCGCCAGGTCCGAGTGACCGGAGATCAGCGGCGCCACCAGCGGCAGCAGGGCGTTGAGGTCGGTGGACAGATCCACGTCCATGTAGGCGAGGACCGGGGCGTCCGAGGCGGACCAGACGGTGCGCAGCGCCCGGCCGCGGCCCTTCTGCTCCAGACGGAAGGATCTGACCTCCGCGATCTCCGCCTCCAGCCGCGCGGCCACCAGCGGTGTGGTGTCCGTGGACGCGTTGTCCGCGATCGTGATGCGGAACGAGTACGGGAAGGTGCGTGCGAGGTGGTCGTGCAGTCGCCGCACACACGGCTGGAGGTCCTTCTCCTCGTTGTAGACGGGGATCACTACGTCCAGGACAGGCGTGCCGGCGTGTCCGGCCGGGAGGTGCTCCCGCGCCGGCAGGCTGCCGGGAGAAGAGTCGGTTCGCATGACGACGACATTCGTCAACCGCCCTGTTACGCCCGTGTGGTGGCGCTGTGCTGTGCCTGTGAGTGCGAGTACGGGTACGGGCCCGTCTCCACGGCGAGCGCGGGCAGATGCACCGTGAACACGGTCCTGCCGGGCATGCTGTCGACGGTCACGGCGCCCCCGTGCGCGGACGCGACGGCCTGCACGATGGCCAGCCCCAGACCGGTCGAACCGGAGACCCGGGAGCGCGAGGAGTCACCGCGCGCGAAACGCTCGAAGACCCGGGGCAGCAGGTCCGCCGGGATGCCGGGGCCGTCGTCCTGGACGTCCACGCACAGCCACGGCCCGTGCCGGTGCACGCGCGCGGTCACGGTCGTCCCCGGCGGGGTGTGCGTGCGCGCGTTCGCGAACAGGTTGACCAGGATCTGCTGGAGCCGCGCGGCGTCCGCCGACACCAGGGCCGGTTCGTCGGGCAGTTCGAGCCGCCAGTTGTGGTCGCGGCCGGCCGCCCGGGCGTCGCTCACCGCGTCCACGACGAGCGGCACCAGGTCCGTCTGCTCGTACTGGAGCGGCCGCCCCGCGTCCAGGCGGGCGAGCAGCAGCAGGTCCTCGACCAGCAGCGTCATGCGCCCGGCCTCGGACTCGATCCGCCCGAGGGCGTGCCGGGTGTCGGGCCCGGTCTCCTCCCGGCCGCGCCGGGTCAGCTCGGCGTACCCGCGGATCGAGGCCAGCGGTGTGCGCAGCTCGTGGCTGGCGTCCGCGACGAACTGCCGTACCCGCGTCTCGCTCTGCTGGCGGGCGTGCAGGGCGCCGTGGATGTGGTCGAGCATGCGGTTGAGCGCGGCGCCGACCTGGCCGACCTCGGTGCGCGGGTCCGCCTCGGACTCCGGGACCCGCTCGTAGAGGGTCACCTCGCCGGTGTGCAGGGTGAGTTCGGAGACGCGGGTGGCGGTGGAGGCGACCCGGCGCAGCGGGCGCAGGGCGACTCCGACGAGGACCGACCCGGCGATACCGGCGGCCACGAGGCCGGCCGCGGTGACGCTGACCTCGACGAGGATGAGGGTGTTGATGGTGCTCGTCACGGACTCGGTCGGCAGGGCGACGTAGAAGCTGCCGCGATTGCCGTGCATGTACGCGACCCGGTACTGGCCCAGGCCCGGGAGGTCCACGGTGTGCAGGCCGGTCTTCGGAACGGAGGCGAGCACCGCCTTCTGCGCCTCGGTGAGCTTCTTGGTGGTCATCCGGAAGCTCTCGCTCGCGGAGGCCTTGTTCTCCTTGGTGACGACCGCCTTCGAGATCCCGCCGTCGTCGCCGACCTCGGCGACGACGGTGTCCGGCAGGGTCCCGCCCCTCGTGGCGAAGCCGAAGGGGTCGTCGGGCGGATCGAGTTGGCCGTCCGGGCTCTGGTTCCCCGTGTCCGGCCGCTGGACCCCGACGGGCTTCTTCGGGCCACCCGTCGCCCGCATGCCGACCTCGGTGACCTGGCTGTTCAGCTGATCGGACAGGTGCTCTTCCAGCGCGATCGTCGTCACCGTGCCGATGACGGCGCACACCACCGCGATGAGGGCGACCGCCGAGACGACGAGCCGCGTCCGCAGCGTCCGCGGCCGGGATGCTCGCTGCTGCCCGCGCGGCCGTCGTCGTCCGCTCATGACACGGCGGGCTTGATCAGGTAACCGGCACCGCGGCGGGTGTGGATCATCGGCTCGCGGCCCGCGTCGATCTTGCGCCGCAGATACGAGATGTAGAGCTCGACGACATTGGCCTGGCCGCCGAAGTCGTACGACCACACGCGGTCGAGGATCTGCGCCTTGCTGAGCACCCGGCGCGGATTGCGCATCAGGAACCGCAGCAGCTCGAACTCGGTGGCCGTCAGGTGGATGCTGTCGCCGCCCCGGGACACCTCGTGGCTGTCCTCGTCGAGGGTCAGGTCCCCGACGACGAGGACGGAGTCGCTGCGCCGGTCGGCGGCACCGGAGCGGCGGATCAGCCCGCGCAGCCGTGCCACCACCTCTTCGAGGCTGAACGGCTTGGTGACGTAGTCGTCGCCGCCGGCGGTGAGTCCGGCGATGCGGTCCTCCACGGCGTCCTTGGCCGTGAGGAACAGGACGGGCACGTCGGGCAGGTCCCGGCGCAGCCGGCCGAGCACCGCGAGCCCGTCCATGTCGGGCAGCATCATGTCGAGCACCACGGCGTCGGGCCTGAACTCACGGGCGGCCTGCACCGCTCCGTGTCCGTCGCCCGCGCTGCGGATCTGCCACCCTTCGTAGCGAAGGGCCATGGACAGCAGCTCGGTGATCGACAGCTCGTCGTCCACCACCAGCACTCGGACGGGGCTCCCGTCCGGCCTCAGCAGTTCGGTGCGCCCCTGGGGCGAGGTCGTGGTCATAGCGGACACACTGCTGGGCGCCGCTGAGAGCGTCCTTTCGGGAACCTGTGATTTGCCTGAGAAACGCACAGGGGCCTCTCAGGAGGCGCCTAGGTGTACCGGCCCGCAGGGTCGATGCGCCTAGGCGGTGCCGAGCCCGAAGAGGCGGGCGCCGTTGTCGTGGCAGACCGCCCGCAGCCAGTCGTCGCCGAGCCCGAGCCGCTCCAGCGCGTGCAGCTGATGGACGTACGGATACGGGATGTTGGGGAAGTCCGTCCCCAGCAGGACCCGGTCCCCGAGGGCGGCGAGCCGGGGCAGCGCCTCCCGGGGGAACGGCGCGAGTCGCTCGCTGAAGTCGGTGAGCGCCATGGTCGTGTCCAGCCGCACCTCGCCGTACCGCTCCGCGAGCCCGAGGAAGTCCTCGTACTCCGGCATCCCGAGATGCGCGACCACGAGCCGCAGCCGGGGGTGCCGGGTGAGGACACCGGCGACCGGCCCCGGTCCGGTGTGCCTGCCCGGCGCGGGACCGGAACCGCAGTGCACAACGACCGGGACCCCCGCTTCGGCGAGCAGTCCCCACGCGGGGTCCAGGAGCGGGTCGCCGGGGTCGTACGCGCCCACCTGCACATGCGCCTTGAACACCCGCGCCCCCGCGTCGAGGGCCTCCTTCACGTACGTCTCGACGCCCGGCTCGGGGAACAGGGTCGCCGTGTGCAGACAGTCGGGGGTGCGGCGGGCGAAGCCGACGGCCCAGTCGTTGAGCCACCGGGCCATGCCGGCCTTGTGCGGGTAGAGCATCGCGGTGAAGGCCCGGGCGCCGAACCCCCGGAGGATTGCGAGGCGTTCCTCCTCGTCGGCGCGGTAGGTGATCGGCCATTCGACGCCGCCCGTGAGGGGCCCGAGCGCGTCGAAGTAGCCCCAGACCTTGCGCAGGACGCGCTCGGGCATGAAGTGCGTGTGCACGTCGACGAGCCCGGGAAGCCCCAGCCGCGCCCAGAACCTGCGCACTTCGGCGGTGCCGGGGTCGGTCCCGTTACCGGGGCGCATCCCATTACCGGTGCTGGGGTCGGTACCCGGACGGACGGGGGCGGGGGCGGGGGCGTGAGGGCTTACGGCGGCTACGGTGCCGGCGTCTTCATCGGGGCCGGGGTTTTCGTCGGTGCCGGTGCCGGTGCCGGTGCCGGTGACCCTGCCGGTACCGGTGTCGATACCGGTGCCGGTGCCGGTGCCGGTGCCGGTGCCGGTGTCGTCGGCCATGGCGTCCGTCTCCCGGGGGGCGCGGTGATCGCTCATGTCCGTCACTCTCGGTCCGGGCGCCCGCCGGCGTCCAGCACCGTGGCAGGGGACCTGCGGCGCAGCCCTGTCCGCCGCGTCCTCAGAACAGTCCGTCCTGCACGCTTCCCGCGGACCGTCTCGACTCCCGTACGGGAAAGGGCGGCAGGCCCTCCCCTCCGGCGGCGGTCAGCTCCCAGCCGGGCATCAGCCGCGTGTCGAGGACGACGACCCCGCGCCCGGTCGCGAGATGCAGGTCGGGACCCGCGGCGGCGAGCAGCTCACCACTCACGGCACACCCGGCGGCCAGTTCGCTCACCACGCCGTCGGCCGGCGGCAGCCCGGCGAGCCCGAACACCCCCGTGTGGTCCACGGGCCGGAACGCCACGCGCTCCAGGGACTCGGGCCACCCGTCGAGCCGGCCGGCCCGGGCGTGCAGCTCGGCGATCTCCGCGATCCGCTCCCCGACCCCGGCGTCCGCCCCTACCGTTTCCGCGGCCGGTGTCCCGGCTCCCGCCCGGGTCCCCGGCAGCTCACTGCGCACCGCGCGCTTCACGGCGTACGGAATCCGGTCGGGCACCCCGAGCGCGGCCTGCAGCAACTCCTCGGCCCGCCGGGCGGCCATCAGCGGCCCGCGTCCCAGCCAGCTGAACGTGACGGCCCCCTGCTCCAGCAGCCGCGCGGGCCCTCGCCCGACCCCGGTGATGCCCACCTTGACCAGGCCGGGCCCGAACCACGCCAGATACACGTGGTACGGCCGCGGGTCGTCGGCGACGGTGTCGGCGGCCACGGAGTGGGCCCGCTCCAGCCGAGCGCACTCCACGCAGCGCGCCCCGCCGCCGCGCCCCGGCACGACGGCGCCCCGAGGACAGGCGTGCCCCCGCGCCCCCACGCAGGTCCGCACCCCGTCCTCCACCACGCCGAAGGCGACGCGCTGCCCCCGGACCAGCGCGCTGCTCCGCCCCCCGCCCCACACCAGCACGGGCCCGTCCGCCCCCCAGCGCAGCCCCGAACAACTCCACACCCGTGCCATCCCCCGAGCGTAGCCAGAGCCACTGACAACACCCCG
This sequence comes from Streptomyces sp. GLSS-08, assembly GCF_056387915.1. NCBI lineage: Bacteria > Bacillati > Actinomycetota > Actinomycetes > Kitasatosporales > Streptomycetaceae > Streptomyces > Streptomyces sp. GLSS-08. The sequence continues at coordinate 39,448 of NZ_JBWJAQ010000009.1, forward strand.
GCCCCCGATCCGCCCGCCCGCCGCCCGCGCTCACGCATGCAAAAGGCCCCCGGATCTCTCCGGGGGCCTTCAACCTGTGTGCACTCGGCAGGATTCGAACCTGCAACCTTCTGATCCGTAGTCAGATGCTCTATCCGTTAAGCTACGAGTGCCTGTGTGTTCTGTTGTGTGATGCTCTTCCTTCCGGGCTTTTCTGCCTGGTCGGCGTTGCGGGAACAACATTACATGACTGGCGCCGTGAGGCGAAATCCGTTTGTCACACCCGGCCTGACCTGCGGAAATACCCGGATCGGGGGTGATCCGGGGTCGAGACCGGAGGCGTACGGGACCGGGAGAACGACCGAAGCCCCGGTCGTGACGACCGGGGCTTCGGGATCGAGCGCGGAGGCGGAGGGATTTGAACCCTCGATGGGCTTTAAGGCCCAAACCGCATTAGCAGTGCGGCGCCATAGACCGGACTAGGCGACGCCTCCAGCACAACCAGCCGCGCGAACGCGAATGGTGCGTGCAGATGATGACACAGCCGAGCGGGGTGTCACCAATCGCCCCCCACGGTACTAGGCAGGCGGGCCGCAGGGCAAAGCCCCGACCGGCGGCGCAACCACACGCGCGGTGAGGCGTTAGTCCGGTCATGAGTCCTGTCATGTCCCGGGTCACCCTGCGCCGGCTCGCCCTCGCGGCGGTCGCCTCCGCCGCCGCCCTGTCCGCCGCGCCCGCCGCGCACGCCGCACCCGTGCCCGATCCCCTGTCCCTTCTTCCCCTCATGCCGCCGCCCGCGGCCGGCGGTGAGGACCCCGGTGACCATCTCGTCGTCACCGTCGACCACGCGGGCGCCGCCGACGGGAGGTACGAGCTGGACTGCCACCCGGACGGCGGCACCCACCCCGACGTACGCGGCGCCTGCGACAAACTCGAAAACGGCACCCGGTGGGGCAAGGACCCCTTCGCCTCCGTCCCGGAGGGCACGCTCTGCACCATGCAGTACGGCGGCCCCGCCACCGCGCACGTCACCGGCACGTGGGCCGGACGTCCCGTCGACGCGAGGTACGACCGCGGGGACGGCTGCGAGATCGGGCGGTGGAACGCGCTCGTGCCGCTGCTGCCCGACCTCGGCCGGTAGCAGTCACCCTCTCCGGGGGGAAAGAGTCAACAGCCGGGCCCGGGCCGGACATGTCCAAGTCGTGCTCCCGGGGGGTGAAATGCACGGTCACAGCTTCTACGTACCTTCTGCGTGCGACCTCCCTCTCATCCGGCATCGCGAGCGCAACCTCTGCCCGTAGACTCCCCGCGTGACACGCTGCGGGACGGTTGGCAAGATGGCCCTCGCGGTCAGCAAGGTGCGGTAACAGGGAGGAAGCGTCTCGTGAGCAGCAGGCCATCCCGAGGCGCTGCTCGCCTCGCAGCCATACTGGACGCGCTCCCCGATGCGTTGGTGCTGGTCAACGCCAATGGGACCGTCGTCAACGCCAACACCATCGCCCTGGAGGCCTTCGAGGCCCCGGGGACGGCTCTGGTGGGCCGCGGGCTCCTCGACCTGCTCCCGGAGTTCGACTCCCGGCTGATCCCCGGCTCGATGCGACGGCCCGAGTCCATGGACCAGAGCGGCCGGACCAAGCCGACCCGGATGATCGCCCGGCGGACCGACGGCAGCGAGTTCCCGGTCGAGGTCACCAGTGCGAATCTGGAGAACGGCCAGCAGGCCTACGACGGCTACGGCTACACCGGCGACGAGCTGCTCATGCTCGTCGTCCGCGATCTGTCGGGCACCGTCGACACCGAGGCCGAACTCGCGCGCTCGCAACGCCAGACCGAGATGATCCTGCGGGCCGCGTCCGAGGGCGTCGTCGGCACGGACACGGACGGGCGGGTCGTCCTCGTCAATCCGGCCGCCGCCCAGATACTCGGCTACCGCGCCAGCGATCTCGGCGGCCAGAACCTGCACGCGCTCATCCTGCACTCGCGGGCCGACGGCGAGCCGTTCGCGTTCGCCGAGTCGCCGCTCGCCGACACCCTGCGCTCCGGGCGCAAGCACCGGGTGCGCGGGCAGGTCGTGTGGTCCAAGTCCGGTGCCCAGGTGTCGGTCGACCTCACGACCGCGCCGGTCCGCGACGGGGACCAGCTCGTGGGCGCCGTGATGACGTTCACCGACCGGCGGCCGTACGACGCGCTGGCCGAGGAGAAGGAGGCCGAGGCCGCCCGCCACACGGAGGAGCTCGCCCGGATCACCGGCGAGCACACCGCGGAACTGGAGCGGCTGCGGGAGCGGCACACCGACGATCTCGCCGCGCTGCGCGAGCAGCACGCGGAGGAACTGGGCGCGGGCGACGACCGCTACGCGGCACTCGCCGAGCGCGAGAAGGACCGCTTCGAGGCACTCGCCGCGCGGCACGAGCAGTTGCTCGCCGTGCTCGACACCTCCCTGCGCGGACCGCTGGACCAGCTGCGCGGCGAGCTGTCGAAGCTCGCCGCCGACGACGCGGGCCAGCTGTGGCCCGAGGCCAACCAGGTGCTGCACCACCTCGCCGCGGGCTACTCGCGGATCACCACGCTCGTCGACAGCGTGCTCAGCTACCAGCGGCTGGACGCGGGCACCGAGGGCATCACCCGGACGAACGTCATGCTCGACGCGGTCGTCGCGGCCGGGGTCGACGGCGCGGTCGAGCTGATCGGTCCCGGCCGTGTGCAGTTCGCCGTGCACGCGCCGCCCATCGAGGCCGAGGTCGACCCCGAGCGGCTCGCCACCGCGCTCGCGCATCTCGTCGCCGACGTGGCGGGAGTCGACGCCACGGGCAACGCGCCGGTGTCGGCGGGCGGTTATCTGGACAACACGGTGGTCGTGGCGGCGGCGCAGCGCGGCGAGGTCGTCCGCATCGAGGTGCGGGGCCCGTACTCCGGGGGCGACCCGGTGCACGAGCCGATCGTCCGGGGCATCGTGCGGGCGCACGGAGGTGTGCTGCAGACGCACGAGGTGCCGGGGATGAGCGGCAGCGCGTACGTCCTGGAGGTGCCGATCGGCGGCGGCGCGGGCGCGGTCGAGGCCCCCGTACCCGGGCAGTCGCCCGGCGCCGAGCTGGCGCTCCCCGAGCAGGCCGCGCCGCAGCAGGGGAGCGGACGGCGGCGGGCCCGGCGGTCCTCCGTGGACTCCTTCCTGGAGAGCCCGGCGGCGGACTCCGACACCGGTGTCGACATCCCGGCGGATTCCGGACCGGCCGCCCAGGACCCGGGTGCCGCCGCGCCCACCGGGCGGCGCAGGCGCCGTGCGGGAGAGACCGCGACGCCCGCCGGGACCCCGGTCCCCGCGCAGGCGTCGGAGGACGAGGACACGAACACCGGGGCTCCCGGTGGTTCCGGACGGCGGCGCGGACGGCCGAGCCCCGTCGAGGGTGACGCCGGGGGCGTCGCCGAGGGCGCGGTCCTCATGGCCGGCGAGCACTCCGCCGCCACCGCCGCCGCTGGTACGGGGCTCGGCGGCACCGTGCCCCCGCAGGGCGTGCCCGCCCCGTCGGGCCGGCGTGCGCGCCGGGACACCGAGCAGCACGCGCTGCCGCCGGCGCTGCCCGCGGCTCAGAACACGCCGGGTGCCGCTGCCCGTGCCGAGGCCGCCGACGCGGAGCCGACCGGCCGCCGGCGTCGCGCCCTTGCCGCCGCGGCGGAGCGTGCCGCGGCGCAGGAGGCGGGCGCCCGTACGGTGTTCGCACTGCCGCCCGCCGAGGCCGACCGCCCGCCCGGGCACGCGGGTGCCGAGGCGCTCTCCCCGGCCGGACAGAGCGGGGTGTACGCGGGTGCCGCTCCCGGCGTCGTCCCGGTGGACGACGGCCGGCACGACGTGATGCCGCACGACGAGGCCGACGACCACACCCCGCCGCAGCCGCATCCGGTGCCGGCTCCGACGGGACGCCGCCGCGCCCGCCGGGCTCCGGCCGAGGCGGACGCATCCGCCGCACCAGCCGTACCCGCCGCACCCGGGCAGGGCGTCCCCATGCCGGGCATCCCGGGGCAGGGCGTCCCGGGGCAGGGCGTCCCGGGACAGGGCGTGCAGCCCCGGATGCCGGGCGTACCCGCGCAGACCGTGCCCGGGCAGGGTGGACCGGGCACGGGACGGCCCGCCGCCGGTCAGCCCGCAGCGCAGTCCGCGCCCGGTCCCGTACCCGCTCCCCCCGCTGGTCGGGCCGTTCCCGTCGGGCCGGAGCAGGCGGCCGGCGGACAGGCTCCCGTGTCCCGGGCTGCCGCCGGGCAGGCCCCGGCCGGCCGCAGGGCTCTCAGCCCGGCCGCACCCGCGCAGCCGGCCCCGGGACAGACCGTGGCCAGACACGGCGCCCCGAACCCACCGCACCCCGGCCGGCCCGTACCCGCACAAGGCATCCCCGGCCCGGCCGCACCCGCGCAGCCCGTTCCCCCCTACGGTGGTGCCCCCGGTCAGACGCCTTCCGCGGCTGCCCCTGCCCCCGAGGGGGCCCCGGCGGCTCAGGGTGTGCCCGGCGCAGCCGAGAACGCCTCCGCGGAGCCGGACGGCGCGCGGGGCGAGACTCCACCGGCCCAGCCGGGTGGCACCGCGGCCCCCGCCGGCGGTGTTCCCGCGCAGGGCGCCGCCCCGGAGCCGACCGGGCCCTGGCCCGCCGCCGACGACACGTCCGGCGCCGGTCACCCGGTACCGGCGCAGGCCCAGGCGCCGGCGCCGGCGCCGGCGGGGCAGACGCCCGCCTCCGGCACGCCGCTCCCGCCCGAGCGCCCCGCCCCGCCCCGGGCCGCTCAGCCGCTGCCCGCCGAAGCCGCCGCGCCCGTCGACCCGAACTCGACCCAGGGGCGCGCGTTCAGCGTGCGGACGCTCGGCCAGGGCGTGCCGTTCGGCCGCCCCGGCGCCGCGCCGAACCAGCCGCAGCCGGTCCCCCAGCAACTGCCCGGACAGTCGCTGCCGGGTTCGCAGACCCCCACGCCTCCCCCGCACCAGACCAACGGTTCCGGACGCCGCCGCAAGCTCGGTACGCGTCCCGAGCCCGCCGCCGAGCGCCAGGAGACCGGGGGCCGTCCCCATCCGCAGAGCGGCCAGCCCCGTCCCGCAGGCGGCACGGAGGGCGCCGGACGCTCGTACGCCATAGGAGCTCCGGACCGGAACGCCGACGAGGGCCCCGAGCCGCTCGACGGTCCCGGCGGCGCCGTCGAGGTCGCCGACCAGCCCCAGCCGCGGCCCATGGACGACGAGCTTCCCCCGGAGCCGCTCGACAACCCGCGGCGCCTGCTCGTGTGGCCGGCCCCGGACGTGACGACCCAGCAGGCGCTCAGCGACCGCGGCTACCGGCCCGTCGTCGTGCACTCGCGCGAGGAGGTCGACGCACAGATCGCCGCCTTCCCGGCCGCGCTGTTCGTGGACCCGCTGACCGGCCCGATCACCCGCACCGCGCTCCAGTCGCTGCGCCAGGCCGCGGTGGCCGCCGAGGTACCCGTCCTCGTGACGGCGGGACTCGGCCAGGCGACGCGTGAGGCGGCGTACGGAGCTGACCCCGCCGTGCTGCTGAAGGCGCTCGCGCCGCGCGACTCGGAGCAGCACCCGCCGCGGGTGCTGCTCATCGAGGAGCACGGGGAGATCGCGCTGGCGCTCACGGCCTCGCTGGAACGGCGCGGGATGCAGGTCGCCCGGGCGGCGTCGGACGAGGACGCGGTGACGCTGGCCGCGCAGCTGCGGCCGAACCTCGTGGTGATGGACCTGATGCAGGTACGGCGTCGGCGCGCCGGGATCGTCGACTGGCTGCGCGCGAACGGCCAGTTGAACCGCACGCCCCTCGTCGTCTACACCGCCGCCGTCGATCAGACGGAGCTTCCGCGCCTGGCGGCGGGGGAGACGGTCCTGTTCCTCGCAGAACGCTCGACCAGCGTCGAGGTGCAGGACCGGATCGTCGACCTGCTGGCGCGCATCGGCACGAACTGAGTTGTCGTACCACAGGGTTGGGGCGCTGTTTCACGTGAAACAGCGCCCCGATCCGTGTCTGCCCGCGCCCCGGTGTCCGGTCGGCGGGGCGGGTCCTTCGTGACCGTCAGAGCTGCGTGACGTCCAGGTCGCCCGCCGCGTACTTCCTGCGGAGCACCTTCTTGTCGAACTTGCCGACGCTCGTCTTGGGCACCGACTCGATGATCGTCCAGCGCTCCGGCAGCTGCCACTTGGCGATCCTGCCCTCGTCGGCGAGGAAGGCGCGCAGGCTGGAGAAGTCGGCGGTGGCGCCCTCCTTCAGCACGACGGTGGCGAGCGGGCGTTCGCCCCACTTCTCGTCCGGTACGGCGACCACGGCGGCCTCGGTGACGTCCGGGTGGGACATGAGGGCGTTCTCCAGGTCGACGGAGGAGATCCATTCGCCGCCCGACTTGATGACGTCCTTGGCCCGGTCCGTGAGGGTCAGGAAGCCGTCGGAGCTGATCGTGCCGACGTCACCGGTCTTGAGCCAGCCGTCCTCGCTGAACTTGTCGGCGGGACGCAGCGCCTCGGCGCCCTGGCCGCCGTAGTAAGCGCCCGCGATCCACGGACCGCGCACCTCCAGCTCGCCCGCGGACTCCCCGTCCCAGGGGAGCCGCTCTCCGCCGGGTCCGGTCAGCCGCGCCTCGACACCGGCCGGGAAACGGCCCTGCGTGAGGCGGTAGGCCAACTCCTCCTCGGTGCCCACTACATGGGCCGGCGGTCGCGCCACCGTGCCGAGCGGGGAGGTCTCCGTCATGCCCCAGGCGTGACAGACCCGCATCCCCAGCTCGTCGAACGCCTGCATGAGCGAGGGCGGGCAGGCCGAGCCGCCGATGGTGACCTGGGTGAGGGAGCTGACGTCCCGGGGCTTGGCGTGCAGTTCGGCGAGGAGTCCCTGCCAGATGGTGGGGACGGCCGCCGCGTGTGTCGGCCGCTCGCTCTCGATCATCTCGGCGAGGGGGGCCGGCTGGAGGAATCGGTCCGGCATCAGCATGTTGACGCCCGTCATGAACGTGGCGTGCGGCAGGCCCCAGGCGTTGACGTGGAACTGCGGGACCACCACGAGGGAGGTGTCCTCGTCGGTGAGCCCCATGGACTGGGCCATGCAGACCTGCATCGAGTGCAGATAGATCGAGCGGTGCGAGTAGACGACGCCCTTCGGGTCTCCGGTGGTCCCGGAGGTGTAACACATGGCAGCGGCCGTGCGTTCGTCCAGCTCGGGCCACTCGAAGGCGGTCGGCTTGCCCGCGAGCAGGTCCTCGTACTCGTGCACCTGGGCCGCCGCACCCGACAGCAGCGTGCGGTCGCCGGGGCCCGAGACCACGATGTGCTCGACCGTGGGCAGCTGGGACAGGAGCGGGGCGAGGAGCGGCAGCAGCGAGCCGTTGACGAGGATCACGCGGTCGGCGGCGTGGTTGACGATGAAGACCAGCTGCTCCGCGGGAAGGCGGAGGTTCAGCGTGTGCAGCACCGCGCCCATGGACGGGATCGCGAAGTACGCCTCGACGTGCTCCGCGTTGTTCCACATCAGGGTCGCCACACGCTCGTCGCCGGTGACCCCCAGGTCCTCGCGGAGGGCGTGCGCGAGCTGTGCGGTCCGGTCGCCGATCTCCGCGTAGGAGCGGCGCTGCGGGGCGCCCTCACCGGTCCAGGTGGTCACCTGCGACGTTCCGTGGACACGTGCCCCATGGGTCACGATCCTCGAGATCAGCAGCGGTACGTCCTGCATCGTGCTCAGCACGGCGTCCTCCCGGGGCGGCATTGCCTACGCGGTGGTAAAAAGGCTGGCCCGATTCTGCGCACATACCGCTCGGTATGTCACTAGTTCCGGGTGATCGATCAGGCCTCAGTTCTCCGCGGCCGTCTCCGGCACCGCCGGCGGCCAGGACATCGGCCGGGAGCGGGAGGCTGCCCCGGCCCGAGTCCCTACCGGACCGGGCTCAGCTCGGGGTCCTCCCGCAGCTTGCCCAGCGCACGCGACACGGCCGACTTGACCGTGCCGACGGAGACGCCGAGCACCTCCGCCGTCTGCACCTCGCTCAGGTCCTCGTAGTACCGCAGGACGACCATCGCCCGCTGCCGGGCGGGCAGCTTCGTGATCGCCCGCCACATCGCGTCGTGCAGCGCCTGCTGCTCGGCGGGGTCCCCGGCGGGCAGGCCCGCCGGCTCCGGCAGTTCGTCGCACGCGAACTCGTCCACCTTGCGCTTGCGCCACTGCGACGTCCGCGTGTTCAGCAGCGCACGGCGGACGTAGCCGTCGAGCGCCCGGTGGTCCTCGATCCGCTCCCAGGCCACATACGTCTTGGTCAGCGCTGTCTGCAGCAGGTCCTCGGCGTCGCACGGGTTCGCCGTGAGCGACCGGGCGGTGCGCAGCAGCACCGGCTGACGGGCCTTCACGTACGACGAGAACGACGGGTAGGGAAGGGTCTGCCTCGCCGACGTGACGGCTTTCGAAGCGCTGGTGCAGACGGGTGTGGTCATGGCTCCACGCTAGGAGCGACCCCCGGTTCGGCGGATCGGCCGCAGGTCCCGAAGGCATGTCCGCCTCAGGTTGTAGAGGTGGGGGCAGCTCCACCTCCTGGAGGTGGACGAGCGGCGCACGCCCCCTGAGGGTTCACCCCTGGGGTGCCTCCCGCGGCAGCACCGCGAACAGCCCGGGAGGGCCCGCCGCGAGGGCGGGACCCTCCCGGCGCGGCGTCAGCCGATGCGGGCGACCGGCGCGTCCATCGCGTTGCGGTCGATGAGCAGGGTGCGGCTCCCGTGGCGTTCCCGCACGTTCCCCGCGTACTGGTGGATCCGTCCCTTCGGCCAGGCGCCCCGGGCCAGCACCGGCTCCTTGACCAGTTGCGGCTTCACCCGCCAGCGCGCGAACCACATCACCGACGGAAGGTCCTTCACCCCGGCCCGGCGCGCCGTCTCCATGTGCTGCACGCCCGTAGCGGCACTGCTGTAGAACCCCGGCAGATAGCCCCGCTTGCGCACCTCGCGGTTCCAGCCGCGCACGAAGAGCAGCGTGGACTTGGCGCACTTCTTGTTCAGGTGGTTGTACGCCTCCACGTCCAGGTAGAGCGGGCTGCCCTGCCGGATGCCGAGCGCGCCCGCCCGGCGCACCGCGTCGGCGGCCTCGGTCTTCCCCTGCTCCCAGGGGCGGCTCCCGACGGCCACGTGCCGCTTGGAGCTGCCGAACACGCACGGCGACTGCGATCCCACGTACAGCGGGAGCACCTTCCAGCCCTGCTTCTTCACCGTCTTCAGCCAGCCGCGCGTGAGCAGGGGCTGGTTCGGGCAGGCACGGCCGCGGCCGCCGAAGTAGACGCCCACCCCGCGGTAGCGGGAGGTCCGCCAGCGGCGCATCGTGTCCGTCGACTGGGTGTGGCAGGTGTCGAAGGCCCATCCCTTGAACCGGGGCGCCGCGGCCGACCGCTGCGGTTGCGTCCCGCCCTGCCGCCGCTCCGGCTCCGGCCGGTTCTCCCGCTCCTGACGCGGCTCCGGCACCGGCTCCCGCGCCGGCTCCTGACCCCGGCGCTCGCCCTCGCCCCGGCCGTCGAAACCGTCCTGGCCTGCCCAGCCGGCCTGGTCCTGCCAGTCGTCGCGTTCCTGCAAGTCGTCCCGGTCCCGCCACTCGTCGCGGTCCTGCCAACCGGCCTGGTCCTCCGCTGAGCCCTCGCCCCGCCCTGAGCCCTTGTCCTGCCCTGAGCCATGGCCATCGTCCCGGCCCGGCTCCCGTCCCTCGCCCGGCCCGAAGCCGTCGTCCCGGAAGGTGGCCTCCTCAGCTCCCGGCGCAATGGCCCGGACCGCCGCGTCGAACGGGACCGCCTCCCACGGTCCGGAGCCGGAGGGGTACGTTCCGGGGCCGGGCGGCGACGAGTGGACGTCGGCCGGCTCCGCCCGCGGGCCGGAGAGGCTGGAGCCCTGGCTGGATGGTTCCGGTCCGGGACCGGCCGGCTCCGCGGCGAAGGCGGGGGCTCCGGCCAGCAGGAGCAGCGCCAGGCTCAGGGCGACGGCGGCCCTCGGACCGCGCTGATGACCGCTGTGACTCGGATGACGTCCGTGACGATGCATACGGTGAGTGAACCGACCCACCCCCGCCCACGGGCGTCAACCACACGCCCCGTTCATCCGTCCGACCGCAGAATCAACCCCGATGTGGGGACTCCGGTGCCCGCCGTGACGAGGACGCGGCCGGCCCCGCGCACCTGGTTCACCGCCGTGCCCCGCAGCTGGCGTACCGCCTCCGCGATGCCGTTCATCCCGTGCAGGTACCCCTCGCCGAGCTGTCCGCCGTGGGTGTTGAGCGGCAGCCGCTCCGCGGCCACCAGGTCCGCGGCCTCCCCCGGTCCGCAGAAGCCGAACTCCTCCAGCTGCATGAGCACGAACGGCGTGAAGTGGTCGTACAGGATCCCGACGTCGATGTCGGCCGGTCTCATCCCGGAGGTCCGCCACAGCTGGCGCGCCACCACTCCCATCTCCGGCAGCCCCGTCAGTTCGTCCCGGTAGAAGCTGGTCATCTGCTCCTGCGCACGCCCCGCGCCCTGCGCCGCCGCGGTGATCACCGCCGGGCGGCGCGGCAGATCGCGGGACCTCTCCACGGACGTCACCACCAGCGCCTGGCCGCCGTCCGTCTCCTGGCAGCAGTCCAGCAGCCGCAACGGCTCCACGATCCAGCGGGACGCGGCGTGCTCGGCGAGGGTGATCGGCCGGCCGTGGAAGTACGCCGCCGGGTTCGTCGCCGCGTACCGCCGGCCGAGCACGGCCACCCGGCCGAACGCCTCCGGGGACAGCCCGTGGGCGTGCAGGTACCGCTGGGCCGCCATCGCCACCCAGGAGGCGGGCGTGAGCAGCCCGAACGGCAGCGTCCAGCCGAGCGCCGCGCCTTCCGCGGAGGGCTCCCGGTGCTGCACCCCGGAACCGAACCGGCGTCCAGACCGTTCGTTGAACGCCCGGTAGCAGACGACCACTTCGGCGACCCCGGCCGCCACCGCGAGCGCGGCCTGCTGAACGGTCGCGCAGGCCGCGCCACCCCCGTAGTGGACGCGGGAGAAGAAGGACAGCTCACCCATCCCGGCCGCCTGGGCGACGGTGATCTCCGGACTGGTGTCCATGCTGAAGGTGACGAGACCGTCCACGTCGGCCGGTGTCAGTCCCGCGTCGTCCAGCGCGGCCCGCACCGCCTCCACGGCCAGCCGCAGCTCGCTGCGCCCCGAGTCCTTCGAGAACTCGGTGGCCCCGATCCCGACGATCGCCGCCCGGCCACCGAGGCGGTCCCTCGTCCGTACGCTCATGGCGCACCGCCCGCCGCCCGGTCGGCGCCCGCCCCGGGAGCAGGGTCCGGGACCGGGGGCGCGACCGTCACCGTGACCGTGCCGGTCACGTGTCTGCCGAGACTGTTGGCGCCGACGACCCGCACGGTGACCGCGTCGCCGTCCACGGCCTCGATGGTGCCGGTCAGCACCATCGTGTCCCCGGGGTGGTTGGGCGCGCCGAGCCGGATGGCGACCCTGCGCAGCACCGCGCCCGGACCGAAGTGGTCGGTGACGTACCTGCCGACCAGCCCGTTGGTGGTCAGGATGTTCATGAAGACGTCCGGCGAACCCTTGGCCCGGGCCGCCTCGGCGTCGTGGTGCACGTCCTGGTAGTCACGGGAGGCGATGGCCCCGGCGACGATCAGCGTGCGGGTGACCGCGATCTCCAGCGGCGGCACCTGTTCACCGGCCCTCATGCCTGCTCCTCCCCAGGTGCGATCAGCTCCCCCGGTTCCAGCGCTTCGGGGTGGGTGTCGGCGCCGAAGACCGGCAGCACCAGCTCCTCGTCGTACCGCTCGAACCTCAGCCGTACGGGCATCCCGATCCGCACCTTGTCGTACGGCACCCCCACGACGTCGCTGACCATGCGCACCCCCTCGGCCAGTTCGATCAGGGCGACCGCGTACGGGGGGTCGAAGGCGGGGAAGGGCGGGTGGTGCATGACGACGTACGAATAGACGGTCCCGGCGCCGCTCGCCTCCACCGGGTCCCACTCCGGGGAGCCGCACGCGTTGCACCCAGGCAGCCAGGGGAAGCGCGGGGTTCCGCAGCCCGCGCACCGCTGGATGAGCAGTCGGCGGCGTCCGACGCCCTCCCAGAAGCCGGCGTTGTCCCGGTTGATCACCGGTCGAGGCCGCCGCGCGTCGGGCCTTGGCGGCGCGGGCGCGTACTTGAGGATGCGGAAGCGGTGCGTCCCCGCGAGCTCGCCGCGCGTCCGGACGTTCATGCGCGTCGTGACGAAGTGGCCCGCGCCCAGTCTGGTGTCCTTGCGCTCCGAGACGGACTCGATCACGGCGTCGAAGGTGATCTCGTCGCCCGGCCGAAGCGGGCGCAGATACTCCTGCTCGCAGTCGGTGGCGACGACCGACGTGCACCCGGCGTCGTCGAGCAGTCCCAGCAGTTCGTCGTACGCGCCGGCGCGTCCCGCGTGTCCGGACAGGCCGCCCATCGTCCACACCTGGAGCATCGTCGGCGGCGCAACGGCCTCCGGCCCCGCGTAGGCCGGGTGCTCGTCGCCCGTCGCCTCGCACCAGTGCCGGATCATCGGCCCGTTCACCGGGTCCTTGCCCACGCCCCCGACGGCGGCCGCCCGCCCCTCGTACGCCTTGAGGCGCGCCGTGAACGCGTCGCTCACCGCCGCCCCCCGCGCGTCCCGAGCCGCGTCGTCGCCATGATCACCCGCCGCACCTCGCTCACCCCGCCCCCGCACACCCCCGGCGCACCGACCCGGTACACCCCGGCGCCGACGCGGCGCGGCAGCGCCCCCTGCCCGTAGGTATCTCCGGCGGACAGCGGGCTCTCAGCCATCCGGTCGTTTACGTACGTACGGGGGTCGGCGCGCAGGCGTCGCCGGCGCTCCATGGGGGCGAGGTGCACGGCCGCGGCCCTCCGGGATCTCGTGCGGACGAGGATTTCTGACTGTCCGTCAGGTACCTCGGACTGTCAAGGCCGCCGGCGTTCCCGGCCCACCCCTTCCCGGCCCTCTCGACTCCGCACCGCGGGAACGCGTCTGCGCGACGGCATCCCAGTGCCGCCGCGCAGCTTCAGGACCCTTCCGGCACCCGCGGCACACGAAGTCCCGGTTCGGGACGCAACGAAAGCCTCGGATCGCAGGCGCCGCAGGGAGCGTGTTTCGTCACATTCCCGGGCACTCCCCCCGGCCACCGCCCGAGCCAGCCCTGAGTGCACACCCGCGCCACCTCCGACCGAAGCCCTCTTCCCTTTTTCGAACGCCTGTACGAACATGGAGGCATGGCCACCATCGACCGGCAGGTCACCACCCTGGCCCTGGCACACGCCCTGTCCGCAGCCGAGCGCGGGCTGGCGGTCATTCCGCTGTCCCGGAACAAGCTCCCGGCCCTGCGCTCCCCCCACCGCATCGCCCCGGACTCCGCGACGCCCGGCTGCCACGGCGAATGCGGCCGTTTCGGACACGGGGTGTACGACGCCTCCACCGACCCCCGCCGCATCCGCGCACTCTTCGCCGCCGCCCCCTGGGCCAGCGGTTACGGCATCGCCTGCGGACTGCCTCCCCACCACCTCATCGGCGTGGACCTCGACACCAAGTCCGGTACGGACTCCACGGCGGCCCTGCGCGAACTGGCCCTGCGCCACCTGTTCACGATCCCCGAGACGGTGGTCGTCCTGACCCCCAGCGGCGGCCGCCACCTCTGGCTGCGCGGCCCGGCCGACGCGGTCGTCCCCAACTCGGCCGGCCGGCTCGCCCCCGGCATCGACATCAGAGGGGCCGGCGGCTACCTGGTCGGCCCCGGCTCACGTACCGAACACGGCGTGTACGGCACGGCCCCGGGCACCGCCCACCTGGCGCCCGCGCCCTGTCCGCCCGCCCTGCTGCATCTGCTCACGCCCCCGCCCCGCACCCGCCGGGCCGCACCCGGAGCGGCGGCCGGGGCCGCGGAGCAGCACGGCCAGGGCCTGGTCCAGTTCGTCCTGACCGCCCACGCGGGCCAGCGCAACACCCGCCTCTTCTGGGCCGCCTGCCGCGCCTACGAGAACGGATTCGGCACCGACCTCGCGGACGCCCTCACCGACGCGGCGGTCCGCACGGGCCTCACGTACCGCGAGGCCCGGTCGACGATCGCCTCGGCGGCGCGCATGACGGGTCGCCGGGGGGCGTAGAGCCGCCCGGATCCTTGGGCGTTCACGCCCGGGAACGCGTCAGCGCGGGGGCGGGAGCAGCCCGTGCAGGACGAGGTCGGACAGCGCGTCGTCCATGCCGTTCCTGTCCTGTTGCGCGACGTGGCTGAACTCATGGGGCTCGCGGATCCCGCGGGGTGCGGATGTGCGGCTCCGTCTGCGGCATCCGAGTCAGCTTCACGCCCCGGCACGGCGTCTGCGGGATCATGTCGTTGTCAACGGCCGACCGCATGATCTGCGACAGGTCCCGGTACGCCTGCCTGATCCGCGACGCAGAGCCGAGCAGACGCGGCCCATGGCATCCAGGTCGTTCGTACAGTGGCGCGCTCCACCTGGACGCCATGAACCACGCCCGCTCCACGGTGTGTGGGTCGACGGCGGACGGGATGGGAGCTGGGGTGAGTGGTGGGTGAAGGTTGTGCGCGAGGCTTGAGGAGGGGGGTGGATGCCACGGCCTCAAGCTCACAGTCCCGAGGCGAACCCGGGGACCTTTGTGCCCACCCCCCTCAACCGCGGACCTCAAGGGTTCTCTGACCGGTCTCGACGAGCAAGCTAGCAAGAGGCACTGGCAGTGGACCTGTGACGGCGTCCAGGCTGGAAGCAGACGTGCCCCTGCCGTGCCCGATCGAGCGGGAAACAAAGGGGAACGGCAGCTACTCGCGGACAGCGCGCAGCGCGACGGCCCCCGACCGTTTTCCTGGTCGGGGGCCGTTCACCTGCTGCGGTGGGTGTGGGATTTGAACCCACGGTGACATCGCTGCCACGACGGTTTTCAAGACCGTTCCCTTAGGCCGCTCGGGCAACCCACCCCGCGCGGGCGGCGATCACCGGCCGCGCGGGGACAAGACTAACCGGTCGGGCGGCGCCCCCGCGGCTCGGATCAGCTGTCGCCCCGGCGTTCGCCGAGGGTGACGTCCGCCGTGCGGGTCTTGCCGTCGCGGGTGTACGTGAGCTTGACGGTGTCGCCCGGCTTGTGGGTCCAGATCTCGCCGATGAGGGTGGGGCCGCTGTCGATCACCAGGTCGTCGAGCTTGGTGATGACGTCGCCGGGCTTGAGGCCCGCCTTGTCCGCGGGACCGCCCGCCTCGACCGCCTCGGAGTTGCTCGCGCCCTTCTCGGAGATCTTCGCGCCGCCCGTCCCCTCCTCCAGGGTGACCGACGCGCCGATCTTCGCGTACACCGGCTTGCCGGTCCTGATGAGCTGCTGGGCGACGAACTTGGCCTGGTTGACCGGGATCGCGAAGCCCAGGCCGATCGAGCCGGACTGGCTGGTGCCGCCGAGGCCGCCGCCGCCCGTGGACTGGATCGCCGAGTTGATGCCGATGACCGCGCCCTTGGCGTCCAGGAGCGGGCCGCCGGAGTTGCCGGGGTTGATGGAGGCGTCGGTCTGCAGGGCACTCATGTAGGAGGCCTTGCTGCCGGAGCTGCCGTCGCTGGAGGCCACCGGGCGGTTCTTGGCGCTGATGATGCCCGTGGTCACCGTGTTCGACAGGCCGAAGGGCGCGCCGATCGCGATCGTCGAGTCGCCGACGGCCACCTTGTCGGAGTTGCCGAGGGCCAGCGGCTTCAGGTCCGAGGGCGCGTTCCTCAGCTTGATGACCGCGACGTCGTACCCCTGCGCGTGCCCGACCACCTCGGCGTTGTACTTCTTGCCGTTCGGGAAGGTGGCGCTGAGCTTGCCCCCGTCGACGGCCTCGGCCACCACGTGGTTGTTGGTCAGGATGTGGCCCTGCTTGTCGAAGACGAAGCCGGTGCCCGTGCCGCCCTCGCCGCTGCTGCTCTCGGCCTCGATGGTGACCGTGCTCGGCAGCGCCGCGTTGGCCACGCCCGCGACCGTGCCGGCGTCCCGCTTGAAGTCGCCGCCGCCGTCGGCCGCGGACACGGTCGTCGAGTCGGTGGCGCCGTCGTCGTCCTTGGCCAGGGTGTAGCCGAGCCCGCCGCCGACGCCGCCGGCGACCAGCGCGGCGGCCAGGATCGCGGCGACCAGGCCGCCCCGTCCGGACTTCGGCCCGGGCGCGGGCTGCTGATAGGAGGAGCCCCAGCCGCCCGGTCCCGAACCACCGCCGTCGGCGTACGACGGTGTGGCGGGCGGGGGCGGCCAGCCGGCCTCGGCGGCGGACCGGGTACCGGGCGCGCCCTGCTCCGGCCCGTGCTGCCCGGCGCCCCCCTGCCCGTGTTCACCGGAGCTCGGGGCCTGCCCGTGGGCACCCTGCCCGTGCTCACCGAAACCCTGCGCCTGACCGGGGGCACCAAAGCTCTGCGCCTGGCCGGGGGCACCGAAGCTCTGCGTCTGCCCGTCGTGCCCGGCCGCGGACGCGGCGAACGCACCGGCACCCGGCGCGGCACCCGCGGACTCGTACGGCGCGGCGGGCGCCGGGTGCTGCACCGGCGCACCGGGGTCGCCGTGGGGCACGGGCGGCAGCGGTGCGGTCGTCGCGCCTCCCCCGGGCGCGGCGCCCTGCGCGAAAGCAGCGGGAGTGTCCACCGGCACGGGAGGCGCAGACGGGGCCGGGGGTACCGCAGTGCCCTCGTTCTCGGTGCTCACAGCTCTTCTCCTCGGTCCACGGCTGTTGTTCTCGGTCGCACTCGGTCACGCTCGCTCACACGTGCCGGCGAACCGGCGCGATTCAGCTGTGCATGTGCTTTTGTATGCCGTCAGCTTTTCTCACCGGCCGTCAGAGCACCATAAGCGGTGGCTGTGGGTCCGAGACCATCCTTTATATCGGACCCTTAAGACAAAACGAATGTATTCCTGACGTCTCCGTCTGCACGCCTACCCTCTCGCGGTGGCACCATGACGCGGTGACCCACGCACGACAGCACCCGATCCAGGTCGTCGCCCACCGGGGCGCCTCCGAAGAGGCGCCGGAGCACACGCTGGCCGCGTACAAGAAGGCGATCGAGGACGGCGCCGACGCCCTCGAATGCGATGTACGGCTGACCGCGGACGGCCACCTCGTCTGCGTTCACGACCGTCGCGTCAACCGTACGTCCAACGGACGCGGTGCGGTCTCCGCGCTGGAGCTGGCCGATCTCGCCGCCCTGGACTTCGGCTCCTGGAAGAACGGCGACGAGGCCCCGGACTGGGAGCACGGCCCCGGAGACCCGGAGGCCACCTCCGTCCTCACCCTAAAGCGGCTGCTCGAACTCGTCGCCGACGCGGGCCGCCGGGTGGAGCTCGCCATCGAGACGAAACATCCCACCCGCTGGGCCGGTCAGGTCGAGGAGCGGCTGCTGCTCCTGCTGAAGCGTTTCGGCCTGGACGCCCCGGAGTCCCCCGCCGAGTCGCCCGTGCGCGTCATGAGTTTCTCCGCGCGCTCGCTCCAGCGCGTCCGGGCCGCGTCCCCGAATGTGCCGACGGTCTATCTGCTGCAGTTCGTCTCGCCCCGGCTGCGCGACGGCCGGCTGCCCGCCGGTGTCCGGATCGCGGGCCCCTCCCTGCGGATCGTGCGCGGCAACCCCGGTTACGTCGAGCGCCTCAAGAAGGCCGGGCACCAGGTGCACGTGTGGACCGTGAACACTCCGGAGGACGTCGATCTCTGCGCCGACCTGGGCGTGGACGCCATCATCACCAACCGGCCGCGTGCGGTCCTGGACCGGCTGGGCCGCTGACGCAGCGGCCGGGACCCCGAGAACACGCCATCGAGAACCAGCCACGCCGTCACGGGGAGTGCACCGGCGCGTTCGTTCCGTATTCGATCGTTACGAGTGCGTCAGCGGACGTGTGTTGGCCGGTTTCCGGTCCAGTCCAAAAGGGCATCCACACCGTGGCGTGGGGCAAAGGAGGTCTCGGGGGTGGCGTTGGTGGTGGCACAGGAGGTGCCCACGTCGTCGAGCATGGCCGTTCCCCATGGCCCTGCGGGCGTGGGGCAGGCGAGACACCGGATGCGGGACCAGCTGCGGTCCGGTGGCGTCGCGGATTCGGTCGTCGACGACGCCGTTCTGATCCTTTCCGAACTGCTGAGCAACGCGTGCCGGCACGGCAGACCGCTGGGTGACGCGCTGACGGGCGAAGGCGACGTGCGCGCCGCCTGGCGCGTCGACTCGGCGGGGCGGCTCACGGTCGAGGTGACGGACGGCGGCGGTCCGACCCGCCCGGTCCCGGCCACACCCTCGGTCACCGCACGCGGCGGCCGTGGGCTGAACATCATCACGGCGCTCGCCAAGGACTGGGGCGTACGGGACGACGCACGGGGAGAGGTCACGGTGTGGGTCGTCGTCCAGGACGACGTCATCGGAGCGCACCGGCGCGACGACTTCGCTACGCGCGTGGCGTCACCGGCTGTGTCCTGCGTCCCGGAGCTGGACTTCGCGGACGCGTTCGACGAACGGGACTGAGCGCCGGGGAGCCCGCGGCCCGGTCACCGGTCGCAAGGTCGCGGGGGAGCCGGGACGCGGGCGGACCCGGGCAACGGATCCGTGACGGGCGGGTGCGTTGTCCACAGGGTCCCGTTCCCCCGTCGCAGGAACGGCTAGGCTCGCGCCCGTACCAGACGAGCCGTAACCGGGAGACACCCACAATGGCCAAGAAGCGACCCCAGACGAAGGCCAGGCAGCCGCAGCTCAAGGACGGGGCCCGCGCCGCAGGCGCTGGGGGAGACGTCCCGGTGGTCGGCGCGCGCGAACCCTGCCCCTGCGGCAGTGGCCGGCGCTACAAGGCCTGTCACGGCCGGGCGGCCGCGCACGCGGCGACCGAGCTGGTGCAGCGCCCCTTCGAGGGGCTGCCCGGCGAGGGCGACTGGGTCGCGCTGCGCGAGCTGGTGCCCGCGGCGACCGTCGAGCTGACGCTCAAGGAGGGCCTGCCCGAGGGCGTCCCGTCGGTCACGCTCGCCACCGTCCTGCCGATGGCCTGGCCCGCGCTGCGTCGCGACGACGGCTCGGTCCTCCTCGGCCTGCAGAACGACACGGCGTCCGGAGACATCAGCCGCGACCTCGCCGACACCCTCCGGCGGGCGCTCACGGCGCAGCCCGGCACGCCGGTCGAGGGCCGCCGCGCCCCCGCCGACGGTCCGCGGCTTCAGGACGTGCTCGACCCCGAAGGCGCCTTCGAGCCAGTTGTGCACGCGGGCTTCGAGTTCTGGGTCCCGGACGCGGAGAACGCGACGCCGGAGGTGACCGCCTCCCTCGAGCGGGCAAACGCGGCCGCCATCCCGACCGTCAAGCTCTCCGGGGTCGATGCCGCGTACTGGTGCGAGACGCCGGACAAGAACCCCCTGCGCTGGGTCATGCCGTATCCCGAGGAGCAGCTTCTGGACGCGCTGGCGCGACTGCACGCGGCGGGCGGTTCCAGCCTCGGCGAGGGCACGCGACTGGTGGGCTCCTTCCGTGCGCACGGCCTGACGGTGCCGGTCTGGGACCTGCCGAGCGGGGTCACGGCCGACGACATCGAGAAGCCCGCGGCCGAATTCGCAGAACGGCTCGCGCCGGCCCTGGCAGCGGACGCGCCGCTGACCGCGGACGAGCGCCGGGCCCGCGGCGGCCTCACGAACCGACAGGTCACGCTCAGCTGACGCACAGCCGGGGACTGACCGGCCGGTCAGCTGGTCAGGACCGCCGGGAGGGGTGACTCCTGTCACAACTCCCGGTCCCGGCAGGGAAATCGGTGTCTGAATAGCCGAGTTCGAATTTGCGAACCGCCGATCTCTTGTTACCGTTCCCGTAGCCCGGTTGCTGGTGCATCCCCCGTCGCCAGCAACCGGGTCTTTTCATGAGCGCGTACGGGTCCGCATCTCGGCACCGCACCGGCCTCGACGCCAACAGCCCTACGGCTGCGTCGAGTTGCTCCCGGAGCGCAACAGAAGCGGTCCGCGCCCGGCACTCCTCGCGAACTCCGTGACCGCCGTGTAAGCCGCCGCCTCGCCCGCCGTGCGTCCCCTGGGTGTCTCGCACACTCCCGGCTCGTCCCCCGCGTCCACCGCGCAGTGCATCCGCACGGTGCGGCCACCGGGCGCGAGGAGCGTCAGCGCGGCGCTCAGCTCGTCGCCGGTCGCATTGCGGTAGTAGGTGCGCGCCCAGGTCTCCCGCCCCTGCGTCAGGACACAGGTCTGCGCCTCGATGCCGTCGGGGGAGGAGAGCTCCGGTCCGCAGCGGGCCGCGGTGGCGAGGCCCACACCGAGCCGCAGGGGCGAACGCGCGGGCTCGGGGGCCGCCGCCCGGCCGTCGTCGGGGCCGGGAGCGGGGACGCCCGCGGGAGCGCCGTCACCGGCGGGTCCCGCGGACGCCACGGCGAGCGGAAGGGCGATCACGGCCGCGACGGCGCCGAGGAGCGCGAAGAGGCGGACTCTTCGGGGGTCCGCGGGCCGTCCGCCGGAGTGACGCAGCATACGAGGGAACATAACGGCCGGGAGGGGGCGCCCGGTCCGCCGCGCGCCCGACACCCCTACGACTCGGGTGCGCTCACACCCGTACGAGTGAGGGCCTCCACCACCGCGTCCACGACGGCCTCCACACCGGGGACCCAGGGCGCGGCCGAACCCGGCAGCGGAGCCCGCTCCCAGCGGACCTCGCCCTGCCCGGTCTCGGAGGGGGGCAGGGCGATGTAGCCGCCGTCCCCGTGGAAGCGGAGGGAGCCGGGGACGTGGTCCTTGGCGTACAGCAGCTCACCGAGCTGCTCCAGGGAGTACGGCGCGACGAGGATCGCCCAGCGCGAGGGGGAGGCGACGACCGGGCCGAGGCGCATGCCCGTGCGGTCGAGTGCCACAAGGGCGCGGGCCGCCGCCAGGGCGGGCAGGCTCACCGCGCAGGGAGCCGTGCCTCCGGTGGCCAGCACGATGGGTGCCGACGGCCGGTTGCCCCACCACCAGCGCACCATGCGCTCGTCGGTGGTGGCCGCGAGGAGGCCGGGGTCGAAGGGGTGGGCACCTGGCACCGTGCATTCCGGGTCGGGACATCCGCAGCCGGCCCGCCCCCGCGGGTCCGGCGCCACACCCGGGAGCACAGGCCACTGCCATCCCGTCGCGAAGGTCAGGGCCGCGCTGAGCATCTCAGGGCTCCGGTTGTTCCGCCTGGACAGGAGCCCGCGTCGCCTTCCGAGGATCTCGCGCATGAGCGCTCGTTCCTTTCCGTTGCACGCCTGGCAACACCGTGGATCACATCACACCATGTGTCGATCACTTCACTGTGCGTACCTGCTGGCGCATCACACCCCGGCACCGGGCAAGGGGAACCCCCGTGGGCCGATCATTGGCTGCATCCGCGTCCATACTGCGTCTGGCAAGAGCATGGGCATGGCGTGGGGTGGCGGCGCCTGGCGTTTTGCCGTCACGCGTGTATCGAGCCGCCTCCGCCACGGGAGGATGGGGCACGGTCGTCGGTGGTTAAGACGCCCGGGTCCGCTGCCAGGTTCCGGGTGGATCTCCTCCACCCCTGACCTTCACCGAGTACGTACCCATCACGACCGCTGTGACGCTCCGTCGAGCAAGGCCAGTCGACCTCAATAACCCGTTACCCGAAGCAGTTTTAAGCCAACTTCGTTTTTCCGCAAGTGTCTCACGGACACCAGGAATCCCGGCAGGACAATGCTGGACATCCCCTCACGAGTGCGTGTACATGTGGAGACACTGCCAGCGGCGCAGAATGACATGGGGGTTTGCGATGCTATCGAGCAATACGCACCGGTCGGAAAGCCGACTGCCATGACCACCCCTCACCTCCCGAAAGTGGCCGGAATCGATTCCACGGTTCCCGCGCCCGCACACACTGTCGCGCCCGCGCCCGCAGCCACGGACGCCCCCTCGGCCCTCTCCCCCACCGGCCCCGGAGCAGTCCTCCAGGACCGCCTCGCGGGCTGGGTCTCCGATCTCACGACACTCCACGAACTCACCGAGCGGCTCTCGCGCACGGCCTCCCTGTACGACGCCCTCGAGGAACTGCTGCACGCCGGGGCCACCCTCGTCGGCGCCCGCCGCGGCCTGGTCGTGCTGGAGCCGCGCGACGGGCTCGGTCCGGACACGACGGTGGGGCTTGGCCTGGCCCGCGCGGACCTCGGGCACATCGAGACGGTCCCGCGCAGCTCCATGTCGTACGGCAGGATCCTGGACGGACTGCCCGGCGGCGAGGGCGAGATCGCCCAGCCGGACCTGTTCTCCGAGGACGGCCTCGACCCCCGCCACCGCGAGGTGGCCGCCCGGCTCGGCTATGCCGCGAGCTACGCGCTGCCCCTGTCCACCGGGGCCGGCGGCCGGCTGGGCGCCGCGGTGTGGCTCTACGACGAACCCGCGGAACCCGTCGAGCGGCAGCGCCACCTCGTCGGCCTGTACGCCCGCCACGCGACGGAGCACCTGGCCCGGCTGGTGGAACTGGAGCGCACGCGCGCGTGCATGGCGACGATCTCCGAGGAGCTGCTCCCGACGCGGCTGCCCCGGGTCGCCGGTGTCCAGCTCGCCGCCCGCCGCCGCACCGGGCCGCGCGGCGGCGGCGACTGGTACGACGCGCTGCCGCTGCCGGACGCCGCGCTCGGGCTCGCCGTCGGGTCGGTCACCGGCTCGGGGCCCAGCGCGGTCGCCGCGATGGGCCGGCTGAGAGCCTCGCTCAGGGCGTACGCCGTGATGGAGGGCGAGGACCCCGTCGCCGTCCTGTCCGACCTCGAACTGCTGCTGCGGCTCACCGAGCCCGCCCGCTCCGCCACCGCCCTCTTCGCCTACTGCGAGCCCGCGCCGCGCAGGATCACGCTGGCCGGAGCGGGGCACAGCCCGCCGCTGGTCGTCGGCGAGCGGCGCACGGAGTTCGTGGAGACCTCCCTGTCGGCGCCGCTGGGGATGCTCGCCTGCTGGGAGGCGCCGAGCGTCGAGCTGTACGCCCGGCCCGGCGAAACGGTGCTTCTCTACACCGACGGCCTGCTGCACCGCACCGGCGACTCCATGGACCGCGCCTTCGCCCGGCTGCACGCGGCCGCCGCCGGGGTGCCGCGGGCACTGCGCGCCGATCCGGGCGCGATCGCCGACCACGTCCTGCGGACCGTGCTGCCGGACGGCCTCGACGAGGCCGACAGCGAGGAGGACGTCGTCCTGCTGGCCGCCCGGTTCGAGTGAGCTCCGGGGACCCGTCCGGGAAGGCCGCCGGAGCCCGCCTCACGTGACCCTCCGGTAACGGGTCCTTCGGCCCTGGGCCCCCTTCCGTACGACCGTACGATGGGGGACGGTCCAGAGTCGTAACGAGGAGGCAGACCGTGTCGGAGGCGCTCACACCGGAGACCCCGGAAGCCGTGCTTGACGATGCCGCTGACGAAGCGGGCGAAGAAGAACCGATCAAGCAGCGGAAGAACGGCCTGTACCCGGGCGTGTCCGACGAGCTCGCCGAGAACATGCAGTCCGGCTGGGCCGACACGGAGCTGCGGGATCTCGAGCCGATCGCCCAGGCCGCGTACACGGCCGCGCGCCGCGCCGCGCTGTCCGCGCGTTTCCCGGGGGAGCGCCTGGTCGTCCCCGCGGGCAACCTGAAGACCCGCTCGAACGACACGGAGTACGCCTTCCGTGCCTCGGTCGAGTACGCGTACCTCACCGGCAACCTCACCGAGGACGGCGTCCTGGTGCTGGAGCCCACCACGGACGGGCACCGGGCGACGATCTACCTGCTGCCCCGCTCCGACCGCGAGAACGGTGAGTTCTGGCTGTCCGGGCAGGGCGAGCTGTGGGTCGGCCGCCGCCACTCGCTGACCGAGGCCGAGCAGCTGTACGGCATCCCCGCCTCGGACGTGCGCGAGCTGGCCGGCCGGCTGCGGGAGGCCACCGGCCCCGTCCGGGTCGTGCGCGGCTACGACGCGGGCATCGAGGCCGCCCTGACGGACAAGGTCACCGCCGAGCGGGACGAGGAGCTGCGGGTCTTCCTCTCCGAGGCGCGGCTGGTCAAGGACGAGTTCGAGGCCGGCGAGCTGCAGAAGGCCGTCGACTCGACCGTGCGCGGCTTCGAGGACGTCGTCCGGGTCCTGGACAAGGCCGAGGCCACCAGCGAGCGGTACATCGAGGGCACCTTCTTCCTGCGCGCGCGGGTCGAGGGGAACGACATCGGCTACGGCTCCATCTGCGCCGCCGGTCCGCACGCGTGCACGCTGCACTGGGTGCGCAACGACGGCCCAGTGCGCTCCGGTGACCTGCTGCTGCTGGACGCGGGCGTCGAGACGCACACGCTGTACACCGCCGACGTGACGCGCACGCTGCCGGTCAACGGCCGCTACAGCGAGATCCAGAAGAAGATCTACGACGCGGTGTACGAGGCCCAGGAGGCCGGTATCGCGGCCGTCCGGCCGGGTGCCAAGTACCGCGACTTCCACGACGCCGCGCAGCGCGTGCTGACGGAGAAGCTCGTCGAGTGGGGGCTCGTCGAGGGCCCGGTCGAGCGCGTCCTGGAGCTCGGCCTGCAGCGCCGCTGGACCCTGCACGGCACCGGTCACATGCTCGGCATGGACGTGCACGACTGCGCGGCGGCCCGCACCGAGACGTACGTGGACGGCACGCTGGAGCCGGGCATGTGCCTGACCGTCGAGCCGGGCCTGTACTTCCAGGCGGACGACCTGACGGTGCCGGAGGAGTACCGCGGCATCGGCGTGCGCATCGAGGACGACCTCCTGGTCACCGAGGACGGCAACCGGAACCTGTCGGCCGCGCTGCCGCGCCGCTCGGACGAGGTCGAGGCCTGGATGGCGGCCCTGACGAGCTGAGCCGGTCCGAGTCGAGGGCTGGTACGAGGGCGGCCGGGTACCGAGGGGGTGCCCGGCCGTTCGTGTGTCCACGTGTGTCCAGGGGGGCGGTTCTTCCATGGGGGATTTCTGGTCCGGCGTCGGAGTGGACCTGCATCTGGATCCCGACTCGGCGGGGGGACGCCGGGCGGGACTCGAACGGGCGCTGCGGGACGCCGTGCGCGACGGACGGCTCGCCCCCGGCACCCGGCTGCCCGCGACCCGGCGGCTCGCCGCCGAGCTGGGCATGTCCCGGGGCACGGCGAAGGCCGCCTACGACCAGTTGGTCGCCGAGGGCTATCTGCGGGCCCGGCAGGGATCGGGCACCGAGGTTGCGGCGCCGCCCGCCGGCCGTGTGCCGGCCGCCGCGGGGGCCGCGGCCGCGCGGGCGCCGCGTCTCGACCTGCGGCCGGGCAGCCCGGACGTCGGCACGTTCCCGGCGGCGGCCTGGCTGCGGGCGCTGCGGCGCGCGATCGCGACGGCGCCCTCCACGGCGTACGACTACGGGGATCCGCGCGGCCGGGCCGAACTGCGCACGGCGCTCTCCGAGTACCTCGGCCGGGCCCGGGGCGTCATCGCGCCGCCCGAGCGGATCGTGATCACCTCGGGGTACGTGCAGGGGCTCGCGCTCCTCACCCGGGTCCTGGACGGCGGCGTGGTCGCCATGGAGGACCCGGGGCTGCCGTTCCACCGGGACGTGGTGCTGC
This sequence comes from Streptomyces sp. GLSS-08, assembly GCF_056387915.1. Lineage (NCBI taxonomy): Bacteria > Bacillati > Actinomycetota > Actinomycetes > Kitasatosporales > Streptomycetaceae > Streptomyces > Streptomyces sp. GLSS-08. The sequence goes on from NZ_JBWJAQ010000009.1 coordinate 64,951, forward strand.
GGGGCGGCGGCCGGGTGGTGCCGCTGGCGGTCGACGAACTCGGCGTCCGCGCGGGGGATCTGGGTGACGAGGACGCCGTGGTCGTGACGCCCGCCCACCAGTACCCGACCGGTGTGACCCTGCATCCCGGGCGGCGGCGGGCGCTCGTCGACTGGGCACGCGCGCGTGGCCGTCTGATCGTCGAGGACGACTACGACGGGGAGTTCCGCTACGACCGGCAGCCGGTCGGCGCGCTCCAGGGAATGGCGCCCGGCCACGTGGTGTATCTCGGCACGGCTTCCAAGACGCTCGGCCCCGCGCTGCGGCTGGGCTGGATGGTGCTGCCGCCGGACCTGGTCGACGCGGTGGCCGACGTCAAGCTGCACAGCGACCATCACACCGAGTCCATCGGTCAGTTGGCGCTCGCCGAGCTGCTGACCGGTCACGCGTACGACCGTCATGTGCGTGCCTGCCGGCTGCGCTACCGGCGGCGCAGGGACCAGCTCGTCTCGCTGTTGGGGGCGCGCTGGAGAGTGCGCGGGATCGCGGTCGGGCTGCACGCCCTGGTGGAGGTCCCGGACGAGGCGGAGGTGCTGGAGCGGGCGGCGCCCGAGGGGCTCGCGGTCGGCCGTCTCGGGGACCACTGGCACGCGGCGGCCGATGGCCGGCCGCAGGGCCTGGTCGTCGGGTACGGGACTCCCCGGGAGCGGGTGTACCCCGAGGCGCTGGAGGTGCTGGGGAGGGTGCTCGGGGAGGTGCGGCGGGGGCGCGCGTCCACGGGGTGAACCGGGGATGCCCGCCATGTGGATTGGACCAGTGAAGCGGCCGGGAAATGGGCCTGTCGAACGGTCCGGCCCGCCCCTAGCGTCGAGGGCATGACGAACTCCGCGGCACACCCCGCGCACCCGGCACCCGGCCCCGCGACGGACGGTCGTCTCGTCCCGCCCGCGGGCCCCCGGCGGGTGCTGGCCGTCGCGCAGCTGAGCAACTCCGTGGGGGACGGCGCCTATTACGTGACCTCGGCCCTGTATTTCACGCAGGTCGTCGGGCTGCCGGCCGGGCGGGTGGGCCTGGGGCTCACCGTCGCATGGGGCATCGGTTCGCTGGTCGGCGTCCCGCTTGGCCGGCTCGCCGACCGGCGGGGCGCACGGGGCACGGCGGTGCTGCTGGCCGTGGTGACCGCGGCGGCGGTGGCCTCCTTCCTCGTCGTCCGGGGGTTCCTGCCCTTCCTGCTCGCGGCGTGCGTGTACACCTCCGCGCAGTCGGGGCTCGCCGCGGCCCGGCAGGCGCTGCTGGCCGGGCTGGTGCCCGCCGGGGAGCGGACCGGACTGCTCGCCCACCTCCAGTCGACGCTCAACGCCGGTCTCGCGGTGGGCGCCGGGCTCGGCGGGCTCGCGCTGCACGCCGGGACCCGGGCCGCGTATCTCGGGGTCTTCGCGCTGGACGCGGTGAGTTTCCTGCTGTGCGCGGCGCTGCTGCTGCGGCTGCCGTCCGTCGCGCCCGCCGGGGTCGGGCACGTGCGCGGACCCGGCGTCCTGCGCGACCGCCCCTACGCGGTGGTCACGCTGCTCAACACCGTGCTCCTGCTGCGGATGCCCCTGCTCAGCCTCGGCATCCCGCTGTGGATCACCGAGCGGACCGACGCGCCCGCCTGGCTGGTCTCGGCGCTGTTCGTGCTGAACACGGCCGCGGTGATGGTCTTCCAGGTGCGGATGGCCCGCGGGGTGCGGGGCGTCGCGTCCGCCGCGCGCGCGATACGGCGGTCCGGGTTCTTGATGCTGGCGTCGTGCGCGGTGTTCGCCCTCTCCGCCGGGGCGGCGCCGTGGCCGGCGTCGGGGATCCTGGTGGCGGGCGCACTCCTCCAGGTGGCCGCCGAGATGCAGCAGTCCGCGGGCTCCTGGCAGCTGGCCTTCGACCTGGCCCCGGCCGGCCGCACCGGCGAGTACCAGGGCTTCTTCGGCACCGGCGTGACCGTGGCCCGGACCCTTGGCCCACTGGTCCTGACGGCGCTGCTCGTGGGATGGGGAACACCGGGCTGGCTGCTCCTCGGCGGGGTGACGCTGGCGGCGTCGTACGGGATGGGCCCCGCGGCCCGGTGGGCGGAGGGCCGGCACGCGATGTCACCGGCCGGCGGCGGGACACCCTCGGCGCCGGGTGCGGAGGCGAAGTGCGGGACGCGGGGGTGAGGCGCGGGACGCGGGGGTGCGGCGCGGGGGTGAGGCGCGGGGGTGAGGCGCGGGACGCGGGGGTGCGGCGCGGGGGTGAGGCGCGGGACGCGGGGGTGCGGCTCGGGGGTGAGGCGCGGGACGCGGGGTGCGGGACGCGGGGGTGAGGCGCGGGACGACGTGTCAGGGAGCCGCGGCCGGTGAACCGACCGGCACCGGGAGGGAGTCGGCGAACAGCGCGCCCGCGAGGAGGCCGCCGCTGCCGCGCGGGCTCCAGCCCCGGGACCGGAGGTCCGTGTCGAAGGCGGACAGGGCGGCGCGTCCGGCCGCCGTCGCCGTACCGCCGGCCTCCAGCACCCCGCGGGCGCCCGCCTGGACGTGTCGGAGCCCCAGCGGTCCCGCGGTGTGGAGCACCTCGGTGTCCTGGAGGGTGGACATGACGGTGAGCAGGGCGTCGAGCCGGGCGCAGGGCTCGGGCGCGCCGGCGGCGCGCGCGGCGGCCAGCGCCTCCAACGCCCGCCGTACGTGCGGGAATCCGGCGCGCGCCTCGCCCCGTGCCCCGGCGGCGCCGTAGGTCGCCGAGACGGTCGATCCGCGGGAGGGGCGGCGCGGCGCCCGCCGGTCGGGGTGCGCGGCGATCCCCTTGGCGGTGGCGGCCAGTGCGGCGCCGGTGGCGCGGGGATCCAGGGCCGCCGCGGCGACCAGGAACCCGAGGGTCCACAGGGCCCCGCGGTGTCCGCCGCCCGCCCGCGCCACCGTGTGCTCGGCGCACCGGCCGATGGCGCCCAGTTCCGTCCGGAGCCCGGGCGTGGGTCCGCCGGTGCGGCGGGCGGCTGCCGCCATGGCCGCGAGGCCGGGCTCCAGCGCCTTGGCGGACCAGCGCAGGGCGCAGAGGTCCTGCCGGGTGGTCCGGGCACCGAGGTCCCGCGGATCGGGCAGGCCGGGCTTGGGGGTCAGCTCGAGCTGCCGGATGAGCGCGGCCACCGCGGCCCGCGCCAGCGTCTCGTCCTCGCGGCTGCGCATCGGCGTACCCTACGAGGCCGCCGGGGCCGACGGGAAGGCGCTCCCGCCCGGGGCACCGCTCGGCGGCCTACCGGTCGGGGCGTCGCCGGGTGCACCGCTCGGCGGTGTGCCGCCACCGCCGCCCCGAAGCCGGTCCACAGGAAGGACCCCGTGTGTGGGCGTCGAGGCCCAGCGTGATGCACCCCTTGCAGCCCTTGCAGCCCTTGGCCGGAGCAGGCCGCCGGCCGCGCCGTTGTCCTCGTAGACCATGTCGTCGGCGAGCTCGGTGCAGCTCCCGGTGTGCCGGGAGTACGGCACCTTGACGTGCATGTGGGTGGTGCGCGGGGTGTACCGGCCGGGGAAGACCGTCCGGAACCTCACGGCCCCGTTGGCGTCGGAGACCTGGTATCCGCGCAGGCGGGTCCTGTCGTCGGCGGTGGGCCCGTCCTCGCTCCCGGCGGGGTCTCTGTGGGTTCCGGTCATCCCCGAAGGCTAGGAGCGGCGCCCGTCAGGGACATCGGCAGAGGCTGTGCGCAGCCTGAGGATGCCGAGGAAGGCCGAGTTCGGCGCGAAAGCATCGGTCGGCATGTCCGGCCGGGCCGTAGGCTCCTCACTTGGCCGAAGAGAGCCCTGGACAAAGCGGCCGAACCGGGTAATCTGAGGTAAAATTTGGGTCAAACTTTCTCGGCCTTGCGGTTGAGGGACTCCTGCCTTGCTCTGGGAGGCCGACCGGGTGCCGCCCCGGTGGCTCGGCTTTTGGCCGATGAGGGACGTGAGGGCATATGACAGACGTGTGGGACGCGAGAGGTCCGATTGCTCCGCGCTGGCGTGGCCCGAGCAGCGAACGAGCCAAGTGCGCGCCGGTCTTGGCTACGCTGCTCGCGACCAGTGGCCGGTGGGGCACCTGTATGTCCGCTGCGTCGGCCGCGTCTGTGCCCCGGTCGGCGCCGGGACACGACGGGCGGCGCCCTCCGACCAGTGGTTTTCTTGCTGAGCAGGCTCCGCCCTGCCTCCCGTCAGTGCGTACGCACAGAAGATGAGGTTCCGAATGAACGCCTCCCTCGACGCAGCGGCCCAAGAACCGGGGAAAGCGGCGGCCGCGATCGGTCCGGAGCGGGTGACGCTGACGCGCCTCGCCGCGCAGCACGACCGCGCACTGTCGGCCGCACTGACCCGGGTCGTGTCGAACGGCGGCGCACCGCAGGGACCGGGCAGGGTCGCGGTCGCGGCCTTCCAGTCGTCCGTCTGACGTCCGGGTCCGCCTCCCTGGTCCGCATCCACGCCTGAACCACAAGACCGAGGACCGACAGCACACTCATGGGCCGGCCGCCACAACCCCTACGCCAGTTCGTCCTGAAGATGCACGCTCGCTGCGATCTCGCCTGCGACCACTGCTACGTCTTCGAGCACGCCGACCAGAGCTGGCGCGGTCGGCCCGTGGTGATCTCCGACAAGGTCCTGGAGATCAGCGCCGAACGCATCGCCGAGCACGCCGCGGCCCACGGTCTCGACACCGTCCACGTCGTCCTGCACGGCGGCGAGCCGCTCCTCGCCGGCCGGGCCCGGCTGCGCCGGGCGGCCGAGGAATTACGGGCGGCCCTCCGTGGCGTGTGCGCCCTCGACCTCCGCATCCACACCAACGGCGTAACGCTCGACGAGCAGTTCTGCGAACTCTTCGCGGAGTTCGGCATCAAGGTCGGCATCTCCCTCGACGGCGACCGGGCCGCCAACGACCTGCACCGCGTCTACCGCGACGGCCGCAGCAGTCACGACAAGGTCCTGCGCGCCGTCGCCCTGCTCGCCCGCCCGCGCTACCGCCACCTCTTCGCGGGCCTCCTCTGCACGATCGACGTGCGCAACGACCCGGCCGCCGTCTACGACGCCCTGGCCGCGCTCGACCCGCCCCGCGTCGACTTCCTCCTGCCGCACGCCACCTGGGACGACCCCCCGCTGCGCCCCTCCGGCGACCCGACCGCCACGCCGTACGCGGACTGGCTGCTGAGGGTGTGGGACCGCTGGGACGCGAACGGCCGCCCGATGGACGTACGGATCTTCGACTCGGTGCTGCGTACGCTGCGCGGCGGGAGCAGCCTGACCGAGTCGCTCGGGCTGGGGCCCGCGGACCTGGCCGTGATCGAGACCGACGGCACGTTCGAGCAGGCGGACTCGTTGAAGACGGCCTACGACGGAGCGCCCGTCACCGGGATGGACGTGATGGCCAACTCGCTCGACGAGGTCGCCGCGCATCCCGGAGTCGTGGCGCGCCAGCAGGGGCTCGACGGGCTGTGCGGGACCTGCCGCGCGTGTCCGGTCGTGGAGTCCTGCGGCGGCGGGCTCTACGCCCACCGGTACCGCACCGGCAGCGGATTCATGAACCCCTCCGTCTACTGCGGCGACCTGCTGCGCCTCGTCACCGGCATCCAGGACCGCGACATGACCGACCGGCAGCCGCTCGGCGAGGCGCACCTGGCGGAACTGGCCGCCGGCTTCGGCGGCGCCGCGACCGTCGGTCTCCTGGCCCGGCACCAACTGGGTCTCAACCGTGAGCTGCTGGCGGCGGTGTGGCGCGAGAACCGGCTCGGTGACCGGGACGGCGGCCCGGCCGGCGCGGCCTGGGAGGTGCTGGCGGCCCTGGACACCGGGGCACCGGACGCTGTGGACGCGGTGCTGGCCCACCCGTACGTGCGCCCGTGGGCCGTCCGGTCCCTGCGGGGCGGACGCGACGCGGCCGACACGGCGATGCGGGGCGTGGCCGAGATCGCCGCGGCGGCCGCCGTACGGGCGGGGAGTCCCGTCACCGTCACCGTTCCGGCTCCGCAGGGGGTGCTGCGGCTGCCGACGCTGGGCACCCTGGCCGTCGGCGATGCCCTCGAGGTACGGGTGACCGGTGACCCCGGCGGATTCAGCGTCCGGGCCGCGGACGGACGTACGCACACGGTGGACCGGAACGGACCCGCGGCTCCCGGCTGGCGGGCGCGGCGCGAGTTCGCCCTGGACGGCTGGACGGTCGCCCTGGAGGACACCGACCCCTGGCGGGACTGCCACGGACACGCGGCGCACCCTCGGCTCGGCGACGCCGAGGCGCAGGCGTGGCACGCCGACCTCACCGCCGCCTGGGCCTGGATCCGCCGGGAACTTCCCGCGTACGCGCCGGGAGTCGCCGCCGGACTACGGGTGATCACCCCCCTGCTGCCCTCCCCGGAGGGCGCCGACATCAGCTCGGCGGCCCGGGACGCCTTCGGCGCCGTCGCCATCGCGAGGCCCGCCGAACCGGAACTGCTGGCCCAGCTGATCGTGCACGAGTTCCAGCACGTGAAGCTCGGCGCCGTGCTGGACCTGACGGACCTTCACGACCCGTCCTGTGAGCGGCTGTTCTACGCGCCGTGGCGGCCGGATCCCCGCCCGCTGGAGGGCCTGCTGCAGGGGACGTACGCGCACATCGCGGTGATCGACTTCTGGCGGGCCCGGTGGCGGGGCACCACGGGGGAGCGGGCGCGCGAGGCCGAGGCGCGGTTCTCCCGCTGGCGCGACCAGACGGCCGAGGCGGTCGAGACCCTCGGCTCGTCCGGCGCGCTCACCCCGCTCGGGGAGCGGTTCGTCGCCGGCATGCGGGAGACCGTGCGGGCACGGCTGGCCGACCGGATCCGGGACGACGCCCTGGAGTCGGCGCGCCGGGCGGCGGCGGCGCACCGGGCCCGGTGGCGGGCGGGCTGACGCACAACCGCCCGGGCCGGGCCGGGCGGGCGCGAACCGGCCAGCCCGGACGCCGAGTTGACGGAAACTCGACGCATGCCCGCGTGTGGCGCCCGCCCGGCCGGGGAAACGCCGGACTCCGGCGCGAGACGGCCTTGTTCGTCCTGTTCCGCGCGGGACACCGCGCTTCCTACACTGGGGGCCGGCCGCAGCACACCGGGGGGCATTGGTGCGAGGGGACGCGGGTAGCGCCAGAGGCGGGAATCCGTACTTCTTCCTGAGCTATGCCCACACGCCGAAGCACGATTCCGGCGACGCCGACCCCAACGCCTGGGTGAAGAAGCTGTACGACGGACTGTGCGCGCACATCATGCAGATGACCTCGCTGCCGCCGGGCGCCAAGGCCGGCTTCCTGGACCAGGGCATGACGGTGGGCACGAAGTGGACGGACGAGCTGGCGCAGAACCTGGCCCGCTGCCAGGTGTTCGTGCCGCTGTACTCGCGCCGCTACTTCCTCAGTGAGCAGTGCGGCCGGGAGTGGTGGGCGTTCTCCCAGCGGGAGGTGAACCAGCGGGCCCGGCACCGGGACACCCCGGAGAACGCGATCATCCCCGCGTTATGGGTGCCGGTGGAACCGGTGCAACTGCCGCAGGCGGCACGGGATCTGCAGTTCAACCACGCGGCCTTCGGCGAGGACTACGCAGACGAGGGCTTCTACGGCCTGACCAAGCTCAACTACCTGAAGGACGAGTACGAGCGGGCCGTCTACCAACTGGCCAAGCACATCGTGAAGGTGGCCGAGGCGACCGAACTGGCCGAGGGGCTCGTCTACAAGGACTACGAGTCGCTGCCCAGCGCGTTCGGCTCCGCCGGCCACCCCCCGACGTTCGACATATCCGTGCTCGCGTGCTCCCGGTCGGACCTGCCGCCCGGCCGCGCACCGGACTGCTACGGAGAGACCCCCGGGGACTGGAATCCGTACCACCCGGTGTCGACCCGGCCGCTCAGCGAGCACGCCGCCGACCTCGTCCGCACCATGGACTACCGGGTGCACGTGGGGGACTTCGAGAACGAGGCGGACCGGCTGCTCGGCTCGTGGCCGCCCGACTCGCCCGGCCTGCTGCTGCTCGACCGGTGGGCGCTGGACTCCCCCCGCCGCAAGGCGCTGATGGAGCGGCTGTGCCGCGAACGGCGCCCCTGGATCAGCGTGATGATCCCGCAGCACAAGGACGACCCGATCCCCGCCGAGTGGGAGGCGAGGTTGCACCAGCTCACCAACGAGGCGCTCGCCTCACGCCTGGTCGAGGGCGCGGGGCACCGGTCGCTGAACGGCGGCATCCGCACACTGGACGCCTTCGGGACCGAGCTCCAGATGGCCGTCAGGCAGGCCGTCTCCTTCTTCGAGGCGCACGCCCGCACCTATCCACCGCAGGGGGAGTCGGCCCCGCCCCCGCGGCTGACCGGGCCGGAGGACCTCGGCCGTGGCGCCCCGCCCTGAGTCCCCCGGCACGGCCGGGACCGAGCGCGGGAAGAGCAGGGCCGACAAGGCGGAGGGTTTTGAATGACCGAGAACCGCAAGGGCACCGTGATCACCTTCTACTCGTACAAGGGCGGCACGGGGCGGACGATGGCGCTCGCGAACGTGGCCTGGATCCTCGCCGCCAACGGCCACCGGGTGCTCACCGTCGACTGGGACCTCGAAGCGCCCGGACTGCACCGCTTCTTCCACCCCTTCCTCAACCCCTCCCTGCTGCGGGCCACCCCCGGCCTGATCAACCTCATCGACGACTACCGCCGGGAGGCCCTGCGCGACCTGCCGGAGCGCGCGCCGGACTGGCACCGCGCCTACGCCCGGGTCCGGCCGCACGCGATCTCCCTCGACTGGCCGTTCCCCAAGCCCGGCAGCCTGGACTTCCTGTCCGCCGGCATGCGCCACCGGGACTACCCGATCGTCGGCAACATGGACTGGGACCGCTTCTACGCCAGTTACGGCGGCGGCCAGTTCTTCGACGCGATGCGCGCCGACATGCAGCGCTACTACGACTACACCCTGATCGACAGCCGCACCGGCCTGTCCGACCTCGCCGACATCTGCACCGTCCAGATGCCCAGCACGCTCGTGGTCTGCTACACCCTCAGCGACCAGAGCATCGAGGGCGCCGCCGCCGTCGCCCAGGGCATCGCGGACCGGTACGGCGACAAGAACATCCGCATTCTGCCGGTCGCGATGCGCATCGACGACGGCGAGAAGGACAAGGTCGACGCCGGCCGCGCCCTCGCCCGGGAGCGCTTCGCCGGACTGCCGAGCGGCATGGACTCCGAGCAACTGGCCGAGTACTGGGGCTCGGTGGAGGTGCCCTACCGCCCCTACTACGCGTACGAGGAGATCCTCGCCGCCTTCGGGGACCCCCCGAAGGTCGCCAGCTCCATGCTGACCGCCTGTGAACGGCTCGCCTCCGTCGTCACCGAGGGACGGGTGACCTCGCTGCCTCCGATCAGCGAGGTGAAGCGCACCCGGTACGCGGCCGCGTACACCCGGCGGCGGCCCGTTCCGCCGTCGAAGCTGGTGCTGTACTACGTCTCCGAGGACCGGATGTGGGTGGACTGGCTGGAGGCGGTGCTGCGCGGCGCCGGTTTCGAGGTGCTGCCCAAGGACGTGCGGACGATGTCCGTCACGGAGATCGGCGCCGAGGCCGTGCCGAGCGGCGGGCACCGGGTGGTCGCCGTGGTCTCGCAGGCCTTCAACGGCTCCCAGCGGGCCAGAGCCGCGTGGGAGGCCGCCGTCCACTCGGGCGCCGGCTCCGAGGAACGGCACCAGGCGGTCTCGGTGCGGGTCGGCGACGTGCAGCTCAGCATGCCCTACGCCGGCCGGGGCGCGATCGACCTGGCCCGGCTGGACGAGGGCGCGGCCGCCGCGGTGCTGCTGACCGGCCTGGACCGCCCGGACGCCGTCGGGGTCTCCCGGGGCGGCGGTGTGCGGTTCCCCAACACCGGCACGCGGGTGTCCAACATCCAGCCCCGCTATCCCTGGTTCACCGGCCGCGCCTCCATCCTGGACCGGCTGCGCGAACAGCTCGGCAGCGGCATCTCCGGACCGCGGCTGCCCCAGGTGCTGCACGGCCTCGGCGGCGTCGGCAAGACCCAGCTGGCCCGCGAGTACGCCCACCGGTTCAAGGCGGACTACGACCTCGTGTGGTGGGTCGACGCCGAGCAGCCGGACCTGGTCCTGCCCAAGCTGGCGGCGCTCGCCCGGATGCTCGACCTGCCCGGCGTCGGTGACGACGTCGCCGAGGCGGCCGAGGCGGCCCTGCAGGCCCTGCGCGACGGAGTGCCGTACTCGCGCTGGCTGCTGATATTCGACAACGTCGAGGACCTGGACAAGGTGCTGGAGGTCTTCCCGGACCAGACGGCGCCCATCCCGGACAACGTCTACGGGCACCTGCTCGTCACCTGCCGCGCCAAGCCCACCTCGACCCGGGTCCAGCCCGTGGAGGTCGAGGTCTTCACCCGCAACGAGAGCATCGAGCACCTGTGCCGCCGGGTGCCGGGACTCGGCGAGGAGGACGCGGGACGCGTCGCGGACGCCGTCGGCGACCTGCCGCTGGCCATCGAGGTGGCGGCGGCCTGGCTGGAGGCGACGGCCACCCCCGTCGAGGAGTACATCGAGCAGCTGCGCGAGCAGAGCACCAAGGTGCTGTCGGTCAAGGCCGCCGTCGAGGCCGTCGAGTACCCCTCGTCCGTGGGCGCCACCTGGAACATCTCCATCAACCGGCTGCGCGAGGAATCCCCCGCCGCCGCCCGCCTGCTCGAACTGTGCAGCTTCTTCGCCGCCGAGCCCATCTCGATGAGCCTGGTGGGCAGCGACGCGATGATCAAGGCGCTGCTGCCCTTCGACAAGGACCTGCGGGCCCGCTACATGCTGGGCAAGGTCACCCAGGCGCTGAACCGGTTCGCGCTGGCCAAGGTCGACTCGACGGACAACTCCATCCAGGTGCACCGGCTGGTGCAGGCCGCGGTGCGCGACAGCCTGGGCGAGCAGGACTTCGACGACACGATCCACGAGGTGCACCGGATCCTCGCCTCCGCCCGCCCGCCCGAGGGCGCCGTCGACAACCCCGCGCAATGGCCCGGCTTCGAGGCGATCTGGCCGCATCTGGTGCCCTCCAACGTCCGCGAGTGCGCGGAGGAGGAACCGCGGCAGCTGATGGTCGACCGCATCCGCTACCTGTGGAAGCGCGGCGAACTGCACGCGGCCCGTACGCTCGGCACCCAGCTCAACGAGTTCTGGACCACCGAGTTCCCGGACGCCGACGACGAGCAGATCCTCAACCTCCGCTTCGAGCTGGCCAACGTGCTGCGCTCGCAGGGCGAGTACCAGGCCGCGCGGACCATGGACGAGGACACCCTGGCCCGCCAGCGGGAGCTGCTCCCCGAGGGCCACCCCAGCATTCTGATCACGTCCGGAAGCGTGGCCGCCGACCTGCGGGCGCTGGGCCGCTTCAAGGAGGCGCTCGATCTGGACCTGCGGATCTACCGTGGGTTCCGCGAGATATTCGGCGAGGACCACCCGCGCTCCCTGAGCTCCGCCAACAACCTCGCCATCGACTACCGCCTGACCGGCGACAGCGAGGCCGCCCGCCGGCTCGACGACGACACGGTCCGCCGCCGTACCGCGCTGCTCGGCCCGCTGCACCCCTACACCCTGACCACCAAGGGCCACCACGCCCGCGACCTGCGCGAACTCGGCGACTACGCGGGCTCGGTACAGATCCTGCGCGAGGTGCGCGAGGGCTTCGAGCAGGTCCTCAACCCGGACGTGCCCGAGGTGCTGCGGGTCGACAAGAGCCTCGCGGTGTCCCTGCGCAAGGCGGGCCACCAGGCCGAGGCCCTGAGCATCACCGAACAGACCTGGGAGACGTACACGCGCTACCGCGAACGCTACGGAAGCACCATTCCCGAGGCTCTGGCCTGCGGTCTGAACCTCGCGGCCGACTACTTCGGCGCCGACCCCGGCAGCGGCGCCCAGCGGGCCGTCCAGCTGGTCACCGAGGTGCTGCAGGGCTACGAGAGCTCCTTCGGCGCCGAGCACCCGTTCACCATGCAGTGCATCAACAACCTGTCCATCTACGAGCGCGCCCTCGGCAACCTGGAACAGGCCGCCGAACTGGCCGAGCGGGCCCGTTCCACCCTGACGAGGGCCCTGGGCGACGAGCACCCCTCCGCCCTGTGCGCCGGGCTGAACCTCGCCAACGCCTACGGCGAACTGGGCCGTTACGAGGAGGCCGAGCACTGGGAACGGCTCGCCGTGAACGGTCTGCGCAAGCGGTTCGGTCCTGGCCACCCGGACGTCCTGGTGAGCACGGCCAACCTCGCCGTCACCGTGCGCGCCCTGGGGCGGCGTTCGGAGGCCGCACAGCTCCAGGAGAAGGCGGAGACCGGCCTCGCGCGGCTGCTGGGAGACCCGCACCCGCTCGTCGAGTCGGTCCGCTCCTGGCGCCGGATCAACCGGGATCTGGAACCGCAGCAGGTGTGACGGACGGTCCCGGGCGGTCGTCCGGGACCGTCCGGACGGCCCAGCTCAGGATGCGCGTCATCACCCGCAGCGCCCCGAAGTGCGCGGCGCCCGGCTCGACCTCGACCCGGGCGCCGGGGATGTGCCGGGCCAGCCAGCGCGTGTGCTGGGCCGGCGCGAAGATGTCGTCCTCCCCGTGCCACAGCAGGACCGGGGAGGCGATCCGCGTCAGGTCGAAGCCCCAGTTCGTGCTGAACGCCATCACGTCGTCGATCCAGCCGTCCGCCGAGTCCCGCAGGCCCTCGGCGAAGTTGCGCTCCAGCATGTCCTGGATGCCGGCGTCCGCGACGATCCAGCGGTCGGACTCGGGGAGCTTGCTGCGCATCTCGGCGATGGAGGCCGCGGGGTCGGCGACGATCGACAGGGACCGGCGGCCCAGCGTCGTGGTGACCCGGCCCCGGCTGATCGCGGCGTTGACGTACTCGCGCACGTTCGACTCCGTCATGCCCTCGAACCAGTCCAGGTCGGGGGCGTCCCGCGGGGCGAGGCTGACCAGGGCCCCCGTCCGTGTCGTGCGGTCCGGCAGCAGCGAGGCACAGGCCAGTGCGTGGGGTGCGCCGCCGGAGCGGCCGACCACCGCGAAGCGGTCGATCCCGAGGGCGTCGGCGATGTCCGCCACGTCGGCCGCGACGGCGCTGACGGTGCGGCCCGGTTTGCGGTCCGAGTCGCCGTACCCCGGACGGTCGAAGGTGATCAGGCGGATTCCCATCCGGTAGAGCACGGAGGGACGCGGCGCGGGGCCCAGCCGGCTGCCGGGCGTGCCGTGCAGCAGGAACACCGGCCTGCCGTCGGGGTCACCACGCTGTTCCACCGACAGTCGCCTGCCGTCCCCGGCACGCACCATGCGCAGCACTGGCACTCCCCCTGTCGCTCTCGGCCTACGGGTCCCGCCCCGGCTCGCCCCCGCGCCGCGCGTCCGGTCGGCAGGACACGCGGCCGTGCGGTGTGCCTCCGGAACCCCGGGGACTCCTGGGCGCCCGGGGTTCCGGACCACGGGCCGGGGCGGGCGGCACACACGCGTGCGGGGCATCGGCAGGGGCGGCCGGCGGTTCGGGGAGGGCCCTTGCCGGTCCCTCACCGGTGGCCGGACGCATGCGCCGACTCCCGCATCAGGCCAGTATGCAGACGGACCCCTGCCTCGCCCAGACCGCGTTCGGCCGCTGTTTTCAAGGCAGTTGGACCTCGCGCCGGGTCCCCGCCGGCTCTGCGGCGGGCCGCCCGGACGCCGGCTCAGCACCGGGGGTGCACCGCTTCGGACGCCGGATCCGCCCCGCGCGGGGCACTGCGCCGAAGGCCGGATCCGCCCCGCGGGGGTGCCGCGTCGGAGGCCGGATCCGCGCTAGACCGCCAGCAGCGGAGTGCCCTCACGCCACTTGAGGATCTTGTCGAAGCTGACCACCGCGCCGCCCCGGCCCGGCTTGTTGCCGATGTGGACGTGGTCGGCGAGCTCCTGGATGAGACACAGCCCGCGGCCGTTCTCGGCGTCGCTGCGGGCGGCGCGGACCAGGGGTCGCGGCGCGTGCGGCGGACCCGCCGGGAAACCGGGCCCCGAGTCGGCCACCTCGATGCGGCACTTCTCGCCGTCGAGGTAGGCCGTGACCCGGTACGCCTCCGAGGGGCCGTCGGGTGCGGTGCCCCCGCCGTGCTCGACGGCGTTGGCACAGGCCTCGCTGAGCGCGAGGGAGACGTCGTACGAGACGTCCGGATCGACCCCCGCCGTCTCCATCGTGCCGAGCAGCAGGCGCCGTGCGAGCGGAACGCTCGCGGCTTCGCGCCGCAAGTGGAGTGACCACCAGATGCTCATGCTGAAGCCTCCAGGCCGCGGCTCGACATACCGTTACCTATTGCCGCCAGGACCGGTGTGCAATCGCCCACACCGTATGAACCCGCCCATACGGCGGATGCGAGCACGCCCAGATCGGTGTATGTGGGGACACCGGAAAGCGCATATGCGCCGGCGACTCCCCCCGAAGCGGGTCCTTTGCCGCCGTACGTCATCTTGTGGACCTGCCGTGAAACGCGTTTCGGGCCAGTGCGATGATGAGCCCGCCATGAGTGCCCCCCACCAGCGCACGGCGCGCTCCGGACGTGACGTCCGGCTCCTGCGGGCCGCGGTGTTCGCCGCGGTCTGCGTCGCGCTGGCCGCGGCCGGTCATGGCATCGCCTCCTGCACCGCGGTGCCCCTGTGGACCGTGGGCACCGCCTTCCTCGCCGTGTTCGCCGTCGCCGCCCCGCTGGCCGGGCGCGAACGGGCACTGCCGGGCATCGCCACCGTGCTCGCGGTCGGCCAGACCGCGCTGCACACGCTCTTCGGGCTCGGGCAGCAGGGCACCTCGATGGCCCCGGCGCCGGGCGGCACCGGGATGTCCGCGTCCATGACGTCGGGCATGCCGGGCCACGCCCTGTCCGACGCCTCGCTCGTCGAGCGGGCGGCGCGGGTGGTGTGCGGTGCGTCCGCGGCGGCGATCAGCCCCGCGCAGGCCCAGCGGATCCTCACCGACGCCCGGCTCGCCCCGGACACGGCGCACTCCGTCACGACACCGTCCCTGCACCACTCCGCGGACGCCGTGTCGGCCGCGGCCGGACCGTCGATGTCCATGCTGCCGTCCCTGCCCATGGTGCTCGTCCACGTGCTCGCCGCGGTCGCCACCGGATGGCTGCTGCGCCGCGGTGACCTGGCGGTCCTGCGGCTCATCCGGCTCTCCGCGCACGGCGTCGCGGAAACGGCCCTCGTCCGGTCGCTGCGCGCGGCACTCGCGCTGGTCCGCGCCCTGCGGACGGGGCTCCCCGGCACCGGACGCACGGCACCCCGGGCGCCGCGCACCGCGCCGCCCGAACCACCCACCCCCCGTACCACCGCACTCCAGCACTCGGTGATCAGGCGCGGGCCGCCCCAGGCCGCCGTGCTCGTTCTCGCCGCCTGACACGGCGCACCGCTCCCCTCGGAGAACCACTCCGTCCGGAGGGCTGCCGCCGTGCGGCACGCGCGCGTGCCCGCCCACGGGCGGGACCACCCGGAGGTCCGCCTCCGGGACCGCCCCGGGAGTGCCTTTCCGGTTCTCCGCAACGGGTCCGGTCCCGGGCACCTCTTCGTACGCGCGCCCCTTACCTCACCGGACATCACGCACAGTGGAGTGTTCTCTGCCATGAAGGTTTCCCGTATCGCCGCCTCCGGCGCCCTCGCCGCCTCGGCCGTCGTCGTCCTGTCCGCCCCGGCCTTCGCGCACGTCAGCGTGCAGCCGGAGGGCGTGGCCGCCAAGGGCGGTTACGCGACGATCGACTTCAAGGTCCCCAACGAGCGCGACAACGCCTCGACCACCAAGCTCGAGGTGAACTTCCCGGCCGACCACCCGCTCGCCTCGGTGATGCCCCAGCCCCTCGACGGCTGGGACGTGAAGGTCACCACGTCCAAGCTGGACAAGCCGATGGAGCTGCACGGCAAGAAGATCGACGAGGCCGTCTCGAAGGTCACCTGGACGGCCACCGGCAAGGGTGTCCGGCCCGGCTTCTTCCAGAAGTTCCCGCTGTCCGTCGGCCAGCTCCCGGAGGACGCCGACGAGCTCGTCTTCAAGGCGATCCAGACGTACTCCAACAAGGAGGTCGTGCGCTGGATCGAGCCGCAGGAGGACGGCGCGGAGGAGCCGGAGAACCCGGCGCCGGTGCTCGCGCTGTCCGCCGCGTCCGAGGACGGCCACCACGGCACGCCGAGTGCCGAGAAGGCCTCCGACGACGAGAAGGCGGAGCACGGAGAGACCGAGGCCGCCGCGTCCTCCGACAGCAGCGACACCACCGCCCGCGTCCTCGGCGTCGTGGGCATCGTCGTCGGCGCGGCGGGCGTGGCGTTCGGCGTTCTGGCCGGCCGTCGGCGCACCCACGCCTGAGGCCCACCCTCGTTCGGTGCGTGCCGGGGAGCCGTACGCCGTCGCCGTCCGCGGCGGCGTACGACCCCGGTGCGCGCCGGCGCACTCACATCTGGGACATTTCTCTATGCGCAAGAAGACGTATGCCGCGGCCGCCCTGGTCGCCGCGGCCGCTCTGACCCTCTCCGCCTGCGGCGGTGACGACGGCGGCAAGCCGGTGGCCGAGGTGTCCGCCGAGGCCGGCTCCGCCAAGGCCGCGACGGTCCTCGACAAGCCGTTCGAGAAGCCGGACCTCGTCCTGACGGACACGCACGGCGAGAAGTACGACCTGCGCGCCGAGACCAAGGGCAGGCCGACGCTGGTCTACTTCGGCTACACCCACTGCCCCGACGTCTGCCCGCTGACGATGAACAACCTCGCCGTCGCCAAGAAGCAGCTGCCGAAGGCCGACCAGGACAGGCTCCGCATCGTGTTCGTGACCACGGACCCGGAGCGGGACACCCCGGCCGCGCTCGGCAAGTGGCTCAAGGGAATCGACCCCGCCGCCGTCGGTCTGACCGGCGACTTCGACACGATCCGGGCCGGCGCCCGCACCCTCGGCATCTCCGTCGAGCCGTCGAAGAAGGACAAGGACGGCAAGGTCGTCTCGGTGCACGGCACCCAGGTCATCGCGTTCTCGCCGAAGACCGACGGCGGTTACGTCCTCTACGGCGAGGACGCCACCGTGGACGACTACACCCGGGACCTCCCGAAGCTCATCAAGGGGGAGAACCCGTGAGACGCCTCGCGGGGTCCGTCACGGCCCTGGCGGCGGCGCTGGCACTCGCGGGCTGCGGCGGCTCCGGCGATCCCGCCTCCGCCGGGCCCGAACTGAGGGTCACCGGCGCCTACATGCCCGTCCCCGCCATGGCGGACATGGCGGCCGGATTCTTCACCGTCACCAACTCCGGCGGCACCGACACCCTGACCTCGGTCACCAGCGACCTCTCCGACGACGTCACCCTGCACGCCACCGACGGCGGCACGATGGAGGAGCGGACGTCCTTCCCGGTGCCCGCGCACGGCGAGCTCGACTTCGCCAGCGGCGGCAACCACGTCATGTTCGAAAAGCTCGCCCGCAAGCCCGCGCAGGGCGAGAAGGTGGCGGTCGAACTGCACTTCGCCAAGTCCGGCACGGTGAAGGTGTCCATGCCGGTCGAGCCCGCGACGTACAACCCGAAGACCGGACACTGAGGGAGGGATCCACCTTGACGCAGGCCATCGCTCCCCGTGCCGGCCGCCACGCGGCCGGGCGGCTGCGGACGCTGTTGCTGCTGCTCCTCGCCGTCGGCGGCGCGCTGCTGGCGGGCGCCGGGCCGGTCTCCGCGCACGCCGCGCTGACCGGCAGCGACCCGAGGCAGGGGGCGGTGGTCGAGCAGGCACCCACCCAGGTCACGCTCACCTTCTCCGAGAAGGTCGCCATGTCCGGCGGCTCGGTGCGCGTCCTCGACCCCGAGGGCAAGCGCGTCGACACCGGCGACCCCGTCGACCTGGGCAGTGCCATGTACGCCGTCAAGCTGCACTCGGGTTTGCCCGACGGCACGTTCACCGTCACCTACCAGGTGGTGTCGGCGGACAGCCATCCCGTCTCGGGTGCCTTCACCTTCTCCATCGGCGCGCCCTCGCAGACCTCCGTCACCGTCTCCGACCGGTCGGCGGGCGGCGGGGTGGTCGGCGGGCTCTACGGACTCGCACGCTATGTCTCGTACGCGGGCTTCATCCTGCTGGCCGGCGGGGCCGCCTTCGTGCTGGCCTGCTGGCAGCGGGGCGCGGGCGTGCGGCCGGTGCAGCGGCTCGTGGTCGGCGGGTGGCTAGCGCTCACCGCGGCCACCCTCGGGCTCCTGCTGCTGCGCGGCTCGTACACCGGCTCCGGGAAAGTCGCCGACATCTTCGACCTGAACCTGCTCGGGCAGGTGCTCCAGACCAAGACGGGTGCGGCGCTCGTCTCACGCCTGCTGCTGCTGGCGGCGGCGGCCCTGTTCCTCGCGGTGCTCTTCGGGACGTACGTGACACGCGACGCGGCAGCGGAGACCGGCGAGGCCGACGCGGTGACCGAAGGAGCCCGGGAGACCGGCGGCGAGGCCGACGCGGGGAGCGCCGGGAGCCCGGAGACCGGCGGCCCGACGGGCGAGGAGTCCGCGGGCGGCCAGGGAGCCGACGAGGCGGACCGGGCCGACGCGGAAGCCGACGCGGAAGCCGACGCCGCCGCTGCCGCCGCCGAGAAGCGGGACCTGACCTTCGGGCTCGGGATCGGCGGCGGTGTCGTCGCGGCGGGCCTGGCCGCGTCCTGGGCGATGGCCGAGCACGCCTCGACCGGCGTCCAGCCGGGCATCGCGATGCCCGTCGACGTCCTGCACCTGCTCGCCGCCGCCACCTGGCTGGGCGGCCTGGCGACGCTGCTCGTGGCGCTCCACCGGGCGCCCTCCAGCACCCCGATCGACGCGCCGGCCGTCCGCCGGTTCTCGCGCGTCGCGTTCGGCAGTGTCGTCGTGCTGACCGCGACCGGGCTCTACCAGTCGTGGCGCCAGGTCGGTTCCTGGTCGGCGCTCACCGGCACGGGGTACGGGCAACTGCTGCTCGTCAAGATCGGCCTGGTGGCCGTTCTCGTCGGCATCGCGTTCCTCTCCCGGCGCTGGACGGCTCGGCTGCCGGAGGCGTCCCCGGTACTCGCGGCGGAGGCGGAACCCCCGGCCGAGACGGAGCCCGTCACACTTCCCGCCGCAGCCGCAGCCGCAGCCGGCACCCGCGCCGGCGCCGCGGACTCCGTGCGCGCCGCCCAGCTGGCCCGCCAGCGCGCCGCCGTGGCCGCCGTGCGCGAGAAGCGCATCCGCGACGCCGACCCGCACCGCTCGGGGCTGCGCCGCTCGGTCCTCGCCGAGGCCGGTGTCGCCGTGGTACTGCTCGCCGTCACCACCGTGCTGACCTCCACCGAACCGGGCCGTACGGAGGAGGGGGCCAGGGCGGCCACCGCGTACAGTGCGCAGCGCTCCGGGCCGCTGACCGTGACGATTCCGTTCGACACCGGCGGCGAGGACGGCAGGGGCAGCGTGCGGCTGACCCTCGACCCGGCCCGCGTCGGCGGCAACGACATGCACCTGTTCGTGGAGCGCCCGAACGGCAAGGCCTTCGACGTGCCCGAGGTGAAGGTCGCCTTCACGCTCGGCGCGAAGGACGTCGGCCCGCTGCCCGTGGTCCCCGACCGGATCGCCACCGGACACTGGACGGCGACCGGAGTGCAGATCCCCATGGCGGGAGACTGGGAGATCGCGGTGTCCGTCCGGACCTCCGACATCGACCAGACGACCGTCAAGAAGAACGCGAAGATCGGCTGAACCATCATGGCTGACCAGTCCCATCCCGAGGCACCTTCCCGCGAGGAGGGCACGGCGCACGGCTCCCGCCAGGGGTCCCTCTCGCGGCGCCGGCTGCTCGGTACGGCCGGTGCCACCGGTCTCACGCTCGGTGCGGCCGGCGGCGCCGCCGGGTACGCGGCGGCGTCCACGGACGCCAGGGCCACGCCCCTGACCTCGCTCGGCGCGGGCGTGGTGATGTTTCACGGGAAACATCAGCCCGGCATCACCACGCCCCTCCAGGCGCGCGGACACCTCGTCGCCTTCGACCTGGCCGCCGGAGCGGGCCGCAGGGAGGCCGCCGCGCTGCTGCGCCGCTGGTCGCGGACGGCACGCCGACTGATGGCGGGCGAGGCCGCCGCGCACGACGACACGGATGTCGCCCGTGACTCCGGCCCCTCGTCCCTGACGGTCACCTTCGGTTTCGGGCACAGCTTCTTCGCGCGGACGGACCTGGAGAAGCAGCGCCCGGTCGCGCTCGACCCGCTGCCCGACTTCTCCTCCGACCGGCTCGACAAGGCGCGCAGCAACGGCGACCTGTGGATGCAGGTCGGCGCGAACGACGCCCTGGTCGCCTTCCACGCCCTGCGCGCGCTTCAGAAGGACGCGGGCGGTGCGGCCCGCGTGCGCTGGCAGATGAACGGCTTCAACCGCACCCCGGGCGCCACCGCCCAGGAGGGGCTGACCGCGCGCAACCTGATGGGTCAGATCGACGGCACCCGCAATCCGAAGCCGTCCGAGTCCGACTTCGACCGGCGTGTCTTCGTGCCCGCCGCCGGCGAACCGGCGTGGATGGCGAACGGCTCGTACGCCGTCGTACGCCGTATCCGCATGCTCCTCGACGACTGGGAGAAGCTGTCGGGCAAGGCCCAGGAGGGCGTCATCGGGCGCCGCAAGTCGGACGGGGCGCCGCTGACCGGCGGCACCGAGACGACGGAGCCGGACCTGGAGCGCACCGGCGCGGACGGCAAGCTGGTCATCCCCCTCGACGCGCACTCCCGGATCACCCGGCCCGACCAGAACGGCGGCGCGGCGATGCTGCGCAGGCCGTTCTCCTTCCACGACGGCTTCGACGCGGACGGGGTGCCCGACGCGGGTCTGCTCTTCGTCTGCTGGCAGGCCGACCCCCTGCGCGGCTTCGTCCCGGTGCAGCGCAAGCTCGACCGGGGCGACGCGCTGTCGGCGTTCGTCCGGCACGAGTCGAGCGGGCTGTTCGCGGTGCCCGGCGGGGCGGCGGAGGGGGAGTACGTGGGGCAGCGGCTGCTGGAGGCGTGAGCCGTCCCCGGCGCGACGCCGGTCACCCCACCCCATGAGCCGGGGTGCCGGGCGGCCCTTCCCGCAGGCGCGAGCCGGGCCGGGCCGGGCCCATTAGGGTGAGGTCATGCCAGCCAGTTACGCGTATCTCGGTCCCGAAGGCACCTTCACCGAAGTCGCCCTGCGCACGCTTCCGGAGGCCGCCACCCGGGAGCTCGTCCCGATGGTCTCGGTCCCGGCCGCCCTCGACGCGGTCCGCAACGGCGAGGCGGAAGCCGCGTTCGTACCGATCGAGAACTCGGTGGAGGGCGGCATCACCACGACCCTCGACGAACTGGTCGCGGGTACGCCGCTGATGATCTACCGCGAGGTGCTCCTGTCGATCACCTTCGCGCTGCTGGTGAGGCCGGGCACGAAGCTGTCGGAGATCAAGACGGTGACGGCGCACCCCGCCGCACAGCCGCAGGTGCGCAACTGGATGAGGGCACACCTCCCGGACGTGCTCTGGGAGTCCGCCGCCTCGAACGCGGACGGCGCGCGCCTCGTGCAGGAAGGCCGGTACGACGCCGCTTTCGCGGGCGAGTTCGCCGCGGCCACGTACGGCCTCGAAGCACTGGAGACCGGTATCCACGACGCGGAGAACGCGCAGACGCGCTTCGTCCTGGTGGGCAGGCCCGCCCGCCCCGCGGCGCCGACCGGCGCGGACAAGACGTCGGTGGTCATCTGGCAGCGCGACGACCATCCCGGCGCCCTGCTTGAGCTGCTCCAGGAGTTCGCGGTGCGCGGCGTCAACCTGATGCTTCTGCAGTCCCGCCCCACCGGCGAGGGCATCGGCAACTACTGCTTCGCCATCGACGCCGAGGGCCATGTCTCCGACAGCCGGGTCGGCGAGGCGCTCATGGGCCTCAAGCGTGTCTGCCCGCAGGTGCGCTTCCTCGGCTCGTACCCGCGCGCGGAGGTCGACCCCCAGGACGTCCGCGCCCCCCGGGCCGGTACGTCCGACGGCGAGTTCGCCGCGGCGTCCGACTGGCTGGCGCGCTGCCAGGACGGCCGCTTCTAGGGTCCCGTCGGCCGCTTCCCGGGGACGACTGTGCCTGGTCCTACCAGCAGATTTGCTTCGTCCACAGAAGTTATCCACAGGCTGGCCTCTCGACCTGGGGACAAGTCGACAACGAAACATGACAGGGTCGACAAATCGGCCTACAGCCCGCAAGGGTGTCCACAGCCCCGCAGGTCACCCTTCGTCCATCCGTTTCCATTGATCAATCCCTTAGGGCGAACCATTTCCACTCGAAAGTGGATGCCAAGACGGTTTCACCAGGGAATTCGGCGTCCGGCGCGAGCCCTGGAGAAAGATCGTTCCCAAAGTCCACAGAACTTCCACACAGCCTGTGGATAACTTTTCGCGCCCAGGATTCCTGTGGACAACGCGGGCCTCAAGTCCCCGTTCCCGCACGGAAATCCGGTCAACTCCACCACAACCCACTGCCCTGTTTCGGGGAGTACGTCCGCCTTCATTGACGGTGCCGGGCGATCTTGAGGGCCGCCCTGGAGATCATGCGACTGCCTCGTATATTTCATGCGGCATTTCGCCCATATCGCCGCATAACCGGCTGACGGGAATATGGAGTCGTGAGCCGTCACGGCACACCGGTAGCCTTGAGGGGTGATTGACCTTCGCCTGCTCCGTGAGGACCCCGACCGTGTGCGTGCGTCGCAGCGCGCCCGTGGAGAGGACGTCGCGCTCGTCGACGCCCTCCTCTCCGCCGACGAGCGGCGCAGGTCGTCCGGCGTCCGCTTCGACGAGCTGCGTTCCGAGCAGAAGGCGCTCGGCAAGCTGATCCCCAAGGCCTCCGACGACGAGAAGGCCGAGCTGCTGCAGCGGGCCGGCCTGCTGGCCGCGGGCGTCAAGACCGCCGACGCCGAACAGCACGAGGCCGACGAGGAGACCAAGCGCCTCCTGCTCCAGCTCGGCAACCTCGTGCACCCCGACGTCCCGGTCGGCGGCGAGGAGGACTTCGTCGTCCTGGAGACGCACGGCACGATCCGCGACTTCGGCGCCGAGGGCTTCGAGCCCAAGGACCACCTGGAGCTCGGCGAGGCACTCGGCGCCATCGACGTCGAGCGGGGCGCCAAGGTGTCCGGCTCGCGCTTCTACTACCTGACTGGTGTCGGCGCGCTGCTGGAGCTCGCCCTGGTCAACGCGGCGATCGCGCAGGCCACCGAGGCCGGCTTCGTCCCGATGCTGACTCCGGCGCTGGTCCGCCCGCGCGCCATGGAGGGCACCGGCTTCCTCGGCCAGGCCGCGGAGAACGTGTACCACCTGGAGAAGGACGACTACTACCTGGTCGGCACCTCCGAGGTCCCGCTCGCCGCGTACCACATGGACGAGATCATCGACGCCGACAAGCTGCCCCTGCGGTACGCAGGCTTCTCGCCGTGCTTCCGCCGCGAGGCCGGCACCTACGGCAAGGACACCCGGGGCATCTTCCGGGTGCACCAGTTCGACAAGGTCGAGATGTTCTCGTACGTCGCTCCCGAGGACGCCCAGAGCGAGCACCAGCGGCTCCTGGACTGGGAGAAGCAGTGGCTGACCGGCCTCGAACTGCCCTTCCAGGTGATCGACGTCGCGTCCGGTGACCTCGGTGCCTCGGCCTCGCGCAAGTTCGACTGCGAGGCGTGGATCCCGACCCAGGGCAAGTACCGCGAGCTGACCTCGGCGTCGAACTGCGACGGCTTCCAGGCGCGCCGCCTGTCCGTGCGGATGCGCGACGGCAAGAAGGTCCAGCCCCTGGCCACGCTGAACGGCACGCTGTGCGCCGTACCGCGCACGATCGTGGCGATCCTGGAGAACCACCAGCTGGCCGACGGCTCCGTGCGGGTGCCCGAGGTGCTGCGCCCGTACCTGGGCGGCCGTGAGGTCCTGGAGCCGATCTCCAAGTGAGCGCCGCCGCCGGGCCGTTCCCGTACAAGCTCGTCGCGACCGACCTCGACGGGACGCTGCTGCGGCCCGATGACACCGTCTCGGCGCGTACGCGCGAGGCGCTCGCCGCGGTCACCGCGGCGGGCGCGGCGCACATCGTCGTGACCGGACGGGCGGTGCCCTGGACGCGCCACATCCTGGACGAACTCGATTACGACGGGCTCGCGGTGTGCGGGCAGGGAGCGCAGGTCTACCACGCCGGGGAGCACCGGCTGCTCACCTCGGTGACCCTGGACCGGCAGCTGGCCGGTCTCGCCCTCGCCAAGATCGAGGCCGAGGTCGGGCCGCTGCTGCTGGCGGCGAGCCGCGACGGTCTCGACGGCGAGGTGCTGGTCGGCCCCGGCTACCGGGTGCACGAGGGCCCGCTGCCCTACCTCCCCATCAAGGACGCCGGGGACCTCTGGTCGGCGCCGCTGAACAAGGTGTACGTCCAGCACCCGACCCTCTCCGACGACGAGCTCGCCGAGGTGGCCGCCCGGGTCGCCGGCGGTCTGGTCGGGGTCACCATGGCGGGCGCGGGCATCGTGGAGCTCCTCCCGCTCGGCCTGTCCAAGGCGACGGGGCTGTCCCTGGCGGCGCGCCGGCTGGGCATGAAGGCCGCGGACACGATCGCCTTCGGCGACATGCCGAACGACGTCCCCATGTTCGCCTGGTCCTCCTACGGCGTGGCCATGGAGAACGCCCACGCCGAACTCAAGGCCGTGGCCGACGAGGTGACGTCCTCGAACGAGGAGGACGGGATCGCGGTCGTGCTGGAGCGGTTGCTGGGCTAGAGCCTGGCCGCCTCCGGGTGTGTGAACTCCGGTTGTGAACTCCGGGTGCGCAGGCAGTGGCAGGTAATGCGTCGTATGTCGGCGTGGTGCGTCGTGCGTCGTGCGTCGTGCGTGGTGCGGAGGATGCGCGGATCGAACGCGCGCGGGGCTGACCCCGACCACGGCTTAGCAAGCCGGTGCCTTGCCTCTCGGCCAATCCTCCGGGTGGGCGGCCCGCGCGGAGATCGCGCGCTCGAAGCGGCCGCCCCGGGCAGTCCACGTGCGGAGCGGACTCGACGGAGGTGACTACTCCGGAGACCGCCGCGGGCTGCCCTGCGGGGAACTCGACGGACTGCTCCTGAAGGGCATCGTCGCGCTCCTCTCCCAGAACCTGGCGCCGGTACGGTCCGGCGGCGTGGACAGGACCACTGTGCCCGGGAGGGGACTCGGGGCGCCACCGAATAACGGACCGGCCGGAGCCCGCTGCCGGCGGAGCGTCCTCGCCCAGGGAGCCCCGGCCCGCGTGAAACCGGGGCCAGACAGAAAGGGGGCTCCACGCGTGCGTGGAGCCCCCTCTCTCACTCTTCCCCGGCCAGTTTCAGCGTCCGCAGCTTCTGTCCCGCGTACCAGGTGGCCAGCACCGTGACGCCGACCAGCAGCACCGTCGCGGTGGGCAGTCCCACGTCGGAGGTGACGAGGTCCCCGCCGGTGACCTTGTGGGCCACCGCGAGCGACCACTGCTGGACGCTGAGGGTGCGCGCGCCGGCGACGAGCGTCCCGAACAGGGCCTCCCAGACGAGCGCGTAGACCAGTCCGAACACCACCGCGTGCCGGGTCACCGTTCCCAGGAGCAGGAACAGCGCCGCGTACGCGATCGAGGCGACCAGCGCGGCCACGGTGTAGGCGACGGCGATCTGCTGGCCGTTGCCGTTCAGGATCAGGCCCGCGACGAAGGTCGGGACCGCGGAGAACACCATGGTGACCGCGACGGCGACGATCAGCTTGGTGAAGATGATCGTCGGGCGCTTCACCGGCTTGGCGAGCAGATAGACCACGGAACCGTCGTCGATCTCGGGCCCGATCGCGCCCGTGCCGGCGATCACGCCGATGATCGGCACCATCGTGGCGAGGGCGAACCCGCCGAGGACGTCGGCCGCGACCTGGTCGTCGGCGCCGGTCAGGGCCCGTACCACCGTGGCGATCACGAGCAGCAGGACGGGCAGGGCGGCCAGGATGAGGGCCCGGCGGCGGCCGAGCAGGGCCCGGTACGTGAGCCGGGCGACTGTGGGGTCGTACATCTTGGCCTCCTACGCCGCGACGAGATACGAGAAGACGGATTCGAGGGACTCGTCGGACGGCGAGACCGTCAGCAGCCGGATGCCGTGCTCACGGGCCACCTTGGGCAGCAGCACGGTGAACCGGCCGAAGTCGACCGCCTGGACGCGCAGCGCGCCCTCCGCGAGGTCCACCTCGATGCCGGACGTCGAGGGATCGGCGATCAGCGCGGCGGCCAGGGCGCGGTCGTCGCTCGACCGCACGAGGTAGCGGTGCGGGCGGTCGGTCATCAGCCGGCGGATGCGCCGGAAGTCGCCGCTCGCCGCGTGCCGTCCGGCGACGATCACCTCGATGTGCGCGGCGAGCTGCTCGACCTCTTCGAGGATGTGGGACGAGAACAGCACCGTGCGGCCCTCGTCCCCCATGCGCCGCAGCAGGTCCATGAGCTGCATGCGCTGGCGCGGGTCCATGCCGTTGAAGGGCTCGTCGAGCAGCAGCAGGGAGGGGTTGTGGACGAGCGCGGACGCCATCTTCACCCGTTGCCGCATGCCCTTGGAGTAGGTGGAGATCTTCCGGTCCTGCGCGTACTCCATCTCCACGGTGGCGAGGGCCCGTTCGGCGGCCTTCTTGCCGAGGCCGTGCAACTCGGCGTTGGCGACGACGAACTCGCGGCCGGTGAGGAAGTCGTACATCGCCTCGCGCTCGGGGACGATGCCGATGTGCCGGTAGATCTCCTCGTTGCGCCAGACCTCCTCGCCGTCGAGGGTGACGGTTCCGGTGGAGGGGGCCAGGAAGCCGCCCATCATGTTGATGAGGGTGGACTTTCCGGCGCCGTTGGGGCCGAGCAGGCCGGTGACGCCGGGGCCGATCGTCATCGTGATGTCGTTGACCGCCACCACGTTGCCGAACCAGCGCGAGACGTGGTCGATGTTCAGCGTGGTCACAGTCCGACCTTTCGGTAGCGGCGCATCAGCAGGCCGTAGCAGCCGGCGATGAGGCCCAGGACGACGACGAGGAAGACGACGCCCTGCCCGGACGAGGGTCCTTCTCCGCCGGGGAAGGAGGAGGTCGCGCCGAGGAAGGCGGTCTGGACGCCGTCGATGAGCGTGATGGGTGAGAAGAGGCCGATCCAGGGCACGGCCGAGGTGCTGGACTGCGAGTCCGCGATGGCCTGGAGGGTGGAGACGGCGCCGTAGGAGATGGTCAGGACGGCGATGACGGCCGCGATGCCGAAGCCGCGGCGGGGGGTCACCGCCGAGACGACCAGACCGATGCCGGCGAAGAGCAGGGAGAGCAGGACCACGGATACCAGCCCCTGGGCGAATCCCTTCGTCTGGTCGGCGAAGTCGAGCTTGGCCAGCAGGGCGCCCGCGTAGAGCACCAGCAGCGGCGCGGCCGTGAGCACGAACAACGCCGAGGCGAGGGCCGCGTACTTGGCGCGTACGTAGTCGGCGGTCTCGATGGGACGCGAGAAGTAGAGCGGCACGGTCTTGAAGCGCAGGTCGCGTGAGACGGACTGCGGTGCCTGGGAGGCCACGTACAGGCCGATGACGGCCTGCATCACGATGGCGTAGCGCGTGTAGTCGAGCGGCAGGTCCTTCGCCTTCGTGGCGACGGCGACCGCGACCATGATGAGCGCGGGCACGCACATCACCACGAACAGCAGCATCGGCAGGACCTTGGACTTGACCGAGCGGCCGAGTCCGTAGGCGCCGCGCAGGGACTGCGAGTACAGCGAGCGGCGGGCGTAGGCGCGGCCCAGGCGCGGACCGTCGTAGTTCCGGTAGCCGATGTTGTGGATCCGGGTCTGCTCGCCCTGCTGGGCGAGGGGCTGCTCAACCGCCATGGCCGACCGCCTCCTTCCGCGCTCCGTGCGCGTCGCCGCGCGCCTGCGTCTGCTCGTCGTGGAAGACCTCCGCGATGTGGTGCCTGCGCTGCTCCATGCGGACCAGACCGAGGCCCAGGTCGGCGACGACGTCGCGCACCAGGTCGTACGTCTCCTCGCCCTCGGCGGTGAGCAGCAGGACGTGTCCGGCGCCGGGCAGCCCGCCGCCCTCGTGGGTGTCCACCCCGCGCGCGTGGAGCGCGTCGCGCAGCGTGCGGGTGCCGTCCGGGTGCGCGTCGGTGTCGGTGACCTCGACGGCGAGGGTCGTCGTGATCTGGGTGAAGTCGGTGGTCGAGCTGGACCGCAGGAGCGCGCCGCCGTCGATCACGACGACGTGGTCGCAGGTGCGCTCCAGCTCTCCGAGCAGGTGCGAGGTGACCAGGACGGAGATGCCGAAGTCCGTGTGGATGCGGCGGATCAGGCCGAGCATCTCGTCCCGGCCGACCGGGTCGAGCCCGTTGGTCGGCTCGTCCAGGAAGACGAGCTGCGGGTCGTGGACGAGGGCCTGGGCGAGCTTCACGCGCTGCTTCATGCCGGTCGAGTAGCCCCCGATGGGGCGGTACCGCTCTTCGTAGAGGCCGACGTGGCGCAGCGTGTCCGCGGTGCGCTCACGGGCGGCGGTGGGTGGGAGGCCGGACATGCGGGCCATGTGCACGACGAACTCGGTGGCCGAGACGTCGGGCGGCAGGCAGTCGTGCTCGGGCATGTACCCGACGCGCTCGCGGATCTCGGCGCCCTTGGCGACGACGTCGAGCCCGAGCACCTCGGCTCGGCCCTCGGTGGCGGGGGACAGACCCAGCAGGATCTTGATCAGTGTGGACTTGCCGGCTCCATTGGCTCCGACGAGTCCGGTCACACCGGGCCCGACGTCCACGGAGAGCCGGTCAAGCGCGGTCACCCGGGGGAACCGCTTGCTCAGGCTTTCGGTCACGATCACAGTCACGTCCTCGACGGTAGTGGCGCACGCCACACGGGTCGTCAGACCACGGAGCTGGATCGGTGTCAGCCTCCAGTCGTACGGGCCCGTAGGGGTCCCCCTGAAGTCGAACACGGCCGCCGCCCGGGGCACCGGGTGGTCCACACCGGCGCGCTTGTCCACAGGCCACGCACCCGCCTATTGACGCAGCCTCCAACAATTGTCACATTCATCAGTGTCAAGTTACGGGCACAGCGCACAGCCGGACACGGGACGGACGGTGGCATGAGCTCTGCAGTGGCCCCATCAGGGTCGGCCGGACTCTCCGCGCGGTTGCGGGGGTTCAAAGAGGTGCAGCGCCTCGCGTACGACTGCGCGGAGGCGGTCGCGGCGCAGTTGAAGCCCGGCGTGACGGAGCGCGAGGCGGCGCGCATGCAGCGCGACTGGCTGCACGAGCGGGGGGTGCGGGACTGGTTCCACCTCCCCTTCGCCTGGTTCGGCGACCGCACGGCATTCGTGAACTTCCGGATCCCGCTCCAGTTCTTCCCCACCGGCCGGCGGCTGGAAGCGGGCATGCCGTTCATCCTCGACATGGCCCCGGTGTACAGGGGCTGCACGGCGGACATCGGCTACTCGGGCTCGCTCGGGCTGAATCCCGTGCAGGACAAGCTGATGGCCGACCTGGAGGCCCACCGCGAGCTGATCCTGCGCGAGGTGCGCGAGCGCCGCCCGCTGCGCGAGATCTACGAGGACGTGGACCGGCTCATGGTGCGCCAGGGGTATGCGAACCGGCATCGCGCCTACCCCTTCGGCGTGATCGCGCACAAGGTGGACCGGGTCGAGGAACGGCCCTGGTCACCGACGCTGTTCGGTTTCGGGGCACAGGCCCTGAAGGGACTGGCGGGCGACGCGCTGCGCGGCCACCGCGACGGCTGGTCGCCGCTGTGGTCGCCGTACCGCTTCTCCGACCACCCGCCGCGACCGGGGCTGTGGGCGGTCGAGCCGCATCTCGGTTTCCGGGGGACGGGCGCGAAGTTCGAGGAGATCCTGGTCGTCACCGACTCCGGGGATCCCGAGCAGAGCGCGTTCTGGCTGGACGACGACCTGCCGCACGTGCGGCGCTGGGCGGAGGGCGCGTGATGGCCGCGCCGGACAGGGAGCTTTCGATGACGGGGCTGGAGGGCGCGCGCGAGCGCCGGGTGCGGACGGGCGGCATCGAGCTGTGCGTCGCCGAGCTGGGTGACGAGAACCGGCCCACGGTGGTGCTGGTGCACGGCTATCCCGACTCCAAGGAGGTGTGGTCGAAGGTCGCGGCCCGCCTCGCGGAGCGTTTCCACGTGGTGCTGTACGACGTGCGCGGACACGGCGGGTCGACGGCTCCGCAGCCGCTGCGCGGCGGCTTCACGCTGGAGAAACTGACGGACGACTTCCTGGCCGTCGTGGACGCGGTGAGCCCCGGCAGGCCGGTGCACCTGGTCGGCCACGACTGGGGTTCGGTGCAGTCGTGGGAGTTCGTCACGGTGGCGCGCACCGAGGGCAGGATCGCGTCCTTCACCTCGATGTCCGGACCCTCGCTCGATCACTTCGGGCACTGGATCAAGCAGCGCACGAGGCGGCCGACCCCGCGTGGGGTCGGCCAGCTGCTCGGCCAGGGCGCCAAGTCCTGGTACGTGTATCTGCTGCACACGCCCGTCCTGCCCGAGCTCGCCTGGCGCGGTCCGCTCGGCAAGCGGTGGCCGAAGATCCTCCAGCGCGCCGAGAAGGTCCCCGCCGACGGCTATCCGACCCCGTCGCTCCCGGTGGACGCGGCGCACGGCGCCTGGCTGTACCGGGACAACGTACGGGCACGGCTGAGCAGGCCGCGTGAGGACGCGTACGCACACGCGCCCGTGCAGCTCATCACGCCCCTCGGGGACGCGTTCCTCTCCGAGCGGCTCTACGACGGGCTGGAGAAGTGGGCCCCGCGGCTCGTGCGCCGTACGCTCCCGGCCAGGCACTGGATCCCGCGCACCCGTCCGGACCAGCTGGCCGCCTGGATCACGGAGTTCGTCCAGGCCCACGAGGACGGAGTGCCCGCGCGCGACACCGTCGCCACCGGCAGGTACGCGGACCGGTTCGGCGGACAGCTCGTGCTGGTCACGGGCGCCGGCAGTGGCATCGGCAGGGCCACCGCCTACGCGTTCGCCGAGTCCGGCGCCCGTCTGGTGGCCGTCGACCGGGACGCCGAGGCCGCGGCGCGCACGGCGGAGATGGCCCGGCTGATCGGCGCCCCCGAAGCCTGGGCCGAGACGGTCGACGTCTCCGACGAGCAGGCCATGGAGAAGCTCGCCGAGAAGGTCGCCACCGAGTACGGCGTGGTGGACGTCCTGGTGAACAACGCCGGTATCGGCCTCTCCGGCGCCTTCCTCGACACGACCGCCGACGACTGGAAGAAGGTCCTCGACGTCAATCTGTGGGGCGTGATCCACGGCTGCCGGCTCTTCGGGAAGCAGATGGCCGAGCGCGGCCAGGGCGGTCACATCGTCAACACCGCGTCGGCGGCCGCCTACCAGCCCTCGAAGGCCCTGCCCGCCTACAGCACCTCCAAGGCGGCGGTGCTGATGCTCAGCGAGTGCCTGCGGGCGGAGCTCGCGGGCCGGGACATCGGCGTCTCGGCGATCTGCCCCGGTTTCGTGAACACCAACATCACCTCGACCGCGCGCTTCACCGGGGTCGACGCGGCCGAGGAGAAGCGGCGCCAGAAGCGGTCGGCGCGGCTCTACGGGCTGCGCAACTACCCGCCGGAGAAGGTGGCCGACGCGATCCTGCGCGCGGTCGTGCGCAACGAGGCGGTCGTCCCGGTCACTCCCGAGGCGCGCGGCGCCCACCTCATGTCGCGTTTCGCCCCGCGGGCGCTGCGCGCGATCGCCCGGCTGGAGCCGCCGCTGTGAACGACTTCACGAACGACTCCGCGAGCGACTCCGCAGCCGACACCGTGGGCGACGCCGTGAGCGACGCCGTGAGCGACGCCGTGACCGCCTCCGTGAGCGACGGACACCACGCGATCGTGCCGCGCCGGGTCTCCTTCGACTGGGAGCGGACTCCGCTGCACTGGATACCCGGCGAGCCGACCGCGACGCACGTCATCAATGTGCTGCACCTGCTGCTGCCGGCGGGGGAGCGGTGGTTCGTGCGGGTCTTCAAGGAGGCCCTCCCCCTGGTCGGCGACCCGCAACTGCTCAAGGACGTCAAGGGGTTCATGGGCCAGGAGGCGACACACAGCGTGCAGCACGCGTACGTGCTGGATCATCTGGCGGCGCAGCGCCTCGACACCGCTGCCTACACCAGGTACGTCGACTTCCTCTTCGAGAAGCTGCTCGGCGAGCGCCCGCCGCTGGGGGCGCCGATCCCTGCCGCGGAGTGGCTGCGCTTCCGCCTGTCGGTGATCGCGGCGATCGAGCAGTTCACGGCGGTCCTCGGCACCTGGGTGCTGGCGGCGGACGGACTCGACCGTGCCGGTTGTGACGAGGTCATGCTCGACCTGCTGCGCTGGCACGGCGCGGAGGAGGTCGAACACCGCGCGGTCGCCTTCGACTTGTACCAGCACTGCGGCGGGGAGGGCCTGCCGAGGTACGCGCGCAGAGTGGCCGGCATGGCGGTCACCGCGCCGGTGATGGTCTACCTGTGGGCGTGGGGTGCCGCCTACCTCATCCGGCAGGATCCGCACCTGGCCGGCCCGGCTGCGCTACTCGCTCGCCGCCCACAACAAGGCCGTGCGCAAGGGGCTGCTGCCGGGCTGGCGTGAGCTCGGCGCGGCCATACCCCGCTACCTGCGGCGGTCGTACCATCCCTCCAAGGAGGGCTCGTTGCGGGCGGCCGTGGAGTACCTGGCACGCTCACCCGCGGCGCGTTCGGCGGCGGGGTGATCGGGCGGGCGGCCCTCGCCTAGGGCCTGTCGTTTGGATCAGGCCGGCGTCGCGGGGTCTGGCGGCCTGATCCAAACCACAGGCCCTAGCCCCGGCCGCGCCGCACACGGCGGCCGCGGCCGGGTCGGGTGCGACGTGGCGACAGCGAACGGGAGTCGGGCGCACGGAGCGGCGCGGCGGCACGGAGCGGCGGCCGCACGGAAGGGCAGGGAGCGTGAGCGTGTACGGCGAGCCGGCCGGCATCGCGTACCGGATCGAGGACCTGGCGCACCACAGCGGCGCCACGGTCCGTACGATCCGCGCCTACCAGGACCGGGGCCTGCTCCCCCGCCCTGAGCGCCGGGGCCGCGCCAACGTCTACTCGGACGCGCACCTGGCGCGGCTCAGGCAGATCGCCGACCTGCTGGACC
Organism: Streptomyces sp. GLSS-08; assembly: GCF_056387915.1. NCBI lineage: Bacteria > Bacillati > Actinomycetota > Actinomycetes > Kitasatosporales > Streptomycetaceae > Streptomyces > Streptomyces sp. GLSS-08. Next base: position 97,991 of record NZ_JBWJAQ010000009.1, read on the forward strand.
GCGGCTACACGCTGGCCTCCATCAAGGAGCTCCTGGAGGCCTGGGACGCGGGCCGGGGACTCGGCGGGGTACTCGGACTCGTCGCGGAGGTCGACGGGCCGTGGACGGACGAGGAGGCGGTGCGGATCACCCGGGCCGAGCTGGCCGAGCGGTTCGGTGGCCACCCGGACGACGTGGCCGTCGCGGAAGCGGTCGAACTGGGCGTACTGGAACGCCTCCCGGGGGAGGACGAGACCTTTCTCGTGCCGAGCCCCCAGGAGCTGGCCGTGGCAGCCGAGTTGTTCGGAGCCGGCGTTCCGCTCTCGGCCATCGCCGGCCATCTGCGGGAGTTGAGGGGACAGGTCGAGCACATCGCCTCCCGTTTCCTGGAGTTCACGACCGAGCACGTCTTCGCGCGCTATCTCGGCGAGCATCCGCCGACCGACGCCGAGGCGACCGAAGCGGCCTCGCTCGTCCGTCGGCTGCGGCCCCTCGCCCAGCAGTCCGTGGACGCCGAACTGGCGCGGGCCATGCGCCTGTTCGCCACTCGTCATCTGCGCCGGCACCTCGGTTCGGGTCAGCCCGTGGAACCCCGGGTGGAGACGCGGGAGGTGCTCCTGCCGGGCGACACAATGCGGTCGGTCGAAAGGCTGGTTGGCGCGGAGCACGCCGCTGCCTTCATCGCGGCGGCGGCCGAACGCGAGGTGAAGAAAAGGACTTTGGACGCACTGACCGCAAACGGTGCACAGAACAACACGGTTGGCGAACACCCATGATGTGCACGTGAGTTGTCCACAGAATCGTCAATTTACCTGTGGATAACCGCACTTGGTTGTGGACCAAACCTCCACCCCGAAATCGATCGCGTGATCAGCGTCTCACCAGGCACCCTGGCGGCATGAGTGAACAGATGGATGACAGACGCACCGTGAAGGTGTCGAAGTACCTCTCGAAGCACCTGCGGCACCAGCCCGAGCGGATCGGGCTCACGCTCGGGGAGGGCGGCTGGGTCGAGATCGAGACGCTGATCGCCGCGGCCGCCGAGCACGGCTTCCGCTTCAGCCGCGCCGAGCTCGACCACGTCGTCGCCACGAACGACAAGCGGCGCTTCGCGGTCGAGGGCACCCGGATCCGCGCCAGCCAGGGCCACTCCGTCGACGTCGACCTCGGACTGCCCCCGGCGACCCCGCCCGCGTACCTCTACCACGGCACCGTCGCGCCGAGCCTGGACGCGATCCGCGCCGAGGGGCTCCGGCCGATGAACCGGCACGACGTACATCTGTCGGCCGACCGCGAGACCGCCACGCGCGTCGGCGCCCGCCGGGGCCGCCCGGTCGTCCTCTCCGTCGATGCCGGGGCCATGCACCGTGACGGTCACGTCTTTCGCGTCAGCGCGAACGGCGTCTGGCTCACGGCCGCGGTGCCCCCGTCCTACCTCCGTTTTCCCGCAGCGCACTGACCAAGGGCCCCGCGGACCACCCGGCGGACTCCGCCACCGCACGGCTCCGCTTACGCTCGATGCATGAGTCTGCGTCTGAGCACCGTGATCCTTCCGTATCTCCGCTGGCACGAGGGCGGGCGGGCGGCCTGGCAGCGCGCGGAGCAGCTCGGCTTCCACACCGCGTTCACGTACGACCACCTGTCCTGGCGGACCTTCCGCGACGGCCCCTGGTTCGGCGCCGTGCCCACCCTGACCGCCGCGGCCGCCGTCACCGACCGCCTCCGTCTCGGCACACTCGTGACCTCGCCGAACTTCCGGCACCCGGTCACGCTCGCCAAGGAACTGATCTCCCTCGACGACATCTCGAACGGCCGGATCACCCTGGGCATCGGCGCGGGCGGCACCGGCTTCGACGCCACCGCGCTCGGCCAGGAGCCCTGGACACCGCGTGAGCGTGCCGACCGCTTCGGCGAGTTCGTGCCGCTGCTCGACCGCCTGCTGACCGAGGACGGCACCGAAGGGGTGACGTACGACGGGACCTTCTACTCGGCGCACGAGGCACGGAACATCCCGGGCTGTGTGCAGCGCCCCCGGCTGCCCTTCGCGGTGGCCGCCACCGGACCGCGCGGACTGAAGCTCGCCGCCCGGTACGGACAGGCGTGGGTGACGACCGGCGACCCCAAGCTGTTCGAGACGGGCACGTCCGAACAGTCGGTTCAAGCCATTCGCGGACAGGTCGAGAGGCTGGGCGCAGCCTGTGCGGCGGACGGCCGCGACGTGGCCGGGCTGGACAAGGTCCTCCTCACCGGTTTCACCCCGGACCGCGGCCGCCCGCTGGAATCCCTGGACGCCTTCGTCGACTTCGCCGGCCGCCACGGGGAGCTGGGATTCACCGACCTCGTGATCCACTGGCCCATCCCGGGCTCGGACTTCGCGGCCGACGAGAAGGTATTCGAGCGGATCGCCCTGGAAGCCCCTGCGCAGCTGCGGTGACCGCCCGTCACCACGAGGGTTCGTCCGGGCGAAGGTACGGCGCGGGCCCCGTTCCCCGGCCGGACGACAGCGGAAGGTGACTCCCCCGGTGGGTACGGTGACCACTCACCTGTGCGGGCCCCCGCACGGGCGTGCACGCATATGCGGGAGAATGACGACGTGACCTCAGCGACTCGACGGCCCGAGATCCCGGCCTCCACCTTTTTGCCCCGGCTGATCGCCACGGATCTCGACGGCACCCTGCTCCGCGACGACAAGACGGTGTCCGAGCGCACGATCGCCGCCCTCGCCGCCGCCGAGGAAGCGGGCATCGAGGTCTTCTTCGTCACCGGCCGCCCGGCGCGCTGGATGGACGTCGTCAGTGACCACGTCCACGGTCACGGCCTGGCGATCTGCGGCAACGGCGCCGCCGTGGTCGATCTGCACGGCGGTCCCGGCGCCCACCGTTTCGTCAAAGTCCGCGAGCTCGAACCCCGGGCCGCCCTCGACGTCGTCCAATTGCTGCGCTCCGCCGCCCCCGGCACCGCGTGCGCCGTCGAGCGCACCTACGGGCTGCACCTCGAACCGTCCTACCCCGCGCTGCACATGGAGCCCCCGGAGACCATCGCGCCCGCGGAGAAGCTGCTCGCGGCGGACGCCCTCGACGCCGACCAGCCGGTGCTCAAGGTGCTCGCCTACCATCCGGACCTCGCTCCGGACGACTTCCTCACGCTCGCCCGCCTGGCCGTCGGCGACCGGGCCAACGTCACCCGCTCCAGCCCGAGCGCCCTGCTCGAGATCAGCGGTCCAGGCGTCTCCAAGGCCAGCACGCTCGCGTTGTGCTGCGCCGAGCGCGGCATCTCCCACGAGGAGGTCGTCGCCTTCGGGGACATGCCGAACGACGTCGAGATGCTCACCTGGGCGGGCCAGTCGTACGCGATGGGCAACGCCCACCCCGCCGCGATCGCCGCGGCCTCCGGGCGCACGGCCGCCAACAACGAGGACGGGGTGGCGGTCGTGATCGAGCGGATACTCGCGGATCGCTTCTGAGACCGGCCGCCGTCCCCGCGCCTACAGTTCCACCCCGTGCCCGGCCAGCCACGCCACGGGGTCGACCGCCGAGCCCATGTCCGGCGTGACCCGCACCTCGAAGTGCAGGTGGGGGCCGGTCGAGTTGCCGCTCGTCCCGGACTGTCCGACCCACTGGCCGGGCCCCACCCGCTCTCCCTGGTCGACGGTGACGGCCGCGAGGTGCGCGTACTGGGTGTAGTAACCGTCCGGATGCCCGACCACGACCTCGATGCCGAAGGGGCCGCCGCACGACACCCGCTCGACCCGCCCGGCGGCTACCGCCCGCACCGGCGTCCCGATGGGCACCGCGAAGTCCTGCCCGGTGTGCCGGTTCGCCCATCGCTCACCACCGCTGCCGAAGCCGGCGGAGAGGTCGTACGTCTCCAGGGGCGCGAGCCACGACGCCGTGGAGCCGGTCTCCGGCTGGTCGAGCCGGACGGCTCCCCGGCAGGAACCCGCCGCGACCGACGCGTCGGCCTGTCCCTGCAGCGTGGCCCGCGCCTCGTCCAGTTTCGCCGTGATGGTCCGCTTCACCTCGGCGAGCTCACCGGTGAACCTGTCCAGCGCCTGCCACTCCGCGGACGACCTCGCCTCGTCCGCGGCGAGCCCGGCCTCCGCACGCCGACTCCTGGACACGGCGTTGCCGACGCTGAGTTCCGCCCGGCGCAGGGCCCGGTGACGGCGCATCAGCGCCTCGGGGCTGTCCGCGAGCAACATCTGCACCGTGTACGGCAGCCCGCCGCCCTGGCGGTACTGGGCACGCGCGATGCGGCCGAGTTCCCCGTGCAGTACGGCGACCCCCTGCCGCTCGTGCCGGAGCCGCTCCTCAGCCCGCTGCGCCCTGGCTCGCAGGGCGTCCGCTTCCCGCCTCCCCTGCTCGTACCGCCGTGCCGCCACGGCGGCGTCCTGGTACAGCCGCGCCACCTGGGCGCTGACGCCGGCCTCGTCGCCGGGTCCGCCGTCGGCCGCCGGGGGCCGCGCCGCGAGAACCGCGAGCGTGCACAACAGGACCGGCACGAGGAGCAGCGGACGACGGGGTGAGCGCATGGCAGCGATCGTGTCCCGTGCCGGTGCCCGCGGTCCTGTTCACCTCGTACGCATGGGGGACCCGGCGCCACGGAAGGACCACCCGGCTCGGCCGAACAGGGGCCTGCTCGGGCGTGTTGCGCCCAGGCGGCAGGACGGCCTGCTACGGCCCACCCGTCGTCCCACGGCTTCACACGCGACGGGCCGGTGTGCGACAAAGCCGTGTTCCACAGCTCGGTGCGCGGTGCGGTTCAGTACGGCGCCTGCCACACCACCGTCGTACCGCCGCCGTTCCCGCCGATGCCCGGCCCGTACCAGCTGTCCCCGCCCAGCGACTCGGCGCGCCGTTTGAGGTTCCGCAGGCCGCTGCGCCGGCCGTTCTCGGGAATGCCGACGCCGTCGTCGGCGACCGAGAGCCGCACGCCCTGCTCCCCGCCCGGCAGGACGGCCGCCGCGTCGACGGTGACGTCGATGCGGCAGGCACCGGCGTGCCGGAAGGCGTTGGAGAGCGCCTCGCGCAGGGCGGCGATGAGGTTCTTGCCGGTGAGCTCGCCGACCATCGTGTCGACGGGGCCGGCGAAGCGGTGTGCGGGCCTGAAGCCGAGGGGGACGGCGGCCATGTTGATCTCGCGCAGCACCCGGGTCCGCAGCCCGGAGGGCTCCTCGGCCGGTCCCCGTTGCAGCGCGAAGACCGCGGTGCGGATCTCCTGGATGGTGACGTCGAGTTCCTCGACCGCCTTGCCCACACCCTGGCGCACCTCCGGCACGGCCGACCGCCGCTGTGCGCTCTCCAGCATCATCCCGGTGGCGAACAACCGCTGGATGACGAGATCGTGCAGGTCGCGGGCGATCCGGTCACGGTCCTCGTACACGGCGAGACGCTCCCGGTCGCGCTGCGCCTCCGCCATCATCAGCGCGAGCGCGGCCTGCGAGGCGAACTGTGCGGCCAGCGTGCGCTCGCTCTCCGTGAAGGGGCGGGCACCCGGCCCGCGGGGTGTGACGAGGGCTCCGAGGACCCGTCCGCCGCTCTGCAGGGGCAACATCATGGCCGGCCCGTACTCGCGGGCGAGGCCGGTGAGCATGCGCGGATCGGTGGCCGCGTCCTCGACGAACACGGGCTCGCCTCCGAGGACGTCGGCGACGATCTCGCTCTCCGGCGGGACGACGACGCCGAGGGCCCGCGACGGATGGTCCGAGGCCACGGCGACGATTCGCAGGCCTCCCTCGTCCGCGGGCAGCAGCACGATCCCGGCCGCGGCGCCGGACAGCCGCCGGGCCTGCTCGGCGACGACCTGGAGAGGGTCCTCCCCGTCGCCGCCGGACAGCAGTGCGGTGGTGACGGCCACCGAACCGTCGATCCAGCGCTCGCGCTGCTTGGCGGCCTCGTACAGGCGGGCGTTGCCGACGGCGATGCCCGCCTCCGTGGCCAGCACCCGCAGCACATGGACGTCGTCCTCGCCGAACGGACCGCCGCCGTGCTTCTCGGTCACGTACAGATTCCCGAAGATCTCTCCCCGCACGCGGATCGGAACGCCGAGGAAGCCGCGCATCGGGGGATGGTGTTCCGGGAACCCGCAGCAGCGCGGATCGTCCGCCAGGTCGGCGAGCCGTACGGACTCCGGCTCGTGGATGAGCGCGCCGAGCAGCCCCCGGTGCCCGTCGGGCAGTCGGCCGATGCGCCGGGCGGTCTCCGCGTCCACCCCGTGATGGACGAAGTCGGCGAGACCCCCGCCATCCTCGGCGACGACCCCGATGGCCGCGTACCGGGCGTCCGTCAGCGCGGCCGCGGTCTCGCAGATCCGGTCCAGCGTGGAATGCAGCTCGAGGCCCGTGCCGACGGCCCGCATCGCCTTCAGGAGGTGTGGCACGCGTGCCGTCAGCTCCGCGGAGAGACCTCGGAGTCCACGTGGCGTCCGGGCCGCCGCGCCCGGTTCACCGAGCGGGTCGGGCGAGGCGGTGGCTGCTGACATGCCTAGAGGGTAGTTAGTCCGATTTGCAAGGGAAAGTCGAGATGTGTCGAGTGGGCGGGAGCGGCCCCGGGGAGGGCCGTCCGGTCGCGCCTCAGCGTCCTGCCGCCGCGACGAGGGCCTCGCCATCCGCCTCCCGCTTCCGCATCTCCCGCAGCGGCCCTTCCGCCGCCGCCAGTTCGGCGTACGGTCCCCGCTGCACGACGCGTCCTTCGGCGAGCACGATCACCTCGTCCACCGCGTCGAGCCCGGCCAGCCGGTGCGTGATCAACAGGGTGGTACGGCCCTCGGTCGCGGTCAGGAGGTCGATGGTCAGCGCGTCGGCCGTCGGGAGGTCGAGATGTTCGGCGGGCTCGTCGAGGACGAGGACGGGGAAGTCGGCGAGCAGGGCCCTGGCCAGGGCGAGCCGCTGACGCTGGCCACCCGACAACCGCGCTCCGTGCTCGCCAACCAGCGTGTCGAGCCCGTCGGGCAGGCCGTCCGCCCAGTCGAGCAGACGGGTCCGTGCGAGCGCGTCCCGCAGTTCGGCCTCGGTGGCGTCCTTCCGGGCCAGCAGCAGGTTCTCGCGCAGAGAACTGTCGAAGAGGTGGGCGTCCTGCGCGCACAGCCCGACGGACCGCCGTACGTCGTCCCCGTCCATGGTGCGGGCGTCCACGCCGCCCAGCGTGTACGTGCCCGCCGCCGGGTCGAGGAACCGCAGCAGCGCCTGGGCCAGAGTCGTCTTGCCGGCACCGGAGGTTCCGACCACGGCGACCCTGCGCCCACGGTCCAGGTCCAGGTCGAGCCCGGTGAGCGCGTCCCGGGGCTGCCCGGCGTGACGGGCCGCGAGCCCCCGCATCCGTAGCGGGAACGGCGACGCGGGTGCCGGCTGCGGCCGCTCCGGTTCCCGTACGGGCTCGGGAGCGTCCAGCACCTCGTACACGCGCTCGGCGCTCCTGCGCACCCGCTGCCGGTACTGGACGGCGAGCGGCAGCCCCAGTACGGCCTCGAAGGCGGCCAGCGGGGTGAGGACGACGACGGCCGTCGTCACCCCGCCCAGCCGCCCGTCGGCGACGGCCTGGACGCCGACGAGGGCTGCGGCCGTCACCGTCAGCCCGGACACGAGGGCGGTGAGGCCGTCACCGAGCGCGGTGGCGGTGGCGGTACGGGAGGCGATGCGGGTGAGGACGGTGTCGGCCCGGCGGGCCTCGGCGGTACGCGCCGGGAGGGCACCCGCGACCGTCAGCTCGGCCGTCCCGGTGAGCAGGTCGGCCACCCGGGTCGCCAGCACCCCGCGGGCAGGGGCCAGTCTGCGTTCCGCTCGGCGCGCCACGGCACCGGTCAGCAGCGGGACACCGACGCCGGCCGTGAGCAGCCCGACGGCGAGGACGCCGCCGGCCTCGGGCAGCAGCCACGCGGTGAAGCCGACGGAGGCGGCGGACACCAGGAGGGCGGCCCCGGCGGGGAGCAGCCACCGCAGCCAGTAGTCCTGGAGGGCGTCCACGTCGGCGACGAGGCGCGACAGCAGATCACCACGCCGGGTCGAGCGCAGTCCGGCGGGCGCCAGCCGTTCGAGCCGCCGGTAGACGGCGACCCGGGTGTCGGCCAGCATCCGCAGCACCGCTTCGTGTGACACCAGCCGCTCCGAGTACCGGAACACCGCCCGCCCGATCCCGAACGTTCGGGTGGCCGTCACGGCCATCATCAGATACAGCACGGGCGGCTGCTGGGACGCCCTGGAGATGAGCCACCCGGAGGTCGCCATCAGCCCTACGGCACTGCCGAGCGCGAGGCTGCCGAGCAGCAGGGCGAGAGCGAGACGCCCGCGCCGTGCCCCCGCCATGGCCCGCACGCGCGCGAGGGCGTCCTCGCGGCCCTGCCGGACGCGCACACCCCGCCTCTTCAGCCCGGCGGACGTGCTTCCGTCCTCCGCTGTCGGGCCGGATTCCGTGCCGCCTGCCGTCGGCGCGGTCACCGAGTCGCCGGTTCCCTCTACCTCCCGGTCGTCCGTGCACGCGGGACGGGAGACTGGAGCGGCCACCTGGGGCGACGGCTCCAGCCGCACCACCCGGTCGGCCACGCCCAGCAGCGCGGGCCGGTGGACGACGAGAAGCACCGTCCGTCCCACCGCGAGCCGCCGCACCGCCTCCACGATCTCCGCCTCCGTCGCCCCGTCCAGGGCGGCCGTCGGCTCGTCGAGGAGCAGCACGGGCCGGTCGGCGAGGAACGCCCGGGCCAGGGCGACCCGCTGGCGCTGACCGGCGGAGAGTCCCGCGCCGTCCTCCCCGAGGAGCGTGTCGACACCGTCGGGCAGGGCGTCGGTGAACTCCAGCGCACCCGCGTCGGCGAGCGCCCGCCGGACCGCGCCGTCGTCCGCGTCGGTACGGGCCAGCCGTACGTTGTCGGCGATGGACCCGGCGAAGAGATGGGGCCGCTGCGGGACCCAGGCGATCCGCGAGCGCCACTCGGCTTGATCCGCCGAGGCGAGGTCGACTCCCCCGGCCAGCACCCGCCCCACGGTCGGCTGCACGAACCCCAGGAGCACGTTCAGCAGCGTCGACTTGCCCGCGCCGCTCGGTCCGACGAGGGCCACCGTCTCGCCCCGCTCGACCGCGAACGACACCTCGGACACTGCTTCGGACGACCGCCCGGGATAGCGCACCGTCACGTCCTCGAAGCTGATCCGCCCTTCCGGCGCGACGAGCGGACCGGACACCGGTGCCGGGGTCTCCAGCACCGAGAAGATCTCCTCGGCCGCCGCCACGCCCTCGGCTGCCGCGTGGTACTGCGCACCGACCTGGCGCAGCGGCAGGTAGGCCTCCGGCGCGAGGACGAGGATGACCAGTCCCGTGTACAGATCCATTTCGCCGTGCACCAGCCGCATGCCGATGGTCACCGCGACCAGGGCGACGGAGATCGTGGCGAGCAGTTCCAGTGCGAAGGACGAGAGGAAGGCGATCCGCAGCGTCCGCATGGTCGCCTGCCGGTACTCCCCGGTGATGCGCCGGATCGACTCGGCCTGCGCCTTGGCGCGCCCGAACACCTTGAGCGTCGGCAGCCCAGCGACGACGTCGAGGAAATGGCCGGACAGCCGCGAGAGCAACTGCCACTGACGGTCCATCTGGGAACGCGTGACCCAGCCGATCAGCACCATGAACAGCGGGATCAGCGGCAGGGTGGCGACGATGATCGCCGCGGACACCCAGTCCTCCGTGACGATCCGGGCGAGCACCGCCACCGGCACGACCACCGCGAGCCCGAGCTGCGGCAGATAGCGGGAGAAGTAGTCGTCGAGAGCGTCGACTCCTCGGGTGGCCAGGGCGACCAGCGAGCCGGTGCGCTGCCCGCTCAGCCAGCCGGGGCCGAGCTGAGCGGCACGCTCCAGCAGCCGGCCCCGCAGCTCCGACTTCACCGCCGCACTCGCCCGGTGCGCGGCGAGTTCCGTCAGCCAGGAGACGACCGCGCGTCCGATCGCGACGAGCGCCAGCAGCAGCAGCGGGGTGCGCAGTGCACCGGCCGAGTCACCGTACTGAAAGGCACCGACCACGATCTCGGCGATGAGCATCGCCTGGGCGATGACCAGAGCGGCCCCGGCAGCGCCCAGGCCGACTACCGCCGCCAGGAAGAGGCGGGTGGCGCGGGCGTACCGAATCAGACGCGGGTCGATCGGTTTCACGTGAAACACACCCTCGGTTCAACGGGTGCGGTCCGGGCGGAACCGCACCCTTTGGTCCAGACGGCATGTTTCACGTGAAACATGCCCCTCGATACGCGGACTCAGTGCGCGGCGTCCGCGATGTGCTGCGTGCCGATCCGCTTGCGGAACACCCAGTACGTCCACGACTGGTAGAGCAGGACCAGCGGCGTGGCGATCCCCGCACACCAGGTCATGATCTTCAGGGTGTACGGGCTGGACGAGGCATTGGTGACCGTCAGGCTCCAGTCCGGGTCCAGCGAGGAGGGCATGACGTTCGGGAACAGCGTCAGGAAGAGCATGGCGACGGACGCCACGATGGTGAGCCCCGAGAGCGCGAATCCCCAGCCCTCCCGCCCCACCCTGACCGCCGCCAGGGCCGCGACCAGGGCGGCCACCGCCACGGCCATCGCGACCAGGGACTTGCCGTCCCCGTTCTCCACCTGCGTCCAGAGCAGGAACAGCACCGCCAGCACGGCACTCGCCGAGCCGACGCGGAGCGCCAGCCTGCGCGCCCGCTCGCGGATGTCCCCCACGGTCTTGAGACCGACGAAGACCGTCCCGTGGAAGGTGAACAGCGTCAGCGTGAGCAGGCCACCCAGGAGCGCGTAGGGGTTGAGCAGGTCCCCGAGAGTGCCGACGTACTCCATGTCGGAGTCGATCTTCACCCCGCGCACGATGTTGCCGAAGGCCACACCCCACAGGACCGCGGGAATCAGCGAGGTCCAGAAGATCGCGGTCTCCCAGTTGCGCTGCCAGCTCTCCTCGGCCCGCTTGACCCGGTACTCGAAGGCGACTCCGCGCACGATCAGGCAGAGCAGGATGACCAGCAGTGGCAGATAGAACCCGGAGAAGAGTGTCGCGTACCACTCCGGGAAGGCTGCGAAGGTCGCACCGCCCGCGGTGAGCAGCCACACCTCGTTGCCGTCCCAGACGGGACCGATCGTGTTGATCAGCACCCGCTTCTCGGTGCGGTCGCGGGCCAGCAGCTTGGTGAGCACCCCGACTCCGAAATCGAAGCCCTCCAGGAAGAAGTAGCCGGTCCACAGGACGGCGATGAGGACGAACCAGACGTCGTGAAGTTCCATGACTCAGCAGCTCCCTGGGCCTAGTAGGAGAAGGCCATCGGCTTGTCGGCGTCACGGGAGTCGCCGCCGATCCTGGTGGGCGGGTTGAGGTCGGACTCGGTGAGTTCGGGCGGTCCGGCCTTCACGTACTTCACGAGCAGCCTGACCTCGATGACGGCGAGGATCGCGTACAGGGCCGTGAAGGCGATCATCGAGGTGATCACCTCGCCCTGGGAGACGCCGGGGGAGACGGCGTCGCGGGTCTGCATCACGCCGTAGACGACCCAGGGCTGCCGGCCCATCTCGGTGAAGATCCAGCCCCAGGAGTTGGCGATCAGCGGGAAGGCCATCGTCCAGAGCGCCGCGAGCCAGTACAGGCGGGTCAGCCTCGACCCCAGCGGTTGCTTCCACAGCACCAGCTGCGGCACCTCGTCCTCGCCGGCCCGGTGGGCTGTCGGCAGCAGGAACTTCTTCCGCGTTAGCCACAGTCCCAGCAGGCCGAGGGCGAAGGACGCCATCCCGAAGCCGATCATCCACCGGAAGCCCCAGTAGGCGACGGGAACGATGGGCTTGTAGTCGCCGGGGCCGAACTTCTCCCGCAGGTCCTTGTTGGTGTCGTTGATGCCGGGCACGTACGACTCGAAGTCGCTGTGGGCCAGGAAGGACAGCAGGCCGGGTATCTCCAGGGCGACCTTGTTGTGCCCCTCGTCGACGTCCCCGTACGCGAACACGGAGAAGGGCGCCGGCTTCTCGCCGTCCCACAGTGCCTCGGCAGCGGCCATCTTCATCGGCTGCTGCTCGTACATGACCTTGCCGAGGGTGTCTCCGCTGACGGCGGTGAGCAGGCCGCCGACCGCCAGGGTGACGAGCCCGAGCCGGAGTGAGGTACGCATCACAGGTATGTGCTTCTTGCGCATCAGGTGGAAGGCGGCGATGCCCACCATGAAGGCGCCGCCCGTCAGGAACGCGGCCGAGAAGCTGTGGAAGACCTGGTTGAGCGCGGTGTTCTGGGTCAGGACCCGCCAGAAATCGGTGAGCTCCGCCCGGCCCTTCTCCTCGTTCATCCGGTAGCCGACCGGGTGCTGCATCCACGAGTTGGCCGCGAGGATGAAGTACGCCGACAGCAGCGTGCCGATCGAGACCATCCAGATGCAGGCGAGGTGGATCTTCTTCGGCAGCTTGTCCCAGCCGAAGATCCACAGCCCGATGAAGGTGGACTCGAAGAAGAAGGCGATCAGGGCCTCGAACGCCAGCGGGGCACCGAAGACATCACCGACGAAGCGCGAGTAGTCGGACCAGTTCATGCCGAACTGGAACTCCTGCACGATGCCGGTGACGACCCCCATCGCGATGTTGATCAGGAAGAGCTTCCCCCAGAACTTGGTGGCCCTGAGGTACTTCTCGTTCTCCGTGCGCACCCAGGCGGTCTGCAGGCCGGCGGTGAGCGCGGCGAGCGAGATCGTCAGGGGGACGAAGAGGAAGTGGTAGACGGTGGTGATGCCGAACTGCCAGCGCGCCAGGGTCTCCGGCGCAAGAGCCAATTCCACGTCGTCAGTCTCCTTACGTCACCGCCGTGCTCCCGGCGGCCGCTTGCCCTCTTTGTCACGCACATCACGGAGCAAACGGGGCACGCTTGTGAACGCGTTCACATTCACAAGCAATTATGACGCATACCCGTTCGAAGCTTGACCGGTGGGGGGTCCGTAAGCGGGACCGGTCACCCTCGGGCACAAAGAGGCAGGTCAGACGACCCGCGCGTCCTCGCGGCCGTCCGCGACGGCGATTCCGTACGCGTGGAGCTCATGGGCGACCGGTAGCCGCCGGGCGACGAGGAACGCCGGCCCACGAGGAGCTCCGTGGAGACCGGCCCGGGGGGACGCCCGGAGAGGGGACCGCTCAGGAAGGGCCCCGTTGGAGAAAGGCCCCGCGGGACCGGCCCCGGACGAGATGCCCGGGGCCGGGGCCGCTCGGGAGGGGCACCGAGGCGCCTCTCCCGGAATCGGCGGTGGCTAGAAGTCCTTGCGGAACCCCTCCGCCACCTTCAGGAAGATGTCGTTCGCCTCCGCCTCGCCGATCGTCGCCCGCATGCCCTCGCCGGCGAACGGCCGCACGACGACACCGGCCTGCTCACAGGCGGCGGCGAAGTCGAGCGTGCGCTCCCCCAGCCGCAGCCAGACGAAGTTCGCCTGCGTCTCGGGCACCGTCCAGCCCTGACCACGCAGCGTCTCGACCACCCTCTGACGCTCGCACACCAAGGAGCCGACCCGGCCGAGCAGCTCGTCCTCGGCCCGCAGCGAGGCGATGGCCGCCTCCTGGGCGAGCTGGCTCACTCCGAAGGGCACGGCCGTCTTGCGCAGCGCGGCGGCGACGGGCTCGTGGGCGATCGCGAAGCCGACCCGCAGGCCCGCGAGGCCGTACGCCTTGGAGAAGGTGCGCAGCACGCACACGTTGGGCCGCTGCCGGTAGATCTCGACACCGTCCGGCACCTCGGGGTCGCGGATGAACTCCCGGTACGCCTCGTCGAGGACCACCAGCACATCGCTGGGCACCCGATCGAGGAACCGTTCCAGCTCGGCCCGGCGCACCACGGTGCCGGTGGGGTTGTTGGGGTTGCAGACGAAGATCAGCCGGGTCCGGTCGGTGATCGCGTCCGCCATCGCGTCCAGGTCGTGCACGTCGCCCGGCGTCAGCGGCACCCGCACCGAGGTCGCCCCGCTGATCTGCGTGATGATCGGGTACGCCTCGAAGGACCGCCAGGCGTAGACGACCTCGTCGCCCGGTCCGCTGGTCGCCTGCAGGAGCTGCTGGGCGACCCCGACCGAGCCGGTGCCCGTGGCCAGGTCCGAGAGGGGCACCCCGAAGCGGTTCGACAGCTCGTTCATCAGGCCCGTGCAGGCCATGTCCGGGTAGCGGTTGAAGGACCCGGCAGCGGCGGTCACACTCTCCATCACGCCGGGCAGCGGCGGGTAGGGGTTCTCGTTCGACGACAGCTTGTAGGCCACCGGTCCGTCGGCCGCGGCGGCCTTGCCGGGCTTGTAGGTGGGGATCCCCTCCAGCTCGGCACGCAGCTTGGGGCTCGTCTCGCTCACCGCAGTCCTCCTCGCGACCACCACCGGCTCATGACCCTCGACCGGCATCCAATGCTTCTCACCTTATGAGGATTCGGGCCCGCTGCGAATGGGCTGTGGACAGCCGCCCGCATCCGGACGGTCATCCCCGCCCGAAGCCGTACGAGCGGTGCAAAACAGGGGGCGCATCGTCCGCATCGATACGCGCCGGTGGCTCGCGCCGTGGCGCGCATCCCTCGTGAAGGTGAGTTGAGACCTCTTCGAAACCTGGCCAACTTGGCAGGCCCATGCGCGCCGACAAGTCACGTACTGGCATTGGATCGTTCAAAGACCATTCTTTCCAAGGCAGTTGGGGTCTTTTGATCATGCAGAAACGTGACTGTCAACGCGTGCATATGCGTCCGCACTACCCCACCGCAGGAGCCCTACTATCGGCTCGCCATGACAGCAGCAGGGAAGCACCAGGTGAGCCGGGCGGACACTCCCCGCCGAGGCGGACGACCGGGCCGGGCGGGCATCAGAGACGTGGCCGCCGCCGCCGGAGTCTCCATCACGACCGTCTCCGACGCCCTCAACGGCAAGGGCCGGCTGCCGGACGCCACCCGGCGCCATGTCCGAGAGGTCGCGGACCGGTTGGGCTATCGCCCCTCCGCCGCGGCCCGAACGCTCCGTACCGGCAAGTCAGGGCTCATCGGCCTGACCGTCACGACGTACGGGGATGAACCTTTCACCTTCACCGAGTTCGCCTACTTCGCGGAGATGGCCAGGGCCGCCACCTCCGCCGCCCTCGCCCGGGGCTACGCCCTGGTCATCCTGCCCGCCACCTCCCGCCACGACGTGTGGTCGAACGTCGCCCTGGACGGCACGGTGGTCATCGACCCGTCCGACCACGACCCGGTGGTCAGCGAACTGGTCCGCCAGGGCTTACCCGTCGTCTCCGACGGCCGCCCGGCCGGCTCGCTCCCCGTGACCGCCTGGGTCGACAACGACCACGAGGCGGCCGTCCTCGGCATCCTCGACCACCTGGCCGACGCCGGCGCCCGCCGGATCGGCCTCCTCACCGGCACCACCACGGACACCTACACCCACCTCTCCACGAGCGCGTATCTGCGCTGGTGCGAGCGGGTCGGCCAGGACCCGGTGTACGAGGCCTACCCGGCACACGACCCGTGCGCCGGCGCCGTCGCCGCCGACCGGCTGCTCGCCCGGCCCGACCGCCCCGACGCCGTCTACGGCCTCTTCGACCCGAACGGCACCGATCTGCTCGCCGCGGCCCGCCGCTACGGCCTGCGCGTCCCGGAGGACCTCCTGCTCGTCTGCTGCAGCGAGTCCACCGTCTACGCCAGCACCGAACCGCCCATCACCACGCTCTCCCTGAAGCCGCGCCGGATCGGCACGGCCGTGGTCCAGCTCCTCATCGACGCCATCGAGGGCCTCGAGTCGGACCGTCCGGTCGAGCAGGTGATACCGACGGAACTGATCGTGCGTACGTCCTCCGAGCGCCGTCCGCCCCGTACGACGGTCAGCCCGCCCAGGTCGCCGGAGGAGGGCTGAGTCACCGGGCGATGGCGCCGAGTCACGCGTGACGGGGCCGGCGCCGGGCGATGAGCACCTCCCAATTCGGGCGAAAACCACGGTGAACCGAAGTGTTGCTCCGATTCACCACCCCTGGGTCATCACATGGCGCGATCCGCATTCCTATGATGGGCGGACGACACCGCGGGCCGCTGCGACCAGGCAGTCCGATGCGGTGCAGCTGCGGCGCGATGGTGGAGGGGTCGATGACTCAGGGGGCCGGTCAGGGACCCGAGGTGGTGCGCACGGCGACGCTGCGCGACTTCCGGGTTCCCGCGTACGTCCACGAGACCGGTCCGTACGCGCAGAGCTCGCCCCCGGAGGAGGGCGTGCCGGCCGCCCCGGAACCGGCGGAGTACACGCCCACGCAGCGCGACCTGCCCGTCATCAACCGAGGTGACACGCTTCAGGTCGCCGTCGATCCGGCCGCCGCGCCGGCCCCCCAGCCCGCCGAAGGCCCCGGCCCGCTGTACGTCGTCGGCGACGTCCACGGCTACCTCGACCAACTCGTCGCCGCCCTCCAGGCGCAGGGCCTCGTCGACGCGGCGGGCAGCTGGTGCGCGGGCACGTCCCGGCTGTGGTTCCTCGGCGACTTCACGGACCGCGGGCCGGACGGCATCGGTGTCATCGACCTGGTGATGCGGCTGTCCGCCGAGGCTGCCGCGGTCGGCGGCTACTGCAAGGCACTCATGGGCAACCACGAGCTGCTGCTCCTCGGCGCCAAGCGGTTCGGCGACACCCCCGTCAACTCCGGTGCCGGCACCGCCACCTTCCAGGCCGCCTGGCTGCTCAACGGCGGCCAGAAGACCGACATGGACCGTCTCCAGGACCACCATCTGCAGTGGATGGCCCGCCTGGACGCCATGGAGATCTCCGACGGACACCTCCTGGTGCACTCCGACACCACCGCCTACCTCGACTACGGCGACTCCATCGAAGCGGTCAACGACACCGTCCGCGAGACCCTCACGCGCCACGACGCCGACGAGTGCTGGGATCTCTTCCGCAAGTTCACCAAGCGCTTCGCCTTCCGCGACGACGGTGGCGCCGAGGCGGTCCGCTCGCTCCTCGACACCTACGGCGGTGCCCGCATCGTCCATGGTCACAGTCCGATTCCCTACCTCCTGGGCGAGGTCGGCTCGGAGGACGGCGAGGACAGCGCGGGCCCCACGGTCGAAGGCCCGCACATCTACGCCGACGGACTGGCCATCGCCATGGACGGCGGAGTGACCATGGCCGGAAAGCTGCTGGTCCAGCAACTCCCCCTGGATTCCTGAACGGTCGACGGTCAGGCATCCCCCGCGAAAGGACCTCGCTGGCCCAGGGGGCAATTTCCGGAAACCCCCTGTCACCGTGTACCCTCCCCGCTCTAACATCGGCTTGTCCGTAGCAGGCTCCCCTCCGTTTCTGCCCGACGGCTCGTCAGCGTGCGAGCCACCAGCCCTACGGAGCATCGGGGGATGCACATGAACAGCGTTCCGCAGCACCTGCTGAGCGAGGACCGCCAGGACTACGAGCGGCTCCTCGATGAGGCGCTGCGCTCCGCACCACACCGTCCGGAACTCGCCGCTGTCGGCGAGCGGCTCAACCCCGAGCAACTGCGCACGATGGCCCTCGACGCGACGGCTCTCATCACGGCGGCCGCGGCGACCGAGTACCAGCGCTATGTGAAGGTCCGCCAGGACCTGCGTCACCCGGCGCCGTCCGCCCCGCCCGTGCGCGAGGAGCCCGGCTCCGCGGAGCCCGGCGCGAGCGCCGTGGGGCTCGCCACCACCGTGGGGGAGGCCGCCGAGACGGCCGGAGCCGGTGCCATCGCCGTCGTCGCGGTGCTCGCTCCCGTTCTCGCCGGGACGGCCGCGGCGATATTCCTGCTCGTGGGCTACCTCCTCAAGTTGCTCGATCCGGAGCCGGCTTTCGCCGGCACCCTCCGGACCACCGGGTGGGTCTTCGGCGCGGTCACGGCCGCAGCGATCCTGGTCGCCGCGGTGGGACTCCTGCTCACCGCACTGCGCGACGGCGGCTCCTCCTTCCAGGCGGACGACCGGGGCGAGGTGAACGAGGAGGTGGACCGGGCGGGGGACGCCTGGCGGGAGGCCCTGCTGGAGCGCGGCATCCTGCCGTTCCTCCGGGAGGCACTGGCCGGTACGGAGACGCCCGCCGTGCACCGCACGTCCCCGGAACGGACCGGCCGTATGCCCCACCTGGGCTACAACCGGCCGGGATTCAGCAGCCCGGACGGCGGCCCCGCGGCCGGCCCTCGCCCGAGCTACAGCAGTCCGGACTTCTCCAGCCCGGACTTCGGAGGCCCGGAACACCAGCCGGAGTGACACCCGGCCCCGGATGGCTCCCCGAAGCGGCGATCCCGCCGCGCCCCAGCCGGCCTGCATACCGGTCACGGAAACCGGCGGTGAGGCGCGGCGGCGTCCCGCCGGGGACCGCCCGTGGGACACCGCCGTGGCCTCGGCCGGCCGGGCTCAGTCCGCCAGCGGGAGATAGACCCGGTTGCCCGCCGCCGCGAACTCCTTGGACTTCTGCGCCATGCCCTCCTCGATCTCCGCCGGCGAACCCCCGTGCTCACGGCGGATGTCGTGCGAGATCTTCATGGAGCAGAACTTCGGCCCGCACATCGAGCAGAAATGGGCCGTCTTGGCGGGTTCGGCCGGCAGCGTCTCGTCGTGGAACTCCCGCGCCGTGTCCGGATCGAGGGCCAGGTTGAACTGGTCCTCCCACCGGAACTCGAAGCGGGCGTCGGACAGCGCGTCGTCCCACTCCTGCGCGCCCGGATGCCCCTTGGCGAGGTCCGCCGCGTGAGCCGCGATCTTGTACGTGATGACGCCGGTCTTCACGTCGTCACGGTTGGGCAGTCCGAGGTGCTCCTTGGGCGTGACGTAGCAGAGCATCGCCGTGCCCCACCAGGCGATCATCGCGGCACCGATACCGGAGGTGATGTGGTCGTACGCCGGGGCGACGTCCGTCGTCAGCGGGCCGAGCGTATAGAACGGAGCTTCATCGCAGATCTCCTGCTGAAGGTCGATGTTCTCCTTGATCTTGTGCATGGGGACATGCCCCGGGCCCTCGATCATGGTCTGTACGTGAAAACGCTTCGCGATCCTGTTGAGTTCCCCGAGCGTCCTCAACTCCGCGAACTGCGCGGCGTCGTTGGCGTCGGCGATCGACCCGGGCCGCAGCCCGTCGCCGAGCGAGTACGTGACGTCGTAGGCGGCGAGAATCTCGCAGAGTTCCTCGAAGTTCTCGTAGAGGAAGCTCTCCTTGTGGTGCGCCAGGCACCAGGCCGCCATGATCGAGCCGCCTCGCGAGACGATGCCGGTCTTGCGGTTGGCGGTGAGCGGCACGTACTGCAGGCGCACGCCCGCGTGGACCGTCATGTAGTCCACGCCCTGCTCGGCCTGCTCGATGACCGTGTCCTTGTAGATCTCCCAGGTGAGCTCCTCGGCACGGCCGTCGACCTTCTCCAGCGCCTGGTACAGCGGCACGGTGCCGATGGGCACGGGGGAGTTCCGCAGTACCCACTCGCGGGTGGTGTGGATGTTGCGCCCGGTGGACAGGTCCATGACCGTGTCCGCGCCCCACTGGGTGGCCCAGGTCATCTTGTCCACCTCCTCCTCGATGGAGGACGTGACCGCCGAGTTGCCGATGTTGGCGTTCACCTTCACCAGGAACCGCTTGCCGATGATCATCGGCTCGATCTCCGGGTGGTTGACGTTCGCGGGCAGGACCGCCCGGCCGGCGGCGATCTCCTCGCGGACGACTTCGGGGTCGACGTTCTCGCGGACCGCCACGAACTCCATCTCAGGGGTGATCTCGCCGCGGCGGGCGTACGCGAGTTGCGTGACGGCCTCTCCGGGGCGCCCCCGGCGCGGCTGACGGGGCCGTCCGGGAAAGACCGCGTCCAGGTTGCGCAGCCCGCCGCGTGGTGAGGTGTGCTTGATGCCGTCGTCCTCGGGGCGCACGGCACGGCCCGCGTACTCCTCGGTGTCACCGCGCGCGATGATCCAGTTCTCGCGCAGCGGCGCCAGTCCCCTGCGTACGTCGGTGCCGACGGCCGGATCGGTGTACGGGCCGGAGGTGTCGTACAGCGTGACCGACTGCCCGTTCGTGAGGTGCACCTGACGGACCGGCACCAGCAGGTCGGGGCGCGAACCCTCGACGTACGCCTTGTGCCAGCCGATGGACTTCCCGGCCTCGCCGTTCGGGAGCGAGGCGGGTGCCCCGTCCGTCTGGCTGGAGACAGGCGTGCTTACGTCCTTGTTGGTCATGAGACCTACTCCCTACGCCGGCATTACCCGGTAACAGGTTCAGCGGTCGACGCAGCGATGTCCGTCCGCCGATGTTTCATGTGAAACATCGCTGAGACGAAGGTCAGCGCCCTCTCAGCCCGGTGCTCCGAGCTCCCGCGTGTGCAAAGGTGCCTCCACGCTAGCGTCATATCTGGCGCGGTGAACAGAGGGCCCCCGGCGTTCTTGCGATGATCGGTCGGTGACCACGACGCAGCAGCCCCCGTTCCCACCGTCCGAGCCGCCGCACGGGCACGGCGCGGGTCCAGGAGCCAATCGCGGCCCTGGACACGCACCCGGTCCCGGTCCCGGTCCCGGTGACAGTTCCCGAAGCGAACGGGTGGGCGGCGGAAGCAGCCCGGCGTCACGCGGCGGCAGCGGCCCGGACGGCGGGGGCGGTCCGGACTGGGGAAGCAGCCAAGGGCTTGGCCACGGAGGTGGGCACGGCGGCGGGCACGGTCACTCGCACAGCCACGGACCCGCCGCCCCGGTCTCCCGGCATCTGCGCAAGGTCATCGCCGCGGTGCTGATCCCCTTCGCGGCCGCGGTCGTCGTGGGTCTTGTGGTGCTGTGGCCGGGCGGCGCGCCCTCGCACGAGCGCACGGGCGTCGGTTTCGACCGGCAGTCCCAGGAGGCCACGGTCACCAAGGTCGACAAGGTGGACTGCAAGTCCGTCAACGCCTCGGGAGACACCCCGACCGGTGACACCTCCACCGCCGAGGGCTCCTCCGCGCAGCAGCAGGCGACGGGCGACTGCAAGAAGGCGACGATCAGGATCGACACCGGCAAGGACAAGGGCCGCACGTTCACCGAGATCGTCCAGCCGGACCAGTCACGGCAGTTGCACCAGGGCGAGAAGGTCGTCGTCGCGTACGAACCCTCCGCGCCCGCCGACCTGCAGTACTCGGTCACCGACGTGAACCGCAAGTTCCCCATGGCGTTGCTCGCCGGGATCTTCGCGCTGGCCGTCGTGGTGGTGGGCCGGCTGCGCGGACTCATGGCACTGGTCGCGCTGGCCGTGAGCTTTCTCATCCTGACGTCCTTCATCCTGCCCGCGATCCTGCAGGGCTCGAATCCGCTGGTCGTGGCGGTGGTCGGAGCCAGCGCGATCATGCTGATCGCGCTCTACATGTGTCACGGCCTGTCGGCCCGCACCTCGGTCGCGGTGCTCGGCACGCTGCTCTCGCTGCTGCTGATCGGCGTACTCGGTTCGGGATTCATCGACTGGGCCGCACTGACCGGCAACGTGGACGACAACACGGGCCTGATCCACGGTCTGTATCCGTCCATCGACATGAGCGGTCTGCTGCTCGCGGGCGTCATCATCGGCTCGCTCGGTGTGCTCGACGATGTGACGGTCACCCAGACCTCCGCCGTCTGGGAGCTGCACCAGGCGGACCCGACCTTGGGCTGGCGCGGGCTGTACCGGGCGGGCATCCGGATCGGCCGCGACCACATCGCCTCCGTCGTCAACACCTTGGTACTGGCGTACGCGGGCGCGGCCCTGCCCCTGCTGCTGCTCTTCTCGATCGCTCAGAGCAGCGTCGGTACGGTGGCCAACAGCGAGCTGGTGGCCGAGGAGATCGTGCGCACTCTGGTCGGCTCGATCGGTCTGGTGGCCGCGGTTCCGGTGACCACCGCCCTGGCCGCTCTGGTGGTTTCCGCGGACCGCAGGGAGGCCGCGGGGGCGGCGGCACCCGCCGGTGTCAGAACCCCGGCGCGTAGCGGGAAGGGCCGGCGCCGCAAGCACTGAGGGGTGAGGAAGCCGTACTCCCCTCGAAAAGGTCCGGGCGCTTCAGCCCGCGCTCTGCTCCTCCGCCAGGATGCGGTCGAGGGCTTCGTCGAGATGGGTGTCGAAGTCGGCGAGGGAACATTCCTGCCCCAGTGGCACCAACTTGTCCGTACGGTCGAGAAAGGCCACGAGCGGGGCGGCACCCGTCCGGAACAGCGCGTGGTCGCAGCCGACCTGAAGCCGGATCAGCACCTCGCCGAACGCCTCGGGGTCGGCCGGCGCGATGTGCACGTCCCCGTCACCGCACGGCCGCCCCACGCCGTCGATCAGAAGCTCCCGCCCGAACGCCCAGGTCACCGGGGCATCACCGGGCAGATGAAAGGTCAGCCGCACGGCGAAGGGATCACTGGTCTCGTAACGGAGCTCCACCGGAATGCGGAACGAGAGCTCCTCCGAGACGAGAAAGCTCATCATGACCTCTGCCTGCACCGACTCACGCATCGTCAACCCCGTCATTTGCCGCCGACTGGCCAGGAATCATCCTCCTGACACCGCTGGCATCTTGCTCAACGTACACGGCATATCACAAGGAGTGAGTTTTCAGATGCTGATAGAGATCGTCAGTGCCCCCAGCATCCGGCCGATCTCGGCCTGGAGTTGCCTGGCCGTCGGCAGCAGCCGCTCGACCTGATGAAAGGGCAGGGAAATGGCGACTGTCCCGGCGGTTGCCCCGGCGGTGATGGGGAGCGCCGCACACACCGTCCCCAGGGCGTATTCCTGCCGCTCGACGATCGGTTCCATCCGCCCCGTCCTTTCCAGGCGGCGCAGCAAGGTGCGTTCGTCACGCACCGTGTTCGGAGTGATGGACTGCACCGGGTAGCGGTCGAGGTGGTCCCGCCGCGCCTTCCCGTCCAGTTGGGACAGCAGGCACTGGCCGATCGCGTGGGCGTGCCCGGTCTCCCGGAAGTCCGCCCACTCCTCGACCGCCGGGCTGCCCGGGGTGTCGGCGACGGACACGACCTCGATCTCACCGTCGCGGTAGACGGCGTAGTAGACCGGTACGCCGAGGGCTTCGCTCCACCGGGCCAGCGCGTCGTTCACCGTGCTGCGACGTTTCTGCTGGGCTCCGCTGCTGCTCAGCCGCTCGGCCGCCTCGCCGAGGTGGAAGAGCCCCTTCTCGCGGCGCAGATAACCCTCGTGCACCAGCGTGCGCAACAGGTGGTACGCCGTGGGAAGCGCGAGCCCCGCCTCGCGGGCGAGCTGTTTGGCGGGGGCTCCACTCTCCCGTGCGGCCACGGCCTCCAGGAGCCGCATCGCGCGCTGCACGGAACCGATGAGGGTCGTGGAGTGCGGTTCCGTGGACGGGGCCTCGGTGGGCGACGTACGCGGCTGGACGGGCGGGACCCGCGTCCCCGCCGAGGCGTTCGACCGCTGGACGGGTGGAGCGGAGGATTCTGCGGGTGCGGTGTCAGCCGTGGCCAAGGGTCACTCCCGGAGCGCGAGAAGGGCCGCCCGTGCGGGGGGACACGGGAGGGGTGTGCGCCGCCCGCGGGGGTCGACCCCGCGTCGAATCCGGACTTTAACCGCCTGCCACCACTCACCGGCCGCCCTGGCGGCAAACTTCCCCCTGCCGAGGGAACCTCAGCTTCCCGTGTCCCGCTCCCCGTTACCGACGCGGGAGACTCGGTTCGGCGTCACCAGTCGCTGCGCGACGAGGAACTCGACATGAACTTCCGTACGACATAGATCAGTCCGCCCACCAGCGCGACGAAGACCAGCACCTTGAAGAGCAGCCAGATCACCACGCTGACGACGCTGACTATCACGCTGCCGAACACGACCAGGGCGATGACCGGCACCGCGACCCACTTCACCCACCACGGCATACTGCTGAAGATCTCTCGCATAGCCCCGTCCTTGCCTCTCCGCCCCGTCGCCCCGGGACCGGGGCAGTGATTCCGGGTTCTTCGCATTCCGGAATCACCGACTTCCGGCATCTCCGACGTCCTGCCTTCGATGCTAGGGCCGGGACGGGGCCCGGCGGGGGCCCGGCGCCCCTTGTCCACCCCTGATCGGTCCCCTAGGGAACCCTGGAGCGAAACTCAGCTCTCGGGCGGAGAGAACACCACCAGAACCCGCAGGTCCTCGGTGATGTGGTGGAACTTGTGGGCCACCCCCGCGGGGACGTAGACGACACTGCCGCGCCCGACCTGGGTCGTCTCCAGGCCGACCGTGATCGAGGCGCGCCCGCTCACGACGAGGTACACCTCGTCCTGCTGATGCGGCTTCTGCGGATCCACTTCGCCCGCGTCGAGCGCGTACAGGCCCGCGGACATGTTCCGCTCGTGCAGGAACTGCAGATACGCGCCGTCGTTGGCGGCGCGTTCCGCCTCCAGTTCGTCCAGCCGGAATGCCTTCATCGACCTCGTCCGCTCCTGTGCGCAGCC
Organism: Streptomyces sp. GLSS-08; assembly: GCF_056387915.1. Taxonomy (NCBI): domain Bacteria; kingdom Bacillati; phylum Actinomycetota; class Actinomycetes; order Kitasatosporales; family Streptomycetaceae; genus Streptomyces; species Streptomyces sp. GLSS-08. The sequence continues at coordinate 122,304 of NZ_JBWJAQ010000009.1, forward strand.
GACCGCCGTCACGGCCGTACTGATGAATCGATCTCTTCTGCCACGATCAGACACATGAACAATTTCGTAGTCAAGACGATCGCCAACGCGGGCGCCCTGGCCGTCGCCGTATGGCTGCTCGACAAGATCACCCTGACCGGTGACAGCTTTGGCAGGAAAGCCGGCACCCTGATCCTGGTCGCGCTGGTTTTCGGCCTGGTGAACGTCCTGGTCAAGCCGTTCGTCAAAATCCTGACGTTCCCGCTCTTCATCCTCACCCTCGGCCTGATCACCCTCGTGGTCAACGCCCTGATGCTGCTGCTGACCTCGTGGCTGGCCGACAAGCTCGACCTCGGTTTCCACGTCGACGGGTTCTGGACGGCCGTGCTGGGCGGTCTGATCATCTCAGTGGTGTCCTGGGCTCTGAACGTCGTCCTGCCCGACAGCGAGGACTGAGTGCCCGTCGGGCGGCTGCGTATGCGGACGCCGCCGATCCGTATGACGGACGTATGAACTGCGTCGAGGGATGTCTTGAGAAGGTGGAGGGGCGAGCAGCGGAACTGCCCGCCTCGACAGACCGGCACGTGAAGGGACGGGCAGCATGACATCCGGGGATTTCGGTACGGAGACCGGTGACGGCACGCGCGCGGTGCGGGCCGGACTGCCCGAACCCGTCAAGTACGAGCCGACCCTCCCGGGGCCCGTCTTCGCGGCGCACTTCCATCTGCCGGGCGACCCCACGGGCCCGTACACCTACGGCCGGGACGAGAACCCGACCTGGACGCTCCTGGAGCGCGCGATCGGCGAGCTCGAGGCGCCCTCGCGGAGTGACGTCACCACGCTCGCCTTCCCGTCGGGCATGGCGGCCATCTCGGCGGTCCTCTTCTCCCAGCTGGGCGCCGGCGACGTCGTGGTCCTTCCGGACGACGGTTACCAGGTGCTGCCCCTGGTGCGCGAGCAGCTGACCGCCTACGGCATCGAGGTGCGCACCGCGCCGACCGCAGGCGACGCGCAGCTCGACGTTCTCGACGGAGCGAAGCTGCTGTGGATCGAGACCCCCTCCAACCCCGGGCTCGACGTCTGCGACGTGCGGCGGCTCGTCGCGGCCGCCCACGCACAAGGGACCCTCGTCGCCGTCGACAACACCCTGGCGACCCCGCTCGGCCAGCGACCGCTGGAACTGGGCGCCGACTTCTCCGTGGCCAGCGGCACCAAAATGCTCACCGGGCACGGCGATGTCCTGCTCGGCTACGTCAGCGGGCGCGACGCCGAGCTGATGGTCCCCGTGCGCCGCTGGCGCAAGATCGTGGGGGCGATTCCCGGCCCCATGGAGGCCTGGCTGGCGCACCGCTCGCTCGCCACGCTCCAGTTGCGTGCCGACCGGCAGAACGCCAACGCTCTCGTGATCGCCGAGGCGCTGCGCGGCCGCTCCGAGGTGAGCGGGCTGCGCTATCCCGGGCTGTCCGACGACCCCTCGCACAAGATCGCCTCGCAGCAGATGCGGCGCTTCGGGTGCGTGGTGTCCTTCACGCTGCCCACGCGTGCGCGTGCCGAACGTTTTCTGGGCGCGCTGCGGCTCGTGGACGACGCGACCAGCTTCGGCGGAGTACGGTCCACGGCGGAGCGGCGCGGCCGGTGGGGCGGGGACGCGGTGCCGGAGGGCTTCATCCGTTTCTCGGCCGGCGCCGAGGACCCGCAGGACCTCGTGGCGGACGTGCTGCGCGCGCTCGACGAGTCGGCGCGGTAAAGGCCTCCTGAGCGACCGGCCGGTCCGCTGGTGCGCGGGACGACGGCGAAGGTTTTCCACTCCGCGCGCCAAACGGTCCGAGCCTCCCCCCTCGTGGCTCGGACCGTCACGGCTCTGCGCGCGAAGAACCGTGCGAACAAGGCTAGTTGACTTGGTGTCAGTGTCCAATCACGGTAGCGACAGCGACCTATCGACTTATTTATAGTTGGGGTCCGCGCGGGGGTGCCGGGAGGGGAGGGGCAGGATGGATCTGGCCCTGCTGCGCACGTTCGTGACCGTGCACCGGGCCGGCTCCTTCACCCGCGCCGCCGCGCTCCTGGGCCTCTCACAACCCGCCGTGACCTCTCAGATCCGCACCCTGGAGAGCCAGTTGGGGCGGCCCCTTTTCCTGCGTCAGGCCCGCGGAGTGACACCCACGACGATGGGCGACGAGCTCGCCCACAAGGCCGCCCCGCATCTGGACGCCCTGGTGAAGATCGCCGGGAGCGGCCTCGACGAGAAATCGTCCCTGCGCACACTCCATCTCGCCGGGCCTCCGGAGTTCACCGCGGAACGGGCCCTGCCCGCCCTGACGGCGCTCACCGGCGACGACGGCCAGGGTTTGGCGCTGCGCGCCTCCTTCGGGAACGCCGAGGAGGCACTGGAGGGACTCGCCGCCGGACATCATGATCTGGCCATCACGACGGTCCGCCCCCGTGGTGCCCTGCTCACCGGGACTCCGCTCTGCGACGAGGAACACGTCCTGGTCGCCGCTCCACGCTGGGCCGCCCGCATCGGTGCCGGAAAGCTCCGCCTCAAGGGTTCATGCGATTTGGAAGGCCTCCCCGTGGTCGAGGTGCACGAGTCGCTGCCGCTCGTCACCCGCTACTGGGCCTCCGTATTCGACTCCCGCCCCGCCGCCTCGGGCACGGTCGTCGTGCCCGACCTGCGCGCCGTCCTCGCCTGTGCGACAGCGGGTGCGGGCCTCGCGGTGCTGCCGCGCTATCTGTGCGCCGCGGCACTGGACGCCGGTGACGTCGTGGCGCTGTTCGATCCGGCGGTACCACCGCTGCGGACGTACTTCCTGGTGGTGCGCACCGGAACTCTGGCCATGCCGCACATCGCGCGGGCGTACGAGTGGCTGCTGCGCGCCGCCGGGGAGTGGAGCTGAGGGCGAGACCGGCCCTCCGGTCGACAGGCGACGGCGTGAGAGCCCTTCTGGCGCTCCCGCAGCGCCGCGATGTTTCACGTGGAACCAGCCGGGCCACATTCCTCCCATGACCGTCCGACCCGTGGTCAAGCGCACCGCCCGCGCCATCCTGCTCGATGGCGACGACCTCATTCTGATCAAACGGACCAAGCCCGGCGTCGATCCCTACTGGATCACCCCAGGTGGCGGGGTCGAGCCGGAGGACACGACCGTCGTCGACGCACTCCACCGGGAGCTCCACGAGGAACTCGGCGCCAAGATCATCGATGTGGTGCCCTGCTTCGTGGACACCGTCGAGCACATCGGGGAGGACGGGGGCGCGACCGGCGTGAAGGTCCAGCACTTCTTCGTCTGCCACCTCGAGTCCATGGATCCCTCTCAGCGGCACGGGCCGGAGGTGGACGACCCGTGCGGCGAGTACGAGATCGTGCGGATCCCCTTCACCCGGGTCGGCATCGCCTCCGTGCACCTCGTCCCGCTGTCCCTGCGGCACTACCTCGACGCCAACATCGAGGGTGTGCGGGCGATGCACGCGCCGGATCTGGGCTGACGTTCGTCCGGATGCGCCCTCGGTACTCGGTTTCAGGCGCCCGCCGAGACCAGTTCCTCCACTGAGTCGTGCCTGATGCGGTTCGACGGGATGCCGATGTCCCTCAGCGCGTCCACCCCGCTGCGGATCATGCCTGGGGGGCCGGCGAGGTAGGCGTCGTATTCGTTCCACGGTCCGTACTCGCGTACGGCATCGGGGAGCTGCAGATGGGCCTGCTGGTCGACGATCGGACGCACCGACAGCCAGGGATGGCTCTGCTGGAGCCGCAGCATCGTGTCGATGTCATACAGGTCGTGCCCCGTACGAGCGCCGTAGAAGACCTCCATGGGGCGCCGCTCGCCGTGCTCGGCGACATCCTCGACCAGGGCCTTGATGGGCGCTATGCCGGTGCCGCCACCCAGGCAGAGCAGCCCGCTCTCCGTGGTGTGGTCGACGGTCATCGTGCCGGCCGGCGGGCCGAGGCGGACGATGTCACCGGGCCGGGCGCGGTGGACCAGCGCGTTGGACACCCAGCCCGCCGGGACCGCTTTCACGTGGAACGACAGCAACCCGTCGGAGCGCGGTGCCGAGGCGAACGAGTAGTGCCGCCAGATCCGCGGCCACCAGGGCGTCTCCATGCTTGCGTACTGCCCGGCCAGGAAGGGGTAGGGCTGGTCCGGGCGCACGGTGAGCACGGCGATGTCCGGGGTCCGTGGTTCGTGCGACACGACTTCCGCGTGCCACCAGGCCGGAGCACGCAGTTCGTCGGCGGCCGCCGCATCGATCATGACCTGGGAGATCGTCGTGTACGCCCGCACCCAGGCCGCCTCGGTCTGCTCGTCCCAGACCGAGGAGGCGTACCGGCTCAGCGAACCGATGAGGCACTCGCCGACGGCCGGGTAGTGCTCGGGACGCGTGCCGTACTTGCGGTGGCCCCTGCCGAGGTTCTGCAGGTACGCAACAAGGACATCGGTGTTGTCGATGTGCTCGGCCGCGGTGAGCAGGGCCCTGAGCAACCGGTCCCGCTGTGTGTCCATCGCCGCCGGGAAGAGCGACCGCAGATCGGGGTGGCGCACGAAGAGCAGCGCGTAGAAGTACGAGGTGACCTTGTCGGCGACCGGGCCGATCTCCGCCATGGTCCGCTGGATCAGCACCGCGTCGGGGGAAGCGGACGCCGTGGGCGCGGGACGCTCCGCGGCCTCGGGCGGTTCGGGAACCGGGGCGTACGGGCGAGGGGTGTGCCGTTCGGCCTCGGCGGAGTCGGCCTCCGGGCGGGTGGCTCCATGCGTGGGCTCGGACCGCGGAGCCCGGGCGGGGACAGGGCCGGGCCGGCGCGTCGCTACGGATGGGGCAGGGCCGGGCCGGGGTGCCTCGCCGGGCGCAGCGGCAGTGGGTGTGCCCTCGGCAACGGGCACTCCGGTCGGCGTCTCCCCTATTCGTTCCGGCTCCGCCGCACTCTCGCCGGGCACGGACCTGCCGCGCGGCCTCATGCCCGCCAGACGGCTGCCCTCGGGCGCGTACGTCTCCCCTGCGGGGGACTCGGGCTTGGTGCGCGGTGTGAACCAACCGCCTCCGCCGTCGCCGCCGGTTGCGCCGTTGTCGGCCGGCGTTGTGGTCGGAGCGTCCATGGTGTGCCTCGCCTCGAACATCTTTCGGTCGGTCTGCGCACTTCGTCGGGGGGATGTTTGTTTCCCCCGCAGCCGGTGCCCTTTGCATCCCCGTTCAGTCCCGTCAACCAATGCGGCCACATTCTCACCGGGTTACTGCCCCTTGCGGACAAGTAAGACGAGAGTGTGACGTTGGCCGCACCATCCTCCCGCAGCATCCCATCGTCGGCCGGCAGTCGTCCTCATAGCGAAAAGCGCGGTCTTCGATCTCTCCGTCCCGTTACGCTGCCTCGGCCTGTACTCGCGATCGGAAGTTCCGTCCCCCGCCCGTACGCGAATCGGAGTCGACCCTACCGGCCGACGGCACGCGCACAAGTCGTACCCTGCTCGATCCCGAATTCGGCGGCCCAGCCGCCAATTCCGCAATTCTCACGACGGACGGGCGAACCCTTTCGCTGACGTGCGGTGTTTCACGTGAAACATCGGTCCGCGGCGGTGCGGCCTTGCGTGAACTGGCCAAAAGAACAGTTGTGTCCGCGCAAACCGGTGGACGTCATGGGTACCTGTCGTACAGCCTGACCTGCGTGTCGACACCTTCCCTCGCTGCCCTGCCCATCCGCCGTCTGACGCTCCGTGATCTCACTGCTTGCGCCGACCTGTCCGAGAACCGCGGATGGCCCCGCGAAGAACACAAATGGGGTTTCCTGCTGACGGCGGGGACCGGATACGGCATCGACGATCCCCTGGGCGGGCTCGTCGCCGCGTGTGTCGTCACGGAGTACGGGCCACGGGACCGCCCCGACCTGAGCGCGATCGGCATGGTGCTGGTCGCCGACCGGTACGCGCGCCAGGGTGTCGGCCGCCGGTTGATGCGCCATGTCGTCGCGGAGATGGGCTCCACCCCGCTGACGCTCCACGCGACCCCCTACGGCCGCCCTCTCTACGAGGAGCTGGGCTTCAAGACCACCGGTCGGGCCGAGATGGTCTGGGGCCACTTCGTCCTGGACGGGGAGGCGCCGCAGGTCGCAACGCGCTCTGCGACCGCCGAGGATCTCCCCGCCATCCTGCGGTTGGACGAAGAGGTCTTCGGCTGCGACCGCACCCCCGTGATCACCCGGCTGCCGGCCTTCGCGGATCAGCTGCGCGTCGCCGAGGAGAAGGGCCGCATCACCGGCTACGCGGCCGCCTGGCCGAACATGGAGACCCACGTCGTGGGTCCGCTGATCGCCCGGGACACGGAGACGGCCAAGGCGCTCATCGCCTCACTGGCGGCGCACACGGACCGTCCCCTGCGCACCGACATCGACGTCCGCCACGGTGAGCTCCTGAGCTGGGCCAAGGACCACGGCCTGAAGCCCGTCGCCTTCAACGCGGTCATGACGTACGGGATCCCGGAACTGCCCGGTGACTGGACGCGGCGCTTCGCCCCGTTGACCGTGGCGGCGGGCTGAGGGGCCCGCTGGTGCAGGAGCCGGTCCCCCATGCTGGGGGACCGGCACTCCGCCCGCGATGAACAGCAGCTGACGGTCGCGCGCGGTGGGCGGGGTATGGAAGGGGCCGCCGGGCTGGACCGCGTCGACGAGGTCGGCGGTAAGCGCCGGTTCCGAGCCGGGGGCGGGGACAGCCCCGGTCCCGCAGCCGGCAGAGCCGGGTCAGTGGTGGACGGCGGCGTGCTGCTCGGCGGGCACGGCGCTCGCGGGCACCGTGCTGCCTGCACCGGCCCGGCGCTCCAGGGCGGCCGAGACCATGGCCAGAACCAGGGCAGCGGCGGCGAGGACGGCCCCCACCCAGTTCGGGGCGGTGTAACCGAGGCCCGCCGCGATGACGATGCCGCCGAGCCAGGCGGACAGGGCGTTGCCCAGATTGAAGGCACCGATGTTCACGGCGGAAGCGAGCGTCGGAGCGCCGTGGGCCTGGTCGAGGACGCGCTTCTGCAGCGGTGGCACGGTCGCGAAGCCGAGCGCGCCGATCAGCGCGATCGTGACGGCCGCGAGGATCTTGTTGTGCGCGGTGAGCGTGAAGAGTGCGAGCACCAGTGCGAGGCCGCCCAGGGACACGTACAGCATCGGCATCAGGGCTCGGTCGGCGAACTTGCCGCCGACGAGGTTGCCGCCGACCATGCCGAGGCCGAAGAGGACCAGGAGCCACGTGACGGAGCCCTCGGCGAATCCCGCGACGTGGGTCATCATCGGCGCGATGTAGGTGATGGCGGCAAAGACGCCTCCGAAACCGAGGACGGTCATCGCCATGGCGAGCAGCACCTGCACGTTCTTGAACGCGGCCAGCTCGTCTCGGAGGTGTACGCCCTCCGGCCTCGGCATGTCGGGTACCAGCCTGGCGATACCGAGGAATCCGATCACGCCGAGCACGGCCACACCGGCGAAGGTGACGCGCCAGCCGGCTGACTGCCCGATCAGGGTGCCGAGCGGGACACCGACCACGTTGGCGATGGTGAGCCCGCTGAACATCATGGCGATGGCACCGGCCTTCTTCTCCGGAGCGACCAGCTCCGCGGCAACCACCGAACCGATGCCGAAGAAGGCTCCGTGGGCCAGGGAGGCGACAACGCGGCCCACGAGCATCAGGCCGAAGACTGGGGCCACGGCCGAGAGAAGGTTGCCGAGGACGAACAGCCCCATCAGCAACATCAGCATCCGCTTGCGGGACACCTTCGTGCCCAGCGCCGTCATGATCGGGGCGCCGATCACGACGCCGAGCGCGTAGCCGGTCACCAGAAGCCCGGCCGTGGGGATGGAGACACCGAAGTCGCCCGCGACCTGAGGCAGTACGCCCATGATCACGAACTCCGTGGTGCCGATTCCGAAGGCCCCGATCGCGAGGGCCAGAAGCGCGAGAGGCATGGGTGGATACACCTTCCCAGATGTTTGCAGGAGCGCTTTACGTGCTTACACAATAATTGCACACGCGGCTTATGTGCAAACGACGTCTATTGCGTCTGTGCTCTATCCTGGGTACAGCCGCTCCGGGACGGAGGAACACGCCATGACAGCGACGGACCCCGCACTCACCGCCCTAGCCCAGGGCTGGTGCGCCCTTTCCCTGTTGCACGGAAGGATCGAGGCGCACATCGAGCGCGCCCTGCAGGCCAGGCACGACCTGAGCGTGCGGGAGTACTCCCTGCTCGACGTGCTGAGCCGGCAGCACGACGGTGAGGGCGGCCACCTGCAGATGAAGCAGGTCGCCGATGCGGTCGTTCTCAGCCAGAGCGCCACCACCCGACTGGTCACCCGGCTCGAGGACCGCGGGCTCCTGTCCCGCTACCTGTGCCCGACCGACCGCCGCGGCATCTACACGAACGTCAGCGAGGCAGGGCTCGAGCTGCTGGAAGCGGCACGGCCCACCAATGACGCCGCCCTGCGTGAGGCACTCGACGCCGCGGCGAAGGTTCCCGAGCTGGTCCCACTGGTCCGGGTCGTGGAGTCCGTGAGCGTGCCGGCGTAGCCACGGCCTCCTGCGGCAGCCCTGCCCACAGGCGACGACCACGCCTGCATAGGGTGCCGTCATGGGAGATCTTGAGATTCGACCCGCAGTCGCACACGATGTCTCGGCCATCGTCGCCATGCTCGCGGACGATCCGCTGGGAGCCCAGCGGGAGTCGCCCGATGATCTGACGCCGTACCTCGCCGCGCTGGAACGCCTCAGCGGTGATCCGAACCAGCACCTGATGGTGGCCGTGCGCGAGGACCGGGTCGTCGGCACCTTGCAGCTCACGGTCGTTCCCGGCCTCTCCCGCAAGGGAGCGACCCGCTCGATCATCGAGGGCGTACGCGTCCACGCCGACGAGCGCGGCGGCGGTCTCGGCACGCAGCTCATCAAGTGGGCGATCGGCGAATCCAGGCGCCAGGGATGCCAGTTGGTCCAGCTCACCTCTGACGTGACCCGCACCGACGCGCACCGCTTCTACGAGCGGCTCGGCTTCACCGCATCGCACGTCGGTTTCAAGCTCCCGCTCTGAACGCGGTTGCCGTTTCTGCGTGAGGGGCGTCCTGTTTCACGTGAAACAGGACGCCCCTCACGCGAAGGCTCTAGCGAATCCCGCGCCAGCCCTCAGGGTCGACGCCGCCCGGCACCGGGGCGCCCTCGTCGTACGGCTGACGCGTGAACACGAACGATCCGAGGTCCAGGTGGCTCACGGCTCCGTCAGGCCGCCGTACGGCCCTCAGCAGCTCCCCCGCGTAGTAGCCGTCGAGCCCCGTCCACGTCCCGTCGCCGTTCACCCGGAATCGCGAGCGCCGGCCGTGGCCGGACAACGGGCCCAGCGACAGGCCCTCGTCGGCCGACAGACGCAGCGCGACGGCCTGCGTCCCCCAGTACCAGGGCCCCGCCAGCTCCAGCACACTCGCGTCAAGCTCCGACAGCGGCCTCCACGGGGACGGAATCCGCGGTTCGGCCTCTGCCACCAGACGGACGAGATCTGCGGCCACGTTCGACACCGGTGGGCCCGAGGTGCAGTTGGCCAGCACCACGGCCGCCAAGTCGTCCTCCACGCTGATCGTCACGTTCGCGAGAAAGCCCGGCAGAGAACCGGAATGCCCGACGAGGAGCCGCCCGTCCCGCTGCTGGATCTGCAGACCCAGTCCGTACGCGGAACCGGCTGCCACCTCCGCGGCTTCGGCCGGCGCGGCGGGGGTGCGCATCTCGCGCACGGACCCCGCGCTCAGCACCCGGTCGTCACCCCGGGCCAGAAAGACGGCGAAGTGAGCCAAGTCCCCGGCGGTGGACCACAGCTGACCGGCCGGAGCCATCCTCCCGAGGTCCTCGGAGGGCTCCGGAAGCATCACGTCCGCCCACGGATGCACCGCCCATCCGCCCGCATGCGGGGCCTGCGGACGACCGCTCGTACGGTGCAGGCGCAGCGGCTCGAGCACCTCGCGTCGCAGCACCTCTTCCCAAGGCGCCCCCCGCAACTCCTCCACCAGGGCGCCGAGCAGCGTGTAACCGGGATTCGAATAATGGTGCCGCCGCCCGACCGGATGCCGGAAGGGCTGCTCGCCCAGCACATCGGCGAGCTCCGGGCGCAACGAACCGGGCGTCCGTTCCCACCACGGAGCGGGTGACTCCGCCGCCAATCCGCCCGTGTGCGCGAGCAGTTCGGCGATCGTGGCCTCCCCCGCTCCGGTACCCGGCAGATGCTTCTCCAGCGGGTCGCCGAGGTCCAGCACGCCCTCGTCACGCAGCCGCAGGACAAGTACGGCGGTGAAGGTCTTGGTGATCGAACCGATCCGGTACTGCACGTTCCCGTCCGGGCCGTGCCCCTCCACCGACGTACGGGACCCCGTCCACACCGGCTGTCCGTTCCTCACGACTGTCGCGACCAGCGACGGCGCCCTCCCCTCGGCCTGAGCGGTGGCGATGCGGTGCAGCAGGGCGCGGCGCGTGGCGGGAAGCAGCTCTTCCTCGGGTGTTGTCATACCCCCAGTCCACCCCGGCCGCCGGCGCACGTCGAGCGCATTTCATCCGTGGCCGGGGCATGACCTGCTCGTCTCTCCGGCCGCTGCCCGATCAGGTCTGCGCCATGTCCACGAAACGGGAGTAGTGGCCCTGGAATGCCACTGTGATGGTCGCCGTCGGACCGTTACGGTGCTTGGCCACGATCAGGTCGGCCTCACCGGCGCGGGGCGACTCCTTCTCGTACGCGTCCTCGCGGTGCAACAGGATGACCATGTCGGCGTCCTGCTCGATGGAACCCGACTCACGAAGGTCCGAGACCATCGGCTTCTTGTCCGTGCGCTGCTCGGGACCACGGTTCAGCTGCGACAGCGCGATGACCGGGACCTCCAGCTCCTTGGCGAGCAGCTTGAGGTTTCGGGACATGTCCGAGACCTCCTGCTGGCGGTTCTCGGCACGCTTGGAGCCACCGGACTGCATCAGCTGGAGGTAGTCGATGACGACCAGTCTGATGTCGTTGCGCTGCTTGAGACGGCGGCACTTGGCACGGATCTCCATCATCGACAGGTTGGGAGAGTCGTCGATGAAGAGGGGGGCGGCCGAGACGTCCGGCATCCGGCGGGCCAACCGGGTCCAGTCCTCATCCGTCATCGTGCCGGAACGCATGTGGTGCAGGGCTACGCGGGCCTCGGCGGACAGTAGACGCATCGCGATCTCGTTGCGGCCCATCTCGAGCGAGAAGATGACGCTGGGCAGGTTGTTCTTGATCGAAGCGGCGCGCGCGAAGTCCAGGGCGAGGGTGGACTTACCCATGGCGGGGCGGGCGGCGATGACGATCATCTGGCCAGGGTGCAGGCCGTTCGTGAGCGAGTCGAAGTCCGTGAACCCGGTGGGCACGCCGGTCATCTCGCCGCTGCGCGAGCCGATCGCCTCGATCTCGTCGAGCGCGCCCTCCATGATGTCGCCGAGGGGCAGATAGTCCTCGCTGGTGCGCTGCTCGGTGACCGCGTAGATCTCGGCCTGCGCGCTGTTGACGATCTCGTCCACATCGCCGTCGGCCGCGTATCCCATCTGCGTGATCCGCGTACCTGCCTCGACCAGGCGGCGCAGGACGGCACGCTCGTGGACGATCTCCGCGTAGTACTCGGCGTTGGCCGCGGTGGGAACCGTCTGGACGAGAGTGTGCAGATACGATGCGCCGCCGACCTTGGTGATCTCGCCGCGCTTGGTGAGTTCGGCCGCGACCGTGATCGGGTCGGCCGGCTCGCCCTTCGCGTAAAGATCGAGGATCGCCGTGTAGACGGTCTCGTGCGCGGGCCGGTAGAAGTCGTGGCCCTTGATGACCTCGACGACGTCTGCGATGGCGTCCTTGGACAGGAGCATGCCGCCGAGAACCGACTGCTCGGCGTCCAGGTCCTGCGGCGGTACGCGTTCGAAGGCGGAGCCTCCGCCGTCCCATTCGCCGCCCTCGCGGCCTCGGTCATGCTGCTCGTCGCGGCTCCGGCCGACGTCGCGGCGCTGACGGGAGGCGGGCAGACGATCACTGGGACCGCTGTCGGCCCACGGGTCGTCCAAGGGCTCGGAAATACTCACCGAGCCACCTCCTCCCGTCCGCCGAGCGGACCTAGCCGTGCCCCTCTTTTCTACGGCACGGCACTGACAAATGAAGTCACCCAACTCCGGTTCTGACGCGTCGGTTTTGCCTGGTTGCCGAGGACGGAGGAGAGAGCGGGCGCGCCCCACGTTAGGCCTGCGGGCACCGTCAGCCAATCTGGTTATCCACAGGCCATGTGGACGACCGCCCGGATGCTGTGGAGAACCTGGCCAAAGCTGTGCACGAGCCGGTGGACAGCCCTGTGAACAAGCACTCAGTCCCCGCGACACAACCGCCCTGACCAGGCACTTTGCCGTCCACTGGCTGTGCAGAAGAAAAACTTTCCCAGCCGGGACAAGATCTCCTCGAACACTGCACGACGGCGTCCGTCACGCGCCCACAAGTAAGGGTTGAAGAAGGTTTGCATCTCTTACCTGTGGAAGATTAGATTGGTGCCCATGACACAGGCTCCCGCGACATCCAGGGCCGTCCGGCGTCGCCACGACCGCGAGATCGTCGCGCTGGCCGTTCCGGCCTTCGGCGCGCTGGTGGCCGAACCCCTTTTCGTGATGGCCGACAGCGCGATAGTCGGACATCTCGGCACCGCCCAACTGGCCGGCCTCGGGGTGGCTTCGGCGCTCCTCATGACCGCGGTGGGCGTCTTCGTCTTCCTCGCCTACGCCACGACGTCCGCCGTCGCCCGGCGTGTCGGGGCGGGCGATCTGCGCGCCGCGATCCGCCAGGGCATGGACGGCATCTGGCTCGCCCTGCTGATCGGCGCGAGCGTCATCGCCGTCACCCTGCCGACGGCACCCGCCCTGGTGCACCTCTTCGGTGCCTCGGACACAGCCGCCACCTACGCGATCACCTACCTGCGGATCTCAGCGCTCGGCATCCCGGCCATGCTTGTCGTACTCGCCGCCACCGGCGTCCTGCGAGGCCTGCAGAACACGAGAACTCCGCTGTACGTCGCCGTCGCCGGCTTCGTGGCCAACGCCGCCCTCAACGCGGGCCTCGTCTACGGCGCCGGCCTCGGCATCGCCGGCTCGGCCTGGGGCACGGTCACCACCCAGTTCGGCATGGCCGCCGTCTACCTGTACGTCGTCGTCCGAGGTGCCCGGAAGCACGGTGCCTCACTGCGACCGGACCTGGACGGGATCCGGGCCTGCGCCCAGACCGGTGCCCCGCTCCTGGTGCGCACACTGTCACTGCGGGCAATCCTCATGATCGCCACTACCGTCGCCGCGCGGCTCGGAGATGCCGAGATGGCGGCGCACCAGATCATCCTCTCCCTGTGGAATCTTCTCGCTTTCGCACTCGACGCGATCGCCATCGCCGGGCAGGCCATCATCGGCCGTTATCTCGGCGCGAACGATGCCGGAGGAGCCCGCGAAGCCTGCCGACGGATGGTGCAGTGGGGTGTCGCTGTCGGGATCGTTCTCGGTCTGCTGCTCGTGTTCACCCGGCCGCTGTTCCTGCCGCTCTTCACCGACGATTCCGTGGTGCGGGACACCGCTCTGCCCGCTCTTCTCGTGGTGGCGATCGTGCAGCCGGTCTCCGGCATCGTCTTCGTCCTCGACGGAGTACTCATGGGCGCAGGGGACGGCCCGTACCTCGCACGGGCCATGATCCTCACGCTCGCGGTCTTCGCTCCGGTCGCGCTGCTCGTACCGGCTCTCGGTGGAGGGCTGACCGTCCTTTGGGCCGCCATGAGCCTGATGATGACGGTGCGGATGCTGACCCTGTGGCTGCGATCCCGCTCGGGCCGCTGGATCATCACCGGTGCCACCCGCTGACGGCTGTCAGCGCTGCCCGGTTGTTTCACGTGAAACTGCGTGTTTCACGTGAAACACGAAGAGCCGAAACGCTCCCAGTCGCACCATTCCAGATCGGTCCCACCACGACGAAGAAGGGCCGCACCCCCGGAGGGATGCGGCCCTTCTCTCAGCTGTGCTGAGCGCTGCACTCAGGCAGCGACGACCTCGATGTTGACCTTGGCGGCAACCTCGGGGTGCAAACGCACGGACGTCTCGTGGGCGCCCAGGGTCTTGATCGGCGAGCCCAGCTCGATGCGGCGCTTGTCGACCTCGGGGCCACCGGAGGCCTTGATCGCCGAAGCGATGTCGGCCGGGGTGACGGAACCGAAGAGACGACCGGCGTCGCCGGAGCGGACGGCCAGACGGACCTTGACGCCCTCAAGGCGGCCCTTGATCTCGTTGGCCTGCTCGATGGTCGCGATCTCGTGGATCTTGCGAGCACGACGAATCTGCTCGACGTCCTTCTCGCCACCCTTGGTCCAGCGGATCGCAAAGTTCCGCGGGATCAGGTAGTTGCGAGCGTAACCGTCCTTGACGTCGACGACGTCGCCCGCGGCACCGAGGCCGGAGACCTCGTGGGTGAGGATGATCTTCATTTTTCGGTCACCCTTCCCTTATCGCGCGGTGGAGGTGTAGGGCAGCAGCGCCATCTCACGGCTGTTCTTCACAGCCGTGGCGACGTCACGCTGGTGCTGCGTGCAGTTGCCGGTCACGCGGCGGGCACGGATCTTGCCGCGGTCGGAAATGAACTTCCGCAGCATGTTCGTGTCCTTGTAGTCCACGTACGTGACCTTGTCCTTGCAGAAAGCGCAGACCTTCTTCTTCGGCTTGCGCACAGGCGGCTTCGCCATGATGTATCTCCTGTGTGATCAAGAAGTGGGGTACGAACCGGCCCTTAGAAGGGAGGCTCGTCCGAGTAGCCGCCGCCGGAGCCGCCGGAGCTTCCGCCCCAGCCGCCGCCACCGCCGCCGCCGCTTTGGTTACCGCCGCCGGCAGGAGCGCTGGTCGCCCAGGGGTCGTCGGCGGGAGCGCCGCCGCCCTGCGGCTGAGTGCCGCCGGAGCTTCCGCCCCAGCTGCCGCCGCCCTGCTGGCCGCCGCCACCGCCGCCGTAACCGCCCTGGCCGCCTCGACCGGTGGTCTTGGTGACCTTGGCCGTGGCGTTCTTCAGGCTGGCGCCGACTTCCTCGACGTCCAGCTCGTAGACCGTGCGCTTGACGCCCTCACGGTCCTCGTAGGACCGCTGCTTCAGCCGGCCCTGCACGATCACGCGCATGCCTCGCTGAAGCGACTCTGCGACGTTCTCCGCCGCCTGACGCCAGACCGAGCAGGTCAGGAACAGGCTCTCGCCGTCCTTCCACTCGTTGGTCTGACGGTCGAAGGTGCGGGGGGTGGACGCGACACGGAACTTCGCGACCGCCGCACCGGAAGGGGTGAAGCGCAGCTCGGGGTCGTCGACAAGATTGCCGACGACCGTGATGACGGTCTCGCCTGCCATGGGGGAACCTCTCGGCGGGTTTGCTGCTGGCTGCTTGGTGCTGCTACTCGGATCCCGAGATCAGCTGAGCGGGATGGCTCAGTGGGTCTCGGGGCGGAGGACCTTGGTCCGGAGGACCGACTCGTTCAGGTTCATCTGGCGGTCGAGCTCCTTGACGACCGCAGGCTCGGCCTGCAGGTCGATGACCGAGTAGATGCCCTCGGGCTTCTTCTTGATCTCGTACGCGAGACGACGACGGCCCCAGGTGTCGACCTTCTCGACCTTTCCGTTGCCCTCACGGACGACGGAGAGGAAGTTCTCGATCAGCGGGGAGACAGCACGCTCCTCGAGATCGGGGTCGAGGATGACCATCACTTCGTAGTGACGCATGTGGAACCCACCTCCTTTGGACTCAGCGGCCACGGTCGTTCCGTGGCAGGAGGGTTGTTATGCGTACGCAACGGTATCCGCCGCCACTGACAATGGGGTTTCTCGATCGGAGATCCGAGCGGGAGTCCCTGTCGTGACTCGGCCACGGCCTGGGCAGACACCGGTGCAGAGAGTACAGAGTACCCGCAGGGTGGCTTCCGGTTGAAATCCGGCGGGGGAGAGCGTCAGTCTGTACACATCGGGTGTGAATGGCGCTACGATGCGCCACCTTCCGCAGGAGGTGCCCTATGGCACAGACAATGCGCCCCAACATCGGTGGTTCCCTGCTCGCGACCGACGGCAAGCCCCACCCTCTCCAGGACACGCTGTTGTGGGTGACCGCCGTCCTCGGTGTCATCGCCTTCGTGACCGCGATGTTCCACAGCCTCCACCTGATCAGTTCCTGGGCCGGCCTGGTGGGCGTCATCACCGGGGCCTACGGCCAGTTCATCTCCGAGACGACCCGCGAACGCTTCGGCCTGATCCTGGGTCTCGGCGCCTCGGCCTTCGGCTTCTTCCTCGGCATGGCCCACGGCGGTCTCTTCGGCGGCGTCATCAACTGACGGCTCCGTGCCCGCCGGCGCCGCCGGAGGGCCGGCTGTCCGCCTGACCCGGCACCTGCCGGACCACACGCCTCACGTCCCCGGCCGCCCCCTCGGCCGGGGACGGAGGGTGCACACGGCCAAACAGGGCGCTCGCGGGGCACAGTAGGCTTCGGCGCGAGAGCCGGAGCCCCTGCACCCGTGGGCCACACCAGCCAAGGAGCGCCCCGAATGAGCCTGACCCTGAGGACCATCAGCCGAGAGCAGCATCTGGCATACATCCAGAGCCTGCCCGCGGCGAGCCACATGCAGGTCCCCGCCTGGGCCGATGTCAAGGCGGAGTGGCGCTCCGAGAACCTCGGATGGTTCGACGACAGGACCGGCGAAATGGTCGGCGCGGGCCTGGTGCTGTACCGCCAGCTGCCGAAGATCAAGCGCTATCTCGCCTATCTTCCCGAGGGCCCGGTCATCAACTGGTTCGCTCCGAACCTCGACGACTGGCTGCAGCCGATGCTCGCGCACCTCAAGCAGCAGGGTGCCTTCTCCGTGAAGATGGGCCCGCCGGTGATCATCCGGCGCTGGGAGGCCGCGTCCATCAAGGGCGGCATCCAGAACCCCGACGTGAAGCGCCTGCGGGACATCGAGGCGGACTTCATCGAGCCCCGCGCCTTCGAGGTCGCCGACAAGCTGCGCCGCATGGGCTGGCAGCAGGGCGAGGACGGCGGCGCCGGCTTCGGTGACGTGCAGCCCCGCTACGTCTTCCAGGTGCCGCTGGCGAACCGGTCGCTGGAAGAGGTCCACGGGAACTTCAACCAGCTGTGGCGCCGCAACATCAAGAAGGCCGAGAAGTCGGGCGTCGAGGTCGTCCAGGGTGGCTACCAGGACCTGGAGGAGTGGCAGCGGCTGTACGAGATCACCGCACTGCGCGACCACTTCCGGCCCCGCCCGCTCTCGTACTTCCAGCGCATGTGGACGGCGCTCAACAACGAGGACCCCAACCGCATGCGGCTGTACTTCGCCCGGCACAACGGGGTGAACCTGTCCGCGGCGACGATGCTCGTCGTCGGCGGCCACGTCTGGTACTCGTACGGCGCCTCGGACAACATCGGCCGCGAGGTCCGGCCCTCGAACGCGATGCAGTGGCGGATGCTGCGCGACTCGTACGCCCTCGGCGCGACGGTCTACGACCTGCGCGGTATCTCCGACTCGCTGGACGAGACGGACCACCTCTTCGGTCTGATCCAGTTCAAGGTGGGCACGGGCGGGCAGGCGGCCGAGTACCTCGGCGAGTGGGACTTCCCGCTCAACAAGCTGCTCCACAAGGCTCTCGACATGTACATGTCGCGCCGCTGACCCGGCCGGGTCCGCCCTCCGCGCCGCCTTCGCGGCGCGGTATCGCCGCGAACGTCCGGCGCATCCGCCACACTTTCCTTTCATACCTCTGATACACCGCAGCCACGAGAAAGGTTCCGGGACCGGCCATGGCGCTCACGCTCAACGTCGACACCGCGCGCTGGCGGGCACACCACAAGCACGTGCAGGAGCAGTTCCCGGGGCTCGTCCCCGTCTGCAAGGGCAACGGCTACGGCTTCGGCCACGAGCGGCTCGCCGACGAGGCCACGCGCCTCGGCTCGGACGTCCTCGCCGTCGGCACCACGTACGAGGCCGCCCGGATCAAGGACTGGTTCGGTGGCGATCTGCTGGTCCTGACGCCGTTCAGGAGGGGCGAGGAGCCCGTACCGCTGCCCGACCGTGTCATCCGCTCCGTATCGTCGATAGACGGCGTGTACGGCCTCGTGGGCGCCCGCGTCGTCATCGAGGTCATGTCCTCGATGAAGCGGCACGGTGTGAGCGAACAGGATCTGCCCCACCTGCACTCCGCCATAGAGAACGTGCGGCTGGAAGGCTTCGCCATCCACTTGCCGCTGGACCGCACGGACGGTTCGGACGCCGTCGAGGAGGTCATCGGCTGGATGGACCGCCTGCGCGCGGCCCGTCTGCCGCTGCACACGATGTTCGTCAGCCACCTCAAGGCCGACGAACTCGCCCGCCTTCAGCAGCAGTTCCCGCAGACCCACTTCCGCGCCCGCATCGGTACGCGGCTGTGGCTGGGGGACCACGATGCGACCGAGTACCGCGGCGCCGTCCTGGACGTCACGCGCGTGTCCAAGGGCGAGCGCTTCGGCTACCGGCAGCAGAAGGCGGCTTCGGACGGCTATCTGGTCGTCGTGGCGGGCGGCACGTCGCACGGGGTGGGGCTGGAGGCCCCCAAGGCGCTGCACGGCGTCATGCCGCGCGCCAAGGGCGTCGCCCGCGCGGGCCTCGCGACGGTCAACCGCAACCTGTCCCCGTTCGTCTGGGGCGGCAAGCAGCGTTGGTTCGCGGAGCCGCCCCACATGCAGGTCTCGATCCTCTTCGTACCCTCGGACGCGCCGGAGCCGAAGGTGGGCGAGGAGCTGGTGGCCCATCTGCGGCACACCACCACGCAGTTCGACCGGATCGTCGACCGCTGACCGCACGAGGGCCGGGCGGGACCGCCTGGACCAAGGACGAAAGGCCGTACACGGACACCGTGTACGGCCTTTCGCGTGGCTGCTACCACTCGTTCGCTCAGAGCGAACTGTCCTCCGTGGTCGCGTTCCGCGCACCCCATTCGACCTGAGTCCCCTCGGAGTGCGCCGCGTGCCGGGGCGGATGCGCCGCGGCCCCCACGACGAACACGTCCTCCGCGCCGTCCAGCACACCTCCCGACGGATCGTCGTCGCCGGCCCGGCGCACCGGGTCCCGCTCCGGCATCAGGATGTCCCGCACCACCACGGCACAGATGTACGCCGTCCCCAGCAGGTGCACGGCGATGGCGGCCTGGTACCCCTCGGTGGGCAGCCCCTTGTGGGCTTCTCCGCTGGTCGTGTACGCGAGGTACATCCAGATCCCGACGAAGTACGCGACCTCGCACGCCTGCCAGATGAGGAAGTCGCGCCAGCGCGGGCGGGCCAGCGCGGCAAGGGGGACCAACCACAGCACGTACTGGGGCGAGTAGACCTTGTTGGTGAGGATGAAGGCCGCGACGATCAGGAATGCGAGCTGCGCGAAGCGCGGACGGCGTGGGGCCGTCACCGTGAGCGCGGCGATGCCCACGCAGGCCAGCAGCATCAGGACGCTGGCGAACGTGTTGATGTTGTCCGTGGTCAGGAGAGAGCTCTGCCAGCGCTGGGAGAGGATCAGCCAGAAGGATCCGAAGTCGACACCGCGCTCCTGGCTGAACGTGTAGAACTTCGACCAGCCCTCGAAGGCGAAGACCATCACGGGCAGGTTCACGGCGAGCCAGGCCACGACCGCGCCACCCACCGCGATCCGGAACTCACGCCACCTTCCGGCACGCCAGCACAGCATCAGCAGCGGGCCCAGCAGCAGGAACGGATAGAGCTTGGCGGCCGTGGCGAGCCCCAGCAGGACGCCGAACGCGAGGGAGCGGCCCCGGGACCACATCAGCATGGCGACAGCGGTCAGAGCGACGGCCAGCAGGTCCCAGTTGATGGTGGCGGTCAGGGCGAAGGCGGGGGCGAGGGCGACCAGCAGACCGTCCCAGGGGCGGCGTGCGTGGGTGCGTGCGACGCACACGGCGATGATCGCCGCGCACACCATCAGCATCCCGGAGTTGACCATCCAGTAGAACTGCTCCTGGTGCTGGATGCTGCCGCTACCGGGGGTGAGCCAGGAGGCGACCTCCATGAACACACCGGTGAGCACCGGGTACTCGAGGTAGTCCATGTCGCCGCTGAGCTTGTCGAAGTACGGCACGAGCCCGTCGGCGAAGCCGCGTCCCTGGTAGAGGTGCGGGATGTCCGAGTAGCACGCGTGCGTGTACTGGGAGCTGGCACCGAAGAACCAGGCGCCGTCGTAGCAGGGCAGCTTCTGCACCATGCCGAGGGCGAACATGCCGATCGCGATGAGGGCGACGACCCGCACGGGTGTCCACCAGGACGTCCCCGGCAGCGCTCGTCGTCCGAAGGGGCCACCGATCAGCTCACTGCCGTTCGCGGCGACCTCGTCCTCCCTGGTCGGGTGTACGGGTTCCGGCTCGTGCACGCTCGCTCGCGTCGCTTCTGCACTGGGCATGACGCACATCCTGCCGTACGCACCTGGGAATACGCCGAGGGCCGCCGCACCTGGTCGGTGCGGCGGCCCATGTTTCACGTGAAACACACGTCGGTGGGCAGGGTGCTGCTATCCGCCCGGGCCGCCGAACAGGCCTCCGTTGCCGTTGCCTCGTGTGTTTCCGGTCCCGGTGGACTCCGTGGGCGAAGACGTCACGCCGCCGTCCGTACCGCCGGTGTCGGGGCCGCCCGTGTCGGTCCCGCCGTTGTTGTTGCAGTTCCAGTCCCACTTGCCACAGCTCTCGCTGGGCGAGGGCGAGGGCGAGGACGACGAGGGGGTCTCGCTGGGCGTCTCGCTCGGCGTCGGACTTTCCTCGTGGCTCTCGGTCACCGAGGGAGTCACGGTCGGCGTCGGTACGTCATTGACGACCGTGCCGATGTCCTCGGGCGTCGGGAAGTTCTTCACCGGCTCCTTCTTGAGAGCCTGTGCCATGTAGTCGTGCCAGATCTCGGCCGGGAACGAGGCGCCGTGGATCTTCTCCTGGCCACCCGTTCCGTACATCTCCAGGAATTCGCGCTTCTTGCTGCTCTCGTTGTCGTCCATCCGGTACATCGTGATCGCGGTGGAGAGCTGCGGGGTGTAGCCGACGAACCAGGCGGACTTGTTGCCGTCGGTGGTACCGGTCTTGCCGGCCACCGGACGGCCGGGGAGCTGGGCGGCCGTACCGGTGCCCTCGTCGACCACGGTCTTCAGCACATCGGTGACGTTGTCGGCCACCGCCGAGGTGAAGGCCTGCTTGGACTTGTTCTCGTGCCGGAAGACCGTGCCGTGCTTGTCGGTCACTTCCTCGACCGAGTACGGGTCGTGCTGCTTGCCGCTGTCGGCGAAGGTGCCGTACGCGCCGGCCATCCGGATCGCGCTCGGGTCGGAGGTGCCGATCGAGAACGACGGGAAGTTGGCGCTGGCCAGGCTGGTCTTGAGGATGCCCGCCTCCATGGCGGCATCCCTGACCTTCTCCAAGCCGACGTCCATGCCGAGCTGCACGTACGCGGAGTTCGCGGAGACCCTCATCGCCTCGCGGAGGTCGATGTTGAAGGACGGCGGGTTGTACGACTCATTTCCGTCGTTCTTCTGCAGCCATTCGTTGCCGTCCTTGTCCTGCCAGACGTTCCCGTTGTACTCCTCGATCTTGAGCTTGTTCCTGCCGCTGTACAGGCTCTTCGGCGAAACGATGGTGCGCTCGTCCTGTGCCTGCTCCGGGTCGCCGTCAGGGTTGCGCACCCCCCAGGACATGGCCGCTGCCAGCACGAAAGGCTTGAACGTCGAACCCACCTGGGCACCGGTCTGGTCGGCGTTGTTGGTGAAGTGCTTGGTCGCGTCCTCGCCGCCGTAGATGGCCTTGATCGCGCCCGTGTCGGGGTCGACGGAGGCTCCGCCGAACTGGACGTACTTGTCCTTGTCCGGACGCAGCCCGGGCTTGATGTTCTTCTTGCGGACGTCCTTCACGGCCTTCTCGAGAGCCTTGACCTTCTCCTGGTCGAAGGTCGTGTGGATCTCGTAGCCGCCCTGCTGAAGCTTGTTCGCCGTGACCCCGGTCTTGTCCGAGTTGTTGATCAGGTATGCCTTCGCCAGGTCGACGAGGTAGCCGACCTGACCGCTCAGCTGGGCGTTCGAACGCGGGTTCTGGATCTTGGGGAAGGTCTTGAACTTCTTGAGTACCGTGGCAGGCAGACGCCCGTCGCTGACCTCTTCCTCGAGGATCCACCGCCACCGCGCTTCGGCCCGCTTGCGATTGGCCTCGGGAGTGGCGCCGACGGGGTCGATCGACTCGGCACCGGCCGGGTCGTAGTACGTGGCGCCCTTCAGCACCGCGGCGAGGAAGGCGCACTGGCTTTCATCGAGCTTCTGGGCGTCCTTGTCGAAGTACGCATGTGCGGCCGCCTGGATCCCGTAGGCGTTGCGCCCGTAGTACGCGGAGTTCAGGTAGCCGGCCATGATCTTCTCCTTGGGCTCCTGAGCACCCACCTTTATGGAGACGAACAGCTCTTTGAACTTCCGGGAGATCGTCTGCGACTGGTCGTCCAGCATCGCGTTCTTCACGTACTGCTGGGTGATGGTGGAGCCGCCCTGCGTCTGACCGCCCTTGGCCATGTTGACGAAGGCCCGGGCGATGCCCATCGGGTCGACACCTCTGTCGTTCTCGAACGTCTTGTTCTCGGCCGACATGACGGCGAAGCGCATCGCCTTGGGGATCTTCTCGTAGCTGATGATCTGGCGGTTCGTCTCCCCGCCGGTCGCGACCATCTGTTTGCCGTTCGACCAGTAGTAGACGTTGTTCTGCGCCTCGGCGGTCTTGGCCACGTCCGGCACGTCCACCAGCGCGTACGCGACGCCCGCGACCGCCACCAGGCTGCCGAAGAACCCGATGAAGAGCCCTGTCACGAGCCTCCAGGACGGCACCCAGCGCGAAGCGCCGTACCTGCCCGCACGGGGATAGTCGATGAAGCGTTTCTTGGCGGGTCCTGGACGGCCTCGGCCGCGCCCCGGACCGCCGGGTCCACCGGGGCCGCCGCGCCCGCCGCCGCCCACGCCTCCGGGCCCGCCGGCGCCTGAACCCTCGGCGGCTCGGCGTCGGCCGCCCCCACTGCTCCTCTGGACCGCCCGCCGGGCCTCGGCACGGCTCCCGTACGGGCGCTCCTCACCCCCCGGGCCGTAGGCATCGGAAGGAGACCCGGTGACGCCCCGCGGTGCGGCACGGCGACCGGAGGACGGGCCGGGCTGACCGCGTCGGGCCGCGGCACGCCCGCCGCCCTGCGGCTGCGGCGGTTTGCGACGGTGCTCGCTCATCGAACGATTACTCCTCGGGCAGGCGCACCTTTGCGCACCTGGAAACGGCGGCTGGTTTCCGGTCCCCCCGAAGTACGGATGCGGCAGTCATCGCATTCACCCGTACTGCACCGAGGACAGGGACGTCCCCGGGCATCACTCGGTTCCCGGCGGTCTGCATGGCGCACAGACTACGCACCGTCAAAACCCACCGAGGGCCCAAGTTCACCCCAAATCAGGCAACTCACTTGCTACGAATCAGTGATGTGACGCCGTTCACCATCTCCCCTCTTGTCGCATCCGTAGAGGCGTTCTATCGTGCTGATGTATCGAGTCGATACATCAGCCCGGCATAGAGGCCGTGCCGACGTGACAGCGACAGGGAGGAGGCGATCGTGAGCCGGCGTTCCGGCATCCTTGAGTTCGCCGTACTCGGCCTGCTTCGCGAGTCTCCGATGCACGGCTACGAGCTGCGCAAACGTCTCAATACGTCACTTGGGGTGTTCCGTGCGTTCAGCTACGGAACGCTCTACCCCTGCCTCAAGACGCTGGTCGCCAACGGCTGGTTGATCGAGGAGCCGGGGTCCACACCTGAGGACGCCCTCGCCGCTTCACTCACGGGGCGTCGCGCCAAGATCGTCTACCGATTGACGGCGGAAGGTAAGGAACACTTCGAGGAGCTGCTCGCGCAGACGGGCCCCGACGCGTACGAGGACGAGCACTTCGCCGCCCGCTTCGCGTTCTTCGGACAGACGTCGCGCGACGTACGCATGCGCGTACTGGAGGGCCGCCGCAGTCGGCTCGAGGAACGCCTGGAGAAGATGAGCGCCTCGCTGGCGCGCACCCGGGAGCGCCTCGACGACTACACCCTCGAGCTCCAGCGGCACGGAATGGAGTCCGTGGAGCGCGAAGTGCGCTGGCTGAACGAGCTCATCGAGAGTGAGCGGGCCGGACGGGACCAGAAGCGTTCCGGCCCCGAAGGACCCGCTCAGCAGGACAGCACATCTGGAGAGACGGGCGGCCTGCCCCGGCACCGGGACAGCTCCCGGCCGGATCCGTCCGACGACACCACCACGTGAGACCCATTCGGGGTCTCACCGAGTACACACAGGGAGCAACCGGAATGGGTTCGGTTCGCGTAGCCATCGTCGGCGTGGGCAACTGCGCCGCGTCGCTGGTCCAGGGCGTCGAGTACTACAAGGACGCCGACCCGGCGTCAAAGGTGCCGGGCCTGATGCACGTGCAGTTCGGCGAGTACCACGTGCGTGACGTCGAGTTCGTCGCCGCGTTCGACGTCGACGCCAAGAAGGTCGGCCTCGACCTGTCGGACGCCATCGGCGCCAGCGAGAACAACACCATCAAGATCTGCGACGTCCCGAACAAGGGCGTCACGGTCCAGCGCGGCCACACCCTCGACGGCCTCGGTAAGTACTACCGGGAGACCATCGAGGAGTCCGCCGAGACCCCGGTCGACGTGGTCAAGGTTCTCAAGGACCAGCAGGTCGACGTTCTCGTCTGCTACCTGCCCGTCGGCTCCGAGGACGCGGCGAAGTTCTACGCCCAGTGCGCCATCGACGCCAAGGTCGCCTTCGTCAACGCCCTTCCGGTCTTCATCGCCGGCACCAAGGAGTGGGCCGACAAGTTCACCGAGGCCGGCGTCCCGATCGTCGGTGACGACATCAAGTCGCAGGTCGGCGCCACCATCACGCACCGTGTGATGGCGAAGCTGTTCGAGGACCGCGGTGTCCGTCTCGAGCGCACCATGCAGCTCAACGTGGGCGGCAACATGGACTTCAAGAACATGCTGGAGCGCGACCGCCTCGAGTCGAAGAAGATCTCGAAGACGCAGGCCGTCACCTCGCAGATCCCCGACCGCGACATGGGCGCGAAGAACGTGCACATCGGCCCCTCGGACTACGTGGCCTGGCTGGACGACCGCAAGTGGGCGTACGTCCGCCTCGAGGGCCGCGCCTTCGGCGACGTTCCGCTGAACCTGGAGTACAAGCTCGAGGTCTGGGACTCCCCCAACTCCGCGGGTGTCATCATCGACGCCCTGCGCGCCGCGAAGATCGCCAAGGACCGCGGCATCGGCGGCCCGATCCTCTCCGCGTCGAGCTACTTCATGAAGTCCCCGCCCGTCCAGTACTTCGACGACGAGGCCTACGCCAGCGTCGAGAAGTTCATCAAGGGCGAGGTCGAGCGCTAAAGCGCCACTGTCGCGAGCCAGTTGAGGGTCCCCGGGTCGTCGCCCGGGGACCCTCCTCGTATGTGAGGCTGGGCCCCATGTCCGTCGTGCGTGACCTGCGCGTACTTCTGCGCTTCGAGGGCTTCAGACGCCTGCTCACCGTCCGGCTGCTGTCCCAGGGCGCCGACGGCGTGTACCAGGTCGCGCTCGCCACATACGTCGTGTTCTCGCCGGAGAAGCAGACCTCGGCCGCCGGCATCGCCTCGGCCATGGCGGTACTGCTCCTTCCGTACTCCCTCGTGGGTCCTTTCGCGGGCGTCCTGCTCGACCGCTGGCGCCGTCGGCAGGTCTTCGTCCACGGCAACCTGCTGCGGGCGCTGCTGGCGTGCGTGACGGCCGTCCTGATGCTCAGCCACGTCCCCGACTGGCTCTTCTACGCCTCCGCGCTGTGCGTCACGGCGCTCAACCGCTTCGTCCTGGCTGGCCTCTCGGCCTCACTGCCGCGGGTCGTCGACTCCGAACGGCTGGTCATCGCGAACTCGGTGTCCCCGACGGCGGGGACACTCAGCGCGACCGCGGGCGGAGCCCTCGCCCTCGCCGTACGGCTGCTGACCGTGGACTCCAATGCCGTCGTGGTGCTCCTGGGAGCAGCCGTGTACCTGTGCGCGGCGCTCGCCGCCCTGCGCATACCGCCGGGACTGCTCGGACCCGACCGCCACCTCGTGCGTCCGCGCCTGTGGGCGACGCTCGCAGACACGGCCCGCGGGCTCGCGGCGGGCATGCGTCATCTGTCCGAGCCGGCCCGCAGGGACGCCGCCTGGGCTCTCGCGTCCATGACGTTGATGCGTTTCTGCTACGGCGCCCTGACGGTCATGGTGCTGATGCTCTGCCGGTACGCCTGGTCGTCGGACTCCGAGGACGGCCTCGCTCTTCTGGGACTCGCGGTGGGCGTCTCCGGCGCCGGCTTCTTCGCTGCCGCCGTGTTGTCTCCAGCGGTCGCCGGGACCATGGGGCCGGTCCGCTGGATCGCCGTCTGTGCCGCCTGCGCCGCGCTTCTGGAGCCCGCGCTGGCCCTTCCGTTCGCCGTGCCCCCGATGCTGGCCGCGGCCTTCGTCCTGGGCCTGACCACGCAGGGCGCGAAGATCGCCACGGACACGATCGTCCAGTCCTCCGTCGATGACGGCTTCCGTGGCCGGATCTTCTCCGTTTACGACGTGCTGTTCAACATCGCATTCGTCGGCGCGGCCGCAGTGGCCGCTCTCCTGCTGCCCCCTGACGGACGATCGGTGATCCTGGTGGTCACGATCGCCGTTATCTACGCGACAGTTGCTGTGTCTATGACCCGCTTTGCGCGCCAGTAAGTGTCACATCAACGCCACAGAGCTCCTCCTGGCTACAGAGCGGCCTGTGAATCCCGATAGTTTACGTGCGTCTTATTTCACGCCACGTGCTCACATCGTTCGAGGGGGACCCCCAAGTGACCGTTTCGCCGCCGCCGCAGGGCCAGAATCCTTACGCCGCCCAGCCCACCGCTCCGGCGGACCAGCAGCCCGGGGTCCCCCCGCAGCAGCCCTACGCGCCGTTCCCGCAGCAGCCCGGAGCCCCGGTCCCGCCGCCGGCTCCGGCCAAGCGGTTCGGCAAGAAGGCCATGCGCGTCGTCGCCCTGATCCTGGTCGCCATAGGTCTGTACGGGGCGAAGTGGTACTTCGGTCAGAGCGACGCGGAGACCACGTCGGTGGGCAGTTGCATGCACAACGACGGCACCACCTCCAACGCCGACCTCAACGAGGTCGACTGCTCCTCAAGCGACTCCCAGTACAAGGTTGTCGAGAAGTTCGACAACACCAGCGACGACAGCAAGTGCGAGAGCGTCTCCGCCGCGACGGTGTACTACGTCCAGTCCGGCGGCGGCCACAACGTGGTGCTCTGCCTCAAGGAGACCAAGTAACAGCTCGGTCGGTATACGCCGAGGGGCGGTGTTTCACGTGAAACACCGCCCCTCGGCGTATCCGTGTCATGTTTCACGTGAAACACGACACCGTTCTTCCGTCCACGGAACTCAGACCTGCGCGGCCCACCAGTCCTTGAGAGCCGCCACCGCCGCCTCTTGCTCCATCGGGCCGTTCTCCAGGCGTAGTTCGAGCAGGAACTTGTAGGCCTGTCCGATCGCCGGGCCCGGGCCGATGCCGAGGATCTCCATGATCTGGTTGCCGTCGAGGTCCGGCCGGATGGAGTCCAGCTCCTCCTGCTCCTGGAGCTGGAGGATGCGCTCCTCCAGACCGTCGTACGCACGCGAAAGCGCGGTCGCCTTGCGCTTGTTGCGCGTGGTGCAGTCGGACCGAGTCAGCTTGTGGAGGCGACTGAGGAGGGGCCCCGCGTCGCGGACGTAACGCCGGACCGCGGAATCCGTCCACTCACCCGTGCCGTACCCGTGGAAGCGCAGGTGGAGTTCGACCAGGCGCGAGACGTCCTTCACCAGCTCGTTGGAGTACTTGAGAGCCGTCATCCGCTTCTTGGTCATCTTGGCGCCCACCACCTCGTGGTGGTGGAAGGAGACCCGCCCGTCCTTCTCGAAGCGGCGCGTCCTGGGCTTGCCGATGTCGTGCAGCAGCGCGGCGAGCCGAAGAACGAGGTCGGGGCCGTCCTCCTCCAGCGCCATCGCCTGTTCCAGCACGATCAGAGTGTGCTCGTAGACGTCCTTGTGCCGGTGGTGCTCGTCCCGCTCAAGACGCAGCGCGGGAAGCTCCGGCAGCACGTGATCCGCCAGCCCCGTCTCAACGAGCAGCGTCAGGCCCTTGCGCGGCTGGGCGGCCAGGATCAGCTTGTTCAGCTCGTCCCGCACCCGCTCCGCGGACACGATCTCGATGCGCCCGGCCATGTCCTTCATCGCGGCGACGACGTCGGGCGCGACCTCGAAGTCGAGTTGTGCCGCGAACCGGGCGGCGCGCATCATCCGGAGCGGATCGTCGGAGAAGGACTCCTCCGGAGTGCCGGGCGTACGCAGAACACGCCCCGCGAGGTCCTCCAGTCCACCGTGCGGGTCGATGAACTCCTTCTCCGGAAGCGCGACGGCCATCGCGTTCACGGTGAAGTCGCGACGGACCAGGTCCTCCTCGATGGAGTCGCCGTAGGACACCTCGGGCTTCCGCGAGGTCCGGTCGTACGCCTCGGAGCGGTACGTCGTGATCTCGATCTCGAAGGACTGCTGCACGTCACCGACACGAGCGTCCTTCTGCGCCCCCACGGTGCCGAAGGCGATCCCGACCTCCCACACGGCGTCCGCCCACGGCCGCACGATCTTCAGGACGTCCTCGGGACGGGCGTCGGTCGTGAAGTCCAGGTCGTTGCCGAGCCGGCCGAGGAGCGCGTCCCGGACCGAGCCGCCCACCAGGGCCAGCGAGAACCCGGCCTCCTGGAAACGGCGGGCGAGGTCGTCGGCGACAGGGGACACCCGCAGCAGTTCGCTCACTGCGCGGCGCTGCACCTGACTCAGGGCGCTGGGGTTCTCTTCGTTGGCGTTCGGCACAACAGAAAAGGGTACGTGGCCCGCACCACCTCGGGCGCCTTCATTGAACGTGCACACCCCTGTCCTGGGGAACGGGCCGGGACGCGACCCCTGATACACGCACATAGAGGACAGGCCGGCAGTGGCTGCCGATCTTGTGGAGCAGACCGCGGCACTTCCCCTCCGCGCACATCGTTACCATGCGTGGACGCACATTCCGACGACCACTGACGACGACGAGGACGGGCGAGCGCGTGGCCGAGGCGGCAGACTTCCAGGGGATGAGTCCCTCACCTGCCCGCCGCTGGATGCGGCGCACCGGTGTCCTGCTCGCGGGTCTGCCCCTGCTGGCCGGCCTGGTCCAGCTGTCGTCCCCGCTTGCCCAGGCCGCCGAGCCGACCTCCCCGGCCGACGCCTCGTCGTCCGGCACCGTCGACGTCTCCGTGGACTCCCTCAGCCCCAGCGCCCCTACGGACGGTGACACCCTCACCGTCTCGGGCACGGTCACCAACAGGGGCAGGCAACCGGTCACCGACGCCCGCGTGGACCTGCGCCTCGGACCCTCGCTCGACAGCCGCACCGCGCTCGACACCGTGACCAAGCGCACCCGCTACCAGCCGGGACTCGACGGCGCGCCGGTGGGTGACAAGTACGCCGAGGAGTTCACGAAGCTCACGCCGGGCGTCTCGCAGCACTTCAGCATCTCGGTGCCGGTCAAGGAACTGGACCTGGGGGAGGACGGCGTCTACCCGCTCGGTGTCTCCGTCTCCGGCCGGTCGGCGGCCCTGCCGTACGAGCAGGTGCTCGGCATCCAGCGCACGTTTCTCCCCTGGCAGCCCGAGCCTGCGGACACCAGGACCAGAACGACGTACCTCTGGCCGCTGATCTCGAGCGTGCACCTCACGGCGGAGACCGGTTCGAACGAGCAGCAGACCCCGGTCTTCCAGAACGACGACCTGGCCAAGGAGATCTCCCCCGGCGGCCGCCTGGACCAGCTCCTGTCGCTGGGCAGCACGCTCGACGTCACCTGGGTCGTCGACCCGGACCTGCTGGCCTCCGTCGACGCGATGAGGGACGGCTACCGGATCCAGGGCAAGGGCGGCACCACGACGGCGGGCAGCAACCGCAGGGTCGCCGACGCCTGGCTGCTGAAGCTGGAGAAGACGGTTGCGGACAAGGAGGTCGTCGCCCTCCCCTTCGCCGATCCCGACCTCGCCTCGCTCGCCCACAACGGCAGGAACGTCACCGGCTCCCTGAGCCACCTCAAGGACGCCACCGACGTCGCCTCGGACACCGTGAAGACGATCCTGCACGTGACTCCGAGCACCGACTTCGCCTGGCCCGTCGACGGCGCGATCGACCCGTCGATCGTCAAGGTGGCCACCTCCGCCGGTGCCGACAAGGTGATCGCCCGCAGTGACAGCCTCAGGGAGACCGGCGGCCTCCCGTACACGCCCAATGCGGCCCGGCCCATCGGCGGCGGCACCACGGCGGTCGTCGCGGACGCCCGTCTGTCCACGGTGTTCCAGGGCGACATGACCAAGGCGGACACCTCGACGCGTGCCGTCCAGGAGTTCCTCGCCCAGAGCCTGGTGACCAGCCTGCAGCAGCCCGACAAGCAGCGCAGCATCGTGGTCGCCCCGCAGCGGATGCCCTCGGGAAGCCAGGCCCAGACCATGGCGCAGGCGCTGACGGCGCTCCAGGACGGGAACTGGTCCCGGTCCCAGGAGCTGACCGCGGCCGCCGACGCCAAGCCGGACCCGGACGCCGCGACCCGGGTCCCGGCCGCCTCCGCGTACTCCTCCGCGCTGCGCCGGCAGCAGCTGCCGGTGTCGGCCTTCGGGGACATCGAGAAGATCCAGCGCAAGCTGGACGGCTTCGAAGTGATCCTCATCAGCCCCGACCGCGTCGTCACCCCCTTCGGGCGGGCCATGGACCGGAGCATGTCCACCTCGTGGCGCGGCCGTGCCACGGAGGCGGCGACCTTCCGCTCCGGGGTGAACGCGTATCTCAGGGTGCTCACGGATCAGGTCAGGCTGATCGACAAGTCCGAGACCAAACTCTCGGGCCGCAGTGCCAAGATCCCGGTGACGGTGCAGAACAACCTGGTTCAGGGCGTCGACAACCTCGTCCTGCGCCTCACGTCGGAGCAGCCCACCCGTCTCAAGATCGATGACGGCCCCTACGGCGAGCAGCCCATCGGTGTCTCGGGCGGACACAGCCAGTCGGTGAAGTTCATCACCAACGCCAACGCGAACGGCCCCGTCAGGGTCGTCGCCCAGCTCTACACGACGGACGGCCAGGCCTACGGCGCCCCCGTCGCCTTCGACGTGGACGTCAACGAGATCACGCCCACGGTGATGCTGGTCATCGCCGGCGGCGTCCTGCTCCTGGTGCTCGCCGGCTTCCGGATGTACACGCAGCGCAAGCGCGCGGTGGCCCGGCAGGCCGAGGAGGAACCGGAGGAGGGTCCCGAGGACGAGATCCTGAACAGGGACGGCGACGGCACCGTAGACACTGAGGACACCGACGCCACGGGCTCCCAGGACCGCCCCGGGGGGAAGTCCGGCAAGGAGCCGGGGGCAGGCAACCCGGAGCACCCGAGTGACCCGACACCGGACACCGCACCGGAAAGCACCGACCCGTCCGGCACGGGTGAGAGAGTGGACCGTTGAGCGATGTCGTGGCCGGTGGGCCCGGGGACGATGAGGTGGGGTAACCATGAACGCGCCGTACGACGGTGACCGCGGTCAGGGCGCGGGCGATTCGGGCTACCCCGAGGGTCCGCCGCCCGAGCCCGGCCAGACGCCACCGGGGCCCCCCGCGGACATGTACTTCCAGGACGCCTACGACCAGGATCCGTACCGCGGGCAGGACCTCTCGGCCCAGGATCCGGTGACCGAGGCGCTCTACGACCGTGCCGCACACCCGCCGCCTCCGCCGGGCACGTACCCGCCGCAGCCGCCGCTCTACGCCCAGCCGCAGCCGCAGCAGTACGCACCCGACCCGCGTGTGTGGGCCCAGACGCCCCCGCCCGAGCCCGCCGGGCCGACCCGGCACCTCCCCTACGGTGAGGACCCCCGCACGACCCAGTTCGTGGGCGTGGACGACCTGGTCACCCAGGCCGGCGAGGAGCGTCACGAGCCCGACGCCTTCGCCCACCTCTTCCGGGACCAGCAGCAGGACGGCACCCGGCCTGCCATGGCGTCCGCGACGGTGCCCAGCCCGTCCCCTGCGCCCGCCTCCCACCAGGGGCCGGACGCGGCCTCCCCGGCGCCCGCCGCCTCGTCTCCGGCCGCCGCACCGAAAAAGGGCGGCCGGGCCTCCGGGCTCCTGAAGTCGAGCGCGGTGATGGCCGCGGGCACGATGGTGTCCCGGCTCACCGGGTTTATCCGCTCTGCGCTCATTGTCTCGGCACTGGGTCTCGGCGTCCTCGGCGACTCCTTCCAGATCGCCTACCAGCTGCCGACGATGATCTACATCCTCACCATCGGCGGCGGACTCAACTCCGTCTTCGTACCGCAACTCGTCCGCGCGATGAAGGACGACGAGGACGGCGGCGAGGCCTACGCCAACCGGCTGCTGACGCTCGTCATGGTGGTCCTTGGGGCGCTCACCGTGCTCGCGGTCTTCGGCGCACCGCTGCTGGTCCGCATGCTGTCGACGGGGATCGCCGACAATCCGGCGGCCAACGACGTGGCCGTCACCTTCACCCGCTACTTCCTGCCCACGATCTTCTTCATGGGCGTCCACGTGGTGATGGGGCAGATCCTCAACGCGCGCGGCAGGTTCGGCGCGATGATGTGGACGCCGGTCCTCAACAACATCGTCATCATCGTCACCCTGGGCCTGTTCATCTGGGTGTACGGCTCCGCGGCGAACTCGGGCATGAATGTCACGACCATCCCTCCGGAGGGCCAGAAGCTCCTGGGCGTCGGCGTTCTGCTCGGCCTCGTCGTGCAGGCCCTCGCGATGATCCCGTACCTGCGGGAGACCGGGTTCCGGCTGCGGCTCCGGTTCGACTGGAAGGGCCACGGCCTGGGCAAGGCGGCGATGCTCGCCAAGTGGACCGTGCTGTTCGTCCTGGCCAACCAGGCGGGCGCGCTCGTGGTCTCCCAGCTCTCCACCTCGGCGGGCAAGGCCTCACCTGTCGGCGGCACCGGTCTGGCCGCCTACGCCAACGCCCAGCTCATCTGGGGTCTGCCGCAGGCCATCATCACGGTGTCGCTGATGGCCGCCCTGCTGCCGCGGCTGTCCCGCTCGGCCAACGAGGGCGACACCGGCGCCGTCCGCGACGACATCTCCCAGGGCCTTCGCACCACGGCCGTCGCGATCGTGCCCATCTCGTTCGGGTTCGTGGCGCTCGGCATCCCCATGTGCACGCTGATCTTCGGTTCCTCCGGAACCAGCGAAGCCACCAACATGGGTTACATGCTGATGGCGTTCGGCCTCGGCCTGATCCCCTACTCCGTCCAGTACGTGGTCCTCCGCGCCTTCTACGCTTACGAGGACACGCGGACGCCCTTCTACAACACGGTCATCGTCGCCGCCGTCAACGCCGGTGCCTCCGCCCTCTGCTTCTTCGTACTGCCCTCCCGGTGGGCGGTGGTCGGTATGGCCGCCTCGTACGGCCTCGCCTACGCGATCGGCGTCGGTATCGCCTGGGGCAGGCTGCGCAAGCGGCTCGGGGGCGACCTGGACGGAGCCCGCGTCCTGCGCACGTACGCACGGCTGGCTATCGCGGCGGTCCCGGCCGCGCTCATCAGCGGTGCGGCCTGCTACGGCATGAGCCGTTCCCTCGGACAGGGTGTCGGTGGCTCCTTCCTCGCGCTCGTCGGCGGCGGCGCTCTCCTGCTCGGCGTCTTCTACGTCGCCGCGCGGAAGATGCGCATCGAGGAGCTCAACTCCATGGTCGGCATGGTCCGCGGGCGGCTGGGGCGTTGACGCGCGGGTAAGCGCACAACCATCGTTCGCTGCTGTGTGTCGTGCATAGCACCGGACTGTGGGCACAATTGGTTTCTGCGTCGGACAGCGCGCAACGGATGGGGAGGCAGGAGCGACGGTGGCGGAACGGAGCACGGCTGCCGTCGACGTGGCAGACAACAGCGGTGATGACGAGCCGCTGACCGCGAAGGCGGACCAGTCCACGGCCGACGGGGTGGCCCAGAACCTGGAGCGGGACACGGAGAGCGACGAGGCACAAGTGAGCGGGGGGATCGAGAGTCCCGGAAGGGTCTCACCGCCCGAACTGCACAGCGGTCACAAGCTCGCCAGACGCTACCGTCTCGAGGAGTGCGTCACTCGTCTGGACGGTTTCAGCAGTTGGCGCGCGGTGGACGAGAAGCTCCGCCGCGCCGTCGGCGTGCATCTGCTTCCCGCCGACCACAGCCGGGCCCGCTCGGTGCTGGCCGCTGCCCGGTCCTCCGCGCTGCTCGGTGACCCCCGCTTCGTCCAGGTCCTGGACGCGGTCGAGGAGAACGACCTCGTCTACGTCGTGCACGAGTGGCTCCCCGACGCCACGGAGCTGACCGCCCTCCTCGCCGCGGGTCCGCTGGAGGTGCACGAGGCCTACCAGATGGTCACCCAGGTCTCCCAGGCCATGGCTGCCGCCCACCGCGAAGGGCTCGCACATCTCCGGCTGACACCGGGTGCCGTCCTGCGCTCCTCGTCGGGCCAGTGGCGCATCCGCGGCCTCGCCGTCAACGCCGCCCTGCGCGGTATCAGTTCCGACACGCCGCAGCGCACGGACACCGAGGCGATCGGCGCACTGCTGTACGCGGCACTCACTCAGCGCTGGCCCTACGAAGACGACGCGTACGGCCTGTCCGGGCTGCCCAAGGGCGTCGGACTGATCGCTCCCGACCAGGTCCGGGCCGGCGTCCACCGCGGCCTGTCGGAACTGGCCATGCGCGCGCTCGCCAACGACGGCGCGACCGCCTCGCGCCAGGAGCCGGCGTGCACGACGCCGGAGGAGCTGGTGAAGGCGATCGGTGAGATGCCCCGCATCCGCCCGCCGGAGCCCGCTTTCACCGCCCCGCCCGACTATCAGCGCACCACCTATCAACAGGGCACGTACGGGCGCCAGACGCTCCATCCGGGCGTCACCCAGTCCGTCGCACCCCCGCCGTCCCCCTTGCAAAGTCGCACCGGCAAGGCGCTGAAGTGGGCGGTTTCCGCACTGCTCATCGCCGCGCTGGGTCTCGGCAGCTGGCAACTGGCGGACGCCCTCAAGGACCGCAGCGAGAACGACGAGACCAACAAGACGCAGACCACCGACGGCAACGACAAGAACAGCGACAAGAACAGGCCGGTCAGACCCATCTCGATCCGGGGCGCCCAGGAGTACTTCCCGGACGGGAAGCCGCAGCACGCCAGCGATGTCGGCCTGACCTACGACGGCGACAGCTCGACGTACTGGCGGACCTACTCCTACAACGACGGGCCGGTGCTCGCACCGTTCAAGCAGGGTGTGGGCATCATCTACGACCTCGGACCCGACCGCAGCCTCGCGTCGGCATCGATAGGGCTGAACTACATCGGCGACCACACCACGGTCTCGCTGTATGCGGCGGACTCGTTCTCCTCGTCCGCCTCGCTCGGTTCCATGAAGAAGATCGCCTCGGCGACGACCTCCGGCCGGCAGCTGAAGATCCCCGCGGACAAGGCCGTGAAGACGCGGTACGTCCTGGTGTGGATCACGGCGGCGCCGTACGCGGGCAAGGACGAGTTCAGCGGTGCCGGCTTCAAGCAGGCCGTGACGGATGTGAAGTTCACCGGCTGACGACTCGTCGACGGAGGGGAGGGGTCCGATGGCCGATGACGGCGCATACGGCGACGTGAGCGATCAGAATCTCCTGGCCCGCCACGTCGAGGGGGATTCCGAGGCCTTCGGCGAGCTCGTGCGGCGACACCGCGACCGCTTGTGGGCGGTGGCCCTGCGAACGCTGGGAGACCGCGAGGAGGCCGCTGACGCGGTTCAGGACGCACTGGTGTCCGCCTACCGGGCCGCCCACACCTTCCGTGGCCAGTCCGCCGTCACCACCTGGCTGCACCGCATCACGGTGAACGCCTGCCTGGACCGAGCCAGGAAGACCGCGTCCAGAAAAACGTCACCGGTCGACGACGCCGAGCGCTTCGAACAGCTCCTCGGGCCACACGAGTCGGCTTCCGCGCCTGCCGAGCGCAACGACCTCCACCGCGAACTCGTCGAGGCTCTGGGCACGCTCCCGCCCGACCAGCGAGCGGCCCTCGTTCTGGTGGACATGCAGGGGTACCCCGTGGCCGAAGCCGCTCGCGTCCTCGACGTACCCACCGGCACGGTGAAGAGCCGCTGCGCCCGGGGCAGAGCCAGACTGCTGCCGTTGCTCGCCCATCTCCGTACGGGAAGCGGAAGCGACCAGGACGGAGAGAAGCCGGGCGGCGGAAGGAACCGGACGCAGGGGACATCCGTCCCACCCGCAGCAGCGTCACGGGACACGGAACCGCAGGACGCGGGATCACAGGAGTCAGGGCCGAGCGACTCGGCCGCGGTGAAGGGCGGAGGTGGGCGAGCGTGACATCCATGACCGGCACGGCCGGCCACCCGGACGTATCGGAGCTCTCCGACCTCACCGAAGGCCTGCTCCCCCCTTCCCGCAGTGCGGATGTCCGGCAGCACCTGGACGGTTGCCCGCTCTGCGCCGACGTCTACGCCTCCCTGGAGGAAGTCCGAGGACTGCTGGGTACGTTGCCCGGTCCCGCCCGGATGCCCGCCGACGTGGCGGAACGGATCGATGCCGCGCTGGCAGCGGAGGCCCTGCTGAGCGCCACGACTGCCGGCCTGGATGGTGCGGATGCTCCCGCCCGGTCCGACGCGTCGGCCGAGCTCGATGCCGAGGGCGAGCGTGTTTCACGTGAAACATCCACCACCTCCGTAGGAAACCGGCCCCGCGGTCATGCCCGCGCCACCACCGGCCCGGGGCGCGCCCCTCGCCTGCGGCACGGTCGCCGGGGCACCCTTGCTCTGGGTGCCGCCTTCGCTGCCGCCGCACTCGGGCTCGGAACGCTCCTCGTCCAATCGCTGACCGACGAGAAACCCGGGGACACTCCCGCCACAGCGACGCAGAGGCACACCGACGAGGCGCACACCTTCGTCGACGGCAAGCTGGGAAACCAAGTGGCGGATCTGCTGGCGCAATCCGGCTCCGGCACCGGCAGCAAGAAGCCCTGGGGCGTCGAGTCGGGTACCTCGGGGTCCGGGAGCAGCGAGCCGAGGACTCTCCAGGAGACCGGCGTACAGGTGCCGGTGTGCATTGAACGGGCCATCAACCGCAGCGACACCGTCCTCGCCGCCTCCGAAGGTGTGTACAAGGGCACGAGTGCTTACCTGGTCGTCCTGCCACACACATCGGACACCGCACAGGTCACGGTCTATGTCGTCGACGCGACGTGCGTGGACCAGCAGTCAACGTCCGCGGGGAAGGTTTTGGTGAAGCGCTCCTACGCGAGGCGCTGATCATCACGTGCGGGGCGGACTGCCGAGCGGTCCGGTCCGCGCACACCGAACCGGCGCTGTCCGTGCCGTCCTGGACGTCGGGCGGACTCGGTCTGCGCCATCCGCCGCACCCGCGTACCCTGTGCCGACTCCGTGTGCCCGGACACACTGGGAATGCAAGCCCCTTAGGATCCGTTGGGTCGGGTGAGAGTTCAGAGCGAGGCTCCCACCGGCAGTACGCAGCAGTCTCCAGAGACGAGGAAACAAGCCGTGAGCGACGTCCGTAACGTGATCATCATCGGCTCCGGGCCCGCCGGCTACACGGCGGCGCTCTACACCGCGCGCGCGTCACTGAAGCCGCTGGTGTTCGAAGGCGCCGTCACCGCGGGCGGCGCGCTGATGAACACCACCGAGGTGGAGAACTTCCCCGGCTTCCAGGACGGGGTCATGGGCCCCGAGCTCATGGACAACATGCGTGCCCAGGCCGAGCGCTTCGGTGCCGAGCTCGTCCCGGACGACGTCGTCTCCGCCGACCTGACCGGCGAGATCAAGACCGTCACGGACACCGCGGGCACGGTGCACCGCGCGAAGGCCGTGATCGTCACCACCGGCTCGCAGCACCGCAAGCTCGGCCTGCCGAATGAGGACGCTCTCTCCGGACGTGGCGTCTCCTGGTGCGCCACCTGTGACGGCTTCTTCTTCAAGGACCAGGACATCGCTGTGATCGGCGGCGGCGACACCGCGATGGAAGAGGCCACGTTCCTCTCCCGCTTCGCCAAGTCGGTGACGATCGTCCACCGCCGGGACACCCTGCGCGCCTCCAAGGCCATGCAGGAGCGGGCCTTCGCCGACCCGAAGATCAAGTTCATCTGGGACAGCGAGGTCGCCGAGATCGAGGGCGACCCCAAGCTCTCCGGCCTCAAACTGCGGAACCTGAAGACCGGCGAGATCTCCGACCTGGCGGTGACCGGCCTGTTCATCGCGATCGGCCACGACCCGCGCACCGAGCTCTTCAAGGGTCAGCTCGAGCTGGACGACGAGGGTTACCTCAAGGTCGCCGCTCCCTCGACCCGGACGAACCTCACTGGCGTCTTCGGTGCCGGCGACGTCGTGGACCACACGTACCGGCAGGCGATCACCGCGGCCGGCACCGGTTGTTCCGCCGCTCTCGACGCGGAGCGTTTCCTCGCCGCCCTGGCTGACGGCGAGGCAACCGCCGAGCCCGAGAAGACCACTGTCTGACCCCCCGTACGCCTCACCGCATCACCGAGTTAAGGAGCCCGCCGTGGCCGGCACCCTCAAGAACGTGACCGACGACTCCTTCGAGCAGGACGTCCTGAAGAGCGACAAGCCCGTCCTGGTGGACTTCTGGGCCGCCTGGTGCGGTCCGTGCCGCCAGATCGCCCCGTCGCTCGAGGCCATCGCCGCCGAGTACGGGGACAAGATCGAGATCGTGAAGCTGAACATCGACGAGAACCCGGGCACGGCCGCCAAGTACGGCGTCATGTCCATCCCGACCCTGAACGTGTACCAGGGCGGAGAGGTCGCCAAGACCATCGTCGGTGCGAAGCCGAAGGCGGCCATCGTGCGTGACCTCGAGGACTTCATCGCCGAGTAGTCGTGGAGGCCGTCACGCCGACGGCGATGTTTCACGTGAAACACGAATGGGCCAACCCGCTGGGGTTGGCCCATTGGCATGAGAAGTCTCAGCGCCCACGCGTGATCACAAGGGGCGCAGTGCGGGCTCCTTCTGGACCGCCCCCAACAGGCGGTCCAGTGCCAGCTCCACGTCTTCCTTCCAGGAGAGCGTCGTACGCAGCTCCAGGCGGAGTCGCGGATACCTGGGGTGGGGTCGCACCGTCTTGAAACCAACGGCCAGCAGATGGTCGGCCGGCAGCAGGCACGCCGGCTCTTTCCACTGAGCGTCCCCGATGGCCTCGATCGCTTTGAAGCCCCGGCGCAGCAGATCCTTGGCCACCGTCTGAACCATCACGCGGCCCAGTCCTTGCTCCTGATACCCCGGCAGGATGAAGGCGGTCATCAGCTGGACCGCGTCCGGCGAGACCGGGCTGGTGGGGAAGGCCGTGGAGCGGGGGACGTAGGCCGGTGGCGCGTACATCACGAATCCGACCGGCTCCTCGTCGACGTAGACGACGCGGCCACATGATCCCCAGTCGAGCAGGACAGCCGAGATCCAGGCTTCCTTCTCCAAGGCGGGCGTGCCCGCCTTTATCGCGGCTTCACCGCTGACGGGGTCGAGTTCCCAGAAGACACACGAGCGGCAGCGCTGGGGAAGGTCCTGAAGGTTGTCCAGCGTGAGCGGTACGAGCCGTCGCCCCATGAAGGCAGTTCCTCGCTTCCTTCGCCCGCTGCGCCACGGGCGGCTGTCAGAGTGCTTCGCTCCCCGAGGAGGCTGCCGACGAAGCCGCCGACCACCACTGGGCCCAGGCCGGTGGTGACCAGTCCGCAACGCTCACGGTCCGCATGCCCCCGTCCGCCTCCCCGAGGAAAGTGTCGCCAGGTGTAGAAGCCATACCCAATCGCATCGTATCCACGATGCGATTCCATAGATACCGCCAGAAAGCAAAGAGCGGGCCGTTTTCCGGTACACACCGGACACGGCCCGCTCAACGTGGCAGACGGGATCGTTACGCCGTCTGTCTCACGCGTCCGTCTCGTCGGAGTCGTCGTTCTGAAGACTCTTCTGCAGGACTGGACCCATCCCTGGGGCAAGACTGCCGAGGATCCGCTCCAGATCCTCCACGGAGGCGAACTCGACGGTGATCTTGCCCTTCTTCTGCCCCAGGTCGACCTTCACCCGTGTCTCGAAGCGGTCCGAGAGGCGCGTCGCGAGATCACTCAGGGCTGGAGAGAGCACCGCCCCGGCTCGTGGGCCCTTGGACCGCGGCGCACTCTGTGGTCGGGATCCCATAAGAGTGACGATCTCTTCGACGGCCCGCACCGACAGCCCCTCGGCCACGATCCGGTGAGCAAGCCGGTCCTGCTCCTCCGAGTCGTCGACGGAGAGCAGAGCCCGCGCATGCCCCGCGGACAGCACCCCTGCCGCCACCCGCTTCTGGACCGAGGGCGAAAGCCTCAGCAGACGCAGAGTGTTGGACACCTGTGGACGCGAACGACCGATGCGGTCTGCCAGCTGGTCGTGGGTGCAGTTGAAATCCTTGAGGAGCTGGTCGTAGGCGGCCGCCTCTTCCAGCGGGTTCAGCTGAGCCCGGTGCAGGTTCTCCAGGAGAGCGTCCAGGAGGAGCTTCTCGTCGTCCGTGGCGCGCACGATGGTGGGAATCGCATCGAGCCCGGCCTCCCGGCAGGCTCGCCAGCGCCGCTCCCCCATGATGAGTTCGTAGCGCCCGGGGCCGACCTGACGTACGACGACCGGCTGAAGCAGTCCGACCTCTTTGATAGAGGTGACCAGCTCGGCGAGCGCGTCCTCGTCGAACACCTCACGGGGCTGCCGCGGGTTCGGGGTGATGGAGTCCAGCGGCAACTCCGCGAAGTGGGCGCCGACCGGCTCGGCAGGCGCCTCCACTACCGCGTAGGACGACTGCTCCTCTGTTTCACGTGGAACAGGGGGAAGCGCGGCCACCCTCGCCGCCGCCACCCCGCGCTCGGCGGTGAGTACAGGTACGGCTGTCGGCGAGGTGGATGCGCCACCTGCGGCGCCGCCCGAAACCGGCCCCGCTACCTTTTCCCCTGTCGGGGCAGCCGGGATCAGTGCGCCGAGACCACGGCCCAACCCCCTCCGTCGCTCGCTCACTGGATCCCCTCCACCATGCTCTGATCCTTCTGTGCGCCCACGTGGGCATGCTGCGCGTCGTAGGCCACTCCGACGCCGCGCAAAGCGATTTCTCGTGCCGCCTCCAGATAGGAGAGGGCACCGCTCGATCCTGGATCGTAAGTCAGCACCGTCTGCCCATAGCTCGGGGCCTCCGAGATACGGACGGAGCGCGGGATGCTGGTCCGCAGGACCTCCTTGCCGAAGTGGCTGCGCACCTCGTCCGCGACCTGGGACGCCAGGCGCGTCCGGCCGTCGTACATGGTGAGGAGGATGGTTGACACATGCAGGTTCGGGTTGAGGTGACCCCGGACAAGATCGACGTTACGCAGAAGCTGACCCAGCCCCTCCAGCGCGTAGTACTCGCACTGGATCGGGATCAGGACTTCCGCGCCGGCGACGAGGGCATTGACCGTGAGAAGACCGAGCGAGGGCGGGCAGTCGATGAGGATGTAGTCCAGCGGCTGCTCATACGCCTGGATCGCCCTCTCCAGACGACTCTCCCGTGCCACCAGAGACACCAGCTCGATCTCCGCACCGGCGAGATCGATCGTGGCGGGTGCACAGAAGAGTCCCTCGACATCCGGGACCGGCTGGACGACCTCGGAAAGCGGCCTGCTGTCGATCAGCACGTCGTAGATGGAAGGCACTTCGGCGTGATGGTCGATGCCCAGCGCGGTGGAGGCATTGCCCTGAGGGTCGAGGTCGATCACCAGGACACGGCCACCGTGCAGGGCGAGAGACGCGGCCAGGTTCACCGTGGTGGTGGTCTTGCCCACCCCGCCCTTCTGGTTGGCGACCACCATGATGCGTGTCTGCTCCGGCCGTGGCAGGCCCTCGCCGGCACGCCCCAGAGCCTCTACTGCCAGTTGGGCAGCACGACCGATGGGAGTGTCGTCCATCGGGGGCGGTGTTTCACGTGAAACATCCTCCCCCATCGACTCGGTACGGGGACCGGGGACCGGATCGGTCATCGGTCCCGCGATGTTGGCGTTGGACCGCAAGGATTCACTCTCCTCGACTTCAGGCTCGCAATGAACAGAGCCTCCCATGTCTTCGGGGTCATGAACCAGCGAGGCCCGTTCTTCTGTGGAGATATCCACCTCTGTGGACAACTCCGCACCCTCTTCGAGTGAACCGAGAGGCCTCCGGTCGCGGGGTTCGGCCGCGGCGCGGCCGCGACTGATGATGCCGTGCAGCAGTGAGCGACGTTTCACGTGAAACACGATGCCTAGCGGCCGTCCCCATAGTGGCGCGACACTCCGATATGCGTAGGTTTGGCAGCTTGTGTGGCGTACGACTCACCGGCAGGACGGATCAATGCGCGAGAGCCCGAGTGACAAAAAACTCTCGGCTCCACCGCAGTGGAGCCGAGAGTTCAGGGGCGTCGTGGCGTTCTTGGGGGTCAGCGACGGCGTCGGGTCCGAGTAGTCCTGGCCGCCTTGGCCCGCTTCGCCGCGAAGCGCACCCCGCCCGGGCTCTCCCCGACCTCGACCCGCACCACGGTGGAGAGAGGATCCACGACTCCCTCACCCACGTGCAGGACGGACGTCTCCACGGCGCCGAGCTTGCTCAGCGCCGTGGCGGCGCTCTTCAGCTCCTCTTCGGCAGTGTCCCCCTTGAGCGCGAGCATCTCCCCGTAGGGCCGCAGCAGGGGGATGCCCCACGTCGCCAGCCGGTCCAGCGGTGCGACCGCCCGAGCGGTCACGACGTGAACCGGCGGCAACTTCCCCATGACTTCCTCGGCCCGACCACGCACGACGGTCACGTGGTCGAGGCCGAGCAGCTCGACCACCTCGGTGAGGAAGGTGGTGCGGCGCAGAAGCGGTTCCAGCAGCGTGATCTTGAGGTCTTCACGGACCAGGGCCAGCGGGATGCCCGGCAGTCCGGCGCCGGAGCCGACGTCGCACACGGTCACGCCCTCGGGAACGACCTCCGAGAGCACCGCGCAGTTCAGCAGATGCCGCTCCCACAGGCGGGGCACTTCGCGAGGACCGATCAGGCCACGCTGTACTCCCGCCTCGGCCAGCAGCTCCGCGTACCGGACCGCGTCCGCGAAGCGATCGCCGAATACCGCGCGGGCCTCCTCGGGCGTAGGGGGGAGTTCCGCTGCCTCCGTCACGGGGACCGTCCTTCCGTACCGCATAAGCGCACTTGGCGCTGACTTCCAGGACTATCAGGGACTACAGCTGTCGGAACCGCAGCTGCCGGGGGACTACCAGGCTGACAAAGCTCGGCCCCGTCTGCGCAACAGACGGGGCCGGAGGGACGTACGTACCGATCAGGCGGGAAGCACGACGACGAAGCGCTCCGGCTCCTCGCCCTCGGACTCGCTGCGCAGTCCTGCGGTCTTGACCGCGTCGTGGACCACCTTGCGCTCGAAGGGCGTCATCGGCGGCAGCTTCACGGCTT
Source organism: Streptomyces sp. GLSS-08 (assembly GCF_056387915.1). NCBI lineage: Bacteria > Bacillati > Actinomycetota > Actinomycetes > Kitasatosporales > Streptomycetaceae > Streptomyces > Streptomyces sp. GLSS-08. The sequence continues at coordinate 165,909 of NZ_JBWJAQ010000009.1, forward strand.
CACCGGAGCTCCTGGCCTCCGCCGCGGCCTTGGCGCCGAGCTCGGAGAGTTCCTCACGCTTCTGTGCGCGATAGCCCGCGATGTCCAGCATCAGGCGGCTGCGTTCGCCGGTCTCCCGGTGCACGGCCAGGCGCGTGAGCTCCTGGAGGGCTTCCAGCACCTCGCCGTCCCGGCCGACCAGCTTCTGCAGGTCACGGCCGCCGGCATCGCTGATGATCGAGACAGCGGCGCGGTCGGCCTCGACGTCCATGTCGATGTCACCGTCGAGATCGGCGATGTCGAGCAGACCCTCGAGGTAGTCCGCCGCGATCTCGCCCTCCTGCTCCAGGCGGCTCAGGGTGTCGCCCTCGGCGGCGGCGGAGATGGTGCCTTCCGTCACGGGATGGACTCCTTCTTACTTCTTGGACGGGGACTTGGGCCGCTGTGGGCCCTTGCGCCCGGACTGGGCTTTGCTGCGGGTACCGGCGCCGGGCTTGGTGCCGCCGCCCGCCGGCTTGGCGGTGCCGGGCTTGGCGTCCTGAGGATCGTCCGACTTGATCAACGAGGTCTTCGGCTCGGCCTCTCCCGCCGGCCTGGCCAAGGCCGCCTGGCGTTGCGACTTCGACTGCCGCTTCGGCTGCTGCCGCTTCGGGGCGCCCGTGACAGTCGTCGTCGTGCCGTCCTCGAGCTCCGTGACGGTCGCAGTCTCGCTCTTGACCACCGTGCCGTCGGACTGGGCCGCGAGACCCGCCTTCGTCAGGCTGTTGATGAACTTGCGCTCGAACTCGTTGCGGTCACGCCCCTTGGCGACGATCGCCTTGACGATGGCCTTCTCGCCACGCCTGCGGACCTTGCCGTGGCTCAGCACGTGCTTCTGCAGGCGCTCCAGGTAGGCGGCCTGCGCCTTGCTGCCCGGAGTCGGGTTGTTGTGGATGACGAACATCTGCTGGCCCATGGTCCACACGTTGGTGGTCAGCCAGTAGACGAGGACACCCACGGGGAAGTTGATGCCGAAGACGGCGAACATGACCGGGAAGACGTACATCAGCATCTTCTGCTGCTGCATGAACGGCGTCTTCACGGTGGTGTCGACGTTCTTCGTCATCAGCTGGCGCTGCGTGTAGAACTGCGACGCCGACATCATCACGATCATGACCGCGGTCACCACGCGGACGTCGGTCAGGGTGGCACCGAGGGACGTGACCTTCGCCGCGCCGTCGGTGAACTTCGCGGCCAGCGGGGCACCGAAGATGTGCGCCTTACGTGCGCTCTCGAGCAGCTGGTCGTCGATGACGCCGATCGTCTTGCCGGTCGCGATGCCGTTGAGCACGTGGTACAGCGCGAAGAAGAACGGCGACTGCGCCAGGATGGGAAGGCACGAGGAGAGCGGGTTGGTACCCGACTCCTTGTACAGCTTCATCATCTCTTCGGACTGGCGCTGCTTGTCGTTCTTGTAGCGCTCCTGGATCTTCTTCATCTCGGGCTGCAGCGTCTGCATCGCCCGGGTCGCCTTGATCTGCTTCACGAAGAGCGGGATCAGGCAGATACGGATCAGGATCACCAGGGACACGATGGACAGGCCCCAGGCCCAGCCCGTGTCGGCCCCGAAGAGCTTTCCGTACACGGAGTGGAACTGGACGATGACCCAGGAGACGGGTGTCGTGATGAAGCTGAAAAGACTGGCAATCGTGTCCACTAATCAGGCTCCTTGAGCATGGGACGGGGTCTCGGCGGCCGGGCTCGGGGGATGGTCGGACATTCCATGCCCCTCGATGGCCGGTTCGGCGGCGGAGGTCCCGCCCTTGCGTGCACGCCAAGCGTTGCGCAGCATCTCGTGCCACCGCGGACGCCTGCGCTGTGGCACATGGTCCACACCGCCGGGCGACCACGGATTGCACCGGAGGATGCGCCAGGCGGTGAGTGCCGTTCCCTTGAGCGCGCCGTGCCGGTCGATGGCCTGGTAGCCGTAGTGGGAACACGACGGGTAGTACTTGCACACCGGCCCGAGCAACGGGCTGATGGTCCACTGGTACAGCTTGATCAGCGCCAGCAGCGGGTACTTCATCGCGCGCCCCCTCCCAGCAGCCGCCCCAGGGCGGCATCCAGGTCTCGGGCCAGCTGTGCATGGTCGGCGTCGCCCGCACCGGGCAGCGCTCGTACTACTACCAGGCTACCGGGGGGCAACAGGGCCACCCGGTCCCGCATCAGATGACGAAGCCTGCGCTTCACCTTGTTGCGTACGACGGCTCCGCCCACGGCTTTGCTGACAACGAAACCCGCACGCGTCGGGGGAGCGCTCTCCCCAGGCACGTGCGGGTCCGTTGCACCGCTGCGTAGATGGACGACGAGGAGCGGGCGTCCGGCCCGGCGTCCTCGACGTACCGCGGTCGCGAAGTCCTCGCGCCGCCTCAGCCGATGCTCGGTAGGCAGCACGTCATGACCTGTTTAAGTGATCAGGCGGACAGGCTCGCGCGACCCTTGCCACGACGGTTCGCGAGAATCGCGCGGCCGGCACGGGTGCGCATCCGCAGGCGGAAGCCGTGGGTCTTGGCGCGACGACGGTTGTTCGGCTGGAAGGTGCGCTTGCTCACTCGGGGGCTCCAGAAAGAATCGGTGGTGGCGGGGTGCCGTCCTGGCTGTCACCGTGCGCCCACGAGTAGCTCGCATTACGCCCGAGTGCACCGCTTCCCGATCACTGAACGTGACCTGTGCCCATCGGAGGCAGGCGGCAGCAGCCATCGACAACTCGACCTGGTTACGGTACGCGCGGCTACGCCATTCGGTCAAACCGGTGTCGCCGGGGGACACTGTCCACAGGCTGGGGACAACAACTTGAACCGTATGGGTCGCCCTGACTACCGTGGCTGGACTCCGATTCGTTCCCTTCCCCCCGCGCCATCTGATTCGTTCCCGCCGCCCCACCCGAGTTACATCCCGACCTGTTCCCAGAACCACACGTTCGTGGGACCCGTGAGAGAGCGTGCCCTGTGGCTGACGTACCTGCCGATCTTGCCGCAGTGTGGCCACGAGTACTGGAACAGCTCCTCGGTGAGGGCCGTGTGCAGGGCGTCGAGGCGAAGGACGAGCACTGGATCAAGCGCTGCCAGCCGCTGGCACTCGTCGCGGACACGGCGCTGCTCGCGGTTCCGAACGAGTTCGCGAAGGGCGTACTGGAAGGGCGGCTGGCCCCCGTGGTCAGCGAGACGCTGAGCCGCGAGTGCGGTCGGCCGATCCGCATCGCGATCACCGTCGACGACTCCGTGGGCGAGCCCCCTCCGCCCCGCTACGAGGAGGCGGAACTCCCGGCCGGACCGGATCAGGGCCGTGACGCGTACGACGCCCCGAACCGCGACGGGCGTGACGGGCGTGACGGATACGAGGGCCAGGGACGCGACAGCCGTGACCCGCGTGACGGCCGTGACGGGCGCGACGGCCACAGCGGCCAGGGAAGCGGGCGCCACTCACGCGACAGCCGCGACGGATACGAGGGCCAGGGACGCGACGAGCGGAACCCCTACGACAGCCAGGGCCGCGACGGATACGAGCGCTACGGCCGGCACCGCGCGGACGACCATCGTCCCCACCGCTCCGAGCAGCTGCCCGGCGGCCCCGGCGATCATCTGCCGACCGCCCGCCCCGCCTATCCCGACTACCAGCGGCCCGAGCCGGGGTCCTGGCCCCGTCCGTCGCAGGACGACTACGGCTGGCAGCAGCAGCGCCTCGGCTTCCCCGACCGCGACCCGTACGCGTCGCCCTCGCAGGACTACCGCCCGCAGTCGATGGAGCGGCCGTCCTACGACCAGCAGCGCCAGGACTACGAGCAGGCACGCTCCGACTACGAGCAGCAGCGGCCCGACTACGACCAGCGTGACGGCCGGCGCGACATGGACCGCCGCGACCTGTCGGAGTCGTCCCCCACGGGCACCGGGCACGTGCACCGCGGCGGACCCGCCCTGCCCGCGGCGGGCGGAGCCCCGGGGCCGCTCGCGGCGCAGCCCGCGCCGGCATCGGGTCCCGGTGAGCCCACCGCACGCCTGAACCCGAAGTACCTCTTCGACACGTTCGTCATCGGCGCCTCGAACCGCTTCGCGCACGCCGCGGCGGTCGCCGTCGCCGAGGCGCCCGCGAAGGCGTACAACCCCCTCTTCATCTACGGGGAGTCGGGGCTGGGCAAGACGCACCTGCTGCACGCGATCGGGCACTACGCGCGCAGCCTCTACCCCGGCACGCGCGTGCGGTACGTGAGCTCCGAGGAGTTCACCAACGAGTTCATTAACTCCATCCGCGACGGCAAGGGCGACAGTTTCCGCAAGCGGTACCGCGAGATGGACATCCTGCTCGTCGACGACATCCAGTTCCTCGCGGACAAGGAGTCGACGCAGGAGGAGTTCTTCCACACGTTCAACACGCTCCACAACGCGAACAAGCAGATCGTGCTGTCCTCGGACCGGCCGCCCAAGCAGCTGGTGACACTGGAGGACCGGCTGCGGAACCGCTTCGAGTGGGGGCTGATCACGGACGTCCAGCCGCCCGAGCTGGAGACGCGTATCGCGATCCTCCGTAAGAAGGCGGTGCAGGAGCAGCTCAACGCTCCGCCGGAGGTCCTCGAGTTCATCGCGTCCCGGATCTCGCGGAACATCCGTGAGCTGGAGGGCGCACTGATCCGGGTGACGGCGTTCGCGTCGCTCAACCGGCAGCCGGTGGACCTCGGGCTCACGGAGATCGTCCTCAAGGACCTCATCCCGGGCGGCGAGGACTCCGCCCCCGAGATCACGGCGCCGGCCATCATGGCGGCCACCGCCGACTACTTCGGTCTGACGGTGGAAGACCTGTGCGGGTCCTCCCGCAGTCGCGTGCTGGTGACCGCTCGCCAGATCGCCATGTATCTGTGCCGCGAGCTCACGGACCTGTCACTGCCGAAGATCGGCGCGCAGTTCGGCGGCCGCGACCACACGACAGTCATGCACGCCGACCGCAAGATCCGCGCGCTGATGGCCGAGCGGCGCTCGATCTACAACCAGGTCACCGAGCTGACCAACCGCATCAAGAACGGCTGATTTCCAGAGCCGTACGGCTTCGAAGGCGCCCCCGGGAGGAGTTCCCGGGGGCGCCTTTCGCCGTCCTCGTGCGCCGGCCGGCACCCTGCGGCTCGGATCTCTTGGCGCTCTCCCCGGGTGCCGTCGCGTCTCCCCGAGGCGCTCAGAAACGTCCTCCCGGACCTCCGGAACGCCCCCGGAACGCCCTCGGCGGGCACCCGGTGGGTCCTCCCGAAGGCTTTCGGCGCCCTCTCCGAGCCGACAGGCCGACGCACAACCGACATCCACTGTTCGAATACGGTCCTGGTTACGGCCCTCCTCCACAGATCCTGGGACTTTCTTGCGTCCACACCCTGGGGACCGGAAAGTTGTCCAGACGGTGTCCACAGGTCGCTCTGGTGAAAGATCATCAGACCAGGTCAGCTGGCTGTGGATCGGTGGACGAAGGTTCTCCACAGACTGTGGACGAAGAAATGATCCACAGGGTGTGCACGAAGTTGTCCACCGGCGGCCCACAGGACCGGGCGGGTTGTCCCCAGCGTCTCGCACCTTCTCCACACCCCTGTCCACTGTTCGGCAACGCGCCGCGCCTTCTCACCGTGTCGAGTGAAAGGCGTCACACCAAGGTGTCTGGTTGGCCTGTGGGGAACGCGGGTAAAACTGGGGACGGCGCTGGGGAGAAGTGCCCCGAGCCTGTGCATCGGGTGTGCAGAACTTTTCCCCGTCCACAGCGAGCCCCGGTTGTCCACCGACGTCACCCACAGGGCCGGTGGACAAAATCTGCCGTCTGAGCTGCGAAAACAGGGTTATCCACGGTTTCCACAACCCCTACTACTACTCCCAACTAGAGAGAGCTGGGAATCTGTTCAGAAGAGGGGGCTGTGCACAACTCGGGGTCCGGGGCTCCGGTGCCGCTCGACGCGACTTGACCGAGGGGGGCACCGACTGTCAGTGCGGTGCGTCAGACTGGTCCCCGGTGTCCGTCCCGTCACAGGGGCCGACGACACCGAGTCAGACAGTGAAGGCCAGCAGGGCGAGAGCGCCGGCAACAGACGGAGGCGGCAACGGTGAAGATCCGGGTGGAACGCGACGTACTCGCGGAGGCAGTGGCCTGGGCGGCACGCAGCCTCCCGGCCCGTCCACCGGCGCCTGTCCTCGCCGGCCTCCTGCTGAAGGCCGAGGGCGGCTCCCTGAGCCTGTCCAGCTTCGACTACGAGGTCTCCGCGCGGGTCTCGGTGGACGCCGAGATCGACGAGGAGGGCACGGTCCTCGTCTCCGGCCGTCTCCTCGCCGACATCTGCCGCGCCCTCCCCAACCGGCCGGTGGAGATCTCCACAGACGGTGTACGGGCGACGGTGGTCTGCGGCTCCTCGCGGTTCACCCTCCACACCCTCCCTGTGGAGGAGTACCCGGCGCTGCCCCAGATGCCGTCGGCGACCGGCACCGTCCCCGGCGAGGTGTTCGCCTCGGCTGCCGCCCAGGTGGCCATCGCGGCCGGGCGTGACGACACCCTGCCGGTGCTGACCGGTGTGCGCATCGAGATCGAGGGCGACAGGGTGACCCTCGCGTCCACCGACCGCTACCGCTTCGCGGTCCGCGAGTTCCTGTGGAAGCCGGAGAACCCCGAGGCCTCCGCGGTCGCCCTGGTGCCCGCCAAGACGCTCCTGGACACCGCCAAGGCCCTCACGAGCGGCGACAACGTGATCCTGGCCCTGTCGGGCTCCGGCGCGGGCGAGGGCCTCATCGGCTTCGAGGGCGCCGGCCGCCGTACGACCACCCGGCTGCTCGAAGGCGACCTGCCGAAGTACCGCACGCTGTTCCCGACGGAGTTCAACTCCATCGCCGTCATCGAGACCGCCCCCTTCGTGGAGGCCGTCAAGCGTGTGGCCCTGGTCGCCGAGCGGAACACGCCGGTGCGGCTCAGCTTCGAGCAGGGCGTGCTCATCCTGGAGGCCGGCTCCAGCGACGACGCACAGGCTGTGGAAAGGGTCGACGCCCAGCTGGAGGGCGACGACATCTCGATCGCCTTCAACCCGACGTTCCTGCTCGACGGTCTGAGCGCCATCGACTCTCCCGTCGCGCAGCTCTCCTTCACGACGTCGACCAAGCCCGCCCTCCTCAGCGGCAGGCCCGCCGTCGACGCCGAGGCGGACGAGGCCTACAAGTACCTGATCATGCCGGTGCGCCTCAGCGGCTGACGCGGCCCGACGAAGACCGCAGGTGAGGGCGTACGTCTGAGCGGCTATGCCCACAGGTGTGCGTGAGCGTCCGGGTTTAGGCTCGGACGAGGCACGGCAGTGCCCTCACGCCACGTCGCAAACCTAAGGAACAACTGATGGAGCTCGGTCTCGTCGGCCTCGGCAAGATGGGCGGCAACATGCGCGAGCGGATTCGCCGCGCAGGCCACACCGTCATCGGATACGACCGCAACCCGGACGTCGCCGATGTCCACAGCCTGGAAGAGCTCGTGGGCAGGCTCAAGGGCCCGCGCGTGGTGTGGGTGATGGTCCCGGCCGGTGCCGCGACCCAGTCCACCATCGACGAACTGGCCGCCCTCCTGGAGCCGGGAGACGTCGTCGTGGACGGCGGCAACTCCCGCTGGACCGACGACGAGAAGCACGCCGTCGAACTGGGCATCAAGGGCATCGGCTTCGTCGACTGCGGAGTCTCCGGCGGTGTGTGGGGCCTGGAGAACGGCTACGCGCTGATGTACGGCGGCTCCGCGGAGAACGTGGCAAAGGTGCAGCCGGTCTTCGACGCCCTCAAGCCCGAGGGCGACTTCGGGTCGGTGCACGCGGGCAAGGTCGGCGCGGGCCACTTCGCGAAGATGGTCCACAACGGCATCGAGTACGCGATGATGCAGGCCTACGCCGAGGGCTGGGAACTGCTGGAGAAGGTCGACTCCGTCACCGACGTGCGTGAGGTCTTCCGGTCCTGGCAGGAGGGCACGGTCATCCGTTCCTGGCTGCTCGACCTCGCCGTCAACGCCCTGGACGACGACGAGCACCTGGACAAGCTCAAGGGGTACGCCGAGGACTCCGGCGAGGGCCGCTGGACCGTCGAGGCGGCCATCGACAACGCGGTACCGCTGCCGGCGATCACCGCGTCGCTCTTCGCCCGCTTCGCGTCCCGGCAGGACGACTCCCCGCAGATGAAGATGATCGCGGCACTGCGCAACCAGTTCGGCGGCCACGCCGTGGAGAAGAAGAACTGATCCACACCCTGGGGGCACCGCCTCCCGGGGACGGCCCGGCTGTCCACAGCCTGGGACGACCGAAGGCCGGGGGACCCGGCCCTCGGGGAAACACCCGAAGCACCACGTTGGGGGAGGTCGGCGAACGACCATGCACGTCACGCATCTGTCGCTGGCCGACTTCCGCTCGTACGCCCACGTCGAGGTCCCGCTCGACCCGGGTGTCACCGCCTTCGTCGGCCCCAACGGCCAGGGCAAGACGAACCTCGTCGAGGCGGTCGGCTACCTCGCCACCCTCGGCAGCCACCGCGTCTCCTCGGACGCGCCCCTGGTGCGGATGGGCGCCGACCGCGCGATCGTCCGGGCCAACGTGCGGCAGGGGGACCGTCAGCAGCTCGTCGAACTCGAACTGAACCCCGGCAAGGCCAACCGCGCCCGCATCAACAGGTCCTCGCAGGTCAAGCCCCGTGACGTGCTCGGGATCGTCCGGACGGTGCTGTTCGCGCCCGAGGACCTCGCCCTGGTCAAGGGCGACCCCGGCGAGCGGCGCCGCTTCCTGGACGAGATGATCACCGCCCGCTCCCCGCGCATGGCAGGCGTCCGCTCGGACTACGACCGGGTCCTGCGGCAGCGCAACACCCTCCTGAAGTCGGCTGCGCTCGCCCGGCGCCACGGCGGCCGCACCATGGACCTCTCCACCCTCGACGTCTGGGACCAGCACCTCGCGCGCGTGGGCGCCGAGCTGCTGGCCCAGCGACTCGACCTGGTCGCCGCGGTGCAGCCCCTCGCCGACAAGGCGTACGAACAGCTGGCACCGGGCGGTGGCCCCGTCGTACTGGAGTACAAGCCGTCCTCCCCGGGGATCGCCGGCCACGCGCGCGAGGAGCTGTACGAGCAGCTGATGGCGGCCCTGCTGGAGGCCCGCAAGCAGGAGATCGAGCGGGGCGTGACCCTGGTGGGCCCCCACCGGGACGAGCTGCTGCTCAAGCTCGGGCAGCTGCCCGCCAAGGGATACGCCTCCCACGGGGAGTCCTGGTCGTTCGCGCTGGCGCTGCGCCTTGCCTCGTACGACCTCCTCAGGGCCGAGGGCAACGAGCCGGTGCTCGTCCTGGACGACGTGTTCGCCGAGCTGGACACCCGGCGGCGCGAGCGTCTCGCCGAGCTGGTCGCGCCCGGCGAGCAGGTGCTCGTGACGGCGGCGGTGGACGACGACGTGCCGGGCGTCCTCGCCGGGACGCGGTTCGCGGTGTCCGAGGGCACGGTGGAGCGCGTATGACGGAAAACACACCGGCCGCGCCGGGCGGCGTTCCCGCCGGGGCATCCGGCGACGCCGCCAGGAAGATTCCCGAGCCGTCGGGCGTCGACCTCGCGCGCGTGGCCCTGCGCGCCGCGAAGGAACAGGCACGCGCGCGTGGGGACGCGGCCCAGCAGAAGAAGCAGGTGCGGCGCGGCGCCGGGCTGCGCTCCGGCGCACGCGCCGACGGGCGCGATCCGATGGCGCTCGGCGCCGCCATCAACCGGCTGCTCACCGAGCGTGGCTGGGAGGCCCCCGCGGCGGTGGGCGGGGTCATGGGCCGGTGGCCGCAGATCGTCGGCGACGACCTGGCCAAGCACTGCGAGCCGCAGAAGTACGACGAGGACGAGCGCGAGCTGATCGTGCAGTGCGACTCCACGGCCTGGGCGACCCAGCTGCGGCTGCTCGCCCCGCAGCTGGTGGCACGGCTGAACCAGGACCTCGGGCACGGTGCGGTCAGGGTGATCAAGGTGCTCGGCCCCGGTGGCCCCGCCCGTCGGTACGGCCCCTTGCGCGCCCCCGGGAGCACGGGTCCCGGTGACACCTACGGGTGACCTGACTCGGCAGTAGCTAGGGGTTGACACCCGGAAGCGCTGAGTGCCTCTGTGAGCCTCTTGGAGCCCCGCTCCGTATATGGGGAGTCGCGAGAGACCGGTTGAGGGCGGCACATGCGGACTCAGGTACCGGCAAACCCCCATCACTGTCGGCGCTACCGGTAGACTGGAAGCCAATCCCGCCCCGCTTGCGGGGACCGTCGGGAAATGGTGTGCAACGCAGGCTTACCAACGCAACACGCCGCAGCCGCTCCGGCCACCGCCGGAAGCTTGGTTCGTGCTGTGCCAGAAAGGGCGCTTCGTGGCCGATTCCGGCAACCCCAACGAGAACATTGCCGCTACTGAAACGGATGAGGAGGGCAAGGCGCCCCGCGTAGAAGCGCACGCTGGCACAGCTGAGGCCCCGGGCGTGGCGTACGACGCCAACGCCATCACCGTCCTCGAAGGTCTGGACGCGGTCCGCAAGCGGCCCGGTATGTACATCGGTTCGACCGGTGAGCGCGGCCTCCACCACCTCGTGTACGAGGTCGTCGACAACTCCGTCGACGAGGCCCTCGCCGGCCACGCGGACACCATCGAGGTCACGATCCTCGCCGACGGCGGTGTGCGCGTCGTCGACAACGGCCGCGGCATCCCGGTGGGCATCGTCCCGTCCGAGGGCAAGCCGGCCGTCGAGGTCGTGCTGACGGTCCTGCACGCGGGCGGCAAGTTCGGTGGCGGCGGTTACGCGGTCTCCGGTGGTCTGCACGGCGTGGGTGTCTCCGTCGTGAACGCCCTGTCCACGAGGGTCGCCGTCGAGGTCAGGACCGACGGTTACCGCTGGACGCAGGAGTACAAGCTGGGTGTCCCGACGGCTCCGCTCGCCAAGCACGAGGCCACCGACGTGACGGGTACGTCGGTCACCTTCTGGGCCGACGGCGACATCTTCGAGACCACGGACTACTCCTTCGAGACGCTGACGCGGCGCTTCCAGGAGATGGCGTTCCTCAACAAGGGTTTGACCATCAAACTCACTGACGAGCGCGACTCCGCGAAGGCCGTGACGGGCGCGGACGAGGCCGGTGCGGACGAGAACGACGAGGTCAAGACCGTCACGTACCACTACGAGGGCGGCATCGTCGACTTCGTGAAGTACCTGAACTCCCGCAAGGGCGACGTCATCCACCCGACCGTGATCGACATCGAGGCCGAGGACAAGGAGCGCATGCTCTCCCTCGAGGTCGCGATGCAGTGGAACAGCGGTTACAGCGAAGGCGTGTACTCCTTCGCCAACACCATCCACACGCACGAGGGCGGTACGCACGAAGAGGGCTTCCGGGCCGCTCTGACGGGTCTGATCAACCGGTACGCGCGCGACAAGAAGCTGCTGCGCGAGAAGGACGACAACCTCACGGGTGACGACATCCGCGAGGGTCTGACGGCGATCATCTCGATCAAGCTCGGCGAGCCCCAGTTCGAGGGCCAGACCAAGACCAAGCTGGGCAACACCGAGGCGAAGACCTTCGTCCAGAAGGTCGTCCACGAGCACATCAGCGACTGGCTGGACCGCAACCCGAACGAGGCCGCGGACATCATCCGCAAGTCGATCCAGGCGGCCACCGCGCGCGTGGCGGCCCGCAAGGCGCGTGACCTCACCCGCCGCAAGGGTCTCCTGGAGTCGGCGTCCCTGCCGGGCAAGCTCTCCGACTGCCAGTCGAACGACCCCGTCAAGTGCGAGATCTTCATCGTCGAGGGTGACTCCGCCGGCGGCTCGGCCAAGTCCGGCCGCAACCCGCAGTACCAGGCGATCCTCCCGATCCGCGGAAAGATCCTCAACGTCGAGAAGGCGCGGATCGACAAGATCCTGCAGAACCAGGAGATCCAGGCGCTGATCTCCGCCTTCGGCACCGGGGTCCACGAGGACTTCGACATCGAGAAGCTCCGCTATCACAAGATCATCCTGATGGCGGACGCCGACGTCGACGGCCAGCACATCAACACCCTGCTGCTGACCTTCCTGTTCCGCTTCATGCGGCCGCTGGTCGAGGCCGGGCACGTGTTCCTGTCCCGTCCGCCGCTGTACAAGATCAAGTGGGGTCGCGACGACTTCGAGTACGCCTACTCGGACCGCGAGCGCGACGCGCTGATCGAGCTGGGCCGCCAGAACGGCAAGCGCACCCGCGACGACTCGGTCCAGCGGTTCAAGGGTCTCGGTGAGATGAACGCCGAGGAACTGCGCATCACCACGATGGACCAGGAGCACCGCGTCCTCGGCCAGGTCACGCTGGACGACGCCGCCCAGGCCGACGACCTGTTCTCGGTCCTGATGGGCGAGGACGTCGAAGCACGCCGCGCGTTCATCCAGCGCAACGCCAAGGACGTCCGCTTCCTCGACATCTGAGTCGGTCTCAGCTGACCGCCGCAGAAAGGATCTTCACCAGCAATGGCCGACGACAACACTCCGAGCATCCCCGACGAAGAGGGCGAGATCGCCCTGCGTGTCGAGCCCGTCGGGCTCGAGACCGAGATGCAGCGCTCCTACCTCGACTACGCGATGTCCGTCATCGTGTCGCGTGCGCTGCCCGACGTACGGGACGGCCTCAAGCCCGTCCACCGCCGCGTCCTGTACGCGATGTACGACGGCGGCTACCGCCCCGAGAAGGGCTTCTACAAGTGCGCCCGCGTCGTCGGCGACGTCATGGGCAACTACCACCCGCACGGCGACTCCTCGATCTACGACGCGCTGGTCCGCCTCGCGCAGCCGTGGTCGATGCGGATGCCGCTGGTGGACTCCAACGGCAACTTCGGATCTCCCGGCAACGACCCGGCGGCCGCCATGCGGTACACCGAGTGCAAGATGATGCCGCTGTCCATGGAGATGGTCCGTGACATCGACGAGGACACCGTCGACTTCACGGACAACTACGACGGGCGTTCCCAGGAGCCGACCGTCCTGCCGGCCCGCTTCCCGAACCTGCTGATCAACGGCTCCGCCGGTATCGCGGTCGGCATGGCCACCAACATCCCGCCGCACAACCTGCGCGAGGTCGCGGCCGGCGCCCAGTGGTACCTGGAGAACCCGGAGGCATCCCACGAGGAACTCCTGGACGCACTGATCGAGCGCATCAAGGGCCCCGACTTCCCGAGCGGCGCCCTCGTGGTGGGCCGCAAGGGCATCGAGGAGGCCTACCGCACCGGCCGCGGCTCCATCACGATGCGCGCGGTCGTCGAGGTCGAGGAGATCCAGAACCGCCAGTGCCTGGTGGTCACCGAACTCCCCTACCAGGTGAACCCCGACAACCTCGCGCAGAAGATCGCCGACCTGGTCAAGGACGGCAGGATCGGCGGCATCGCGGACGTCCGCGACGAGACGTCCTCCCGCACGGGCCAGCGCCTCGTCATCGTCCTGAAGCGCGACGCGGTCGCCAAGGTCGTGCTGAACAACCTGTACAAGCACACCGACCTGCAGACGAACTTCGGCGCCAACATGCTGGCGCTCGTCGACGGCGTGCCGCGCACCCTCTCCCTGGACGCGTTCATCCGGCACTGGGTGGCGCACCAGATCGAGGTCATCGTCCGCCGTACGAAGTTCCGGCTGCGCAAGGCCGAGGAGCGCGCGCACATCCTGCGCGGCCTCCTGAAGGCCCTGGACGCCATCGACGAGGTCATCGCGCTGATCCGGCGCAGCGACACCGTCGACATCGCGCGCGAGGGCCTGATGGGGCTCCTGGAGATCGACGAGATCCAGGCCAACGCCATCCTCGAGATGCAGCTGCGCCGACTGGCCGCCCTGGAGCGCCAGAAGATCATCCAGGAGCACGACGAGCTCCAGGCCAAGATCCGCGAGTACAACGCGATCCTCGCCTCGCCGGTGCGCCAGCGCGGCATCATCAGCGAGGAACTCAACGCGATCGTCGAGAAGTTCGGCGACGACCGCCGCTCCAAGCTGGTCCCCTTCGACGGCGACATGTCCATGGAGGACCTGATCGCCGAAGAGGACATCGTCGTCACCATCACGCGCGGTGGCTACATCAAGCGGACCAAGACCGAGGACTACCGTTCGCAGAAGCGCGGCGGCAAGGGCGTGCGCGGCACGAAGCTGAAGCAGGACGACATCGTCGACCACTTCTTCGTGTCGACGACGCACCACTGGCTGCTGTTCTTCACGAACAAGGGCCGCGTCTACCGCGCGAAGGCCTACGAGCTGCCGGACGCCGGCCGTGAGGCGCGCGGCCAGCACGTCGCGAACCTGCTGGCCTTCCAGCCGGACGAGGCGATCGCCGAGATCCTGGCGATCCGTGACTACGAGGCGGCGCCCTACCTGGTCCTCGCGACCAAGGGCGGTCTGGTCAAGAAGACGTCTCTGAAGGATTACGACTCGCCGCGTTCGGGTGGTGTCATCGCGATCAATCTCCGCGAGACGGAGAGCGGTTCCGATGATGAACTGATCGGTGCGGAGCTGGTCTCGGCCGAGGATGATCTGCTTCTGATCAGCAGGAAGGCGCAGTCGATCCGGTTCACCGCCACGGATGACGCGTTGCGTCCGATGGGCCGCGCCACCTCGGGTGTCAAGGGCATGAGTTTCCGTGCGGGGGACGAGCTGCTCTCGATGAATGTTGTTCGACCCGGTACGTTCGTGTTCACTGCTACGGACGGCGGGTACGCGAAGCGGACCGCTGTCGACGAGTACCGCGTTCAGGGTCGCGGCGGCCTGGGCATCAAGGCTGCCAAGATCGTCGAGGACCGCGGCTCCCTCGTCGGCGCGCTGGTGGTCGAGGAAACCGACGAGATCCTCGCCATCACTCTGTCCGGCGGTGTGATTCGCACGCGAGTCAACGAGGTCAGGGAGACGGGCCGTGACACCATGGGCGTCCAACTGATCAACCTGGGCAAGCGCGATGCCGTGGTAGGTATCGCTCGGAACGCCGAGGCCGGTCGCGAGGCGGAGGAAGTCGACGGCGTGGACGCCGACGACGAGTCCGCCGAGGTCGTCGCGGCCGCGGGAACGGACGAGGGCGAGCAGTCCCCGGCCGAGTAACGCGAGGAGTGAGTCATCGTGAGCGGAGCCACGGGCGCCGGAACGACCGGTAAGGAAACGGACGGCGGCCGTGGCTCCGCCACTGATGGCGCCGACTCCCATGACTCTCATGGATCCCAGGGGGGAACTGTGACGGACACCCGAGGCCCGCAGGCTCAGCAGTACGCGGCCGGAGCGGGCCCGGCGGCTCCGGACACACCGGCGTCGGCGGCACCCTCGCCGGCCGCTGCCACCCCGCCGGGCTCCGCGCTGCCGGGTGAACGGCAGCCGCAGCAGGCTGCGGGGCCCTACCACCCGCCGCAGGCCTACCAGCCGGCCCCGGCCGGCGCGGTACGCCGCCCGCGGACCGGCGCGCGCACGACGCCGCGCACCCGTAAGGCGCGGCTCCGCGTGGCCAAGGCCGACCCCTGGTCGGTGATGAAGGTCAGCTTCCTGCTCTCCATCGCGCTCGGCATCTGCACGATCGTCGCCGCCGCGGTGCTGTGGATGGTCATGGACGCGATGGGCGTCTTCTCGACCGTCGGCGGCACGATCTCCGAGGCCACCGGTTCGAACGAGTCCAACGGCTTCGACCTCCAGTCGTTCCTCTCGCTGCCGCACGTCCTGATGTTCACGACGATCATCGCGGTCATCGACGTCGTCCTCGCCACGGCGCTGGCGACCCTCGGCGCGTTCATCTACAACCTCTCCGCGGGCTTCGTCGGAGGCGTCGAGCTGACCCTGGCCGAGGACGAGTAACAGCACATCCTCGGGGCCGTCCCCGGGGGCCGGGATACCGATTTTGGGACTGGCCGCGTCGTGCGCTAATCTTCAGAGGTCAGCGCGCGGGACATACACCGCAGAGCGCGGCGGGGCTATAGCTCAGTTGGTTAGAGCGCATCCCTGATAAGGATGAGGCCACAGGTTCAAATCCTGTTAGCCCCACCAGTGCAAAGACCCCCAGTCGATACCGGCTGGGGGTCTTTGACATCCATGGCTGACATCAGCCGATCAGCGGATCTTCCAGAAGCTCGGCCAGCATCGCCACGGCCTCGCGTTCGCCGTCGCCCACCACGTGCGTGTAGACGTCCATGGTCATGCTGATCTGACTGTGGCGGAGGATCGCCTGAGCGACCTTGGGATGAACCTTGAGGAAGGCCAGCAAGGTCCCGCAGGTGTGCCGGGCGAGCCGGACCGTGATGCGGCGGACACCGGCCCGCTTCACCAGCCGCTCGAAGCTCCGGGAGAAGCCCATCGGGTCGATGGGGCCGCCCCGCTCGGACGAGAAGACGAGATCCTGCCCGGGCTCCTGGGCCCAGCCGTCGCCGACGATCCGGCGTTCCAGATCCTGAAGCTCCCGACGCTCGCGGAGAGCCCGGGCGCAGAACTCAGGCAGCGGCAGCACGGCCTGAGAGGACTCGGTCTTGAGGTCCTTGAGGACCAGGCCAGCGCCCTTGACCCGCTGCACCTGCTTGACGGGCGTGAACTGTCCCCGGTCGAAGTCGATGTCCTGCCAGCGCAGCCCCAGAACCTCGCTGCGACGCAGGCCGAGGACGAGCACCAGGACGCAGGCTGCGTACAGCCGGTGCGCGCGGGAAGCCCGCAAGAAGGCAACGGCCTCCTGGGCGTTCCAGGGCCGAGCCTCGCCCTTGCTGACCTTGGGCATGTCCACCAGCAGGGCGACGTTCCGGGTCACCAGCTCCTCACGCATGGCGCGGTTCAGGGCGTTGCGGAGGACGCGCAGCACCTCGAACCGGGCAGCAGCGCCGACGCCGTCCGCCTTGAGCTTCGCCATGAAGATACGGATCTGCGCGGGCGTCAGCCTGATCATGGCCTTCTTGCCGAGCTGCGGGACCAGGTACAGCCGCACCTTGGACTCGTACTTCACGTACGTGTTGTGCTCCCGCTCCGGCTTCACGATGTGCTCCAGCCAGTAGGCCAGCCACTCACCGAGACTCCACGAGCGGGAGGGGACGGGAATGCCGTTGCGCTCCTGGTCCTGAAGCTTGCCTAGCTTCTCGTTTGCCTCGTCCCAGGTCCGGCCGTACACGTACTTGCGCACGCGGTTGCCGTCCGTGTCGGTGACGTAGGCAGCGCCCTGGTACCGGCCATCGGACCGCTTCGCGATGGTGCCGCCGCCGTTGGGCCGACGCTTGGCCATCAGGCAGCCCTCCCGATCTGACCCACGATGAAGTCACGGACGGCGTCATCCGGGATGCGCCGGCACCCGTCCACCTTGATGGACACGAGGCGGTGAGTCCGGATGAGGTCATAGACCTTGGTCCGTCCAACCTTGAGCCGTGCCATGACCTCTGGGACGGTCAGCAGCTCCGGGGCAGCGGTGGTCATGTAGCGGCTCCTTCCAGGTCGAGCAGGGCGGGTAGTTCCTCGCGGGCGATCTCGCGGTTGAGCTGGATGTCCCGCCGGATGCTGGCGGCGAGCCAGGACTCACCGGGGGTGTGGCCGTGGCCGGCGTAGGTCCAGTGGGCGAGGGTGAGCGTGGTGGCCTCTTCGTCGTCGGGGTCCGGCAGGCCGAGGGCGGCGCGTTGCTGGGCCGCGCGGTAGTCGGCGCGGGTCTGGCGGAGGGCGCCGAGGGTGGTGGAGTAGCGGCGGGACTTGGTGGAGAAGTGGCCCCGGAAGCCGAGCATGTGAGCCCAGTCCCGAAGCTTTCGGTCCGGGTAGAGGGCGTGCAGGTCGAGGCACGCGGCGATGAGCCGGGCGGGGTGATCGGGTACTCCGAGCAGCGCCAGGGCCTCTTTGTTGCCGATGCGGCGATCCACGGTGCCGGTGGTCTCGGCCGCCTTGGTGGCGTACTTGGCGACGTAGGAGGCCACCGCCTGTTCGGTGATTTCCTCGCCGTTGCCGAAGGCCCGGATCGTGCGGACGTCCAGCTGCGTGCCCCAGCGCAGAGTCCGGGCAGGCCGGTCACCGGCGGGGGGCACGTCTACGGCGACGCGAGCAGCAGCGGCGTGGATGGAGTCGGTGAGAAGGTCGAGGGTCGCCCACGCCGGGGGCGGATCGTCGGGTCCTTCGGGGCCGTCGAAGCGGATCACGGCGTGGAAGTGGACGGCTCCGCGCTTCTGGTACTCCGCGACCTTGCCGAAGGAGACGCGCGACTGTTCCCGTGCCGCCTTCTGCGTGAGACCGGCGCGCTTGGCGATCTCGCGGCGCAGGTAGATCGTGAAGTAGCGCCACAGCTCGGAGGCATGGTTGTTCCACAGCACCGCGCCCGCGTAGTCGTAGGCGTCCGGGTCGAGCGGCGTGCCCAGCTCGGGAGCGTCCTCGGCGTGGAGGGTGCCGCATCGGCAGGGCCGGTTGCCGGGCCGGTTGTGGACCGGGCCGAACGAGGGTGCGGTGAGGGTCGCGAACACCCGCGGGTGGTCCCGGATCGTGTGGGGGGTGCCCTTGGCCGGGTCGCCGACGAGGCCCGCACGGATCAGGTGGTAGGTGTCCCCGGCGTAGGTCCAGGCGCAAGCGGGGCAGCGGGAGGCCCGGCGGTTGCCGCAGGCGAGGCGGAGCCGTCCGCCGGGTTCGGTGTCGGTCGAGTAGGAGTGCAGCACTTGCCCGGTGGCGGCGTCGCGGGTGACGGTCGAACCGGTCAGGTGGATGGGGTCGGAGCAGCCGCCTGTGCGGCGGATCTGGTCTTGGATGCGGTCGAAGCCGGTAGACCCGGCCAGCCTCAGCACGTCGGCGAGGGTGGCCGGGTCCAGGCCCGCCATGGTGGCGGTGTTGGTCACGTGGTCACCGCCCGGCGCGGTACAGCGAGGCGGCGGGGACGGTGCGACCGGTGCCCTGGCAGGTCGGGCAGGTGGCGCGGAGGGTGGCGCGGGTGCCGTCGGTTCGGCGGGTGCCGGTGGTGATGGCGGCGGAGGCGAAGCCGTCGCAGTCGCGGCAGACCCGCGTCGGCTGGACGTGCTGGGGCATGATGGGGCTTCCCTTTCAGGTCCGTTGGAGCTGGATTGGGTGCAGGCGCCCGGAGCGGCGGAAGTTTGGCGACCGAGGCCGCTCCGGGAGCCGTTCAGTTGTGGACGTTGCGCCTTCCGTGGCCCTTGGCCGCGTACATCCCGGCGTCGGCCGCCGATAGTGCGTCGGTAAGGGCGGGGACCGGCAGGTCGGTGCGGTGGCAGAGGCCGACCGAGGCGGAGACCGGCAAAAGTTGTCCGTCATGGGCGACGGGCCGGTCGAGGGCGGTCCGCAGTGCCGTCGTTCCGGGGGTGCGTGCAGGGTCGGTGACGATGGCGGCGAACTCGTCTCCGCCGAGGCGGGCGGCGATGCCGTGGCCGGCGCACCAGTCGCGCAGTCGGCGGGCGGTCGCCGTGAGGACGGCGTCACCGGCGGGGTGTCCGTGCGTGTCGTTGATGGCCTTGAAGTCGTCCAGGTCGATCAGGATGACGAGCGCGGCCGGGTTCCTGTCGAGCAGGTGTTCGGCGCGGGTGGTGAAGCCGACCCGGGTGTGAAGGCCCGTCAGCGGGTCGCGACGGGCGGTGGACAGGCGGCGCAGGAGCAGGCTGCCGTGCAGGGCCCAGCCGAGGGCCGGTAAGGCGGCGGCGATCACGGTTTCCATAGCTCACCGTCCCTTGTGCATGTCGTTGACGAGCAGGCGCAGGACGACGGCGACCAGGGCGACGGACACGCCCGTGATGGCGACCGCCAGGAGCATCGAGACCAAGACCGCACCGACGACGAGGACGACGGCGGTACCGCCGCCGACGAGGGCGAGCGCGGTGCCGGGCGTGACCTGGATCGTGGAACGGGTCGGGGCCGAAGCGACCGGGGCCGGCGGAGTCGCCGGGGTACCCGGCGTACTGCTGGTCGGCTCAACCACGGTCGGCGGGGTGGCCAGGCCCGTGGGCTGCGGCATGGTCGGGAGCTTGGGACGGAACATGGGCGGATCTCCTTTCGCGGGTTACTTGACCGCGGTGTCGATGACCGGGGACAGGAGGCTGTCGGCGAGGAGGTAGCCGCCGAGGAGGAGCACGGCCACCAGCCACCAGGGCGGGCGGATGAGCTTGATGCCGAGGAATCCGACGATGAGCAGCGCAAGCCAGAGCGGGACGTCCATGACGCGGTGTCCTCCTATGCCTTGCAGCGGTGGGTGCGGGCGGCGAGTTCGGCGGCGGAGCGGTCGTGGTAGTCGGCGGAGAAGCCGCAGCGCGGGGCGGTGCAGGCGGCGGTGTGCATCTCGCGCCCCCGGCCGTCGAAGTACGTGCCGACCTGCACGGGCCCGATCCGGATCCGGTTACGGAAGCGGCGGTAGACGGTCATGGGGTCAGTCCTCCTGCCTGAGGCTGTGGCCGGGGAACTCGGCGAGGATGCGGGCCTTGTCCTGCGGGTTCGAGGTGCGGTCGGCGGCCTCCTCGGCGAGCAGGCGAGCCAGGGCCGGACGGTCGGCGATGGCCATCTCGCGGGCGGCGTCGATGTAGTCGGACGGGCGGTTAAAGGTCTGCATGTGCTTCCTCCTCCTGGTCAGATGAGCTGGAGTTGGGCGGCGATTGCGTCGGTCATCGGCGCGGGCAAGCCAAGTCGGGCCGAGAGGACGTCGGTGGGCATCGGGGCGCCGGTAGACGCCTTGTGTGCGTCGGCGATCTTGCGGGCGTGATCCAGCAGCGCGGCCGGAACCGCGGGCGCGTTCGGCGCGGGCTGTGGCGGCGCCGGGCTCAGCTCCGGAGCAGCAGGCGCCGGGGGCGGGTTGGGAGCGGGGGTTTCGCGCGTGACGTCGATTTCCGGCGAGGCTTGCGGCTCGTCGTCCACAGGCTCTGCAGGAGTAGAGCCGGGGTTATCGGCAGGGGTGTGGACCAGGAGAGTTCCGCCGAGGAAAGCCAGGGCGGGCCAGCCAGCAACGAGGATGCGTAGCCAGTCGGGCACGTGGGCCAGGTCGAGGAGTCCGGCCGTTGCGATGTTCGCGCCGAGCGAGGCGAACAGGGCGATGACGAACCAGGTCCAGGCGGAGCGGTCCCGGCGGGCCGTGCGCAATCGGCGCCAAGCGGCGACCAGGAGCAGGTCGACGGAGATCGGGTAGGCCCAGGCTTTCCAGCCGGACTGTCCGGCGGCTTCGGCCAGGTCATGCAGGTGGGCAAAGGACAGCGCGCCAGCGATGACGGCCTGGACCAGCACGGCGTCGATACGGATCGAGCGGGGCATGGGGGCACCTCCCTTCGAGGGGGTTGGGCGAGGGAAGGGGCGGGGAGCGGTGGCCGACCGCCCGGGCCCCGGTGATCAGTCGGTGACCGGGCGCGGCTTGACCAGCGACGGACCGGCCACCGGCGCCTCTGTGGGCACGAGAGGCCGGAACGGATCGAGGGCGGGGAAGTCCGGGACCAGGTGGGCGAACTGTCGGCAGGCTGCGATCACTTCCGCGCGGGACGTGTGCGGGGTGCGGATCTTCGACCAGCCGCCCGTCGAGTCGACCGCGACAGCCGTCCCGGGACGCTCCATCGGGATCAGACCGGCAGCCAATGCGGCGTCCGGAGCCACGTCCGCCAGGCCCATTTCGGCGGTCTGCTTGTCATTGACCCGGTGCACGACACGGCCTGTGAGCTGGGCACGGAGCATGGTGGCGCCTTTGCCCAGGTCGGAGCCGAAACGCTGTCCGCAGATTTCCAGGTAGATCCCGACCGCGCGGGCCATCTGCGCCAGCCGGATCAGTGCCGTGACGATCCGCTCGCGGCGTTCCTCGTCCTTCTTCGCCGAGATCAAGAACAGCTCTGCCACCTCGTCGACCAGGACGACGACCGGCA
Source organism: Streptomyces sp. GLSS-08 (assembly GCF_056387915.1). NCBI lineage: Bacteria > Bacillati > Actinomycetota > Actinomycetes > Kitasatosporales > Streptomycetaceae > Streptomyces > Streptomyces sp. GLSS-08. Next base: position 187,698 of record NZ_JBWJAQ010000009.1, read on the forward strand.
CCGGCCGCAGATGTTCGGGCAGCTCCCACACGTCTGAGACCCCGTTCCGGCTCAGCAGGTCGAAGCGGTCTTCCATCTCCGCGACCAGGACCGCAAGCAGGGAAGAGGCATCGTCGGGAGTGGTGACCAGGGCCGACAGCCGGGGAGCGAACGCGGACTGTTCCACCCCGCGCTTGCAGTCGATACCGACCAGCGCCACCGGCAACTGAGCCAGCCCTTTGATCAGGTTCCGCTGATACATCGACTTGCCCGAGTGATTCGCGCCCAGCGTCAGCGCCATCGGGGCCTTGCGATAGTCTCGCTCGAACGCGGTCCCGTCCTCCCGCAACGCCACCGGCACCACCAGATCGTGCGGGGCAGCCTTGCGCGGCATCCGCACCCGGCGCAGCACGTCATACCCGGTCATGCGCAGCTCGACAAACCCGGGCTTCGTCTCCACCACGGTCACGGAGTGCACACCCCAGGCGTGCCGCAGCCGCTCGGAGGAAGCCGTCACGTCGGCGGGCTCCAGGCCGGCCGGAAGCCGCAGCGTCACCCGCAGCCCGGTCGACGTGGGCCGGACACGACGGATCTTCGGCGGTACTGGCTGGACCTCGCGACGAGCGACGCTGCGTGTCATGAACGCCCGCAGCCCGGACGGCTGAACCGTCAGCCCGCACACGTCCATCGTCGACCGGTACGAGAAGGTGAACCGGCCCCAGGTGAGCGGCATGCCCACCAGCGACCAGTAGACCCGCGGGGCCCGTACCCTCGCGTAGCCGAGACCGCCGGCCCCCGCTAACGCTCCCGTGGCCTCCAGGCACATCGTCAGGTCAGCCATGATCAGGCCGCCGGGGTGATCGCGACCGCGCGGAACGAGATCCCGTGCCGCTTCTGGCCGTTGAACTCGTTCTCCCAGTCCCGCGCCTTCAGGCCGTGCACCTTGACGGGCGTCCCCGGCACGAGGTTCTCCGGGTAGCCGTTCTCCGGGACGGTCACCTGATAGAGGTTGCCCTCCCCCTCGTCCGAGACCAGCAGGCCCACCGTGGACAGCCCCAGGCTCGGGTTGTCCCGGTCCATGGCCCGCTCACCGGTCTTCTTGTTCGCCATCTTCGGTTCCGGCGCGGTCGCCACGAACACGACGGCGGTCGAAAGGTCGATCTTGAACGACGGCATAAGCACTCCCTGTTTTGAAGCTTTGGAGCAGCCCAAAGAAGGCCTTTCCTTCCCGCTGTCCTAGGACTGCGGTGGGCTTGGCAAGACTGTGGCACGCAGTCCTAGGACTGTCAACAGTCCTGGGACTGTGCTTGACTGGACTGGTTGAGAGGAGTCATGCAATGGCGCCCAAGTGGCGGGAGCTGGCGGACAAGCTGGCTGAACAGATCAAGAGGGGTGAGTACGCCCCCGGCCAGCAGCTCCCGCAGATCAGGGAGCTGGTCGCAGCGGGCGAGGGCAGTAAGTCCACCGTCCATCAGGCCTACAAGGCGCTTGAGGCCGAGGGGCTGGTGACGTCATCTCGCGGTCACGGAACCGTGGTGCGTGAGCGAGTGCCTCTTAAGCGACTCGGCATCGCCAGGTACGACAAGGCCAAGTGGCGGGACGGCGACGAGGTCGCTTTCATCGCGGACCGTGTGGCTTCCGGACGGGCATACCGCCGGAACGAGCAGACCCAGACGGTCAGCCGCCTCGTAGCGCCCCCGGAGGTAGCAGCTGCCCATGGCCTGCCGGAAGGTGCCGAGGTCTACGCCCGCGCACGGTTGGTCAAGGAAGGCGACCAGCCGACGCACACGTTGACCAGCTACTACCGGCCTGAGCACGTTGAAGGCACGCGACTGGTGGATCCCACGCCCGGGCCCGCCGGCCGAGGCGGCGGATTTCGTGTGCTGTACGACGCGGGTTACGAGATCGACCACATGAGGGAGCGACTGTTCGCCCGAGCCGCCACGCCGGACGAGGTGAAGCAGCTCCAGCTGCCGCCGGGCGAACCGGTGGTCGAGCTGCATCGGACGACCTATACGGCCGCGGGCATCGTCGTGGAATTCGCCATCGGGGTACACGCAGCATCGCGCTTCGCGTGGGAGTACGACTTCAAGGTGCCCGACTCAGCGAAGAACAGTGAGGGGTAGCAGTGATCTCGACACAGGATTGGGCAGACGCCCGGCGCGTGTGGGACTACCACCAAATGGGTCACTCACCCCGGCCGTGCTCGGTTGCCATCGGGCTCGGCAGCCACGACCTGGGAGTGGCCGACACGGCAGTGGACCTGTACAGGCGCGGCATGGCTTCCCTACTCCTGTTCACCGGTGCCACCAGCCCTACGACACGAGAACGCATGCCCCGCGGTGAAGCCGTCCACTACCGGGAACGGGCACTGGAACTCGGTGTTCTTAGCACGGCCGTTCTAGTGGAGTCACGGGCACGCAACACGGGCGAGAACATCCGCTTCTCGCGGGAGCTGTTGGAGGAGGGGGGGATCGAGGTGTCCTCGGTGCTCCTGATCAGCAAGCCGTACGAGGAGCGGCGAGCGTATGCCACGGCACGCAAGCTCTGGCCCGAAGTCGAGGTCGTCAGCGCTTCCACTCCGATGACGCTCGACGAGTACGTCGACTCCATCGGCGACGCCCGCTTGGTGATCGACATGCTGGTCGGTGCGCTTCAGCGACTGATGATCTACCCCAAGCAGGGATTCATGATCAGCCAGCCACTGCCTGCCGACGTGCTCGAAGCGTACGAGCGCCTTTGCCGAGCCGGATTCACGAGCCGACTCCTGACCACCGATGCACCGTCAGCCTGACCAAGCTAGGGCGAAGCTGTTACGAGTTTCTCTACCTCATCAAGCCCCGGCTGCGCTCCGCTCCGCCGGGCGCGCTTCCCGGCTCTGGCTGCGCCCGCGCTCCTGCCTTCGGCCCGCTCGGCGCTGCCGCCGCCGACGCGCGCCCACATGTGGATAGGGCCGGAAGCCATGAGTCGATCACCCCATAGAGCGGCCCACGGTCAAAGACGATGCCTCCGGCGGGGGATCGGCCGGCACCGGGATGGAGGGGGCGCCGTTCCCGGCCGCCGGCCCGTAGTGGCGTGCGCGGAGAGCTCCCATCCCGACCACCGCCGACCCAGGCAGAGCCGAGCAGACGCGGCCCATGGCGTCCAGGTCGTTCGTACAGTGGCGCGCTCCACCTGGACGCCATGAACCACGCCCGCTCCACGGTGTGTGGGTCGACGGCGGACGGGATGGGAGCTGGGGTAGGTGGTGGCTTGGATGGGGCAGGCGAAGCGACCCTTCATGGGTGAGGGGTGCAAACCTACATTGGCCCTTACTTCCTGCCCTATGGCGTGTACTCCCGTGCACGACAAGAGGCGATCTAGGTGCGACCGGCAAAGTTTCTTTTGTGCACAGCTGGGGACGAAGAAACCTGCTGGTCAACGGGTCTTTCTAGTGTGGTGCAGTCAGCTACCCACAGGCCTATCCCGCAAGTCCCACACAGCTGTGGGTCAACTCTGCACAGGTATGCCGAGGTTGTACCCAGGGCCTGTGGATAACCAGATTGGCTGGTGGTAACGGGCGTGCCACTATCAGCAAGCCAACCAACGGAACTGCCCTTGCTAGGCAGCGCAGTTGACGTTGAGCGGGTTCCACGTGCAACGGCGTGCGGGAGTAAAGCGCATGTCCGTAAGCAGAATTGGGCCTCTCATCTGTCAGTGGCGTGCCGAGAAAGGTCAGGCCCAGACGAGATGCGGGGCGCACCCGAGCACTTTGGCGAGAGGCAGGTGCGCCCCGAGAGAGCCAGGAGGAACATGTACACGCCCCGTCCGACCCACAGCGCCCAGCTTCAGCACGGAAGCTTTGGCGCTAGTACCACTGTTCCACGAGCCACTGACAGCGCCCAATGGGTATTGCTCGGAGCAGTAGCTAGCTGTGTGATCGGAGCCCAGCCCCTTGCCGCAGTCCTCGACTCGGCGACGCAGCTGGTCACCGTAATCGTCGTCTTGTTGCTCGTCCGCGCGCACCTGCGGAGTCACCCCAGTACTGCTGTAGCGGCCAGCCGTCAAGTACGACGCTGACGTTGACACCAGTGGCTGACACCAACAGGGGCGAACAGCGGCGGTCGATGCTGAACCTAGGCGAACCAGCGATCCAGGCCGCAGGCCGGTTCACCCAGCACGCGTATCCGGCGTGATCGACCTGATAAGGATGAGGCCACAGGTTCAAATCCTGTTAGCCCCACCAGCACGAAGGCCCCCAGGCGAATCGCCTGGGGGCCTTCGGCGTGTCCGGTGGCGTCGGTGGATGGAAGAGGCCGGTGACTTACGGCTTTCCGCCGAGGGGGTGTCCGCGTAGTTGGGGTCGGGCTCCGTCCCACGATGTTGGTCGGGACCCGCGTCCGGAGGATGAACCGTCCGTCGGGACTCGTCGGCGCTGTGCCGACCGCCCGGCTCATCGTGTCCCGGCCGGACCGCTGCTGTCCGGCCCTGCCCGCTGGACCGTTGCTGTCCGGACCGTCGCTCTCCAAGCGCTGCTGTCCGGACCGTCGCTCTCCAAGCGCTGCTGTCCGGACCGTCGCTCTCCAAGCGCTGCTGTCCGGACCGTCGCTCTCCAAGCGCTGCTGTCCGGACCGTCGCTGTGTCGGCATGGCGAAGGCCCGGCGACTCGTCCGAGTCGCCGGGCCTTTTGCCCTGTGTGGCTTTGTACGCAAGTTCGCCGCTACGTCAGGGGCGTGCCTGGTGGTGCTGCCGCCGTGCTCAGCGCTGAAGAGGTGTGACGGGTTCCGTATGGGCATGGGCGAACGACTCGGTGTCGCAGAGGGCGCCCGTGTCGGCCGCGGCATCGTCGTCGGTCGCGCGGTGGCGGCAGCTCGGTGAGGAACCATGGGCCTCGGCGTGGATGCGCTGCTTCATGGTGGGGGGCAGTGACCTGCTGTAGGACCAGGCCCAGGGGGACGCCGTCAGCAGGCTCACGTCGGCGCTCGTGTTGCGCGGTGTCCCGGCCTGGGGTACCGCCGCGGCGGCGACGGTGGTGATGAGTCCGAGTGTCGTGCACAGCGCCAGGAAGGCGGTGAAGACGACGTTCCACAGCTTCATGACCTTGTTCTGGGCCACGGCCCCTCACTTTCGGGTTGGGCGATTTGCGTACTTTCCTCATGATGTGTATGAGCGCCGCGAAGTGGTGGACCGACGCCCGTGGCGCGTCGATGTTCAGATGAACACCACCCGGATGGGTGCAGGAAGCCCGGAAACGCAGGAAGGGCGATGAAAAGTCACAGCGTGTGATGAGTTGTCACCCTGTGAATGAGGTGCCGTGCCGTGGTCCTACTGAGGCGTACGGGGCGGGAGTTGGGGGCCGACGCAGGTCACCGATCGGTATCGGTCGGTGTGTATAGTCGGGCGCCAGAGGTCCCCTACGTCAAGGAAAGACGAGGTCGCGCGGTGAAGAAGCTTCTTCTGGTCGGACTGGCCGCCATCGGCGGGCTCCTCGTGTACCGCCAGATCCAGGCGGATCGCGCCGAGCAGGATCTGTGGACGGAGGCGACTGACTCCGTGCCCACGGGTTCCTGAGGAGTACCAGTCTCAGACAGACCCCGGCCGTCCCTACGGCCGGGGTTTTGTGTTGTCCCGACGTCCTCCGGTTCGATGCCGGGGCTGTGGCGGGGCGTGGGGAGTTTCGTTTCGGCCGCTCCTGCGCAGAGCACAGGCGCTGGGGCGGTACGCGGGGCAGGATGGGCGCCACGGTCGGGGGCAACGGCGAGGGGTGGCGCGGGATGGGGCGGCGCACGGCGGAGCGGCGCGCTGGGCCACGGCGCGGCCGGACACCGGTGGTGGTGGTGGCGGTGCTGTGCACGACCGGGGCGTTGGGCGTCACGGCGGCGGTGCCGGGGCAGGCGGCGGCGACACCGTCCACGGCCGGCGCGGGCCATGGCCTTGGTGAGGGCGCCCGTACGGAGGCCGTGTCCGGGCCCCCCGTGCAGGCGCCGCTGCTGTCGTCGGCCGGCGACCCGGATCCGTACGGCTTCGCCGAGGACGCCAGGACGGTCGAGGGCGCCGACGGCACCACAGGGACGGTCCGCCTGGAGCCCGGCGGGACGTACCGGAGTTCCATCGCGAAGGACGGAAAGCTCTATTACCGCCTTGAACTCGACGCCGTGTCGAACGCGTACGTCTCCGTCACGGCCGTTCCCGCGCCGGGCAGCGAGGTCTCCGCGGCCGACGGCATCAAGGTGTCCGTCCAGGAGGCCGACGGCTCGACCTGCTCCGCCAAGGCCGCCCACGTCGGCGCCACCCAGAGCCCGCACCCCGTCGCCGCCTCGGCGTTCCGCGAGATCGGCCGCACCGAGTACGTGTGCCAGGAGGCGGGGACGTATTACGCGGTCGTCGAGCGCAGCGGTCCGCCCGTTTCCGCCTCGGACGACTGGGACCTGGAGCTGGGCTATGTGACGGAGCCGCGGCTGCGGAAGGCCGGTGCGACGGACGCTCCCCGCACCTGGAACTCCGTACCGCCACAAGCCCTCCCGGGCGACCCCCGGCGCCGCCCGGGAGGTACGGGCTTCAGCACGGCCGTCCCGCTCGGAGAGGGCGTCTGGCGGACCGGCCTCGAAGCCGGTGGGACGCTCTTCTACAAGGTGCCCCTCGACTGGGGGCAACAGCTGTACGCGACCGCCGAGCTCGGCAGTACGGACAGCGGCGGCCGCTACGTCGGCACCGCGCTGAGCGTGGCGTTGTACAACCCCGTACGGGGCTTCGTCGAGGACGTGGGTACCGGGTACGGAGGCAGTCGGCGGCAGGCCGTCCTGCCCGCGCCGGCACCGGTCGCGTACGAGAACCGCTACGCGATCAGCGCCCGGACGAGCGGGATGCGGTTCGCCGGTTCGTACTACCTCGTGCTGCATCTCGGTGCGCGGGTCGCCGAGAAGTCCGGCGACGCACCGCTCGACCTGACACTGCGCGTGCGGGTGAGCGGCGAGGCGCAGGACGGTCCGGCCTACGCGGGGCCCGCCGTGCCGCGCGACGCCTTCGAGGTCACGGCGGAGGACCGTGCGGAGGCGGCGGGTGCCGTGGCGGGCGGTTCGGCAGGCGGTGGCGCCGACGGCAGCGGCGGCGGGAGTGCCGGCGGCGGTGGCCCCGTGATGAAGTGGATCGCCGCGACGGGAATCGGCTCCGGATGCGCGCTGACACTGACGCTCGCCTTGTGGACGGCGGTGGCACGACGGCGCGGGAGTGCGGCGCGTGCGGGGACCGCTCGTACCCCGGGCGGCTGAGCCGGGACCGTCCGCTCAGACCCGCGCCAGTGCCCAGAAGCCCACGGCGTAGCAGATGAGCGCGAGCAACAGCATGGGGACGGCCACCTTCGCGGGTGGTCCCGGACGCCTGGTGCGGTGCCGTGCGGCCGACTGCGACGGCCGTGCGAGCTGCGGTGGCCGGGCGGTGGACGCGCCGGTCGAGGCGAACGCGTGCTGCGGCACCGCGGTCATGGGGGCCGTCGGCTGGTGACGGGTGGCGACATGCGCGGGCGCGAAGGGGAGAGCGTGGACGGGGGCCGGCGTCGGCAGCTCCACCGGTGCCGGCGGAGTGCGCGGGGGCGTGGGAGCGGCTGACCGGGGCCGAGGGGCCGCCGCCTGCGCGATGGGCGGCGGCAGGTGGAAGCTTCCGGTGTCCGACATGGTGGGCGGTTGCGGGGGCGTGGCGTCGGGGTGGGGGAGGGGCGGCGTCCGGTCCGCGGGCCGCCAGGTGCGGGAGTGCGGCGTCGAGTCCGGGTGGGGGCGCGGCAGCTGTGGCGGTACCGGTTCCGTGGCCGGGCGGGGAGGTATCGCGCCCTTGTAGGAGTGCGCGTACCCGGTGTCGGTCCCGGCGTCCGGAGGCGCCGAGCCGGGGCCGGACGCCGGTGTTCCGGTGTGGGAGCCGGACTGCGGAACAGGCGCCCCGGTGCCGGCAGGCGGGCGCGAGTTGTCAGCACCCGGGAGCGGAGGAACGTTTCCCGTACCCGGGAGCGGAGGAACGTTTCCCGAGCCCGGCAGCGGAGGAACGTCCCCGGCACCGGGGAGCGAAGGCGCCGCAGTCGCAGGAAGGCGGGGCACTGCGCCGGGGGCGGGATGGTGGGGCACGCCGCCGGTGCCCGGATACGGGGGTGTCGCGCCGCTGCCGGGATACCGGGGGAACGTGCCGCTGTCGGGCGGCGGGGGCGCCGCTCCGCCGCCGGGGTGCGGCGGGAGCGTGCCGCCGGTGGCAAGCGGTGCCGCGACGGGGCCCGGGTACGGGGGTGCGGTGCCGGAGCCGGGGAACGAAGGGGTCGCAGGATGCGCACCGCGGCCCGGCCGTGGCGGTGTCGTGTCCGTGGCGTCGGGAGACACGACGCCCGGGTGGGTGGCGAGCCCCGGCGCTCTGTGGAGGGGTCCCTCGGGTCCGAATCCCGTGGGCAGCGGCCCCACCTGGTCGAAGACCTCGACGAGTTCGTCGTCGGGGCCGGGTTCGGGCAGCAGCTCGACGGCTGAGGCGAGGGCCTTGCGGGCCCCCGTCGCGGTACGGAACCGTGCGTCCGGATCGGGTTGCAGCAGCGTCGCCACGACCTGCCACAGCGGTTCGGGGATGCTCTGCGGCGCCCGGGGTGTGCCGTGCGCCGCGAAGTGCTCGATCAGCGCCTTGGCGTCGGGCCTGGCACCTTCCAGCAGATAGAGGGCGACCAGTCCCACGGCGAACAGATCGGCCGGGAAGTCGGGATCGGCCCCCGTCATCTGCTCGGGCGCGAGGTAACCCGGCGTGCCCACCACGTAGTTGGTCTCGGTCAGCCGTGGCTCGCCGAGACGCATGGCGATGCCGAAGTCGGAGAGACGCAGCCGCGGCCGGGCCGTGCCGGTGGCTTCCAGCAGCACGTTGGCGGGCTTGATGTCACGGTGCACCACCCCTTCCGCGTGCACGGCGGCGAGCCCCGCGAGGAGCTGGTCGAGCAGAGTGCAGACGAAGAGCGGCGGCAACGGGCCGTAGTCGCCGACGAGATGGACCAGGGAACCCCCGGCCACCAGGTCCATCGTGAAGAGGACCTTGTCGTCGTCGGCGGCCCAGCTGGCCGGCGCGAGCACATGGGGGTGATCGATCCGCAGCGCCTGCTCACGTACGAAACGCAGCAGCGAGTGCGCGTCGCTCTGCTGCAGGACCTTTGCGGCCACGTACCGGCGCCGCCGGTGGTCCCAGGCGCGCCAGACGGCACCGACTCCCCCGCGCCCGATCGGGTCGGCCAGTTCGTACCGGCCGGCGAAGACCTCACCCATGGTCGTGCCTCGCTCCCCCTTCGGCGTTCGGCCGGCGGCCTCGTGCGAGGTGCCCGGCTCGCTGGAGCTCGTCGGATTGCCCGGGCCCCGGGGCACTTCGGGGCGCCCCGCCTCCGCTGTCCGTGCCGGCCGGCGGCCCCGTCCCCGGTGCCGTGTCCCCGGGCCGTCCGGCGATGCCCTTGGTGCGCGATTTCGTGAGGTGCCCGGCTGCCCGCTCCTCCATGGCAGAAAGTCCGACGGACCTTCTGCCGCGGGTTGTCCGGCGGCCGGGCGGCCGGCTCAGTTCTGGTGGGACTGGTAGTGCGCCACCGCGTCCGAGGTACGGCCCGCGCCGTACACCCGGAGGAACTCTGCCAGTTCCGGGTGGGTCGGGGCGAGGGTGTCCGCCGCTTCGATGATGTCCCCGGCCGCCGCCACCGAGCGCAGCAGCGACTGGATCTCGCGCACCACCCGCTTGACCGTGGGGGCTCCCGAACTGCTGGTCGTCTGCGTGGTGTTGCTGAGCACCGAGCCCCCCTGGGACTTCTTGATCTCGTCCATCCGGTCGGTCGCCTCGGCCGCGCTGACACTGCCGTCCGCGACCTGCCCGGCGAGATCCTGGAGCAACTGCACGCGCTGAACCACCGCGGGGTTGCCGATCTTGGCCCGCTGGCCGCTCATCAGCTGCGACAGCATGGGGGCGGACAGCCCCAGCACCCCGGCGAGACGCGCCTGGTTGAGACCCAGATCGTCGATGAGCCTACGGAAGAGCGCCCCCAGCGGCTCCCCGTACCAGTTCCGCTGCAGCTCCCGGGCTCTTGCGGTCGCTTCCTGCTGTGCGGCGTCCATTGCGTCTCCCCATCGCTTCCCCAAGTACGGCGGTTCGCTGCCGCGAACCACGCCGAGCATCTTACGGAGAGTGGTCGTGCACGGGGACCCCCAATCTTTTTGCGAGATCCCGGGGATGACCCGGTACTCTGGTCTGCGGCGCCCGCCGGTGCGAGATTTCTCCGGTCGGACGTTCCTCTTCCGGGGCCTTAGCTCAGTTGGTAGAGCGCTGTCTTTGCATGGCAGATGTCAGGGGTTCGACTCCCCTAGGCTCCACATCTCGGACCGGTCAGACGCCCTTCTCGGGCGGCTGGCCGGTTTTTCGTATGCCCTGGTTCGCCGCCCGTCGAGTGGCACGCGGCGAAGAGCCCGGAGCGGTTGACCCGGTTTGCGGTGACGCGCGTCACAGATACATGCTTTGCTGTCGTTGCATTTATTTGTGCAAACAGTGGTGGAAGGCCGTGGTCCACGAGGCCGTCAAGCCGGTGTGCGAGGTGATGGGGGCGCGACGGTGTCCGAAGAGGGGGCCATGTGGGGGTGGGGGCGAGCCGAGCCCGGTAACCGGCGCGATGCGCTCCGTTAAGGGGTTTGTGTGGACGTCGTGTGTGCGGGACATTGCAAACGTCATCGCGACCGGGGCCGAGAACGGCGCTGTTCGAGGCGGTGCGGGTGCGCCCTGGTGTGCCGCCGGAAATCACAGGTGCGTCCCGGTGTTCCGGCGGCGGCTCTCCGGCCGCGGGCGTCATGTTCCACGTGAAACAACGCCGTGGGGCAGAAGACCCTCAAGTCTTCTGCCCCACGGCGTTGTTGAGGCCGGCGCGGTGACCGGGATCAGCGGAGATCGTCGCGATCCGCCGATTCGTCCTCGGCCTGCTTGGCCTGAACCTCGGGGTCCAGGGCGGCCTGGCTGCCGTCGACGGCCGACAGGCGGCCGCTGTCGGGCACTTCGGTGGCGGCGGGGGGCTCGACCAGCCAGTCCGGGTTGGCCTGCTTGTCCCACCACTTCCAGGCGGCGTAGGCGCCGCCCGTGACGAGACCCAGCACGGCGAGTCCCTTGGCGAGACGGCCGGCCCGGGCCCGCCGCTGCTGCTTGCGGACCAGCTTCTGAATCTGCTGGGGCGAGACCTGACCACGCAGTGCGGCCAGTGCGGCAGCTCCGCGCGCCGCGGCCTCCTTGCTCGCGGGCTGAGCCGCCGCAACGGCCTGGTCGATCCTCGGCTTCGAGTAATCGGCGGCCTGGCGAGCGGCCCTGCGCGTGCGGACCGCGGCGTCGTGCGCGGCCTGGTCGACCTTCGGCGGGACGTGCGAAAGGGCCTGTTCCAGGCGCGGCGCGAGATAAGCGTCGTACTGGACGCGGGCCTGGTCGGCGGCCAGCGACACCTTCGGCGCAAGCCGTACGCGTGCCTCGTTTGCGTAGTGTGCGGCCCTGTCCTTGGCCGTGTCGGCGTAGGGCGCCACCACTTCCGCGGCGTGCAGCACGCTGTCCTTTGCCGAGCCGGTCGCGGCGCGCACGCTGTCAATGCGGGTCACGGGTTTCCTCCTCCTCGGTGGCGTACGGTATTTCACCTTTCCGCCCTTATCGGGATCATGCCCGTCCGTGGCCTCCGGAGCATGTGAGGACAGGCATCCGGGTCACGGACACCCCCCTCCCGGGCGAGCCTGGAGCAGACGCCGATCAGGGGACGATCAAACGACGTACAGGCGACGATCAGGTCCCATAGGGGTAATACAGGGCGGCAGGAGCTTGCCGACGACAATGCCACGGATCGTCGCGACGCGCCCCCGTCTGGGAGGACTCGACCGGTTTTCTGCAGACGCTGTCTCCGGGCATCTGTCCGGGGACAAAGATCCGGGTGCCCGGTAGAAGCGGTACTAAGCGCAGGGACGAGTGGTGACGGGCGACGGGCGTCCGGGCCGTGCGAGGATCGGGGAGTCAGAGAAGGCAACGGAAGGCAGATCGTGGCTGAGCAGCTTTACGCCACCCTGAAGACCAACCAAGGCGACATCGAAGTCCGGCTCCTGCCGAACCACGCGCCCAAGACGGTCCGCAACTTCGTCGAACTCGCCAAGGGCGAGCGCGAGTGGGTCAACCCGGAGACCGGCCAGAGGTCCACGGACAAGCTCTACGACGGCACGGTCTTCCACCGGGTGATCAGCGGATTCATGATCCAGGGCGGCGACCCGCTCGGCAACGGCACCGGCGGCCCGGGTTACCAGTTCGAGGACGAGTTCCACCCCGACCTGGCCTTCGACAAGCCGTACCTGCTGGCCATGGCGAACGCCGGCCCGGGCACCAACGGCTCGCAGTTCTTCATCACCGTCTCCCCGACGGCCTGGCTGACCCGCAAGCACACCATCTTCGGCGAAATCATCGACGTGGCCAGCCAGAAGGTCGTGGACGCCATCGTGAGCACCCCGACCAACCCGCGCACCGACCGTCCGGTCAACGACGTGGTCATCGAGTCCGTCGTCGTGGAGACCCGGCCCCAGGGCTGAGGCCCCGGGTTCCGCGGGGAACCAAACGCCCCGTTCGTCCGTAAGGATGGGCGGGGCGGTGCGCCGGCGCCCGGTCCCGCACAGCACCCGGGCGGACCGCTGTGCGCCGGCCGCGCAGCGACGTAGGCAGAGGTGAGGGGACGATCCGTCATGGACAACGCGCCAGGCAGCCCGCAGGGCCCGAGCGACCAGGGGCAGCAGGACGCGCAGAGCCCGCCCACCTGCTACCGGCACCCCGACCGCGAGACGGGTATCCGCTGCACCCGGTGCGAGCGCCCCATCTGCCCGGACTGCATGGTCAGCGCCTCGGTCGGCTTCCAGTGCCCCGACTGCGTGCGCAACGGGTCGGGCACCGGGCACGCAGCCACCGCCATGCAGCCCCGCACGCTCGCGGGCGGCGCGGTCGCCGCCGATCCCCGACTCGTCACCAAGATCCTCATCGGCATCAACCTGGCCGCGTTCCTGGTGCAGTTGTCGGTCGGTGATCGCTTCACCAACCGCTTCCAGCTCCTCGGCAGTGCGTACGATCCTCTGTTCGGCTCGGTCGAAGGAGTCGCGGAAGGCCAGTGGTACCGGCTGCTGACCTCGATGTTCCTGCACGGCAGCGTCACGCACATCGCCTTCAACATGCTCAGCCTCTGGTGGATCGGCGGGCCGCTGGAAGCCGCCCTCGGCCGCGCCCGCTACCTCGCGCTCTACTTCGTCTCCGGTCTCGCCGGCAGCGCCCTGACGTATCTGATCGCCGCACAGAATCAGCCCTCGGTCGGAGCGTCCGGCGCGATCTTCGGTCTCTTCGGCGCGACCGCCGTCCTCATGCGCCGGCTCAACTACGACATGCGCCCGGTCCTCGCCCTGCTCGCGATCAACCTGGTCTTCACCTTTTTCGGCGCCAACATCGCCTGGCAGGCCCACGTCGGTGGCCTGGCCGGGGGCGTCGTCGTCGGATACGCCATGATCCACGCGCCGCGGAGGCGACGGGGCCTCGTCCAGTACGGGACGTGCGCACTGGTCCTGGCGGCTGTGGTCGTCATGACGCTGGTCAGGACCGCTCAGCTGACGTGAGTGACCGAGTTTGTCCACAGACTGTGGCGGATCTTGTGCACGCTGTGCGGGAACAACTGTGCCCCCTGTCCCTGACCTGAGTTTCCGCAGGTAGGGCAGGGGGCGAACACGCTTCCGCTTCCCGGTAGGCCAGTCACACCGGCGTCAACGCGGAGTGGGTTATCCACAGATCGTCGTTCTTTTTCCCCACTGTGGAAAACTTCTGTGGATAACCTGGTGGACAGCTTGGGGCAGAGCTGGGTCCACCTCGCCGTGGACCCCCGTTACCCCACCGGAAAAGCCGTTACTTCCACTGCGTGGAGACGCCGAATCCCGCCGCGATGAATCCGAAACCGACCACGATGTTCCAGTTGTCCAGGCTGTCGATCGGCAGCGAACCGTTGGTCACGTAGAAGACCACGATCCAGGCGAGGCCGATGAGGAACATGGCCAGCATGACCGGTGCGACCCAGCCGCGGGTGTTCAGTTTGATGGCCGTCGCCTGCTTGGACGGCGGCGGCGTGTAGTCGGCCTTCTTGCGGATACGTGACTTCGGCACGAGGGTCTCTCCTGTCGATGCGCTGCGTGGCCGCGCAGGGAACTGGGGCGGGCTCCGGGGCAGCGTACAAGGGGACACTGAGTGCTCCCCCGGGCGTCCGTTAGCGTAGTGCTTCCGCGGCGCCTAAGGAGATAAGGGTACGTTGAGCAATTCTGCCGACTCCCCAGGGACGGGTCCCTCCACGGCCCGTACGCGCCGTTTCCGGCCCGTGCGGGTGCTCACCGTAGCGGTGTTCGCCCTGGCGGGACTCATCTTCTTCACCAGCTTCAACACGGCCAAGGGCACCAATATCCGTACGGATGCGTCCATGTTGAAGCTCTCCGACCTCATTCAGGAACGGAGCCACAAGAACGGGCAGCTCGACGAGTCCAACGGCGCCCTGCGTGACGACGTCGAGGCGCTCGCCGAGCGCGGCGACGGCCGCTCGGACGTCGAGGACGCGAAGCTGGCCGCGCTGGAGAAGAAGGCGGGCACCCGGAAGGTCAGGGGCAGGGCCGTCACGGTCACGCTGAACGACGCCCCGCCGAACGCGACCGCCAAGCTGCCGGGCTACCCGGAGCCGCAGCCCGACTACCTGGTCATCCACCAGCAGGATCTCCAGGCCGTGGTGAACGCCTTGTGGCAGGGCGGCGCCGAAGGCATCAAGGTGATGGACCAGCGGCTGATCTCCACCAGCGCGGTGCGCTGCGTCGGAAACACCCTGATCCTCCAGGGCCGGGTCTACTCGCCGCCGTACAGGATCACCGCGGTGGGTGATCCGGGGAAGCTCCAGAAGGCCCTGGCGGCCTCCGCGGCGATCCAGAACTACATGGTGTACGTCAACGTCTACGGGCTCGGCTGGAAAGTCGAGGAGGACGGCAGGGTGACTCTTCCCGGCTACTCGGGCACAGTGGATCTCCACTACGCGACGCCTGCGGAGTAGCGGGAGCAGCGGGCGGCGAAGGGGCCGGAGGAGCGGAGCAGCTGCCACTGGGGGGCCTGTGTCGGTGCGTGTGGTCGTCAGGACGGTCAGCGAACTGTGCATCACCGTCGGCGCCGTGATCGTGCTCTTCGTGGTCTACGTGCTGTTCTGGACCGGCGTGAAGGCCGACAGCGTGATGGACGACCAGATCGACACGCTCCAGGACCGGTGGTCCCAGGGGACCGTACGGCCCGTGCCCACCCCGTCGGGCAGCCCGGCCCCAGGCGGAAGCGGAAGCTCCGGAGCAGCACCGGCGGAGCCGGCGCGCTACGCGGACGGCGAGCCCTTCGCGATCATGTACGTGCCGCGTCTTGGTTTCACGTGGAACAAGCCCGTGCTCGAGGGCACCGGAGTCGGCACCCTGAAGAAGGGGCTCGGGCACTATGCGCGCACCGCGCGGCTCGGGCAGCGGGGAAACTTCGCGGTCGCGGGGCACCGCCGCACGTACGGGGATCCCTTCAAGGACTTTCCCAGGCTGCGTCCGGGGGACGCGGTGGTGCTGACGGACGGCACCACCTGGTTCACGTACCGCATCGACACGAAGCCGTACCGGACGCTGCCCGGAGATGTCGCCGTCGTCGATCCGGTGCCGGAGAGGTCGGGGTACACGCGGGCGGGCCGCTATCTGACGCTCACCACCTGCGAGCCGGAGTGGGGGCACAGCCACCGGCTGATCGTCTGGGCGCATCTCGATTCCACCCAGCCTGTGGAGGCCGGGAAACCGGAGGCGCTGCGCCGTTAGTCTGGTGCGGTACGGCATGAGTCGGGTGGTGTACGGCGTGACTCTGGTGCCGTGGTGCTACGGAAGGGACGGCATGTACGGCTGGATCTGGCGGCATCTGCCGGGGAACGCATGGGTGAGGGCGTTGATCTCCCTCGTCCTGGCCCTCGCGGTGGTCTACGTGCTCTTCCAGTACGTCTTCCCGTGGGCCGAACCCCTGCTGCCCTTCAACGATGTGACGGTGGACGACCAGTGAGCGCGCGGATTCTCGTCGTCGACAACTACGACAGCTTCGTCTTCAACCTCGTCCAGTACCTGTACCAGCTGGGCGCGGAGTGCGAGGTGGTGCGCAACGACGAGGTGTCGACCGCGCACGCCCAGGACGGCTTCGACGGGGTGCTGCTGTCGCCGGGGCCGGGCGCTCCGGAGCAGGCGGGTGTCTGCATCGACATGGTCCGGCACTGCGCGGCGACCGGTGTCCCCGTCTTCGGTGTCTGTCTCGGCATGCAGTCGATGCAGGTGGCGTACGGCGGGGTGGTGGACCGCGCGCCGGAGCTGCTGCACGGGAAGACCTCGCTCGTCGAACACGGGGGCAACGGCGTCTTCGCGGGCCTGCCGTCCCCCTTCACGGCGACCCGCTACCACTCGCTGGCCGCCGAACCCCGGACGGTGCCGGCCGAGCTCGAGGTGACGGCCCGCACGCACGACGGGATCGTGATGGGGCTGCGCCACCGCGAACTCCCGGTCGAGGGCGTGCAGTTCCACCCCGAGTCGGTGCTGACCGAGCACGGGCACCTGATGCTCGCCAACTGGCTGGCGGAGTGCGGGGACCAGGGCGCGGTGGCGAGGTCGGCGGGGCTCGCCCCGGTGGTGGGCAGGGCCACGGCGTGACCGCGCTGCGCCCCGAGCGCGACGGTTCCCCCTACGGCGGCGAGGCCGCGTACGGGGGTGCTGACGCGTTCGAGGGCGGTGAGTCCTTCGGCGGGCCCCTGGCGGGCCCGCTCCCGCCGGAACAGCCGGCGCAGGAGTGGTACGACCCCGAGGGGTACGCACGGGACTGGTACGGGTCGTCCGAGGGCATCCCGGGAGCGGCGTCTTACGAGCCGTCGCCGCAGCAGTATCCCGACCCGTCTCCGCAGCGGCAGTACCGGGACCCGTCGCGACCGGCGTACGGGGAGTCGTACGCGGCGCCCCACCAGACGCTGGGTGCCGCCGGGTACGGGGAGCCGGCCGGTGCGCCGTACGCGCACCCCACGGTCGTGCAGCCGGCGGTGGCACCGCGGTTGCCGGACGACGAGACGGTGGCACTGCGGCTTGCGGAGGTCCCGCGCCGGGCCGGGTCTGCCGCGAACGGGGCCGGGCGCGAGGCCACAGGCGCGCCGGGGGGCCGCGCGGCGCGCCGGAAGGCCGCCGGGCGCCGCGGACGGCACGGAGGCGCGCAGGCGCCCGCAGAGGCGTCGACGACCGCGCCCGCGGAAGGTGCCGCGGGAGCGCCCCGCTCCCGGGTGGAGGCGCGGCGTGCGGCGCGCGCGCAGCGGCCCGGGGCGGCGGTGGTGGTGAGCCGGGTCATCGGCGAGGTGTTCATCACCATGGGCGTCCTGATGCTGCTGTTCGTGACCTACCAGCTGTGGTGGTCGAACATCCGGGCGCACCAGCAGGCGGGCAGCGCCGCGAGCCACCTCCAGGAGGACTGGGCGAACGGGAAGCGCAAACCGGGGGCGTTCGAGCCGGGGCAGGGTTTCGCCATCCTGCACATTCCCAGGCTGGACGTGGTGGCGCCGATCGCCGAGGGCATCAGCAAGTCGAAGGTCCTCGACCGCGGGATGGTCGGGCACTACGACAAGGACAGCGTGAAGACGGCGATGCCCGAGGCCAAGACCGGCAACTTCGGGATCGCGGGGCACCGCAACACCCACGGTGAACCATTCCGGTACATCAACCGTCTCAAGCCCGGGGACCCGATCGTCGTCGAGACGCAGGACGAGTACTTCGTCTACGAGATGGCGTCGATCCTCCCCGTGACGCCGCCGTCGAACATCGGTGTGCTGGACCCCGTCCCCAAGGGGTCGGGTTTCACGGCACCCGGGCGCTACATCACACTGACGACGTGCACGCCTGAATTCACCAGCAAGTACCGGATGATCGTCTGGGGCAAGATGGTCGAGGAACGGCCGCGCAGCGAGGGCAAGCCGGACGCGCTCGTCGAGTAGCGCGTGAGAGCGCTGTCGTCGGGCTTCCGGGACAACTGAGTCGGACCAGACGGGGCGGATGCACAGTGGCAGCGAGGACGGACCACGACGAGCGCGCCGACGCGGATGCCGGCGCCGGCGCGGTGTCCCCGCCGGGGCGCCGTGGCTCGGGCCGGATCGCGACGGCCGTCAGCGTCTTCGGTGAACTCCTCATCACCGCCGGGCTGGTGCTCGGTCTCTTCGTCGTCTACTCGCTGTGGTGGACGAACGTGATCGCCGACCGCTCGGCGCACAAGGAGGCCGACCAGGTCCGCGACACCTGGCTGGACCACCGGGGCGGCCCCGGCGCGCTGGACACCAGGAACGGCATCGGCTTCCTGCACGTGCCGGCCATGCGGAACGGCGAGGTGCTCGTCAAGAAGGGCACGTCGGCCGAGGTCCTGAACAACGGCGTCGCCGGTTACTACACGGACCCCGTCAAGTCGGCCCTGCCGCAGGACAGGAAGGGCAATTTCACGCTGGCCGCCCACCGTGACGGCCACGGCGCCAAGTTCCACAACATCGACAAGCTCAGGAAGGGCGACCCGATCGTCTTCGAGACCAAGGACGACTGGTACGTCTACAAGGTCTTCTCGGTCCTTCCGGAGACCTCCAAGTACAACGTGCGGGTCCTCGGGCCGGTCCCGAAGCAGGCGGGCGTGAAGAAGGCCGGCCGGTACATCACCCTGACGACGTGCACGCCCGTCTACACGTCCCGCTACCGCTATGTGGTGTGGGGCGAGCTGGAGCGGGTGGAGAAGGTCGACAGCGACCGCACGCCGCCGGAGGAGATCCGCTAGGCCTGTCCGACACCGGACCACGGCGCCTGCGAGAGACACCGGACCCGCACGTACGGGAGAGCCGGCGGACCACGTCGCCAGGGAGAGCCACCGGACCCGTACGTACGGGAGAGCCACCGCAGCACGTCGTACGGGAGAGCCCCGGCACCCTTCGTGGATGCCGGGGCTCTCCCGTACGCCGGACCGGATCCGGGCGGGGGACTAGTCGGTGCGGAACATCGTGCCGTTGATGCCGCCGAAGAGGCCGCCGTTGCCGTTGCCGCCGCCGTTGTCGCCGCCGCCGCCCGTGGTGTTCAGGTTGATCGCGGTGCCCTGGTCGACCTGGCTGCCGGCCCCCGGATCGGTGACCAGGACGATGGCGTTGTCATCGCTGGAACCGTTGATGTTGCCGACCTGGAGGCCCGCGCCCTCGAGGGCCTTCTTGGCGTCCTTGAGGCGCTGACCGGTCAGGGCGGGCACGGCCACCTTCTGCTTCTCGGCGGCCTTGCCGATCTGGATGGTGACCTTCGTGCCCGGGTCGACCTGCGAATTGGCCGACGGGGCGGTCTGGATGACCTTGCCGACCTTCGAGGCGTCGTCCGTCTCGACCTCCTGGCACTCGCCGGCGAGGTTGTTGGCCTGCATCTGCTGCTTGGCCTCGTCACAGCTCTTGCCCTGGACGTCCGGCACGGTGGCCTGCTTCTTCTCCACCGCCACGGTCAGGGTGATGGTCGTGCCCTTTTCCAGCTCCGTGTCGCCCCCGGGGTCCTGGCCGATGACGACGCCCTCGCTCTGTGTGGACTCCTGGTTCTTCCGCTCGACCTCGAAGCCCTTGGCGGTGAGCCGGGCCTTGGCCTTGCTGTAGGACAGACCCTGGACGTCGGGGACGGTGACCTTCGGCGCACCCGTCGACACCACCAGGTTGATGGTGTCGCCCTTGTTGACCTCCACGCCTTCCTTCGGGTCCTGCGAGCAGATGTTGCCCGTCTTCTGCTTCTCGCAGGCCTTCTTCGTGAACGTGAGCACCAGGTCGCGGTTCTCCGCGAAGGTCGTGGCGTCCGCCCGGGACTGGCCCACGAAGTTCGGCGCGGGGAACGGTTCGTCGGCCGAGTCCTTGCCGTCGAAGGCCCACATGCCGATCAGGATCGCGCCGATGAGGACCAGAATGCCCGCCACGACCAGCAGGATCGTCGAGGTGTTCGTCTTCTTCTGGCGCCGGCGGTCGGGGCGGTCGTCGTACCCGCCGTCGTCCGGGTTCATCGGGGGCAGCATCGACGTGGCCTGCCCGTCCGTGGAGCGCAGGGCCGTGGTCGGCTGGTCGTCGGGGTAGCCGCCGTAACCGACGGAGCCCATGGCGGCCGTGGCGGCGACGGGCTGGCCGTCGAGGCAGGCCTCGATGTCCATGCGCATCTCGTCGGCGGACTGGTAGCGGTAGTCGGGGTCCTTGGTCAGCGCCTTGAGGACGATGGCGTCCATCTCGGGCGTGATCTCGGGGTCGAAGACACTCGGTGGCTGGGGCTCCTCGCGCACGTGCTGGTAGGCCACCGCGACCGGGGAGTCGCCGACGAACGGCGGACGCACGGTCAGCAGTTCGTACAGCAGGCAGCCGGCGGAGTACAGGTCGGAGCGGGCGTCGACCTGCTCGCCCTTGGCCTGCTCCGGCGAGAGGTACTGGGCGGTGCCGATGACCGCCGCGGTCTGCGTCATCGTCATGCCGACGTCGCCCATGGCGCGGGCGATGCCGAAGTCCATGACCTTGACCTGGCCGTTGCGCGTGAGCATGACGTTGGCCGGCTTGATGTCACGGTGGACGATGCCGGCGCGGTGGGAGTACTCGAGGGCCTGGAGGATGCCGATGGTCATCTCCAGGGTGCGCTCGGGCAGCAGCTTGCGCCCGGAGTGCAGCAGCTCGCGCAGCGTGGAACCGTCGACGTACTCCATCACGATGTACGGGATGGAGATGCCCTCGATGTAGTCCTCGCCGGTGTCGTAGACGGCGACGATCGCGGGATGGTTGAGCGAGGCGGCCGACTGGGCCTCCCGGCGGAAGCGGGCCTGGAACGACGGATCGCGCGCGAGGTCCGCGCGAAGCGTCTTCACCGCTACGGTGCGGCCGAGCCGGGTGTCGTGGGCGAGGTGAACCTCGGCCATGCCACCACGGCCGAGCACATGGCCCAGCTCGTACCGGCCGCCGAGGCGACGCGGCTCTTCCATAGCTACCTACCAGCCCTCTCCGTCAGTCCCGACCGCACCTTTGTGGGTCCGGCGGTGTGCTGTCCGGGCATACGGTACCCGGCTCGCCTTGTGTGACCTGGCCAAGACCGTCACCCGATGCAGGACCGGTATCGCAACGTGCACCGATGTGCGGCGGGCGTGACGGGGGTCACTTCTTGCTGTCGATCACTGCCTTCATCACGTCCCTCGCGATGGGCGCGGCGAGACCGCCGCCCGAGATGTCGTCACGGTTGGCGCTCTCGTCCTCGACCACGACGGCGACGGCGACCGGGGAGCTGCCGTCGCTCTGCTTGGCGTAGGAGATGAACCAGGCGTAGGGGTTCTCGCTGTTGTCGACGCCGTGCTGGGCGGTGCCCGTCTTGCCGCCGACGGTGATGCCGCCCTCGTTGATCTGCGCCTGGGTGCCGGTGCCCTTCTTGACGACCGTCTCCATCATCGACTGGAGGATCTGGGCGTTCTCCTCGGAGAGCGGCTCGCTCATCTTCTCGGGCTCGGTCTGCTCGATGACGTCCAGGTTCGGGGCCTGGAGCTTGTCGACCATGTACGGCTTCATGAGCGTGCCGTTGTTGGCGACGGCCGAGGCGACCATGGCCATCTGGAGAGGGGTCGTGGCCGTCTCGAACTGGCCGATGGAGCTGAGCGCGGTCTGCGGCTTGTCCATCTTGGTCGGGAAGATCGAGGCGCTGGCGCGCACCGGCGTGAACTGCTCCTCGTTGAAGCCGAACTTCTCGGCCTGCTCGACCATCTTGTCCCGGCCGAGGTCGGCGCCGATCTTGCCGAAGACGGTGTTGCAGGAGACCCGGAGCGCCTCACGCATGGTGGCGTTCTTGCAGGGGATGTTCCCCTCGTTCTTCAGCTCGGTGTTCGTGTTCGGCAGGGTGTACGGCAGCGGCGAGTCGGTCTTCTCGTCCGCGCTGGTGTACTTGCCGTTCTCCAGCGCCGCGGCGGCGGTGACGACCTTGAAGGTGGAGCCCGGCGGGTAGGTCTCGCGCAGCGCCCGGTTGAGCATCGGCTCGTTGGGGTTGTTCTTCTTCTGGAGCTTGTTCCAAGCCTTGCCGTCGACCTTCGTGGAGTTGCCGGCGAACGTCGACGGGTCGTACGAGGGAGTGGAGGCGAGGGCGAGGATGGCGCCGGTCTGCGGGTCGATCGCGGCGACCGCGCCCTTGCCCTGCTTCAGCAGACCCTGGTACGCGGCCTTCTGCGCCGCCGCGTTGAGCGTGGTGACGACGTTGCCGCCCTGCTTCTTCTTGCCGGTGAGCATGTCGAGGGTGTTGCGGAAGAAGAGCCGGTCGTCGTTGCCGGTGAGGATGCCGTCGTCGATGGACTCCAGTTGGGTGGCGCCGAAGGCCTGGGAGGCGTAGCCGGTGACGGGCGCCCACATCGCGCCGTTCTTGTACGTGCGCTTGTAGTCGAAGTCGTTGTAGCCGTCACCGCTCGTCTTGGTCGATCCGGTGATCGGATCACCGTCGACAATGATGTCGCCCCGTGGGGTGGCGTAGCGGGAGATGGCGACGCGGCGGTTCTTGGGATCGTCCTTGAGGCTGTCGGCCTGGACGTACTGGAGCCAGTTGTCGCGGATGAGCAGGGCGAGGATGAGCAGCCCGCAGAAGAGTGCGATCCGGCGCAGGGGCTTGTTCACGGTCGGACCACCTGGGTCATCTCGGCGTCGGGGTTCGGGGCGGGGGCGGGCGCCGGGCGGCGCGCGGTGTCGCTGATGCGGATCAGGATGCCGATGAGGGCCCAGTTTGCGAGGACGGAGGAACCGCCGGACGCCAGGAACGGCATGGTCATACCGGTCAGGGGGATGAGGCCCATCACACCGCCGGAGACGACGAAGACCTGGAGTGCGAAGGCGCCGGACAGGCCGATGGCGAGGAGCTTGCCGAAGGGGTCTCGGGCGGCGAGGGCGGTGCGCACGCCGCGCTCCACGATCAGACCGTAGATCAGCAGGATCGCCATGACGCCGGCCAGGCCGAGCTCCTCGCCGAAGGTGGCGAGGATGAAGTCGGAGTTGGCGGCGAACCGGATGAGGTCGGAGTGGCCCTGGCCGAGGCCGGTTCCGAGGGTGCCGCCGGAACCGAAGGCCCACAAGGCCTGCATGGACTGCTCGGAGTGGACGCCGGGGGCGCCGGACTGGCTGAGTGTGTACTCGCGCATCGGGTCGAGCCAGGCCTGGACGCGCTGCTGGACGTGCGATTCGAAGCTCGCGACGCCGACGGCGCCGGCCGCGGACATCAGCAGACCGAAGACGATCCAGCTGGTGCGCTCCGTGGCGACGTACAGCATGATGACGAACATTCCGAAGAACAGCAGCGACGTACCGAGGTCGGTCTCGAAGACCAGGATCAGGATCGAGATGAGCCAGACCACGATGATCGGGCCCAGGTCGCGTCCGCGAGGCAGGTACAGGCCCATGAAGCGGCGGCTGGCGAGCGCGAGCGCGTCCCTCTTCACCATGAGGTAGCCCGCGAAGAAGACCGCGAGGACGATCTTCGCGAACTCGCCGGGCTGGAGGGTGCCCATGCCGGGGATCTTGATCCAGATCTTGGCGCCGAAGACGCTGGACCCGAGTCCCGGCACCAGCGGCAGCAGCAGTAGGACGAGGGCCAGGGCCATGGAGATGTACGTATAGCGCTGGAGGACGCGGTGGTCCTTCAGGAAGATCAGCACGACGGCGAACATCGCGATGCCGAGCGCGGTGTACAGCAGCTGGCGGGGCGCGGCGCCGCCGGCCTGGTCGATCGACTGGAGCAGCTTGGACTGGTCGAGCCGCCAGATGACGACCAGACCGAGTCCGTTGAGGAGCGTCGCCAGCGGCAGCAGCAGCGGGTCCGCGTACGGCGCGAACTTGCGCACGACGAGGTGGCCGACGCCGGCGAGGAGGGTGAGGCCGAGACCGTAGCTCAGCAAACCTGGCGGCACCGTCTCATTGATGGCGAGGCCCACGTTGGCGTAGGCGAACACCGGGATGACTACGGCGAACACCAGCAGTGCCAGCTCGGTGTTGCGGCGGCTCGGCGTACCGATCGAGCCGATCGTGGACGTGTTGTGCGTCGACGAGTTCGTACTACTGCTCATGGTGTGACAGGGCCCCTCACGGCTGCTTACTGCTTACCGCACAGCGAGACCAGCTTCTGCTCTTCCTCGGAGAGGCTGGGGCCGGGTGTGGGAGTGGGTGCGGTCTTGGACTTGGAGGACGAGGGCTGTGACGCCGACGGGTTGGGCGTCGGCGACGATGTGGCCTTGGACGTCAGCGAGGTCTTTGTGGTTCCCGTGACGCCACCGGCCTCGCCCGCGCCGGGTTTGGCGTTCTTCTCGGCGGCGGAGCGGCGTTCGGCGTTCTTCTTGCACGCGGACGCCTGCACGCCCAGTTCGTCGATCTTCGACTGCGCGTCGCTGAGGCCGCCCTCGGCGATGGTCGCCTTGACCTGCTTCTGCTGGTACGGCGGCAGGTACTTGAGTTCGATCTCGGGGTGGTCCTTCTCCACCTTCGAGAGCGAGACCCAGGCCAGGTCCTGGCTGATGCCCCGGTACAGCGCGACGTGCTCGCCCTGGGCGCCGACGAAGTACTGGGTCTGCGTCCAGCGGTAGCCGCCGTACAGGCCGCCGCCGATGACGCCGAGCGCGAGCACCGTGTAGAAGGACCTCTTCAGCCACCTGCGCCCCGAGCGCGGCTTCACGAAGTCCTCGTCCGAGTACCCGTCGAAGCTGCCGGCGGGGACGTAACCGGTGGTGTCGCCGCTGCCGGGCGGGCCGAACTCGCCGCCGCCGCCCTGACCGGGCACCTGGCGGCCGAGGTTCGAGGCGCGCCCCGCAGGCGTCTGCATGGCGCCGTTGTCGTGCGCCTGGAGCTGGTTCTCGGCGACCGCGCCCACCACGACCGGGGTGTCGGAGAGCTGGCCGGCGAGGGTGTCGCCGCTGTCGATGTCGAGGACGTCGGCGATGATCACGGTGATGTTGTCGGGGCCGCCGCCGCGCAGCGCGAGCTGGATGAGCTCCTGCACGGTCTCCTGGGGGCCCTGGTAGCTGGCGAGGGTGTCCTCCATCGTCTGATGGCTGACGACTCCCGACAGACCGTCGGAGCAGATCAGGTACCGGTCGCCGGCGCGGACCTCGCGGATGGACAGGTCCGGCTCGACGTGGTCGCCGCTGCCCAGCGCGCGCATCAGCAGGGAGCGCTGCGGGTGGGTGGTGGCCTCCTCCTCGGTGATGCGTCCCTCGTCGACGAGGCGCTGCACCCAGGTGTGGTCCTGCGTGATCTGGGTGAGGACCCCGTCGCGCAGCAGGTAGGCGCGTGAGTCGCCGACGTGGACGAGACCGAGGCGCTGTCCGGTCCACAGCAGGGCGGTGAGCGTGGTGCCCATGCCCTCCAGCTGGGGGTCCTCCTCGACCATCATCCTGAGCTGGTCGTTGGCGCGCTGCACGGCGGTGCCGAGCGAGGTGAGGATGTCGGAGCCGGGCACGTCGTCGTCGAGCGCGACGATGGTGGAGATCACCTCGGAGGAGGCGACCTCGCCGGCGGCCTGGCCGCCCATCCCGTCGGCGATCGCGAGCAGCCGCGGACCGGCGTAACCGGAGTCCTCGTTGCCCTCGCGGATCATGCCTTTGTGCGATCCGGCGGCGAAGCGCAGTGACAGACTCATGCGCACCTCGCCCGTCGGCTCCGGGTACATCCGCACGGTGCCCACCCTCCGGTCGGGAGCGCGCCGGGGTCCGTCGTGTGGACCGCCGCTGCGTGCTCGCTCCGCTCGCGCCTATTCATGACGTAGTACTACTTCCGCAGCTCAATGACGGTCTTGCCGATGCGGATCGGCGCTCCCAGCGGGACCGGTGTGGGAGTCGTGAGCCGGGCCCGGTCGAGATAGGTGCCGTTCGTGGAGCCGAGGTCCTCGACGATCCACTGGCCGTCCCGGTCGGGATAGATCCGGGCGTGCCGGCTGGACGCGTAGTCGTCGTCGAGGACGATCGTGGAGTCGTGCGCGCGGCCCAGGGTGATGGTCTGGCCCTGGAGCGCGACGGTCGTGCCCGTGAGGGTGCCCTCCGAGACGACCAGCTTGGTGGGGGCGCCGCGGCGCTGGCGGCCGCCGCCGCTCGGCGCCGCTTGCTGGCGCTGTTGCGGAGGCGCCGTCTGGCGCGCGGCCTGCTGCGGCCGCGCGGCTTCCCGGCGCGAGCCGCGCTGGGTGACGCGCGTTCCGAACAGGTCGCTGCGGATGACCTGCACGGCCACGATCACGAACAGCCACAGTACGGCCAGGAAACCCAGCCGCATGACCGTGAGGGTCAGCTCTGACATTGCCCCCGCTTCACCCTTCGGCTTGCCGGTAAATGATGGTGGTGCTGCCCACGACGATCCGCGAGCCGTCGCGGAGCGTAGCGCGGGTGGTGTGCTGCCCGTCCACCACGATGCCGTTGGTGGACCCGAGATCCTGGATCGTCGAGGGCGTTCCGGTCCGGATCTCACAGTGCCGGCGCGAGACGCCGGGGTCGTCGATCCGCACGTCGGCTTCGGTGCTGCGGCCCAGCACCAGCGTCGGGCGGGAGATCTGATGGCGTGAGCCGTTGACCTCGATCCAGTGCCGCGTTCTCGCGCCCGGCACAGCGGCTGCCGCGGCGCGCGGCCCCACGGGAGCGGCGCCGGGACGGCCGCCGGGCGGCGGCGCGGACGGCATGGGGGGAGCGGACGCGGACTGGGCGGCCGGCGGGTAGCCGTACCCCCCGGGGCGTCCCGCGGCCGGGCCCGCGGGGCCCGCCGGGGCGGACGCGGGCGACTGCTGGTTGGTGGAGGAGGCGAGCGTACGGCTGCGCACCCGGTACAGACCGGTGTCGAGGTCGTCGGCCTTCTCCAGATGGACCTTGATGGGGCCCATGAAGGTGTAACGCTGCTGCTTGGCGTAGTCGCGCACCATGCCGGCGAGCTCGTCGCCGAGCTGACCCGAGTAGGGGCTGAGGCGCTCGAAGTCCGGCGTGCTCAGCTCCACGATGAAGTCGTTGGGCACGACGGTCCGCTCGCGGTTCCAGATCGTGGCGTTGTTGTCGCACTCGCGTTGGAGCGCTCCCGCGATCTCCACGGGCTGGACCTCGGACTTGAACACCTTGGCGAAGGTGCCGTTGACCAGACCTTCGAGACGCTGCTCGAACTTCTTCAGGACTCCCATGGGGCACCTCCTCCTTAGACGTCGTCCAGTGTGCCGCTTACGCCTGTACTGCCTGCCGTGCCGCCGGATGCGGCACCGCCGGTGCTGCTCGCCGCCGTGCCACCCACTGTCTACTGCCCAGCGCGGTGCCACTTACGGCGTTCTGCTGATCGTCTTCGTCCTGGTACTGCTTACTGATCGTATCCACGCGCCGGGAAATCGGGTGGTTCCCCCTGTCGGCCCGGTCGACGAGTGTCGACACCTTCCGCGGTCCCGAGCCGAGGTCCCCTCCCGAAGTTCCCTCCGGAGCCCTTCTTCGAACTCCTTCAGGCAAGGATCGTAGAGGTGGCCCGGGACCAGTGTCCCGCACCTGGCTGTGCACCTTGTCCGGCTCCTGTACAGATGGCCAGGACCGGTACGAGGTTGATACGTGAACCGGTTCTGTCGGTACGCGCAAAGGGGGCGGGAGGAGACGGGGTGGGGCCGCCGGGGCCGCCAGGGGCCGAGTGGGACCGGCGGAGCGGGGGCGGGGGCTCCCCTGCCGTGTCCTCATGGGTGGCCGCCGGCCGGATCCGAGGTGCCCGCGGGACGCCGTGGACCCCGGTGGGCGCTCCGCCGGCCATGGCTGCCGGAGCTGCGGGGGGCCGGGAAAGGGATGTGATTCCACCCCGGACGGCGTGCTAATCTTCTGCATGTCGACAGGGGCTCGCACCACTTGGTGAGGGACCGGAAGACACACCCAATGCGCGGGTGGCGGAATAGGCAGACGCGCTGGATTCAGGTTCCAGTGCCCGAAAGGGCGTGGGGGTTCAACTCCCCCCTCGCGCACAGCGAACGGACCCCTTCTCCGACGAAAGTCGGAGAAGGGGTCCGTTTCTCGTTGCCCAGAGGCGTCAGCTCCAAAGAGAGCCGGCTCAGGGACAGGACGGGACGGTCCTGGTCGCTGCGGGCGGTGAGGTATATCACTGCCCGCAGCGCGACGGGCGAGTCGGTTCCGGACGACACGAGCGGCCGGGGTGCGGTGTGTGCTGCCGTGGTTCCGGCGCG
This sequence comes from Streptomyces sp. GLSS-08, assembly GCF_056387915.1. Taxonomy (NCBI): domain Bacteria; kingdom Bacillati; phylum Actinomycetota; class Actinomycetes; order Kitasatosporales; family Streptomycetaceae; genus Streptomyces; species Streptomyces sp. GLSS-08. The sequence goes on from NZ_JBWJAQ010000009.1 coordinate 215,936, forward strand.
GCCGGTCGTCTCGCGGGGTGCGGTCAGGCGGCGAGGCGGGCCGTGAGCTCCTTGGCCCGTGCGGTGGCCGCCTCGAGCGCCTGGGCGCGGGAGGCCTCGGAGAGCGGGACCAGTTCGGACATCGCCGGGTTGTGCGGTGCCATCGTCAGCTCCGGGACGATGAAGTGGACGTCCAGGCCGAGCGTGTCGCCGAGGACGGCCCGCAGGTAGTTCTGCACGTACTCGTAGGGCTCGCGGGGGGTGCCCGGCGCGTAGGAGCCGCCGCGGCTGGCGATGACCGTGACCGGGGTGCCCTTGATCTTCGAGTCCTCGGCCATGGCGGTACGGCCGATCAGGATGACGTTGTCCAGCCAGGCCTTGAGGGTCGAGGGGATCGAGAAGTTGTGCATCGGGGCGCCGATCAGGACGGCGTCCGCCTGCTCCAGCTCCTCGATGAGCCGTGCGCGCTCGGCGAAGGCTGCGGCCTGCTCCGGGGTGTGCGTGTCCGGGGCGGCGAAGCCGGCGGTGTGGGCGTCGGCGGTGATGTGCGCGACGGGGTGCGCGGCGAGGTCGTGGTGGATCACCGTGCCGTTCGGGTGCTGCTCCTCCCAGGCCGTGCGGAAGGCGTCCGCCACCGCGCGGGAGGCCGACGCGGGGGCGGGGAACACGGACGAGTCGATGTGCAGCAGCGTGGCCATGGGATCTCCAGGGGATGACGGAGCAGCCCGGATGCCGGGCTTCTGATTCGTGCCTAACTAGAGATAACACAGCTCCTTACTTTTTTTCACCCCCTAGTGTGAACGCAGTAGTCTGGAGTCATGGCAGAGCAGGGGAGCCGCGACGCAGGGCCGTGTCAGAAGGTCGACGACGGGATGACGCGGGTCTTCCAGCTGCTCGGAAAGCGCTGGACGGGCCTGGTCGTGGCCGTGCTGCTGCAACGGCCGGTGCACTTCGCCCAGCTGCGCAGGGCCATCCCCGGCATCAGCGAGCGCATGCTGTCGGACCGGCTCACGGAACTGGGCGCGGCGGGACTGGTCGTGCGCGAGGTGGACGAGGGTCCCCCGCTGCGGGTCGCTTACCGGCTGACGGAGGCGGGCGCCGCGCTGGAACCGGCGCTCAAGGAACTCGGGGTCTGGGCGGAGCGCTATCTCCCCGAGAGGGGTTCCTGCCCCGGGAAATAGCCGCGCCGCGGGGTTGTCCACAGGCTCTGACGTGGCTCGGCCGTCGGCGGTACGGTCATCACGAGTTGATGTTCGGGCACGGGGGAGGCGGTCGGGATGACCGAGGTCGGTTCAGAGGGCGCGGCGCAGCGGGCGCACAGGGTTTTCCGCGTGCCCGGGTTCGCGGGGGAGGCTCGCGACGGGTCGGGCGAGGCGGCGGGCACGCACGAGGGGCCGAAGGCCGAGGGGAAGGCGCTGCGGCGGCGGGTGCCGCGCGCCGCGCACGCCGGGCTGACGCTCGATGCCGGCCGGCCGGACGCGGTGACCGCCGTCGAGCATTCCAACCAGGGCCGTATCCCCGGGCTCACCCCCATCCGTGTCGGCAGGATGGCGGCCTCACCCTTCGCCTTCCTGCGCGGTTCGGCCGGACTCATGGCCTACGACCTCGCGCGCACCCCCATGACCGGCATCGGGGCGCAGCTCTGCGGCGACGCCCACGCGGCGAACTTCGGCCTGTACGGCGACGCCCGCGGCGGCCTGGTCATCGACCTGAACGACTTCGACGAGACGGTGCACGGCCCCTGGGAATGGGACCTCAAGCGGCTCACCGCCTCCCTCGTGCTCGCGGGCCGGGAGGCCGGGGCGGACGAGGACACCTGCCGGAAAGCGGCGTACGACGCGGCCGGCGCCTACCGCCGCACCATGCGCCTGCTCGCGAAGCTGCCGGTCCTCGACGCGTGGAACGCCATCGCGGACGAGGAACTCGTCTCGCACACCGACGCCCACGATCTGCTCGGCACCCTGGAGCGGGTCTCCGAGAAGGCGCGGGCCAACACCAGCGGACGGTTCGCGGAGAAGTCGACCGAGGCGGTGGAGGGGGGCGGCCGGCGGTTCGTGGACGCACCGCCGGTGCTGCGCCGCGTGCCCGACGCGGAGGCGGCGGCGGTCGCGGCGTCGCTCGAGGACTATCTGACGACCCTGACGGAGGACCGCCTCCCGCTCCTCGCCCGCTATGCCGTGCACGACGTCGCCTTCCGTGTCGTCGGCACCGGCAGTGTCGGCACCCGCTCGTACGTCGTCCTGCTCCTGGACCATCGCGGGGAGCCGCTCGTCCTCCAGGTCAAGGAGGCGCGGACCTCGGCGCTGGTCCCGCACCTCGGAACGGCGGGGTTCGCCGTGCCCGAGGCGGACCACGAGGGTCACCGCGTGGTCCTGGGCCAGAAGCGCATACAGGTCGTGAGCGACTTCCTGCTGGGCTGGACGACGGTCGACGGACGGCCCTTCCAGGTACGGCAGTTCCGCAATCGCAAGGGCAGCGTCGATCCCGCGGCTCTCGCCGTCGACCAGATCGACGACTACGGCCGGATCACCGGCGCGCTGCTCGCCCGCGCCCACGCGCACAGTGCCGACCCGCGCCTGATCGCCGGTTACAGCGGCAAGAGCGAGGAGCTGGACGAGGCGCTGGCCTCCTTCGCCGTCGTCTATGCCGACCGTACGGAGGCGGACCACGCGGAGCTGGTGGCGGCGGTCGGGGAGGGCCGCGTCGCGGCGGAGCTGGGCGTGTGACGTGCGGGACGCGGCGGTGCGGGGCGGGTGGGACCGGGGTGTGTGCCGTCCAGGGTGGTGGGATGGGCTGGGGCCGGGAGGTGTGCCGGTCCGTGGCCTAGGCTGGGCGGGTGACGACCCCGGAAGCCGAGCACAGCCAGCCCGACCGCACCGAAGCGGAGGCCGCCCACGCGGCGGAGGACGCCCGGTCCCGCAGCGCTGAGAGGCCTCGGCCGGACGACGGGCCGGGACCTCGGCCCTCGGGCGGGCCGAGCGACCCGGCTGCCCGGAGTGATCAGGCCGATCAGGCCGATCAGACCGGTCATGGTGATGACACCGGCCGGGACGCGGCGGCCGGTCAGGGCGCCGGTACGGCCGCAGGTGAGAACGCGGCTACGGCCGCGCGTCAGGACCCGGACGCGGCGGCCGGTGAGGACGCCGGTACGGCGGCAGGTCCGGACCCGGATGCGGTGGCCGGTGGGGGTGCGGGTGGAGCGGTCGGTGAGGACGCGCGGCCCGAGGCGCGGCTGGAGCGGGCCGTACGCGCGGCCGAGCAGGCGCTGATCGAGTACGAGATCGCCGTGGAGACCTTCCGCGTCGAGGTGGAGAACTTCTCGCGGTTGCACCATCAAAAGCTCGGGCCGATGTACGCGCGGCTCGACGAGCTGGAGGCGCAGATCGCCGAGGCGCAGGCCGCCCGGACCGGTGACCCGGAGGACGCGCGGAAGGCCGCCGAGGCGCGGGCGCGGGTCATGCCGATGCCGGGCGTCGAGGAGCTGTTCCACGGCTGGATGGACTCGGAGGGACTGTTCCCGGAGGCCGTGGCGATGCTCACGGACCAGCCCGTGCGGCCCCCGCAGCGGGTCCGCCCCAGTGACGAGGCGCGCAAGCTCTACCGCGAACTCGTCCGTCGGGCCCACCCCGACCTGGCGCAGGAGGAGGACGAGCGCACGCGGCGCGACGCGTTCATCACCCGGGTCAATGCCGCCTACGCGCAGGGCGATGTGGGTCTGCTGCGGGAGCTGTCCGAGGAGTGGGCCGCCGGTCCCGTGCCGGAGGAGTGGAAGCCGAGCCGCAGCGAGGAGCTCTACGCCCGCCTCGAATGGCTCTCCCAGCGCAAGGAACTGCTCACGCTCATCGCCGGTGAGCTGGAGGAGAGCGCGATCGGCTCGATGCTCAAGCTGGCTCCGGACGATCCGGACCGGCTGCTCGAGGAGATCGCCGAGCAGCTTCTGGCGCAGGTCGGTGAGCGCGAGGCTCAGCTGGCCGCGCTGACCGGCTAGGACCCTGGGGTCGTCGTCCGGTCGGGCCGGGGCGTGGTCCGTGGTCCGGCGGCGGTGCCATCGCCGGTCGTGCGCCGTTGGGTAGTGCGGTGCCGCGCCGTCCGTCGGGTAGTGCGGTACCGCGGTGGTGCGGTGCTCGGTGGCTCTGTCGTGCGTGCCTGGGGCGTCGGGCCGTCCGTGCGGTCAGGTAGCGTCGGGGCATGCATTCTGGAGCTGGTGTGCCCACCGTCGAGGTCGCGGACCTCACGGACGGAGACTTTCTGCTGGACGTCCGGGAGGACGACGAGTGGCAGGCAGGTCATGCCGAAGGGGCGCTGCACATCCCGATCAGTGACTTCGTGGCCCGCTACGGCGAGCTGACCGAGGCGGCGCCGCAGGACGGCAGGGTTCATGTGATCTGCCGTTCCGGCGGCCGTTCGGCGCAGGTGGCCATGTACCTCGTCCAGCAGGGCATCGACGCCGTGAACGTCGACGGCGGGATGCAGGTCTGGGCCGCCGCGGGGCGCCCGGTCGTGAACGGCAAGGGCGAACCGGGGTTCGTGCTGTAGGCACCCGCGCCCGCGCGGGACGTGCGCCCGCCTCGGACGGGGCGTGGTCAGCCCAGGGGGTGGGCGGCCAGCAGGTCTCCCAGGGCCTCTTCGTGGGCGGCCGCCGGGCCCAGGGACAGTTCGAGCTGCTTGGCCCAGGCGTGGTAGCGGTGCAGGGGATATTCCACGTCCGCGCCGAAGCCTCCGTGGAGGTGTTGCGCGGTCTGCACGACGCGTCGTACTCCCTCGGACGCCCAGGTCTTGGCGACGGCCACGTCGGCCGCGGCCGGCAGCGCACCGCCCGCGCCCGTGCTGATCCGCCACGCGGCCTGCCACAGCGTGACCTCCATCGCGCGCAGGTCGATGTAGCGGTCGGCGGCCTGCATGGCCACGGCCTGGAAGGTGGCGACCGGGAAACCGAACTGTTCCCGCGTGCTCGTGTAGGCGCTCGTCATCCTGAGCACGCCCTCACCGAGCCCGAGGGCCAACGCGCACGTCCCGGTGGTCAGCAGTTCGCGGAGCCGTTCCCAGGCGTCGTCCGCGTCGATGACGTCGCGTGCCGCGATCCGTGCCGAGTCCAGCCGCAGCTCCCCCAACCGCTCACCGGTGGTGGAGACTTGCTCGGCGAGTACGACTCCCTCGTGGACGCGGGGGACGAGGGCGAGGACGGTCCGGGCGGAGGCCGTGTGCGCGGGGACGACGACGTGGTCGGCGTTGTGCGCCCAGGGCACGGCTGTCTGCAGTCCGTCCAGCACCCAGACGTCGCCGTCCTGCCGGGCGGACACGGCGAGTTCGGCCGGGTCGTGACCGGTGCGGCCGCTCGCGGCCACGGTCAGTACGAGCTCGCCGCGGCCCGCCCGGGCCAGCACGTCCGCCTTCAACTCCGGGCTCCCGTGGGCCTGTACGGCGATCAGGGCCGCGGTGCTCTCCAGCAGTGGCACCCGGGCGAGCACCTTCGCGGACTCGCGCAGCACCAGGCACAGCGCGACGGGGTCCAGGCCCGCACCGCCGTACTCCGCGTCCAGCAGCAGGCTCAGCAGACCGGCGTCGGCGAGCCTGCCCCACAGCGGCCGGTCGAAGTCCTCGGCGACGGCCCCCGCGGTGAGCGACGGGCTGGGCACACCGTCCGGTGCGACCCCGGCGAACACCGCCCTGGCCGCCTCGACCGCCGCCTGCTGCTCCTCGGTGAAGGTGAAGTCCACGGTCCCGCCCTCCTACGCGCCCGGTCCACCCGTCGGATCCCCCTGTCCCGGATCTGACGGTGCGTCAAGATAGAACAGGTTCTACGAGAAGGGAACGGGCGCGGGGAACCCCGGGCGCCGGCATCAGCGGTCGAAGTCCAGCTCCACCTTCTCGGTGGCCGGATGCGACTGGCAGGCCAGTACGTACCCGGCGTCGGTCTCCTCCGGTTCCAGCGCGAAGTTGCGGTCCATCCGCACCTCGCCCGAGACCAGGAAGGCGCGACAGGTGCCGCACACCCCGCCCTTGCAGGCGTACGGGGCGTCGGGGCGGTTGCGCAGCACGGTCTCCAGCAGGGATTCGCCGGGCTGGACGGGCCAGGTTCCGCCGCGGCCGTCGAGCCGGGCGGTCACCGTGCTGTGGGCGGGGGCCGGCACGGTGGTCGGCGGCGCGGCGACGGTGTCCACGTGGAAGATCTCCTCGTGCAGTCGCGTCCGGGGCACCCCGAGGCCGCGCAGCGCCCGCTCCGCCCCCTCCACCAGCCCGAGCGGGCCGCACAGGTACCAGCCCGCGACCCGGTCCACGGGCAGCAGGGCGGGCAGCAGCGCCGACAGGCGCTCCTGGTCGAGGCGTCCCGACGGCAGCCCCGCCTGCTGTTCCTCCCGGGAGAGCACGGTCACCAGCTGGAACCGCTCGGGATAGCGGTCCTTGAGGTCGGCGACCTCCTCCAGGAACATCGTCGACGCCGACGTCCGGTCACTGCGCAGGAGGCAGAACCGGGCCTCCGGTTCACGTGCCAGCAGGGTCGTGACGATCGACAGCACCGGGGTGATTCCGCTGCCGCCGACCACCGCCGCGTAGAGCCCGGGTGCCGGGTCCAGTGTGAAGCGGCCGGCGGGTGTCATCACCTCCACCTCGTCGCCGACGGCGATCTCCTTGAGCGCGTACGTGGAGAAGGCGCCGCCGTCGACGAGCCGGACGCCGACGCGCAGGGTGTGCGGGCCTTCGGGGTCCGCCGGGGCGGGCGCGGGGGAGCAGATCGAGTAGGTCCGCCGGATCTCCGTGCCGTCGGCCGTGCGGCGCAGGGCGAGGTGCTGGCCGGGGGCGTGCCGGAACTCCTCGCGCAGGGCGGGCGGTACGGCGAAGGTCAGGGCGACGGAGTCGTCGGTGAGCCGGTCGACCGCGGCCACCGGGAGCGGGTGGAAGCGGGCCATCACAGCTCCTTGAAGTGGTCGAACGGTTCGCGGCAGGACAGGCAGCGCCGCAACGCCTTGCAGGCGGTGGACGAGAAGCGGCTGAGCAGCTCGGTGTCGGCGGAACCGCAGAGCGGGCAGCGCAGGCGCTCCTGCTCCGGGGTCGTCTCCGCTGAGACTCTCCCCACGGGGGCCGTCTCCGCCGGGAATCTCCCCACGGAGACCGTCTCCGCCAGGGCCGTCGCCACCGCGGCTCTCTCCACGCTGGCGGTCTTCGCCGGGGCCGCGGCCTCAGCGGCCGCTTCCGGAGTGGGTGCTCCGGGGGTGGCTGCTTCCGGTTTCGTGCCGGCCATCCGGGTCGGGCCCAGCCCGACCGTCACCGGGCCGGCCGGGCGTCCGCCGCGCGGTGGCGCGATGCCGAACTCCCGCAGCTTGCGGCGGCCCTCCTCCGAGATGTCGTCCGTCGACCAGGCGGGGCTCAGCACCTTGTGGACGACCACGTCACGCACGCCGTGTTCACGCAGTACCCGCTCGATGTCGACGGACATCGCCTCGATGGCCGGGCAGGCGGTGTACGTCGGGGTGAGCTCGACCTCGACCGAGCCGCCGTCGCGGACGTGCACCGCGCGCAGGACACCCAGCTCCTCCAGGGTGAGGACGGGCAGTTCCGGGTCGAGCACGGATCCGGCGAGCCGGCGCAGCTCCTCCTCGAGCGGGGTCGCGCGACCCTCGGCCGTGGGAGCGGGGGTCACCACGACGCTCCAGGGTGGCTCCGGTGCAGATGCTGCATCTCGGCGATCATCCGGCCGAACGGCTCCGTGTGCAGCCCCTGCCGGCCGGCGCCCGCCGTCCACGCTCCCGACTGCGGCCCCTGGGGCACGTCGACGGTGGCGCGGTGCAGCACGCCGGTGACCGATGCCAGCCAGTCGGCCCGCAGTGCCTCCCGGTCGACGTCCAGCCCCTCGACCGGCTGGAACAACTCGCCGGTGAAGCGCCACAGCGCGTCGCAGGCCCGCTGCATCCGCTCATGGCTCAGCTCGGTGCCGTCGCCGAGCCGCAGGGTCCACTGCTCCGCGTGGTCCTGGTGGTAGGCAACCTCCTTGACGGCCTTCGCGGCGAGCGGCGCGAGCGCGCTGTCACCGGCCGCCAGCTGCCCGTACAACAGGCGCTGGTAGGTGGAGAAGTACAGCTGGCGGGCGATCGTGTGGGCGAAGTCGCCGTTCGGCTGCTCCACCAGCTGGACGTTGGTGAAGGCGCGCTCCTCGCGGAGGTACGCCAGCTCGTCCTCGTCCCCTACCAGGGACAGCAGCACGCGGGCCTGGCCGAGCAGGTCCAGCGCGATGTTCGCGAGGGCCACTTCCTCTTCGAGGACGGGGGCGTGGCCGGCCCACTCCCCCAGGCGGTGCGAGAGCACCAGGGCGTCGTCGCCGAGGCAGAGGGCCGCGGCGGCCGCGGTGCCGGCCGCGGGCAGCGTGGGCGTCACAGGTGCTTCACCCCTTCCGGGATCTCGTAGAAGGTGGGGTGCCGGTAGGGCTTGTCGGCGGCCGGCTCGAAGAAGGGGTCCTTCTCGTCGGGCGAGGAGGCCGTGACGGCGCTGGACGGGACGACCCAGATCGAGACGCCCTCGCCGCGCCGGGTGTACAGGTCGCGCGCGTTGCGCAGGGCCAGCTCGGCGTCCGGGGCGTGCAGGCTGCCCGCGTGGGTGTGCGAGAGGCCGCGGCGCGAGCGCACGAAGACCTCCCAGAGGGGCCAGTCGGTGGTCATGCGCGCGCCTTTCCGTGTGCGTCCTCGGGTCGGCCGGTGCCGGCCGCTACCGTCCTGGCCGCCTTCTTGCCGGCGTACGCGGCCGCCGCCTCGCGGACCCAGGCGCCCTCCTCGTGAGCACGCCTGCGCTGGGTGATCCGCTGTTCGTTGCACGGTCCGTTGCCCTTGAGGACCTGGTGGAACTCCGACCAGTCGATCGGGCCGAAGTCGTGGTGGCCCCGCTCCTCGTTCCACCGCAGGTCCGGGTCGGGGAGGGTCAGGCCGAGGGACTCCGCCTGCGGGACGCAGATGTCGACGAAACGCTGGCGCAGCTCGTCGTTCGAGTGGCGCTTGATCTTCCACGTCATCGACTGCGCGGAGTGCGCGGACTCGTCGTCGGGCGGGCCGAACATCATCAGGGACGGCCACCACCAGCGGTTCACCGCGTCCTGGGCCATCTCGTGCTGCTCCGGGGTGCCGCGGCTGAGAGCCAGCAGCAGCTCGTACCCCTGGCGCTGGTGGAAGGACTCCTCCTTGCACACGCGGACCATCGCGCGGGCGTAAGGCCCGTAGGAGCAGCGGCAGAGGGGGACCTGGTTGGTGATCGCGGCGCCGTCCACCAGCCAGCCGATGGCGCCGACGTCCGCCCAGGTCAGCGTCGGGTAGTTGAAGATCGACGAGTACTTCTGGCGGCCGCTGTGCAGCTTGTCCAGCAGCTCGTCCCGGCTGGTGCCGAGGGTCTCGGCGGCGCTGTAGAGATACAGCCCGTGTCCGGCCTCGTCCTGGACCTTGGCCATCAGGATCGCCTTGCGGCGCAGCGAGGGCGCGCGCGTGATCCAGTTGGCCTCCGGCTGCATGCCGATGATCTCGGAGTGGGCGTGCTGTGCCATCTGGCGGACCAAGGTGGAGCGGTACGCCTCGGGCATCCAGTCGCGGGGCTCGATGCGCTCGTCGGCCGCGACGGCGGCGTCGAAAGCGCGCTCGTACGCCTCGTGCGCGGCGCTGTCCGTGGCCGGGTCCGCCTCCGTGCGGGCCGTACGCTGCGCGGCTGCTGTGGCCATGCGGTCCCCCTCGATCTTTCGCTCCTGACTACCGACCGATCGTTCGGTCCGCTCGAAACCATGGTCGGGTGAGCGTCGTAAGGTGTCAACCGCTGTGGATAACCTCGTGCGGCCCCGATGCGACTGCTGTGGCCCATGGGGCTGTGCCGGACCGTGGGCCTGAGTACCGTTCCCTTCCGGGGCGGACGTCGGGGGCGCGGGATGCGCGAGCGATACGGCGCCGTACCGCCGGACGGCGGGGAATCGGACCGGGATCGGAAGCGGGGCGGAATGGACGCGTACGACGAGGGCTCGGACGCCCGTCACGGGCCCGGCCGGCCCGGGGGCTCCGCAGCGCCCCCACCACCGGACGAACCGGCCCGCCCCGGCTCCGACCCCGGGTCCGACCCCGGGTCCGACCCCGGGTCCGACCCCGGCCCCGGGTCCGAGGGCCGCGCCGCGTGCCCCGCCGACCGGGCTCGTCCCGACGCAGGGCCGGAAGGCCGCCTGGCGGACCCGCCCCGCTTTGCAGCCGGGCCGGAGAACCGCCTGGCGGACCCGGCCCCTCTCGGCGCTGGGCCGGAGAACCGTCCTGCGGACCCGGCCCGTCTCGACGCCGGGCCGGAGAGCCGCCCAGCCGACCCGGCCCGTCCCGACCCCGGGCCGGAGAACCGCCCAGTGGACGGGGCGGAGCCGGTGGTGGCGGGGGCTGTGCCGTCCGACCGGGGCGGGCTCGCCGCGCTCTCGCTTCCGTACCGGATTGCCGTCGCCGTCGCCCTCGCCTTCGTCACGGTCGCCGCCTGTGTGCACCTCGGCATGGTGTTCCTGCACGTCGCGCCCCAGAACACGGCCGCCAGGCAGCACGGCCGCGCCATCGAGGAATGGATCTACCCCGAGTTCGAGCAGAACTGGAAGCTGTTCGCGCCCAACCCGTTGCAGCAGAACATCGCGGTCCAGGTCCGCGCCGAGGTCAGGACCTCGGACGGCGGCCACCGCACGACCGGCTGGTACGACCTGTCCGCGCAGGACGGCGCGGCCATCGACGGCAATCTGCTGCCGAGCCACACGCAGCAGAACGAACTGCGCCGGGCCTGGGACTTCTTCGTCGCCTCGCACGACAGCGAGAACCGTCCGGCCGGCCGGCGCGGCACCATCTCCGAGCACTATCTGCGCCGCATCGTCGTGCTGCGCCTCGGCCGTGAACGGGCGGATGCCGACGCCGGCCGCGTCGAGCGTGTGCAGGTCCGCTCCCGGACCGCCAACGTGCCACCCCCCTCGTGGAGCGAGGAGCAGGTGTCCGACAAGCCGGTCTTCCGTGTGCTGCCCTGGTGGCGGGTGCCGACGGGCGGAGCGGGGGCGAGCGCCCGATGAACCGGTTCTCCCTCGCCCTCGCGCGCGCGATCACCCGCGTCACCGAGACGGCCCTCGGCCCGTACCAGACGGCCGTGATCCGCATCGGCTTCGCCGCCACCTGGCTGATGTTCCTGCTGCGGGAGTTCCCGCACCGCCAGGAGATGTACGGGCCGGACGGGCCCTGGAGCTGGGACCTCGCCCGGCAGCTCATCGCGAACAACCATGCCTTCACTGCCCTGATGTGGTCGGACAGTCAGCTCTGGTTCGAGTGCGTCTACACCCTGGCCGTGCTGTCGAGCGCCCTGTTAATGATCGGCTGGCGCACCCGCACCATGTCCGTCCTGTTCATGATCGGCGTGCTCTCCCTGCAGAACCGCAGCGTCTTCATGGGGGACGGCGGCGACAACGTCCTCCACCTGATGGCCGTCTACCTGGTCTTCACGCGCTGCGGGCAGGTGTGGTCCCTGGACGAACGGCGGGCCCGGCGCGAGCGGGCGGCACGCGTTCAGGAGATACCGGGGGGCGCCGGAAGGTCCGATCCCGTCGGGCCCGCCCTCTGGGGCCTGTTGGGCCTCGCCCTGGTCGCGGCCACGCTCACGGGGAAGATCGACGGCGGATGGCTCGGAGGCTGGCTGACGGTCTTCTGGGGTCTGTGGGCCGTGCAGGGACTGTGGTGGGCGACCGGCCGCCGCGCCCGCACCGAGCAGCCCCGGATCCTGCTGGACGTCGTCGCCAACCTGGCGCACAACGCGGCCCTGGCCGTGATCATGGCGGAGGCCTGTCTGATCTACTCGACCGCCGGCTGGTACAAGATCCAGGGTTCGCGCTGGCAGGACGGTACCGCCGTCTACTACCCACTGCACCTGGACTACTTCTCGCCCTGGCCCGCGCTCTCCGACCTGCTGACCGCGCACGGCACGATGGTGCTGCTGGTGACGTACGGGACGGTCGTCGTGCAGGTCGCCTTCCCGTTCACCCTCTTCAACCGGCGGGTGAAGAACGTCCTGCTGGCGGTCATGATGACCGAGCACGCCGTGATCGCCGTGGTCCTCGGGCTGCCGTTCTTCTCGCTGGCGATGATCGCTGCCGACGCGGTGTTCCTGCCGACGTCCTTCCTGCGGCGCGTGGGCGGATGGGCGGCACGCACGCGTGGAGGTGGTTTTCCCGGCCGGGCCCGTACGGTGCCGGGGCCGCGCGGGCAGCAACCACTCAGCTCGGAGCCGGCGGAAGGGACGCACGTAGGCTTCGGGGCATGAACGACCCGGGCTGCGGCAGGCAAGACAGGTACGGCGACACGGGTACCGGTACGGGCACTGACGGGTACGGCGACACGGGTACCGGTACGGGCACCGACAGGTACCGCGACACGGGTACCGGTTCCGAAACCGTTGCCGGCACGGCATCCCGCGGCGCGGACGACGCGGTGCGGGTCTGGCACCGCCTCGCCGACAGCTCGGTCCTGCTCGACGGCTTCCACGCGCTCAAGCACGCGGTGCGCTTCCGGGCCGAGATCCCCGTGGCGATCACCGCGGACCGGCGGGCGGCGCTCGCCCTGGCCGACGAACTGGCCCCGGACGTACGGGACGTGCTGGACATGCTCCTGATCGAGGTCCCGGAGGGCACGCTGCGGGCTCTCATCCCGCGTCCGCACCCCACCGCGGTGGCGGCGCTGGCCGTACGACCCTCCAGGGCGGCCCATCTCGAAACCCTGGCGCGCCCGGCCCGCACGGCGCCCGTCGTCGTGCTCGACGATCCCAGGAACCTGGGCAACGCGGGCGCCGTCATCCGGCTCGCGGCGGGTTTCGGGGCGACCGGCGTGGTCACCACCGGCACGCTCGACCCCTGGCACCCCACGGTCGTACGCGGCGGGGCGGGTCTGCACTTCGCGACCGTCGTGGAGCGGCTGACGGTCGCCGAGCTGCCGCCCGGGCCGCTCTTCGCCCTCGACGCGGAGGGCGAGGACATCCGCGGGCTGAGGATCCCGGACGACGCGGTCCTGGCCTTCGGCTCCGAGCGCAGCGGGCTCTCCGCCGAACTGCGTGCCCGGACCGACCGGCTGGTGTCCCTGCCGATGCGCCCCCAGGTCTCCAGCTACAACCTCGCGACCAGCGTGGCGATGACGCTGTTCCACTGGAGTGCCGCCGGGGGCGCGCCGGCGTGACGGCTACGCCTCGCGGCGGACCTCCACGACCCGGAAGCGGTTCGCCACGAACGCGCCGTCGCACAGGGCCGAGTTGGCTGCGGCGTTGCCGCCGGAGCCGTGGAAGTCGGAGAAGGCCGCTGTCTGGTTGACGTAGACCCCGCCGGTCAGATTCAGCGAGAGCTGGGCGCACTCGTCGAAGCAGGCCTCCTGCACGGCCTGCTCGACCTCGTCGGAGGTGGTGTACGCGCCGACCGTCATCGCGCCCTTGTCCCTGATGCTCCGCCGCAGCAGGTCCACGGCGTCCGTCGCCGAGTCGACCGCGACGGCGAACGAGACGGGTCCGAAGCATTCGCTCAGGTAGGCGGCCTCGGTCTCGGCGCCCTCCCAGTACTTCCGGGCGCCGTCGAGCTTCACGATCACCGGGGTGCGGACGACGGCGTCCGGGAACTCCGGGTTGGCGATTTCCCGTGAGGGCAGGGCGACTTCGCCGAGGCCGGACGCGGCCTCCAGGCGGGCCTTCACGTCGGGGTTGACGATGGCGCCGAGCAGCGCGTTCGCGCGGGCGTCGTCGCCGAGGAGCCCGTCGACCGACCTGGCGAGGTCGGCGACCACCTCGTCGTACGACTTGGGGCCCTCGTCCGTGCGGATGCCGTCGCGGGGGACCAGCAGGTTCTGCGGGGTCGTGCACATCTGGCCGCTGTACAGGGACAGGGAGAAGGCGAGGTTCGACAGCATGCCCTTGTAGTCGTCGGTCGAGTCGACGAGGACCGTGTTGACGCCGGCCTTCTCCGTGTACACCTGCGCCTGGCGGGCGTTGGCCTCCAGCCAGTCGCCGAACTCCGTCGAGCCCGTGTAGTCGATGATCCGGATCTCGGGGCGGACGGCCAGGGTCTTGGCGATGCCCTCTCCGGGGCGCTCGGCGGCCAGCGCCACCAGATTCGGGTCGAAGCCGGCCTCGGCGAGCACCTCGCGGGCCACCTGCACGGTGAGCGCGAGGGGCAGGACGGCCCGCGGGTGGGGCTTGACCAGGACCGCGTTCCCGGTGGCCAGGGAGGCGAACAGGCCCGGATAGCCGTTCCACGTGGGGAAGGTGTTGCAGCCGATCAGCAGGGCGATGCCGCGCGGGACCGGCGTGAACTGCTTGGTCAGCGCGAGCGGGTCGCGCTTGCCCTGGGGCTTGCTCCACTCCGCGGTGTCCGGGGTGCGGACCTGCTCCACGTACGCGTACGCCACTGCTTCCAGGCCGCGGTCCTGCGCGTGCGGCCCGCCCGCCTGGAACGCCATCATGAAAGCCTGGCCGCTGGTGTGCATGACCGCGTGGGCGAACTCGTGCGTCCGGTCGCTGATCCGCTTGAGGATCTCCAGGCAGACCACCGCGCGCATCTCCGCGCCCGCGTCGCGCCACGCCCGCAGGCCGGCGCGCATGGCCGGGAGCAGCACTTCGGCGTCGACATGCGGATAGCTGACGCCGAGCTCGATCCCGTACGGCGAGGTCTCGCCGCCGACCCAGTCGTCCGTGCCGGGCTGGCCGAGGTCGAGGCGGGTGCCCAGGAGCGCGTCGAAGGCGGCCTTGCCCTCCGCCATGCCCAGGCTCCCGTGCTCCCCGTAGGCCTTGGGGTGCTCGGGGTGCGGGGACCAGTACGCGCGCGTGCGGATCGCTTCCAGCGCCTGGTCGAGGGTGGGCCGGTGCTGTGCGATGAGCTGGTGCGCGGTGAGTTCGGCGGCCATCAAGGACCAACTCCTCGTCTCAGGAGCTCCTCGTCGAGCTCGCGAGCTGGGCAGGAAGGGACGGACACGGCTAGAGTAACCGAACGATCGGTCGGGACAAGGGGGACCGCCGCATCTGTGGAAAACCGTGTGCGGGAGGATCGCGAGCATGACAGCACTCGACCTCAGCAGCCCCGTGGCCGTCGTCGGCACCGGCACCATGGGCCAGGGCATCGCCCAGGTCGCGCTGGTCGCGGGCCGGCCCGTGCGGCTGTACGACGCCGCTCCGGGACGCGCCGAAGAGGCGGCCCGGGCGATCGGCGCCCGACTCGACCGGCTCGTCGAGAAGGACCGGCTCAGCGCCGCCGACCGGGACGCCGCCCGTGCCCGGCTGCATCCCGCGCACAGCCTCGGGGAGCTCGCCGACTGCGTGCTCGTCGTGGAGGCGGTGCTCGAACAGCTCGACGTGAAGCAGCAGCTCTTCCGTGACCTGGAGGACGTGGTCGGGGACGACGCCCTGCTCGCCACGAACACCTCCTCCCTGTCCGTCACGGCCATCGGCGGCGCGCTGCGCAACCCGGGCCGCTTCGTCGGGCTGCACTTCTTCAACCCCGCCCCGCTGCTGCCCCTGGTGGAGGTCGTCTCCGGGTTCGCCACCGACGTCACGTCGGCCACGCGCGCGTACGAGACGGCCCGCGCCTGGGGGAAGACCCCGGTGGCCTGCGCGGACACCCCGGGCTTCATCGTCAACCGCATCGCCCGGCCCTTCTACGCCGAGGCCTTCGCGGTGTACGAGTCCCAGGCCGCCGATCCCGCCACGATCGACGCCGTGCTGCGCGAGTCCGGCGGCTTCCGGATGGGCGCCTTCGAGCTGACGGACCTGATCGGTCAGGACGTCAACGAGTCCGTCACGCACTCCGTGTGGCAGGCGTTCTTCCAGGACGTGCGCTTCACGCCCTCGCTCGCCCAGCGGCGGCTCGTCGAGTCCGGTCGGCACGGCCGCAAGGCGGGACACGGCTGGTACGACTACGCGGACGGCGCCGAGCGTCCCGAGCCGCACACCGCGGAGAAGGCCCGCCCGCCCGCGTACGTCACCGTCGAGGGCGACCTCGGACCGGCCCGCGAACTCGTCGCCCTGATCCGCGAGGCGGGCATCCAGGTCCGCGAGGAGGAAGAGGACCACGGCACCCGCCTGCTGCTGCCCTCCGGCGGTCAGCTGGCCCTCGCCGACGGCCAGACCTCGGTCGAGTTCCGTGACGTCGTCTACTTCGACCTGGCGCTCGACTACCGGAGGGCCACCCGGATCGCCCTGTCGGCCGCCCAGGACACCGCCTCCCAGACGCTCTCGGAGGCCACCGGCCTCTTCCAGGCGCTCGGCAAGGACGTCAGTGTCATCGGGGACGCGCCCGGCATGATCGTCGCCCGGACGGTGGCCCGGATCATCGACCTGGCGCACGACGCCGTCGCCAAGGGCGTGGCCACGGAGGAGGACATCGACACCGCGATGCGGCTCGGCGTCAACTACCCGCTGGGCCCCTTCGAATGGAGCCGCAAGCTCGGCAGGACCTGGGCGCACGACCTCCTGGAGGAACTGCACCTGCGCGAACCCTCCGGCCGCTACGCGCCCTCTCTCGCGCTGTACCGCCACGGACACGCCCCCGAGAAGCGGGAGGGCACCTCATGACCACCGCCAAGCGGGACACGTACACCCCGCAGACGCTCCTGCACGTCGCCGTGCAGGTCTTCATCGAGCGGGGCTACGACGGCACCTCCATGGAGCACCTGTCCAAGGCCGCCGGCATCTCGAAGTCCTCGATCTACCACCACGTCGCGGGCAAGGAGGAGCTGCTGGGCCGGGCCGTGCGCCGGGCCCTCGACGGCCTCTTCGGGATCCTCGACGAGGAGCACGCGCGCGTGGGGCGTGCCGTGGAGCGCCTGGAGTACGTAGTACGGCGCATGGTGGAGGTCCTCACGGCCGAGCTGCCGTACGTGACGCTGCTGCTGCGGGTGCGCGGCAACACGGACACCGAGCGCTGGGCCCTGGAGCGGCGCCGCGACTTCGACCACCGGGTGGCCGAGCTGCTGAGGGCGGCGGCCGCCGACGGCGACGTGCGCGACGACGTGGAGTTCAGGCTCGCCACGCGGCTGGTCTTCGGAATGATCAACTCGATCGTGGAGTGGTACCGGTCCGACGGCCGGGGTTCGGCCGAGCGGGAAGTGTCCGACGCGGTCGTGCGGCTCGTGTTCGAGGGGCTCCGCAAGGAGGGCTGAGTCCGGGGAGCGAGCCTCGCCCACCCCTGTCGAGAAGGGGATCCTCCGCCCGGTGCGGGAGCGCGGTGTGCCCGCACCTCTCACCCCTCCGGCTCCACGTCCTCCTCCTCGAAGACCAGCAGCGTCCGTGTGCTGAGCACCTCGGGGATGGCCTGGAGGCGGGTCAGCACCAGCTCCCGCAGCGCCCGGTTGTGGGGGGTGTGCACCAGCAGCAGGACGTCGAAGTCGCCGCCCACCAGCGAGATGTGGGCGGCCCCCGGCAGCGCCCGCAACTGCTCGCGCACGGTACGCCACGAGTTCTGCACGATCTTGAGGGTGATGTACGCCGAGGTGCCCGCTCCGGCGCGCTCGTGGTTGACGCGGGCCCCGAAACCGCGGATGACGCCGTCCTCGACGAGACGGTTGATCCGCGCGTAGGCATTGGCCCGTGACACGTGGACGCGCTCCGCCACCGAACGTATCGAGGCGCGCCCGTCCGCCTGGAGCATCTGCAGGATGTCCTGGTCGATGGCGTCGAGCGGGCGGGCGGGCGGAAGCGCCGATCCGGCCTCGGGCCCCTCGGCCATTTGTTCAGGTGCCATGTCCCCCCGCCTCCCTACCATGGACGTACTGCGTCCATCACAGGCTGTGCAGAACCGTTTGTCCACAGCCTGGCGGTGCCTGTAGCCAAAATGCGCCGACGACCGAACAATCGGTAGGTGAGGCGCATCACACCCGGTGCGTCTCTCCCAGCCGCTCCCACGAGGAGGTGCCGTCATGACGGTCATGGAGCAGCGAGGCGCTTACCGGCCCACACCGCCGCCCGCCTGGCAGCCACGCACCGACCCCGCGCCGCTGCTTCCCGACGCGCTGCCCCACCGCGTCCTCGGCACCGAGGCCGCCGCGCAGGCCGACCCGGACCTGCTGCGCCGGCTGTACGCCCAGCTGGTCCGCGGCCGCCGCTACAACACGCAGGCCACGGCCCTCACCAAGCAGGGCCGCCTCGCGGTCTACCCCTCCACCACCGGTCAGGAGGCCTGCGAGGTCGCCGCCGCCCTCGTCCTCGAAGAGCGCGACTGGCTCTTCCCGAGCTACCGCGACACCCTCGCGGCCGTCGCCCGCGGCCTCGACCCCGTCCAGGCCCTCACCCTGCTGCGCGGCGACTGGCACACCGGCTACGACCCGCGCGAGCACCGCATCGCGCCCCTGTGCACCCCGCTCGCCACCCAGCTCCCGCACGCCGTGGGCCTCGCCCACGCCGCTCGCCTGAAGGGCGACGACGTGGTCGCGCTCGCCATGGTCGGCGACGGCGGCACCAGCGAGGGCGACTTCCACGAGGCGCTGAACTTCGCCGCCGTGTGGCAGGCCCCGGTCGTCTTCCTGGTCCAGAACAACGGCTTCGCCATCTCCGTCCCGCTCGCCAAGCAGACCGCGGCCCCCTCGCTGGCCCACAAGGCCGTCGGCTACGGGATGCCGGGCCGGCTGGTCGACGGCAACGACGCGGCGGCCGTGCACGAGGTCCTCTCCGACGCCGTACGGCACGCGCGCGCGGGGGGCGGCCCGACGCTCGTCGAGGCCGTCACGTACCGCATCGACGCCCACACGAACGCCGACGACGCCACCCGCTACCGGGGCGACGCCGAGGTCGAGACCTGGCGCGCGCACGACCCGATCGCCCTGCTGGAGCGGGAGCTGACCGAGCGGGGCCTGCTCGACGAGGACGGCATACGGGCCGCGCGGGAGGACGCCGAGGCCATGGCCGCCGATCTGCGCGCGCGCATGAACCAGGACGCGGTGCTCGACCCCATGGACCTGTTCGCCCATGTGTACGCCGAGCCCACCCCACAGCTGCGGGAACAGGAGGCCCAGTTGCGCGCGGAGCTCGAAGCCGAGGCGGACGGGACGCACGGGGCGGAAGGTGCCGGGCGATGACCACCGTTGCCCTGAAACCGGCCACCATGGCGCAGGCTCTCGGGCGCGCGCTGCGCGACGCCATGGCCGACGACCCGACGGTCCACGTCATGGGCGAGGACGTCGGCACGCTCGGCGGTGTCTTCCGGGTCACCGACGGCCTGGCCGAGGAGTTCGGCGAGGACCGCTGCACGGACACGCCCCTCGCGGAGGCGGGCATCCTCGGGACCGCCGTCGGCATGGCGATGTACGGCCTGCGGCCGGTCGTCGAGATGCAGTTCGACGCCTTCGCCTATCCGGCGTTCGAGCAGCTGATCAGCCACGTCGCGCGCATGCGCAACCGCACACGCGGGGCCATGCCGCTGCCGATCACCATCCGCGTCCCGTACGGGGGAGGCATCGGCGGCGTCGAGCACCACAGCGACTCCTCCGAGGCGTACTACATGGCGACTCCAGGGCTTCACGTCGTCACGCCCGCCACCGTCGCCGACGCCTACGGGCTGCTGCGCGAGGCCATCGCCTCCGACGACCCCGTGGTCTTCCTGGAACCCAAGCGCCTGTACTGGTCGAAGGATTCCTGGAACCCGCAGGAGCCGACGGCCGTTGAACCGACAGGCCGCGCGGTGGTGCGGCGCTCGGGCCGGAGCGCCACGCTCGTCACGTACGGCCCGTCCGTGCCGGTCTGCCTGGAGGCGGCCGAGGCCGCGCGGGCCGAGGGCTGGGACCTCGAAGTCGTCGACCTGCGCTCCCTGGTGCCGTTCGACGACGAGACGGTGTGCGCGGCCGTCCGGCGGACCGGACGCGCGGTCGTCGTCCACGAGTCCGGTGGGTACGGCGGGCCGGGCGGAGAGATCGCCGCGCGGATCACCGAGCGCTGCTTCCACCACCTGGAGGCACCGGTGCTGAGGGTGGCCGGGTTCGACATCCCGTATCCGCCGCCGATGCTGGAGCGCCACCATCTGCCCGGTGTCGACCGGATCCTGGACGCGGTGGCGCGGCTGCAATGGGAGGGGGGAAGCTGATGGCCCAGGTGCTGGAGTTCAAGCTCCCCGACCTCGGGGAGGGCCTCACCGAGGCGGAGATCGTCCGCTGGCTCGTCCAGGTCGGTGACGTCGTCGCGGTGGACCAGCCGGTCGTCGAGGTCGAGACGGCCAAGGCGATGGTCGAGGTGCCGTGTCCCTACGGGGGCGTGGTCACCGCCCGCTTCGGCGACGAGGGCAGCGAACTGCCCGTGGGCGCCCCGCTGATCACGGTCGCGGTCGGGGCGCCCGCGCCGGCGGACGCAGACGAGGGGTCGGGCAACGTCCTCGTGGGATACGGCACGCAGGCCCCGCCCTCGCGGCGCAGGCGGGTGCGGCCCGCGGCGCCCGGATCAGGGCCGCGCACGGACGGTTTCGCCGCCGCGGGGGCCGCAGCGCCGTCCTCGGCGGTGGGCACCGCCCCCGCCGGAGCGCCCGCCGGATCCCCGGCGGCCGTCGTGCCGGACGCGGCGGGAGCCGTGGCCGACGGCGCGTTCGGCTCCGACGGCGCCGGTGCGGAGCGGACAGTCGGTTCGGAGCGGGCCGTTCGTGCGGAAGGACCGGTTCCGGTGATTTCCCCGCTGGTGCGCAGGCTCGCCCGGGAGAACGGTCTCGACCTGCGGGAGCTGGCGGGTTCGGGGCCGGACGGACTGATCCTGCGGGCGGACGTCGAGTCCGCGCTGCGGGCCGCCGGTGCCGGGAGGGGCACGGTACGAGTACCGGGCGAGCGTCCCTCCGGTACGGAGCGGCCGTCCGTCGCGCGCGGTGACGCCGACGGGGTTCCCGTTCCGTCCGGGGCCGCCCGGACGGAGGCCGTCACGGACGGGGTACGCGTGCCCCTGCGGGGTGTCCGCGGTGCCGTCGCCGACAAGCTCTCCCGGAGCCGTCGCGAGATACCCGACGCGACCTGCTGGGTCGACGCCGACGCGACGGAACTGATGCGGGCGCGCGCGGCGATGAACGCGGCGGGCGGTCCGAAGATCCCGCTGCTGGCGCTGCTCGCCCGGATCTGCACCGCCGCGCTGGCCCGCTACCCGGAGCTCAACTCGACGGTCGACATGGACGCCCGCGAGATCGTGCGGCTCGACCGGGTGCACCTGGGCTTCGCCGCCCAGACCGAGCGCGGGCTCGTCGTGCCCGTCGTCAGGGACGCGCACGCGCGGGACACGGAGTCGCTCGGCGCGGACTTCGCACGGCTGACCGAGGCGGCGCGGACCGGGACGCTGACACCCGGGGACCTCACGGGCGGGACGTTCACGCTGAACAACTACGGCGTGTTCGGAGTGGACGGCTCCACGCCGATCATCAACCACCCGGAGGCGGCCATGCTCGGCGTCGGCCGCATCGTCCCCAAGCCGTGGGTGCACGAGGGTGAGCTGGCCGTACGGCAGGTCGTACAGCTCTCGCTCACCTTCGACCACCGGGTGTGCGACGGCGGCACGGCGGGAGGTTTCCTGCGGTTTGTCGCGGACTGCGTGAAGCAGCCGGCGGTCCTGTTGCGGACGCTGTAGTCCGTCGGGGTCCGTCGTAGCCCGTAGTGGTCCGTCGTGGGCCTGCGAGAAGTTGGTCGTAGTCCGTCGGAGGGTGCCCCCGTCCACATGCTGTGCACGGGGTGGAAATGATCCTTCGGGCGCCCATACTCGGGGGATGACCGCGCACGAGTCACCGGGCGCCGCCGATGCCGCGTCCGTCGACGTCGCCCCGACCGCGGGCGACGTGTACGGCGTGCCCGTGGGGCCTGCCGCGTTCGACGCCGTCGTGCTTGCCGGGGGCGGGGCGCGACGGCTCGGGGGCGCGGACAAGCCCGGGGTGCGGGTGGGCGGACGGGCGCTGCTCGACCGGGTGCTGGCCGCGTGCGCGGGTGCCGGGGCCGTCGTCGTCGTGGCCGACCGGAGGCCGACGGCGCGGCCCGTCGTGTGGGCGCGTGAGGATCCCCCGGGGGCGGGGCCGGTCGCCGCGCTGGCCGCGGGGTTGCGGCACACCACCGCCGAGTACGTCGTCGTACTCTCCGCCGATCTGCCGTTCCTGACGGCGGGGACGGTTCGGCGGCTGCTGGCCGCGCTCCGGCCGGCCACCGTGGTTCCGGACGCCCTCGACCGGGCCAACGCCGACCGGGCCAACGCCGACCCGGCCAATGTCGACCCGGCCACCGTTGGTTTGGACACCGCGGTTCCGGGCGCCGCGGTTCCGGGCGCCGCCGGCGGGGGTGCTGCCGCTGCGGGCTTCGCGGACCCGGCCTCGGCCTCGGCGGGTGCCGCCGATCAGACGGCCGACGGCCCGGGCGCTGCTGATCCGGTCACGGCGGACCCGGACCCGGTCCCAGCACCCCCGTCCGCCGCCGATCCGGGTGCCGCCGATCCGGCTGCCGTCGACCCGGTAGCCGTCGACCCCGGCCGCTCCCCGCGGTCCGCCCCGGTCCCGTCCACTCACCCCTCGCACCCCACCGGAGCCCCGTCCACTCACCGCCCGCACCCCACCGAAGCCCCGTCCAGTCACCCCCCGCACCCCGACGGCGTTCTCCTCACCGATCGCGGTGGGCGGGAGCAGCCGTTGGTCGCCGTGTACCGGGCGGCGGCGTTGCGGCGGGTGCTGGGGGCGCTCGGCGGTGACCGGGGCGGGTTGGAAGGGCTGCCGTTGCGGCGGGTCACCGCCGCGCTCGACCTCACCCGTATCTCCGATCCCGTCGCGTCCTTCGACTGCGACACCTGGGACGACATCGCCGCCGCTCGGTCACGCATCAGGGAGCATGGGCACGTGTTGGATGAATGGATTTCCGCAGTCAAGGACGAACTGGGCATCGACCTGGACGTCGACACCGGCGTCCTGCTGGATCTCGCCCGCGACGCCGCGCACTCCGTGGCCCGCCCGGCGGCGCCGCTGACCACGTTCCTCGTGGGGTACGCGGCCGCGCAGGCGAAGGGCGGCCCCGACGCGGTGGCCGAAGCCGCCCGCAGGGCGTCGGCGCTGGCCCTCGCCTGGGCGGCCGAGGACGCCTCACCCCAGCCGGACACCGGCCCGCCCGCCCCGTCGGCCACGACCGCGGACCCGTCGGCCACGACCGCGGACCCGTCGGCCACGACCGCGGACCCGTCGGCCACGACCGGGGCCCCGTCCGACGACGGTCCCGCCGGTCGCCCGGACGCCGGATGACCGCCGCCCGCGGCACCCGGAACAGCCAGGAGGACGAGGACTTCGACGTCGAAGAGGCCCTCGCCCTGGTCAAGGGGGAAACCGTCCCCACGCCCCAGAGCCGGCCCGCCCCCGCCCCCGACGGCGGAAGGCACGGACACCCCACCGCCCCCACCGAGCATCACCGGGCCACCCCGTGGCCGCAGGCACGCACCCTCGCCGAACGGGCCGGCCGTGCCGGTGCGTGCCGGGCGCCCGTCTCCGTACCGCTCGATGCCTCCCTCGGTCTGGTTCTCGCCGCGCCGCTCGCCGCGCTCACGGACCTGCCCTCCTTCGACACGTCCGCGATGGACGGGTGGGCGGTGGCGGGTCCCGGTCCCTGGGACGTGCGCGAGGAGGGCGTGCTCGCCGGGCAGGCCCAGCCGGAGCGGCTCACCGACGGGGAGGCGGTGCGGATCGCCACCGGGGCGCGTATCCCGCAGGACGTGACCGCCGTCCTGCGCAGTGAGCACGGGCGGACCGACGAGAAGGGACGCCTGCACGCGACCCGCGAGGTCGTCCACGGGCAGGACATCCGGCCGCGGGGCCAGGAGTGCCGCAACGGCGACCAGCTCCTGCCCGTCGGCGCGCTGGTCACCCCGGCCGTGCTGGGCCTCGCCGCGGCCGCCGGCTACGACGCACTCGCCGCTCTCCCCCGCCCGCGGGCCGAGGTCCTCGTCCTCGGCGACGAGCTGCTCACGTCGGGTCTTCCCCGGGACGGGCTCATCCGGGACGCCCTCGGTCCCATGCTGCCGTCCTGGCTGCGGGCCGCCGGCGCCGAGGTCGTCGGCGTGCGGCGGCTGGGCGACGACGCCGAGGCCCTGCACCAGGCGATCGCCGGATCCGGCGCCGACCTGATCGTCACGACCGGCGGTACCGCCGCCGGCCCCGTCGACCACGTGCACCCCGTCCTGGCCCGCCTCGGCGCCGAGCTCCTCGTGGACGGCGTCAAGGTCCGCCCCGGGCACCCCATGCTGCTGGCCCGCACCAAGGAGAACCAGCACCTCGTCGGGCTGCCCGGCAATCCCCTGGCCGCGGTCTCCGGGCTGCTCACGCTCGCCGAGCCCCTGCTGCGGACCCTCGCCGGACGGGCGGCTCCGGAGCCGTACGCGATGCCTCTCACGGAAGCCGTGCACGGGCACCCCTACGACACCCGGCTCGTCCCCGTCGCGCTGCGCGCCGAGCGGGCCGTGCCGCTGCACTACAACGGTCCGGCGATGCTGCGGGGCATCGCCGCGTCCGACGCCCTCGCCGTCGTACCGCCCGGCGGTGCCCGGGCCGGTCAGGAGCTGGAGATCCTCGACCTGCCCTGGGCCCTGGCGGGCCTCGGGGCGTGCATCGAGTGACCGGCGCATCGCCCCCTCCCTGACCGGCAGCCGACCGGGCGGGCCCCGACCCACCGGGCGGGCCCCGACCCACCGGGCGGGCCCCGACCCACCGGGCGGGCCACCCGCCGACCAAGCCACCCGCCGATCGACCGACCGGCCGCCTCGTGCGCGCGAGGCCCGGGCTTGCGCGCGAGGCCTACGGTCGTGCGCGCGGCCTACGGGTGGCGCCGCCCGCCGTTCGCGGTCCGGCTGATGGTGATCAGGCGGTCGCCCGCCCGCAGCGGCGTGGTGCCGGGAGCCGCCTGGTCCAGTACCTGCCCGCCGCGTACGACGGCCACCACGAGATCGGTGCAGTCGCGCGGCGCGGCACCGATCTCCCCTTCCGACACGGGCCGTTCCGCCAGGTCGAGGCCGCTGCCGTACGTCATCAGGCCCTCCAGCACGTCGGCGGCGTGCGGGCTGGCCATCGACACGCCCAGCAGGCGGCCGGCCGAACTGGAGCTGGTGACGACCATGTCGGCTCCGCTCCGCTTCAGCAGCGGCACGTTCTCGTCCTCGCGGACGGCGGCGACGATCGTGGCGCGCCGGTTGAGCTGGCGGGCGGTGAGCGTGACGAGCGTCGCGGTGTCGTCCCGCTGCGGGGCGACGATCACCTGGGCGGCGTGCTGCACCTCGGCCTTGAGGAGGGTGTCGGAGCGGGTGGCGTCCCCGAGCACCGCCACCAGCCCGTCGCTGCCCGCCGCGTCCACCGTCTTGTGCTGCGGGTCGACGACGACGATCCGCTCCCTGGGGATGCCCTGGCCCAGCAGCGTCTGGATGGCGTGCCGCCCCTTGGTGCCGTAGCCGACCACCACCACGTGGTCCCGCATCCGGGAGCGCCAGCGGTGGATGCGCACCTGCTGCTGGGTGCGCTCGGTGAGGACCTCCAGGGTGGTGCCGACCAGGATGATCAGGAAGAGGACGCGCAGCGGGGTGATGACGAGGATGTTGACGAGGCGGGCCGTGTCGCTCACCGGGGTGATGTCGCCGTAGCCGGTGGTGGAGAGGGTGACGGTCGCGTAGTACGCGGCGTCGAGGAGGTCGACCGTGCTGTCGGAGCTGTCGTGGTAGCCGGCGCGGTCCACCCAGACCAGGAACGTGGTGAGGGCGAGGACCAGCAGCGCCATGGCGAGCCGGCGCAGCACCTGCTGGAGGGGCGGCACCGTGCCCTCGACGGGCAGCCGGATCGAGCGTCCCGCCTCGGCGTCGTCCAGGGCCTCGGTGCGCGACCGGTACCAGAGGAACCGCAGGATGGAGAACCTCCCGGTACCACCGCTCCGCCCCTTCCCGGAGGCGGCCCCCGCCCGCGTGTCCGTGCCGCCCGGGCTCCCTCCGCCCGTGCCGTCCCGGCTCACGGTTGTCCTGGGCGGTCGTTGCTGCCCGTCCTTCATGGCCTGCTCCCAGCGGCTCGCGGTCCGGTCGTCGGCCGGCACCCGGCCCATGCTCTCGGATCTTCGCCCCGGGATGGGTAACGTCGGCACGCGTGACGTCCGTCGATTCGTGGGAGGCCCCCCTTGCGTGACCACACCGTGGTGGTCGGTTTCGGGACGAAAGGGCGGTCCGCCGTGCAGACCCTCTGTGCGACGGGGCTGAAGAAGGAGCGCATCGTCGTGGTCGACCCCGGCTCGGAGGCGGTCGACGCGGCGGTGGCCGAGGGGCACGCGGGCGTGGTGGGCGACGGGACGCGCAGCGACGTGCTGCTGCGGGCCGAGGTGCAGCGGGCGCGGCAGATCGTCATCGCCACGCAGCGGGACGACACGGCCGTGCTGGTCGCCCTGACCGCCCGCCAGCTCAACGGCACCGCGAAAATCGTGGCGGCGGTGCGGGAGGAGGAGAACGCGCCGCTGCTGCGCCAGTCCGGCGCCGACGCCGTCATCACCAGCGCGGGCGCGGCCGGCCGGCTGCTCGGGCTCTCCGTCCTCAGCCCCAGCGCGGGCCTGGTCATGGAGGACCTCATCCAGCAGGGCAGCGGCCTCGACATCGTCGAACGCCCGGTCATAAAGGCCGAGGTCGGCAAGGGCGTGCGCGAGACCGGTGATCTGGTGGTCAGCGTGGTACGAGGTCACCGGGTGCTCGGGTACGACGATCCCGCCATCGGCACACTGGAGTTGACGGACCGTCTCATCACGATCGTGCGGGTCTCCTGAAGTAGCCTCGCGGCATGCGAGCGATCACGATTGTCGAACCTGGTGGACCCGAGGCGCTGGTGTGGGACGAGGTCCCGGACCCGGAGCCCGGGGAGGGCGAAGTCCTGGTCGACGTGGTGGCCAGCGCCGTCAACCGAGCCGATCTGCTGCAACGGCAGGGTTTCTACAACCCCCCGCCGGGCGCGTCCCCGTACCCCGGTCTCGAATGCTCCGGGCGGATCGCCGCCCTGGGGCCCGGCGTGTCCGGGTGGGCCGTCGGGGACGAGGTGTGCGCGCTGCTCTCGGGCGGCGGCTACGCCGAGAAGGTCGCCGTCCCGGCCGGTCAGCTGCTGCCCGTGCCGGAGGGACTGGACCTCCGACAGGCGGCGGCGCTGCCCGAGGTGACCTGCACCGTCTGGTCCAACGTCTTCATGATCTCCCACCTCCGTCCCGGCGAGACCCTGCTCGTGCACGGCGGCTCCAGCGGCATCGGCACCATGGCGATCCAGCTGGCGAAGGCGGTCGGCGCCAAGGTCGCCGTCACGGCGGGGACCGAGGACAAGCTGCGGTTCTGCGCCGACCTCGGTGCGGACGTCCTCGTCAACTACCACGAGCAGGACTTCGTCGAGGAGATCGAGCGGGCCACCGACGGCGGCGGCGCCGACGTGATCCTCGACAACATGGGTGCCAAGTACCTGGACCGCAACGTCCGGGCGCTGGCCGTCAACGGGCGGCTCGCGATCATCGGTATGCAGGGCGGCGTCAAGGGCGAGCTGAACATCGGCACGCTCCTCGGCAAGCGGGCCGCGGTCAGCGCGACCTCGCTCCGCGCCCGCCCCCTCGGCGAGAAGGCGTCCATCGTGGCCGCGGTGCGCGAGCACGTGTGGCCGCTGATCTCCGGCGGTCACGTACGGCCGGTCGTGGACCGGGAGATCCCGATGAGCGACGCGGCCACGGGCCACCGGGTGTTGGAGGAGAGCGGCCACATCGGCAAGGTGCTGCTGGTGGTGCCGTAGGCCCGCCGGGTCGGCCGCGTGAACCGGGTGCTGTCCGGGCCTGCGTGCGAGGCCGGTGGCCGCCCGCGGACCTGGCGCGCCGCGCCGACCTGGCGAACCCGATGCGGTCCGCGGCCCGCGGAACCCGGCACCGTCCAGACCGCCGGTCCCGGCGCGAACCCGGCACCGTCCGGGCCGCCGGGTCGGCCGCGCGAACCGGGTGCCGTCCGGGCCTGCGTGCGAGGCCGGTGACCGCCCGCGGACCTGGCGCGCCGCGCCGACCTGGCGAACCCGATGCGGCCCGCGGAACCGGGCACCGTCCGGGCCGCCGGTCCCGGCGCGAACCCGGCACCGTCCGGGCCGCCGGGTCGGCCGCGCGAACCGGGTGCCGTCCGCGCGCCGACCTGGCGAACCCGGCGCGGTCCGCGGCCCGCGGAACCCGGCACCGTCCGGGCCGCCGGGCCAGTACTGCGACCCCGGCGCCGTCCAGGGCCTGCCCGGTTCCCGGCCTGCGAACCCCAAGCGGTCCAGGGCCCCCGGGGCCCGGACTGTGATCTTGGCACCGTGCTCGGCCCCGCCGGTCCCGGCGCGAACCCGGCACCGTCCAGTGCCGGCCGGTCCCGGCCCCCGTGCTGTCCCGGCCCCCGGGCCGGTCAACCGAACCCGGCGCCGTCCAGTGCCGGCCGGTCCCGGCCCGCGAGCCCCGGTGCTGCCCTGGCCCCCGCGCCCCGTGCTGTCCAGGCCCCCGGGCCGGTCATGTGACCCGGCGCCGTCCAGTGCCGGCCGGTCCCGGTCCGCGAACGCCTGCCGTCCGGGCCCCCGGGCCAGGACCGCCGACCGGCGTCGCTCAGGCGCGTCGGGCCCGCAGGGCGAAGAAGGCGAGTCCCAGGCCGCAGCCTATGAGGATCAGCCCGCTGCCCAGCGGCAGGAGGCGCAGCACGGGTTGCTGCGGCGCGGACCGCGTGACGGACGGACCGGCCGGGGCCGGGGAGGGCGTCTGCCCCTCCGTGTCCCGTGGCGCTTCGGAGGCGACCGCGCTCTCCGGGGCGCTGTCACTGTCCGCGGTGTCGGAGCCCTCCGTGGCGTCCGCGTGGGCGGTGCCGTCCACGGAGTCCCCGCCGTCCGCCGAGTCCGAGGAGTCCGCGGAGTCCGCGTCGGGCCGGCCGGCGGGCCTGGCCGGGCGCTCGGGTCGCTGACGGCTGTCCGGGTCGCGGTCCGTGTACACCGGTGCCGAGTCCTCGTCCCGCGGTGCCGTTTCCTCCCGCCCCGGACGCTTGCGGCCCTCGCCCGCCTGGCTCCCGGCGCGGGACGCGTCGGCGGCCGGGACACGGGACGCCGTCGTCGTCGGCGTGGGGGACACCGAGACGGACGGGGAGGGCCGGGACCCGCTCTCGTCCGGGGGTGAGGCCGCGTACGACATCTGGGTGGTGACACCGGCCGACAGGGTCAGCAGCAGTGCCAGTCCCGCCATGGACGGCGCGGGGCCGCGCCGCCGCTGTGTGCGGAGCCTTGGAGTCACGTCCGTGACCCCCTCCCGGTGCGAGAGTCGCCAAGATCAACGGAACAAGCCTCACATGACGGGACGATCCCGGCATCCGGTCGGGGGCCGACCGGAGGACCACCCTCCGCAGGGGGCACACCGTGATGAGGCGGACGGGTGCGAGACAATGGCGCAATGGAGATGCCGAGGAACGAACGGTCGCCGGAGAACCCCCAGATCCTGGTCGTAGGTGAGGACGGACTGCCTCTCGGCGGCGCCGGTGGTGCCGGGAACCAGGACTCCCGCGAGGTCCCGGTGACGGAGATGGTGGAACAGCCCGCCAAGGTGATGCGCATCGGCAGCATGATCAAGCAGCTGCTGGAAGAAGTGCGCGCGGCACCTCTGGACGAGGCCAGCCGGGTGCGGCTCAAGGAGATCCACGCCAGCTCGGTCAAGGAGCTGGAGGACGGCCTGGCGCCCGAGTTGGTCGATGAGCTGGAGCGGCTCTCCCTCCCCTTCACGGACGAGGGGACGCCGAGCGACGCCGAACTGCGCATCGCGCAGGCCCAGCTGGTGGGATGGCTGGAAGGGCTCTTCCACGGGATCCAGACGACCCTGTTCGCCCAGCAGATGGCGGCCAGGGCGCAGCTGGAGCAGATGCGCAGGGCCCTGCCGCCGGGCGTAGGCGGCGGTGACGACGAGGAGGACCCGCGCACGATCGGCCGCTCGGGCGGTCCGTACCTGTAACCCCCGGGACCCGCCGGCCGGACGGACCCGGCGTGGTACCCGCGAAGGGCCCGGCACTTCCCGTGCCGGGCCCTTCGTGCGTCGGCCGGCGGCCGACGACGGCTTCAGCGGCCGGTCAGGCCGGGTCGCCCGACGAGACGCTCAGCTCGATCTCGGGCATGTCCTTCGGGTCCACGTCCGTGCCCGCGGACGGGAACTGGTCCATGACCGTGTCCTCGCCGTAGGTGTTCTCATCCACCTTCTTGACGTCCAGCTGCCAACCGGCCGCCTGGAAGCACGACTTGACGGACTTGAGGTTCTTGAACGTGAAGTCGGGGACCCTGACCTTGTCCGGGTCGTTGTACGACTCGTCCGGCTCCGTGCACTTGGTGGTCTCGATGACCTTCGTGGTGTCCGGACCCTTGTGGCCGGGGACCGCGGACGCGGACGCGGAGCCGGTGGAGTCGCCGCCGCCCTTGTCGTCGTCACCGCCGCCGCTCAGCGTGAGCGCCGTGATCAGACCGCCTGCCGCGACGAGCGCGACGACGACGGAGCCGATGATCATTCCCTTGTTGCTCTTGCGGCCGCCGGAGTTGCCGGGCGCCGTGGAGTGGGGCGTCAGGTTGTACGGCGGCGCGGTCGACGAGCCGTGCTGCTGGGAGTACGCCGCGGTCTGCGGCGCCTGGTAGCCGCCCTGCTGCGGATAGCCGTACGACGGCGCCGGGGTGTGCGGGGCCGCCGGCGTCTGCGGGTTGTAGGGGCCCGGCTGGTACGGCGTCTGGACCGGGCCCGTGGGGGCCGGGGCCGACTGGTCGACCGGCGGGAAGACGGCGGAGCCGACGCCGGCGCCGCTGGGCGTCTGGGCGCCCGGCACGATGCTCGGGGCGGTGGCGTGCAGCGACTGGGCCACGCGCAGGCACTCGTCGCGCATCGCCTCGGCGCTGGGGAAGCGCTCGTTCGGGTTCTTCTTCAGCGCGCGGGCGACCAGGGCGTCCACGGCAGGCGGCAGCGAGCGGTTGACCGAGGAGGGCGCGACGGGCTCCTCCTGGACGTGCGCGTACGCGATGGCCAGGGGTGAGTCCGCTTCGAACGGCAGCCGCCCGGTGACCAGTTGGAAGAGCATGATGCCGACCGAGTACAGGTCGCTGCGCGCGTCGACGCCCCGGCCGAGGGCCTGCTCGGGCGAGAGGTACTGCGGGGTGCCGACGACCATGCCGGTCTGGGTCATCGACGTGACCCCGGACTGCATGGCGCGGGCGATGCCGAAGTCCATCACCTTGACGACGTTGCGCTTCGTCATCATCACGTTGCCCGGCTTGATGTCCCGGTGGACCAGGCCCATCTCGTGGCTGATCTCCAGGGCGGCCAGCACGTCCGCGGTGATCTTCAGGGCCTTGTCCGCGGGCATGGCGCCGTACTGCTGGATGTCCGCGTCGAGGACCGAGCCGAGCGGGTTGCCCTCGATGTACTCCATGACGATGTACGGCGTCGTCATGCCGTCGAGGTCGTCCTCGCCGGTGTCGAAGACCGAGACGATGTTCGTGTGCGTGAGCTTGGCCACCGACTGCGCCTCGCGGCGGAACCGCTCGCGGAAGGCCTGCTCGCGGCCGAGCTCGGTGTGCAGTGTCTTGATCGCGACCTGCCGGTCGAGCACCGAGTCGTACGCGAGGTGCACCGAGGCCATGCCGCCTTCGCCGAGCAAGTCGCGCAGCTGGTAGCGCCCGCCGGCGACCGCACGCCCCGCGTACCGGCCCTGTGCGCCGTCCTGGCTCATGTTTCTGCGTCCCCCATCGGCGCGGTGGCAGCGGCTGGTGTGCTCCCGCGTCCCGCGATCGGTCCTCAGTGATCCAATGTGCTATTCCCGGCCAAGTCTGCCCGAGGGCACGGACACGTCAAGCTCGGTGCCCGTTCCGTGACCGTACGCGAAGGAAGCGTCGCGGAAGCGTTACAGGTGTTGTACGGCCGGTACACAGGATTTGCCCCCGGGGACCCGCTGCGGGTTTCATGACCGGTCCATCTCGAATCCAACTCGGACCGGCGCCTTGCGCGGAGCCTGTAGCGTGGCCCGACGGAGACCGTAACAACCACCGCGCAGACCGCGGGCAGAAACGACGGCGAGGACTGATGGCACAGCAGCAGCGCGCTCAGGGCCCGTCCGACCCCGAGGCGACTGGCGGCGGTATGTCAGATGCGCCGGAGATGTGGGGTAACGGCGGGCTGGTCGGCGATGGCCGGTATCGGCTCACCCGCAGACTCGGCCGGGGTGGTATGGCCGAGGTGTTCGCCGCCGAGGACGTACGTCTCGGCCGCACCGTGGCGGTCAAGCTGCTCCGGTCCGACCTGGCCGAGGACCCGGTCTCCAAGGCCCGCTTCACGCGCGAGGCCCAGTCGGTGGCCGGACTCAACCACCACGCGGTCGTCGCCGTGTACGACTCCGGCGAGGACAACGTCGGCCACGGCGTCGTGCCGTACATCGTCATGGAGATCGTCGAGGGCCACACGATCCGCGACCTGTTGCTCAACGCCGAGGCCCCCGGGCCGGAGCAGGCGCTGATCATCGTCTCCGGTGTCCTGGAGGCGCTGGCGTACTCGCATCAGCACGGCATCGTGCACCGCGACATCAAGCCCGCCAACGTGATCATCACCGACACGGGTGCCGTGAAGGTGATGGACTTCGGCATCGCGCGCGCCCTGCACGGCGCGCAGTCGACAATGACCCAGACCGGCATGGTCATGGGCACCCCGCAGTACCTCTCCCCGGAGCAGGCGCTCGGCAAGGCCGTCGACCACCGCTCCGACCTGTACGCGACCGGCTGCCTGCTCTACGAACTGCTCGCGCTGCGTCCCCCGTTCACCGGTGAGACGCCGCTGTCCGTGGTCTACCAGCACGTGCAGGACATCCCGGCGCCCCCGTCGTCCGTCTCGGACACCGTGCCGCCGGAGCTCGACGGACTCGTGATGCGCGCCCTGGCGAAGGAGCCCGACGACCGGTTCCAGACCGCCGAGGAGATGCGCGGCCTGGTCCAGTACGCGCTGCAGATGCTGTACGACCAGGGCGGCCACACCGGCACCTGGAACACCGGCCCGGTGACCGTGCACGAGGGCCGGCAGACCCCGGCGGCCGGTTTCGCGGGCGCGGGCATGCTGCCGAACCTCGGGGACTCGGGCACCACGCAGATCCCCTCGCCGCTGCTGCCGCAGTCCGGCGGCGACGACGGGGGCTTCGAGGGACACGGCAACCGGGGCAGCGGCCGCGGCAAGCTGTGGATCCTCGCGGTCTTCGCGGTGATCGCCATCGCGGCGGGTGTGGCACTGGCGCTGAACAACACCGGCAGCGGCACCGGTGGCACCGACACCACGCACTCGCCCACGTCCTCGGCCACCAAGGACAAGCACTCCAGCAAGAAGCCCAGCGACAAGGCCACGGAGCGCGAGACCGAGGACTCCACGGACGACGGCACGGGTACGGGCACCGGTGAGGAGTACTCGCCGTCGTACAGGCCGTCCGCGACCCCGAGCAGCCAGCCGTCGGACGAGCCCTCGAAGACGACGCCCAGCAACGTGCCGCCGACGAAGACGACGCCTTCGGAGCCCGCGGAGTCGCCTCCCCCCGTGGAGTCGCCGGAGCCGTCGGGCGAAGAGGACACCACGGGCGCCGAGGGTCTCTGACACCAGGCTGCCTCCCCACCACGCGCGCGTGCGGCCCGGAACGGGCTCCACGCGCGCGTGCTGCTTCCTGACCCCGGCTCCCCCGCTGTTCAGCCCGCGAACGCCTCGCGCACCGCGTCGTACTCGCGGGTCCACCACGCCACCAGGGCCGAGGCCGCCGGGAACTGGGGGTCGGCGCGGGTGTCCCCGCGCTCGTAGTGCCAGCGCAGCATCCAGAAGTCGTTGAGGCGCTCCCACCACACCCGGTGCGCGGCGGCCGCGAGCTCGGCGGGGGAGGCGCCCGCCGCGCGCCGGTACGCGCGCGCGTAGGCACGCACTTTGGCCAGGTCGAGGGTGCCGGCCGGGCGGAGGAAGAAGATCACCGCGGCGCGGACGGCCTCCTCGGCGCGGGGCTGGACGCCCAGCCGGTCCCAGTCGACGATCGCGGCGGGCTCGCCGTCCCGGTAGAGCAGGTTGAACGGGTGGAAGTCGCCGTGCACCCATCCCACCGAGCCGCCCCGCGGCGGCCGCCGGCCGGCGTGCTCCTCCAGCAGGGTCCGCCGCTCCAGGAGCCGGCGCCGTGCCAGTTCGTCGAAGGCGTCCGGCGGGCGGTGCCGGCGCACGTGCGCGAGCAGGTCGTCGATGAGCGCGAAGGTGTCCGCCGGATCGGCGCCGTCCGCGGGCTTCTCCGGCGGCCGCCCGTCCGGCGGCATCACCCGCTCCAGACACGCGTGTACGACCCCCAGGAGCGCCCCGAGCCGTCGGCACTGGTCGGTGGCCAGCTGGCCGCCGTGGCGGTGCCCGCCGTCGATCCAGGGGTGCAGGGCGTAGGCGTGGCCGCCGACGACCGCGACCGTCCGGCCGTCGGTGCCCGCCAGCGGCGGGGCGACCGGGACGCCGAGGTCCGCGAGGCGCTGGGTGGCGCGGTGCTGCCGGACGATGGCGGCCGGGTCGGCGGTCTCGGGGTCGAAGTGGTGCTTGAGGAAGTAGCGGCCGCGGGTGGTGCGGAGCCGGTAACCGCGGTTGAGCAGGCCCTGGTCGACGGGCTCGCAGGTCAGCACGGACCCGGCGGCGTAACGGCGCAGAAGGGCACCCAAGGGGGGCGCGTGAGTCATAGGGGGTGGTACAGATGGGCGCGGCACGCGCCAGATGCTAGGGCACGGGACGGAGCGCTGACCTCGCGCTTGTCACAGACAGTCGTCTTCGGTCACAGGATGTGCTGGAATCGACGTTCCAGGGCACCATCGGCGGTGTGCACGGTGGCGAACCGCGGCTCGATCGCCAGGTGGACCGGGTCGAACGGCTCGCCGTCGACGAGACGCGGGCCGGGGCCGAAGCGCTCGAGCTGGGCCGGGGTCGGCTCGACGCCCGTGCAGTGACCGACGATCTGGGCGGACCACAGGCTCTCGCCGGGCCGGGCGCAGCCCAGGTTGTCGGCGCCGTACGCGACGACGCCGCCGGTGCGGGCCAGGTGGTGTCCGCAGCCCCGGTGCAGGCGCAGCAGCACGCGGCCGTCCGCCACGATGTGGCGGGCGAGGGCGAGGAAGGGCAGCGCGCGCATGGTGGTGGCCGCGCGGCCGTGGGAGACCCGGCCGATGAGGTCCACGGCGAGCTGTTCGTCGGTGGGCATGCCCACCAATCTGTGGCACCCGGGGGCGGCGGGAAAGGGTCGCCCGCCCCGGGAGGAGGGGCCACAGGTCCGGATGGACGCGTCAGCGCCGGTCGTTCTCCACCTGTAGGCGCGCCACGTAGGCGGCTGCCTGGGACCGGCGCTCCATGCCCAGTTTGGACAGCAGGCTGGACACGTAGTTCTTGATCGTCTTCTCCGCCAGATGCAGCCGCTCGCCGATCGCGCGGTTGGTGAGTCCCTCCCCGATCAGGTCGAGGATGCGGCGCTCCTGGTCGGTGAGGTGGGCGAGCCGGTCGTCGGTCTTCGGGCCGCCCCCGTCGCGCAACCGCTCCAGCACGCGTGCCGTGGCCACCGGGTCGAGCAGGGACTTCCCGGCCGCGACGTCACGTACGGCGGCCAGCAGCTCGGTGCCGCGGATGGCCTTGAGGACGTAGCCCGAGGCGCCCGCCATGATCGCTTCGAACAGGGCCTCGTCGTCGGCGTAGGACGTCAGCATCAGGCACTTGATGTCCTCGTTCCGCGAGCGGATCTCGCGGCACACCTCGACGCCGCTGCCGTCCGGAAGCCGTACGTCCAGCACGGCGACGTCCGGCCGGGTGGCCGGAATCCGCACGAGGGCGTCGGCCGCGGTCCCGGCCTCGCCGACCACCTGGACGTCGGGCTCCCCGGAGAGCAGCTCATGGACGCCCCGGCGCACCACCTCGTGGTCGTCGAGGAGGAATACGGTGATTTTCCCGTCTTCGCGCACGGGGCCAGTTTCACACAGGGTCGGAATACCCGCTTGAGGTGAACCCTTCCCGTGCCAGGGGTGACCGGGATAACGTGCCGGTGTTCCGGCCCCCTGCAAGGCTGTGACCAGCGCATGTCCCCGGCTCGGGCGATTCACTTGGGAACCCTCGTGCAAAGTACTTGGAAATCCAAGCAAAATCGCAGGTCAGGTGGGGTTTCACAGAAATGTGGAGCACTGGGTAACGTGCTTGTTGCAGGGCGCTCGCCGGGGCACCTGTCACGTCTGTTCCCGGCCGAGTGGCACCCACCCCGTGCACGGGATCGGGATCAGGCGAGCCGCACTGGCCACCCGGCAACCCCGGGGGCCGGACCGACGGAGGAGCACACGTGACCGTGGAGAGCACTGCCGCGCGCAAGCCGCGACGCAGCGCCGGTACGAAGACCGCCGCGAGCAAGCGCACCGGCGCGGCCGCCAAGGCGGCCCCGGGCGCCGAGCCGGAACTCGTCCAGCTGCTGACCCCGGAAGGCAAGCGGGTCAAGGACGCGACGTACGACGCGTACGTCGCGGACATCACCCCCGAGGAGCTGCGCGGCCTGTACCGGGACATGGTGCTGAGCCGTCGTTTCGACGCGGAGGCCACCTCGCTGCAGCGCCAGGGCGAGCTGGGCCTGTGGGCCTCGATGCTCGGCCAGGAGGCCGCACAGATCGGTTCGGGCCGGGCCACCCGGGACGACGACTACGTCTTCCCGACCTACCGGGAGCACGGCGTCGCCTGGTGCCGCGGCGTCGACCCGACGAACCTGCTCGGCATGTTCCGCGGCGTGAACAACGGCGGCTGGGACCCGAACAGCAACAACTTCCACCTGTACACGATCGTCATCGGCTCGCAGACCCTGCACGCCACCGGCTACGCCATGGGCATCGCCAAGGACGGCGCCGACTCGGCCGTGATCGCCTACTTCGGGGACGGCGCCTCCAGCCAGGGCGACGTCGCCGAATCGTTCACCTTCTCCGCGGTCTACAACGCCCCCGTCGTCTTCTTCTGCCAGAACAACCAGTGGGCGATCTCCGAGCCGACCGAGAAGCAGACCCGCGTCCCGCTCTACCAGCGCGCGCGGGGCTACGGCTTCCCGGGCGTCCGCGTCGACGGCAACGACGTCCTCGCCTGCCTCGCCGTCACCAAGTGGGCCCTGGAGCGGGCCCGCGACGGCGAGGGCCCCACCCTGGTGGAGGCGTACACGTACCGCATGGGCGCGCACACCACCTCCGACGACCCGACCAAGTACCGGGCCGACGAGGAGCGCGAGGCGTGGGAGGCGAAGGACCCGATCCTGCGTCTGCGCGCCTATCTGGAGGCGGCAAACCACGC
Source organism: Streptomyces sp. GLSS-08 (assembly GCF_056387915.1). Classification (NCBI taxonomy): domain Bacteria; kingdom Bacillati; phylum Actinomycetota; class Actinomycetes; order Kitasatosporales; family Streptomycetaceae; genus Streptomyces; species Streptomyces sp. GLSS-08. The sequence continues at coordinate 253,207 of NZ_JBWJAQ010000009.1, forward strand.
GGACGAGGGATTCTTCGCGGAACTCGACGCGGAGAGCGAGGCGTTGGGCAAGCGAGTGCGGGACGCGGTGCGTGCCATGCCGGACCCGGACCACTTCGCGATCTTCGAGAACGCGTACGCGGACGGGCACGCGCTCGTCGACGAGGAGCGCGCCCAGTTCGCCGCCTACCAGGCGTCGTTCGCCGATGAAGGGGAGGGCAAGTAACCATGGCGGCAGAGAAGATGGCGCTGGCCAAGGCGATCAACGAATCGCTGCGCACGGCCCTCGACACCGACCCCAAGGTCCTCATCATGGGCGAGGACGTCGGCAAGCTCGGCGGTGTCTTCCGGGTCACCGACGGCCTCCAGAAGGACTTCGGCGAGGACCGGGTCATCGACACCCCGCTCGCCGAGTCCGGCATCGTCGGCACGGCCATCGGCCTCGCCCTGCGCGGCTACCGCCCCGTGGTCGAGATCCAGTTCGACGGCTTCGTCTTCCCGGCGTACGACCAGATCGTCACGCAGCTCGCGAAGATGCACGCGCGTGCGCTCGGCAAGATCAAGCTCCCCGTCGTGATCCGCATCCCGTACGGCGGCGGCATCGGCGCCGTCGAGCACCACTCCGAGTCCCCCGAGGCGCTCTTCGCGCACGTGGCGGGCCTGAAGGTGGTCTCCCCTTCGAACGCCGCCGACGCCTACTGGATGATGCAGCAGGCCATCCAGAGCGACGACCCGGTGATCTTCTTCGAGCCGAAGCGCCGCTACTGGGACAAGTCCGAGGTCGACAAGAGCGCGATCCCCGGGCCGCTGCACAAGGCGCGGGTCGTCCGCGAGGGCAGCGACCTGACGCTGGTGGCGTACGGCCCGATGGTGAAGGTCTGCCAGGAGGTCGCCGACGCGGCGCAGGAGGAGGGCAAGTCCCTGGAGGTCGTCGACCTGCGCTCCATGTCGCCGATCGACTTCGACACGGTCCAGGCCTCCGTCGAGAAGACCCGCCGGCTCGTCGTGGTGCACGAGGCCCCGGTGTTCCTCGGCACGGGCGCGGAGATCGCCGCCCGCATCACGGAGCGGTGCTTCTACCACCTGGAGGCGCCCGTCCTGCGGGTCGGCGGCTATCACGCCCCGTACCCGCCGGCACGCCTGGAGGACGAGTACCTGCCGGGCCTGGACCGGGTGCTCGACACCGTCGACCGCTCGCTGGCGTACTGAGGGAGAAGGTCGTGACGACGATGACAGAGACCGCCTCCGGCCTCCGCGAGTTCAAGATGCCCGACGTGGGCGAGGGGCTCACCGAGGCCGAGATCCTCAAGTGGTACGTCCAGCCCGGTGACCAGGTCACCGACGGCCAGGTCGTCTGCGAGGTCGAGACGGCCAAGGCCGCCGTGGAGCTGCCCATTCCGTACGACGGGGTGGTGAGCGAACTCCGCTTCCCCGAGGGCACGACGGTGGACGTGGGCGAGGTGATCATCACCGTGGACGTGTCCGGCGGTGCCGGCGCCCCCGCCCCCGAGGCGCCCGCCGCGCAGGCCCCCGCCGCGCCCGCACCCCTCACCGAGGAGCCCAAGTCCGAGGGCCGCACGCCGGTCCTCGTCGGGTACGGGGTCGCCGAGGCCTCCACCAAGCGCCGCCCCCGCAGGGGAGCGGAGCCCAGGCCCGTGGCCCCGCCCGGCACGTACTACGCGGCCACCGCGATCCAGGCCGAGCTGAACGGCCACGGCGGGCAGCGTCCGCTGGCCAAGCCGCCGGTCCGCAAGCTCGCCAAGGACCTCGGGGTCGACCTCGCGACGATCACTCCGTCGGGTCCCGACGGGATCATCACGCGCGAGGACGTGCACGCGGCGGTGGCGCCGCAGGCCGCCCCGCCCGCGCCCGCGCCCGCCCCGGCCGGGACCCCGGCCCCCGCAACGGCGCCCGCCGTCACGCACGACGGTGCCCGGGAGACCCGGATCCCGGTCAAGGGGGTCCGCAAGGCCACGGCCCAGGCCATGGTGGGCTCCGCGTTCACCGCGCCGCACGTCACGGAGTTCGTCACCGTCGACGTGACGCGCACGCTGAAGCTGGTCGAGGAGCTCAAGCAGGACAAGGAGATGACCGGCCTGCGGGTGAACCCGCTGCTGCTCATCGCCAAGGCCCTGCTGGTCGCCATCAAGCGCAACCCGGACGTGAACGCGTCCTGGGACGAGGCCGCCCAGGAGATCGTGCGCAAGCACTACGTCAACCTGGGCATCGCGGCGGCCACACCCCGTGGCCTGATCGTGCCGAACATCAAGGACGCCCACGCCAAGACCCTGCCGCAACTGGCCGCGTCGCTCGGTGAGCTGGTCGCCACGGCCCGCGAGGGCAAGACGTCCCCGGGGGCCATGCAGGGCGGCACGGTCACCATCACGAACGTCGGCGTCTTCGGCGTCGACACGGGCACGCCGATCCTCAACCCCGGCGAGTCCGCGATCCTCGCGGTCGGTGCGATCAGGCTCCAGCCGTGGGTCCACAAGGGCAAGGTCAAGCCCCGCCAGGTCACCACGCTGGCGCTCTCCTTCGACCACCGCCTGGTCGACGGCGAGCTGGGCTCCAAGGTCCTCGCCGACGTGGCGGCGGTCCTGGAACAGCCGAAGCGACTGATCACCTGGGCGTAGCCCAGGCCGGTGCGCAGACCCGGGGCCGTCTCCTCACGGAGGCGGCCCCGCGTCGTTCCCGGCCGCCGCGGCGCGCTACGCGGGCCGCCGCCGGCCCACGTCCAGCTCCGCCCACACCGACTTGCCCACCGGCAGGCTCTCCACCGCCCACCGTTCGGCGAGCATCCCGATGATGTACAGCCCCCGCCCGAACTGGTCACCGTCCCGCGCGAGCCGGGCCTGCGGCATCCGCTCCCCCCTCGGGTCCGTCACCGCGATGCGCAGCACCGTCCCGGTGAGGGACGTCTCCACTCGGAACAGCCGGTCCCGCAGGCACCCGTAAAGCAGCGCGTTCGTGCACAACTCGCTCGTCAGCAGGGCCGCGTCACCGGCGGCGCCGGGATGCCCCCACTCACCGGCGAGCCGGGCCACCCGTCTGCGGGCCAGGGACACGTTCTGCGGATACGGGGTGTAACTGACGGCGTCGTAGCGGGCGGGGGCGGGGGCGTGGCGATCGGGATCGCAGGAGCCGTACATGGAAGCGCACCTCCTCGTGCGGGGCCGGATGCCCGGGCGGCTTCCAGGTGGGTGGGGGGAGGTGGCTCGGCCGCGCGGCCCCGGAACGGGCAGCACGGTGCCCTTCCGCCAACTGGTGTCGCTGAGTGGGCGATTGAGTACCGACGGTAGCGGCAATTCGGACTACTGTGCAATCGGTCTCGGGGAAATATGTCCCCGGCCGTCCTTGCGGTGCTCGTCTGGCGCCTGCACACTGACGTCGACGCAGGAGGAAGTCGGACGTGACGGCAGACCAGTTCACACGCGGCAACCGCGTATCGACCGTGCTCGCGCGGAAGTTGGGTGGTGAGCTGCTGCGGCTCCGTGACGAAGCCGGGCTGACTCAGCCGCAGGCGGCAGCCGCTCTCTCGGCGACCGCGGCCAAGGTGGCCAAGATGGAGCGCGGCTGGGTGCCTCTTCGCGACCCGGACATCCGGATCCTGTGCGATCTCTACGGAGTGACGGAAGAGAGGGCCGTGTCCCGGCTCCTGAGCCTGGCCAAGGCAGATCGGGAGCGCCGCAAGGCCAAGGGCTGGTGGAACCAGTACCCGGAGCTGCGCTCTCTCGTGGAGTACGTGGCCCTGGAGGACATCGCGACCGCTGTCCGCACCTGGCAAGTCGCCTTCGTCCCGGGACTTCTTCAGACGCCGGACTATGCGCGGGCGCTGGCCGTCGGCAACGCCGACTGGGACGACCCGGACGAGATCGAACGGTTCGTCGAGGCGAAGATCGCCCGACAGGCCCGCCTCACGGACAGCAACCCACTGCAAGTGTGGGCAGTTGTGAGCGAGGGCGCTCTGCGTCAACTGGTGGGTGGACGCGAGGTCATGCGCGTACAACTGGGGCGCCTCGTGGAGTCGGCTCGGCTGCCGAATGTGATGCTCCAGGTTGTGCCGTTCCTGGCGGGCTCACACCCCGGCATGACCAGCGCGTTCAGCGTCGTCTCGTTCGCGGAACCCGGGGCGATGGACGTGGTCTACATGGACACGACGTCGTCTACTCTGTGGCTGGAGAGCGAGGCGGACGCCGCACGGCACAACGTTACGTTCGAGCGGATCGCCAGAAACGGGCTCGCCCTTCGCGACTCCGTCGACCTGATCGAACGTATCCGCAAGGAGTTGTGAACCGTGCCGCACTTCGACTTCCGCAAGTCCAGCCACAGCAGCGGTAACGGTGAGTGCGTCGAGGTCGCCCTGAACGTGGCCGGTGTCGTGGCCGTCCGGGATTCCAAGGACTCCGGTGGGCCCGTGCTCCGGCTCACGCCGGGCGCCTGGGTGTCGTTCGCGGCGCTGCTGCGCCGGCGTTGACGCGAAGGGGCCGGCCGCGGTGTGCGGCCGGCCCCTTCGTTGCCCGGGGGCGATTCCCCGGAGCGATGCCTAGCTGGCGAAGCCGTAGGTCATCAGCTTCTTCGCGTCCGCCGTGCGGTTGTCGGCCGACGTGGAGGCGAGGACCGTGCCGATGACCGTCTTGCCGTTGCGCGTGGCGGCGAAGACGAGGCAGAACTTCGCCTCCGGGCCCGAGCCCGTCTTCACGCCGATGGCGCCGCTGTACTCGCTGAGCAGTTTGTTCGTGTTCGACCAGTTCATGTACCGGTACCCACCGGTCTTGGTGGTCACCTTCTGCTGGGTCGTCTTCGTCTTGACGACCGTACGGAACGTCGCACTCTTCATCGCGCTGCTCGCGAGCTTCGTGAGGTCGCGCGGCGTCGAGTAGTTGGCGCCATTGCCGATGCCGTCGAACGAGTCGAAGTGCGTGTTCGTCATGCCCAGGCTGCGCGCCGTGGTGTTCATCTTGCCGATGAAGGACTTCACGCGGGCGGAACGGGTCGTGCCGCTGCCGAACTTGTCGGCGAGCGCGTACGCGGCGTCGCAGCCGGACGGCAGCATCAGCCCGTACAGGAGCTGGCGGACGGTGACCTTGTCCCCGACGATCAGACGGGCCGAGGAGGCGTTGTTGGCGACGATGTAGTCGCTGTACGCCTTCTGGACCGTGACCTTGGAGTCCAGGTTCAGGTTCGACTGCGACAGCACGACCTTGGCGGTCATGATCTTGGTGGTGGAACCGGTGGACAGCTTGCCGTCCGCCGCCTTGGTGAACAGGCTGGCACCGGTGCCGTTGTTCATCATGTAGCCGCCCTTGGCGGTGATCGTGGGCTTGGTGACGGCCTGTGCGGGTGCCGCGCCGAGGGCTCCGGCCGCGACCACGGCGCCGGTCGTCATCATCGCGGCGACAGCGCGGCGAACGCGTACGCCCTGAATGCCGTTTATCAAGTTGAATACCCCGAATACGTTTAAATGCCCCTGGAGCGCGGTCACATGGGAGTACCGCTTCTCCTCTGACACCTGATTAGCACGGATGGTTGCACACCCCGCCGGGCGGGGTCACCTTTCCCCGCATCCGGCCCGGCGTCCGCGATCCGGACGGGGCGCGACGATGCGTGCGTGTTGTATCTATGCTGTGCGCATGCCTGTCGCACCTGTGTCCGACGTGCCCGCCGGGACGACCGCGCCCCGCGTGCCCGCAGCGAAACCGCCCCCGGCGGCCGACCGCGTCTACGCGCACGTCAAACAGGGTGTCCTGGAGCGCCGCTACGAGGGCGGGACGCTCCTGACCGAGGGTGAACTCGCCGACGCCGTCGGTGTCTCCCGCACGCCCGTGCGAGAGGCGCTCCTCCGTCTGGAGGTGGAGGGGCTGATCAGGCTCTACCCGAAGAAGGGCGCCCTCGTCCTGCCGGTCTCCGCGCAGGAGATCGCGGACGTCGTGGAGACCCGGCAGCTCGTCGAGGAGCACGCCGCCCGCAAGGCCGTACCGGCCCCGCCCCGGCTCATCGCCCGCCTGGAGGAGCTGCTCGCCCAGCAGAAGGCACAGGCCGCCGCCGGTGACCTGGCGGGCGCCGCCGTCACCGACCGCTGCTTCCACGCCGAGATCGTCCGCAGCGGCGGCAACGAGATCCTCGCCCGGCTCTACGACCAACTCCGCGACCGGCAGCTGCGGATGGGCGTCGCCGTGATGCACGCCCACCCCGACCGGATCACCAAAACGCTCACCGAGCACGAGGAGATCCTCCAGGCGCTGCGCTCCGGTGACGCGGAGGCGGCGGTCGCACTCGTGCACCGGCACGTCAGCTGGTTCTCCAACCTGGCCCGGGGCGAGGTCCGGTGAGCGCCGTGTCGCTGCCGGGGGACCCGCCCGGAGGGCGCCGCGCCGTCGCCGTCTGGGGCATCGGCGTCTCGGTCTACTTCGTCGCGGTCATCTTCCGCACCTCGCTGGGCGTGGCCGGCCTGGACGCGGCCGACCGCTTCCACGTCAACGCCTCGGCCCTGTCCGGCTTCTCCATCCTCCAGCTCCTCGTCTACGCGGGCCTGCAGATACCCGTCGGACTCCTGGTCGACCGGCTCGGCACCAAGAAGGTGCTGACCATCGGCGTCCTGCTGTTCACGGCCGGACAACTGGGCTTCGCCTTCTCCCCGTCGTACGGCATGGCCCTCGCCTCGCGCGCGCTGCTGGGCTGCGGCGACGCGATGACCTTCATCAGCGTGCTGCGGCTCGGCACCCGCTGGTTCCCCGCCCGCCGCGGACCGCTCGTCGCCCAGCTCGCGGGCCTCGTCGGCATGGCAGGCAACCTCGTCTCGACGCTCGTCATCGCCCGGCTGCTGCACGGGGTCGGCTGGACGGCGGCGTTCGCGGGCAGCGCGCTCGCCGGGGTCGCCGTCCTCGTCCTGCTCCTCGTCTTCCTGAAGGACCACCCCGAGGGACACGAGCCCGAACCCTTCCCGCACCAGGGAATGGGTTACGTGCGGCGCCAGATCGCGCGGTCCTGGCAGGAGCCGGGGACCCGGCTGGGGCTCTGGGTGCACTTCACCACGCAGTTCCCCGCCATGGTCTTCCTGCTGCTGTGGGGCATGCCGTTCCTCGTCGAGGCACAGGGACTCTCCCGGGCCTTGGCCGGTGAACTGCTCACGCTGGTCGTCCTGGCCAACATGGCCGTGGGCCTCGTCTACGGCCAGATCGTCGCCCGGCACCACGCGGCGCGGCTGCCCCTGGCGCTCGGCACGGTGGCCGCGACGGCGCTGCTCTGGGCGGCGACACTGGTCTACCCCGGCGAACACGCACCCCTGTGGCTGCTCGTCGTGCTCTGCGCCGTGCTAGGGGCCTGCGGGCCCGCGTCGATGATCGGTTTCGACTTCGCGCGGCCCGCGAATCCGCCGGAGCGGCAGGGGACGGCGTCCGGCATCACCAACATGGGCGGCTTCGTCGCCTCCATGACCACGCTGCTGGCGATCGGCGTCCTGCTGGACGCGACGGGCGACAACTACCGCATCGCGTTCTCCGCGGTGTTCGTGCTCCAGGCGCTCGGCCTCAGCCAGATCTTCCGGCTGCGCAAGCAGGCGGCCCGCCGGGAGCGGGAGCGGCTGGTGGCCAGCCGGGTGGAGACGGTGCACGTCCCCGCGTAGGCCCGGGTACGCCTGGGCGTGCCCGTGGCTACGGCGTGACCGCGAAGTTCCGCAGGATCGCCGCGGTCAGTTCCGGGTCGCCCTCCGCCTTGACGCGGTCCGCGACGGAGTCGGCCCGCACCCGCCCGCAGGCCAGCCGGACATACGTCTCCCAGTCCATCGACAGGGTGGCGGCCGGGCCGAGAGAGGGGGTGCCGTCTATCGAGCCGCGCCCGTCCGCGTCGACGCGCACCGTGCGCAGGAACTCGACGGGCCCGTGCACGTCGAGGACCACCGCCGAATTGGCGGGCGCGCCCGCGTCCTTGGCGACCACCTTCGGGAGGGCGCCGAGGAGTACGTCACGGGTGACGTACGCGCCCGGTGAGTCGAGATTGCCCGGCTGCCGCAGGGCGGTCCGCAGGTCCTGCTCGTGCACCCACACGTCGAACGCCCGGTTGCGCATGGCCTCTTCGAGCGTCGGCTCCGTGCCCAGCGGGCCGCGCACCCTGGTGTCCGGAGTCCGCGACTCGTTCCGCAGCCGGCGGTTGCGGCGGATGATCGTGTACTCCAGCTCGGAGGTCATCTCGGGCGCCGTGTGGTGGCGCCGCACGTCGACCTGCATCTCCATGTACCGCTGGTGCTCGTTCGTCACGTGGTACAGGTCGCGGGGCAGGGTGTGGATCGGCCGCGGGTCGCCCAGCATCTCGCAGTCGAGACCGATGACGTGCGACACGAGGTCCCGCACCGACCAGCCCGGGCACGGCGTCCGCCGGTTCCACTCGCCCTCCACAAGTGTGGACACCAGCTCCGCTATCGCGTCGACGGAATGGGTCCAGGCGTCGGCGTAGGACTGAAGGCTGGGATGCAGACTCACGGAACGGGACCCCTCGGGCGGTCGGTACGCGGGCAGTGGGTGTCTTGGAACGCTAAGTTACGCTGCTGTGTGGCACCCCGGCAGTGCTTTCGTGTGACGATCGTAGGCCCGTGAAGACGGCTCGAATGCCAGGACGGTGGTAGTGTGCGCGCCTCCCTCATCCAGATCCGCGTAGACGAGGACGAACCGGTCGCTTCGCGCAGGCGGCGCGCTGCCTCGCTCGTACGCGACCAGGCCGGAGTGGATCTCGTCGTCCTCCCCGAGCTGTGGACCACGGGTGCCTTCGCCTACCAGGCGTTCGACACCGAGGCGGAGCCCCTGGAGGGGCCCACCCACGAGGCGATGGCGAAGGCGGCGAGCGACGCGGGCGTGTGGCTGCACGCCGGCTCGATCCCCGAACGGGCCGCCGACGGCACCCTGTACAACACCTCCCTCGTCTTCGCTCCGGACGGCGGGCGCGCCGCCGCCTACCGCAAGATCCACCGCTTCGGCTTCGACCAGGGCGAGGCCGTGCTCATGGGCGCCGGGACGGAACTGGTCACCGTACGGCTGCCGGAGACCACTCTCGGACTCGCCACCTGCTACGACCTCCGCTTCCCCGAGCTCTTCCGCGGGCTCGTCGACGCGGGCGCGGACACCCTCGTCCTCGCGGCCGGCTGGCCCGAGCGGCGCCGCTCCCACTGGACCCTGCTCGCCCGGGCCCGGGCCGTGGAGAACCAGGCGTACGTGCTTGCCTGCGGAACCGGCGGCACGCATGCGGGAGTTCCCCAGGCCGGTCACTCGATCGTGGTCGACCCCTGGGGCGAGGTGCTCGCGGAGGCCGGCGACGGCGAGGAGGTCCTCACCGTGGACTTCGACCCCGCGAAGACGGCCGTCACCCGGGAACAGTTCCCGGCGCTGAAGGACCGGGTGCTGGGACTCCGGGCGCCCCTCGGCTGACCCGGCGGCCCGTCAGTCGTCCTCGCCCTCCTTGTCCGCCAGGTGGATGACACACACCGCCACGGCGATCAGGAGGGCCGCGTCCGCGTCGTCACGGACGACGTCGACGCCGTAGGTCTCGCGGACGTGGAGCCAGCGGCGGGAGATCTGGGCCAGGAGTTCGTTGTCGTAGTCGATGGCGAACTCGCGGTCCAGGATCCTGCCGCTGACGTCGAGCTCGGTGCCGTCCACCAGGGACACGCGGTAGTGGTTGCGCAGCAGCGACAGGCGCTTGCGCTTGATGGTGGCCAGGGGGTCGCCGTCCCGCTCGATCACCATCGTGTCGCGCAGGGCGAACATCTTCTGGTGGATGTCGATGAGGACCCGCCCCTGGGCGTCCTTCAGCTCGAAGGTGTCCCGCACCCGCATCGCCTTGCCGTCGACGAGGAAGGTCCTGTTGCCGTGCTGGTCCTCGATCCAGTAGTCGTCACCGAGGCCGAGCAGTCGTTCGCGTACCAGGTATCTCATGCATCAGGGCTTCCCCGGCGGCCCCTCCGAAACGCCGCCGGTAGGCCGACGGGCTGAGTCCCGTCCCGCGCCGCAGCCGCTCCCGCAGGTTGGCGGCGGTCCCCAGACCGCTGCGCCGGGCCACCACGTCGAGCCGTTCCTCGCCCCGCTCGATGAGCCGGCAGGCGAGGGCGACCCGCTCGCCGGTCAGCCACGCCAGCGGGGTCGTGCCCAGCTGGGCGCGGAAGCGCCGGTGCAGGGTGGCGGGGCTGACGGCCGCCCGCGTCGCCAGGCCGGCGACGGTCAGGGGCTCGGCGACGCGCTGCCGGGCCCATGCCAGCAGGGGCGCCAGGGACTCGTCCGGCACGTCGGGCAGCGGCCGTTCCACGAACTGGCGCTGTCCCCCGTCGCGGTGCGCGGCGAACACCAGCCGCCGGGACACGGCGTTGGCGATCTCGGCGCCGTGGTCCCGCCGGACGACGTACAGCCCGAGATCGAGCGCGGCGGCACTGCCGGCCGCGGTCAGCACGTCACCCTCGTCCACGAACAGGACGTCCGGCTCCAGGAGCACCCCCGGGTGGAGCGCGCGGAAGGAGTCGGCCCACCGCCAGTGCGTGGTCGCCCGGCGGCCGTCCAGCAGCCCCGCCTCGGCGAGTGCGAACGTGCCGGTGCAGAAGCTCATGACGCGGGCCCCGCGTGCGTGGGTGCGCCGGATCGCCTCGCGCACCAGGGCGCAGCGCGGCACGACGTTGTCGGGGCGGCCGGGGACGATGAGGGTGTCCGCGTCGTCGACGGCGTCGAGACCGGGCACGTCGGACAGCGTGAAGAACCCGTGGTTCATCCGGATCACGGGCTCGGGGCCGCAGAGCGTCAGCTCGTACAGGGGCATGGGGAGGCCGAGTTCGGGTCGCGGCAGCCCGAACAGCTCGGTGGCGACCCCGACTTCGAAGGGGTTCGTGTTCTCGTCGACGACGACGGCGACCCGGTGGGGGCGCGGCGCCGGGGCGGTGCCCGGCACCTGCGGTCCCGCTTGCGAGGATCCTTGCGGCATACGCGATTTCTAGCACTCGCGGGTCGGCCGTACCAGGCCCGAGCATGGGGCCATGAGCAGCGAACGCAGTGGTGCCCGTGCGGGCGCCTCGCCCGTCTCCCTCGCCGAGGCCCTCGGTTCCTTCGACGACGTCTGGAGCCCCAGGATCGTCACCGCCGTCAACGACTACGACGTACGCGTGGCCAAGGTCGAGGGCGAGCACCTCTGGCACGTGCACGACCACACGGACGAGTTCTTCCTGGTCCTGGACGGCGAGCTGAGCATCGGCCTGCGGGAGCCCGGGGGTGAGCGGACCGTCGTCCTGCCCAAGGGGTCCGTCTTCACCGTCCCGCGCGGCATCGAGCACAAGCCCGTCGCGCCGACGGGTGCCTCACTGCTCCTCTTCGAGCCGAGCGGCACCCTGAGCGTCGGCGACCGCCACGACGAGATCCCGGACCACGTGGACGTGACGGCGGGACACGCGCTGGGCTGAGGGCCCGCTCCGGTGTCCCTCCGAAGCTGCCCGTTCCGGTGAAGGCCTGTTTTCGGTGACGGCCCGTTCCGGTGACGGCCTGTTTCCGGTGACGGCCTGTCCCGGCCCGGCCCGGTCCGGTGGCGGTCCTCTCCAGAGCGGGGGGGCGGACGCACGAGCCCCCCGCCGCCCGGAGGCGGCGAGGGGCGTGACGCGAACCGCGTGCGGTCGGCGGCTACGGGTTACCGGTAGCCGTCCGCCCACATCTCGTCGTCGTCCTGGGCGGCGCGCTGGTCGCCCCGGACGCGCTCACGGTCGCCGGTGCCGGGCATCCCGGCGTCCGAACCGCGCCGCTCCCGGCGGTCCCTGTCCTCCATGCCCTCCGGATCGCGCGGGACCCGGCGGTCGCGCAGGCCCTCCGGGTCCCGCGGGTCCTCGCGGTGCTGCGGGTTCTCGCGGCCTCGCCTGCGGTCCTGCACGCCCTCGGGGTCGCGTATCCCCTCGCGCTCACGCGTACCGGGCTCGCGCATGGATTCACCGGACTCTCGTGCCATGGAACTGCTCCCTTGCAGTGACCCCCCTGCCTGAACCCGAGCATGCCTCCGTCACGACACGTGCGCATCCCGTGGGCATTCGGGCACGCAGCGTGACTGGAGAGGGGTCCTGCACATGGCTGCGGGGAGGACGGTGATCCGTCCTCCCCGCGTACTGCCCCCGCACCCGGCACTCCTCGTGCCATGACCGCCTTCGGAGTGCTCGGTGCGTGGTGTGTGGCCCGTACGGCCGTCCCCGGGGGAAGGGACGTCCGCCGGGCCGTCTCAGGTGGTGGCTCGCGCCGGATCGGGGCCTCTCAGGCGCCGTAGCCGTCGCTGTAGCCGCCCCGGCGCCGGTCCTCCTCGACCACCGGAGCGGCGGGCGGCACGATCATGCGCCGGCGCTTGGCGATGCTGCTGAACGCCGCCACGCCGATCAGACCGGCGATCATGAAGATGATGCCGACCAGATCGAGGTTGACCCCTTTCATGTCCCAGTCGGTCGCGAATGTGAGGATCGCACCAACGGCGATCAGAATGATGCACCCGCCCAGGCCCATGGGGTGTCGCCTCCTGTAGCCGATACGGCTTGTCTTCGGGTCACCTCCGGATACCCGGGACCGTCGCGGACATGCCGACTACCCTTCCAGGAACGCCGCGAGGGAGTTGGCCAGCAGGAACGGGTCGTCCGCACCGCAGAGTTCACGCACGCTGTGCATGGAGAGGATGGCCACGCCGACGTCGACGGTCGTGATGCCGTGCCGGGCCGCGGTGATGGGCCCGATGGTGGTGCCGCAGGGCATGGCGTTGTTGGACACGAAGGACTGGAAGGGAACGCCGGCCTTCTCGCAGGCCGCGGCGAAGATGGCCCGGCCGCAACCGTCGGTGGCGTAGCGGTTGTTGACGTTCACCTTGAGGATGGGGCCGCCGTTCGCGCGCGGGTGGTGCGTCGGGTCGTGCCGCTCCGCGTAGTTGGGGTGGACGGCGTGCCCGGTGTCGGAGGACAGACAGACCGTGCCGGCGAAGGCGCGCGCCCGGTCCTCGTACGTACCGCCGCGGGCGAACACCGAGCGCTCCAGGACGCCGCCGAGCAGCGGGCCGTCCGCGCCGGTGTCCGACTGGGAGCCGTTCTCCTCGTGGTCGAAGGCGGCGAGGACGGGGATGTGGGACGGTTCGCCGGCGGTCGACACCGCGGCGAGGGCGGCGGTGCCGGCGTGCACCGACAGCAGGTTGTCCATGCGCGGGCCGGCGAGGAGTTCAGCGTCGCGGCCCAGGTACGCGGGGGGTTCGACGGAGTGGGTCATCAGGTCCCAGCCGGTGATCTCGCCGGCGGCCAGGCCCGTCTCCTGCTCGACGAAGGCGATCAGGTCGCCCTCGCGGGGCGCGCCCAGACCCCAGATCGGCTGGAGGTGGCGCTGCTTGTCCAGCTTCAGGCCCTCGGAGGACACCGAGCGGTCCAGGTGGATGGCGAGCTGCGGGACGCGTAGCAGCGGGCGGTCGAGGTTCACCAGCCGGGTCGTACCGTCGCGCAGCGAGACGCGCCCGGCGAGGCCGAGGTCGCGGTCCAGCCAGGAGTTGAGGAGGGGGCCGCCGTAGATCTCGACGGCGACCTGGCGCCAGCCGTGGGCGCCGCTGTCGGGCAGCGGTTTGACCCGCAGGTTGGGGGAGTCGGTGTGGGCGCCCACGATCCGGAACGGGGTGTGCGGCGCGGCGCCCTCGGGGACGTACCAGGCGATGATCGCGCCGCCGCGCAGCACGAACCTGCCGCCGAAGGTCCCGTCCCACGCGTCGGTCTCGGCGACCTGACGGAATCCGGCCTTCTCCAGCCGCTCCGCGGCGTTCGCCACGGCGTGGTACGGCGTCGGGGTCGCCGCAAGGAAGGTCATCAGGTCGTCGGTGTGGCCGCGGTCGAAGCGGGAGGGTGTGCGCATGGGGTTCACCTTAACGACGCACGAGGGCCCGCTCCCGGGAGTGGGAGCGGGCCCTCGTGAGGGGGATGTGAAGGGCGGACACTTGACCGGAGGGTCAGAATCCGGTCACGGTCCGCCCGTTTCCGGACGACCGGGCGACCGCCCGGACGCCGTACGCCCCGGCCTGCCGGGATGCGCCGGAGGTGTCCCCGGCGGGTCGGCCGACGCCGGCCGGGGTGGTCCCCCGACCGGTCCGCGGGCCTAGAAGGCTGCCTCGTCCAGCTCCATCAGGTCCAGGTCGACGCCCTCGGCGAGCTTGCGCGCGCCGGTGACGCCCGGCAGGACGTTGGCGGCGAAGAACTTCGCCGCGGCGATCTTGCCGGTGTAGAAGGGCTTGTCCTTGGCGGAGGCGGTCTCGAGCTTCTCGGCGGCCACGGCGGCGCCGCGCAGCAGCAGATAGCCGACGACGACGTCACCGGAGGCCATCAGCAGGCGGGTGGTGTTGAGACCGACCTTGTAGATGTTCTTGACGTCCTGCTCGGTGGCCGCGAGGTCGGTGAGCATCAGGCCGACGATGGCCTCCAGCTCGACGGCCGCCTTTGCGAGCTGCTCGCGGGCGGTGGACAGCTCCTCGCCGCCGGTTCCGAGCGCCAGGAACTTCTTGATGTCCTCGGCGAGGGAGTTCAGCGCGGCGCCCTGGTTGCGGACGATCTTCCGGAAGAAGAAGTCCTGGCCCTGGATCGCGGTGGTGCCCTCGTACAGGGTGTCGATCTTGGCGTCGCGGATGTACTGCTCGATCGGGTACTCCTGCAGGAAGCCGGAGCCGCCGAAGGTCTGCAGGGACTGGGCGAGCTGCTCGTAGCCCTTCTCGGAGCCGTAGCCCTTGACGATCGGCAGGAGCAGGTCGTTGAGGGCCTCCAGGGCGGCGTAGTCCTCGCCGGCGGCCTCCTTGACCTGGATCTCGTCCTGGATCGCGGCGGTGTGCAGCACGAGGGCGCGCATGCCCTCCGCGTACGCCTTCTGCGTCATCAGCGAGCGGCGCACGTCCGGGTGGTGCGTGACGGTGACCTTGGGCGCGGTCTTGTCCATGAAGTTCGCCAGGTCGGGGCCCTGGACGCGCTCCTTGGCGTACTCCAGCGCGTTCAGGTAGCCCGTGGAGAGCGTGGAGATGGCCTTCGTGCCGACCATCATGCGGGCGAACTCGATGATGCGGAACATCTGGCGGATGCCGTCGTGCTTGTCGCCGATCAGCCAGCCCTTGGCGGGGTGGCGGTCGCCGAACGTCATCTCGCAGGTGTTGGACGCCTTGAGGCCCATCTTGTGCTCGACGTTCGTGGCGTACACGCCGTTGCGCTCGCCCAGCTCGCCGGTCTGGAAGTCGAACTCGTACTTCGGTACGAGGAAGAGGGACAGGCCCTTGGTGCCGGGGCCCGCGCCCTCGGGGCGCGCGAGGACGTAGTGGAGGATGTTCTCCGACATGTCGTGCTCACCGGACGTGATGAAGCGCTTCACGCCCTCGATGTGCCAGGAGCCGTCCTCCTGCTGGACCGCCTTGGTGCGGCCGGCGCCGACGTCCGAGCCGGCGTCCGGCTCGGTGAGCACCATGGTGGAGCCCCACTGCTTGTCGACGGCGATCTTCGCGATGTGCTTCTGGACCTCGTTGCCCTCTTCGAAGAGGATGCCCGCGAAGGCGGGGCCGGACGAGTACATCCAGACCGCCGGGTTCGCGCCGAGCACCAGCTCCGCGTAGGCCCAGATCAGGGAGCGGGGCGCGGTGGTGCCGCCGATCTCCTCGGGCAGCCCGAGGCGCCAGTACTCGGAGTCCATGAAGGCCTTGTAGGACTTCTTGAAACTCGCGGGGATGGGCGCCGTGTTGGTCTCGGGGTCGAAGACCGGCGGGTTGCGGTCGGCGTCGGCGAAGGACTCCGCCAGTTCGTTCTCCGAGAGGCGGGTCAGCTCGTCGAGGATGCTCTTGGCGGTGTCGGTGTCCATCTCCTCGAACGGGCCGGTGCCGTACAGCTTGTCGCGCCCGAGCACCTCGAAGAGGTTGAACTCGATGTCGCGGAGATTCGACTTGTAGTGCCCCATGGCGACGGCTCCGTAAGGGATAGGGGAGGCCGGAGAACTAGCAGCCTCGTTACACATACCAGCAAGTACTTACGATGATGCTACCCGTCGGTAATAAGACGCAACCCCGGGTGGGTCATCTGTGACTCAGTAGTCTTTGCGGCATGTACGGCTACGACCAGAACGCGAGCGCTCAGCAGCAGTACGCCCCGCCGCAGCAGCAGATGCCCGGCGGCTACGGCCAGCAGCCGCCGCTGTACCCCGAGCCGTCCCCGCCGTCCCTCGCGGACGCGGTCCGTGCCTTCACCACGGGGTCGATGGCCGCCGAGGACTTCCAGCAGATCTTCGCGACCTCGAAGGTCTACTGCCCGCGCGGCGACAACCCCGGCTTCCTCGCGCTGCACAACACCCAGCAGCCCGTGATCCCGATGTTCACCTCGCTCAAGGAGCTGCGCCGGTACGCGGGCAAGGAGTCCAAGTACTTCGTGATCACCGGCGCCGAGGTGATCGACCTGCTGCCGACGGGCTACGGCTTCGTCCTCGACATGGAGGGCGAGCACCGCATGGTCTTCGACGCGAAGGCCGTGGAGCAGATGGTCGACTTCGCGATGCGCCGGATGTACGGCTGACGCCTGCTCGCGATGCGCCGGATGTACGGCTGACGCCTCTCGCCGGCGGCCGGTGGTCCTGGTGCGCCGCCGACTGCCCCACTCGCGACGGACGCCCGGAGGGAATGCCCTCCGGGCGTCCGTCGTTGTGGGTGGCAGAAAGTTCAACAATCAACTAATCTCGAAGCCAAGGAGGTACCCGACATGCCTGCAGTGACCGTCGAGAACCCGTTGACCCTTCCCCGTGTGGTCGCGCCCGCCGACGCCGTGTCCCGTCCCGTACTCACGGTGACGACCGCGCCCAGTGGCTTCGAGGGCGAGGGCTTCCCGGTGCGCCGGGCCTTCGCCGGGATCAACTACCGGCACCTCGACCCGTTCATCATGATGGACCAGATGGGTGAGGTGGAGTACGCGCCGGGAGAGCCCAAGGGCACCCCCTGGCACCCCCACCGCGGCTTCGAGACCGTCACGTACATCATCGACGGGATCTTCGACCACCAGGACTCCAACGGGGGCGGCGGCACCATCACCAACGGCGACACCCAGTGGATGACGGCGGGCGCGGGCCTGCTGCACATCGAGGCGCCGCCGGAGTCGCTCGTCATGTCCGGCGGTCTCTTCCACGGGCTCCAGCTGTGGGTGAACCTGCCGGCCAAGGACAAGATGATGCCTCCGCGCTACCAGGACATCCGCGGCGGCAACGTCCAGCTGCTGACCACGCCCGACGGCGGCGCGCTGCTGCGGGTCATCGCCGGTGAGCTGGACGGCCACGAGGGCCCCGGCATCACGCACACGCCGATCACCATGATCCACGCGACCGTGGCGCCCGGTGCCGAGCTGACGCTCCCGTGGCGCGAGGACTTCAACGGCCTCGCGTACGTGCTCGCCGGGCGCGGCAGCGTCGGCGCGGAGCGCCGTCCCGTCCACAGCGGCCAGACCGCCGTCTTCGGCGCCGGTTCCGCGCTGACCGTCCGCGCGGACGAGCGGCAGGACGCGAACACGCCGGACCTGGAGGTCGTGATCCTCGGCGGACAGCCGATCCGTGAGCCGATGGCTCACTACGGCCCCTTCGTGATGAACACCCGCGACGAGCTCCAGCAGGCGTTCGAGGACTTCCAGAAGGGCCGCCTGGGGACCATTCCGGCGGTGCACGGGATGTCCGAGGGCGGTCTGTAGACCCGTCGGCACCCGGCGTGGCCGGGCTTCGCCTGACCCGGCGGGGCCGCCCCACCCGGGCCCCGCGAGGGGCGGAGCCCCCTTCACGCGGACGAGCCCCGCCCTGACACGGCGGGGCTCGTCCGCGTCTCGCTGTCCGCGTCGGGCGCGACGGCCGAGGCCCGCCGGGCCCACGCGGGGCGGGGGGTGCTCCGTCCGCCGGGTTCTTGCGGGGCGGGGGTGCTCCGCCCGGCCCGGTTCTCGCGGAGCGTCGGCGGTCCGGCCCCCGGGGCCTGGGCAAGCACCGGTTCCGCGGCGCTTCCCACGGCCGGGGGCAAGCCCCGGTTCCACGGTGGTGAAACCGGCGTGAAACCGCGCTGAATGCGCCCCGCCGCATTCTCTGCCGCATGACGACAACCACCCCGCACTCCCTCGCCATCGCGGCCAAGGGGCTGCGCAAGGCCTACGGGGACAAGACGGTCCTCGACGGCATCGACCTGGAGGTGCCGACCGGCACCGTCTTCTCCCTGCTCGGCCCGAACGGCGCCGGCAAGACCACCGCCGTCAAGATCCTCTCCACCCTCATCGGCGCCGACGCCGGCGACCTCCGCGTGGGCGGCCACGACCTGGCCGTGGACCCGTACGCCGTCTGCGCCGCGATCGGTGTCACCGGTCAGTTCTCCGCCGTCGACGGCCTGATCACCGGCGAGGAGAACATGCTCCTGATGGCGGACCTGCACCACCTGTCCAAGCAGGAGGGCCGACGCGTCACCGCCGAGCTGCTGGAGCGGTTCGACCTCACCGAGGCCGCGAAGAAGCCCGTCTCCACCTACTCCGGCGGCATGAAGCGCCGCCTGGACATCGCCATGACGCTGGTCGGCAACCCCCGGATCATCTTCCTGGACGAGCCGACCACCGGCCTCGACCCCCGCTCCCGCCACACCATGTGGGGGATCATCCGCGAGCTGGTCTGTGGCGGCGTCACCGTCTTCCTCACCACCCAGTACCTGGAGGAGGCCGACGAACTCGCCGACCGCATCGCGGTGCTGAGCGACGGCAGGATCGCTGCCGAGGGAAGCGCCGACCAGCTGAAGCGGCTGGTCCCGGGGGGCCACGTGCGGCTGCGGTTCACCGACCCGGTCGCCTACCAGTCCGCCGCCGCCGCCCTGCGCGAGGTCACCCGCGACGACGAGGCGCTGTCCCTGCAGATCCCCAGCGACGGCAGCCAGCGCGAGCTGCGCTCCGTCCTCGACTGGCTGGACAAGGCCGGCATCGAGGCCGACGAGCTGACCGTGCACACCCCCGACCTCGACGACGTGTTCTTCGCCCTGACCGGCGGCACCACCGTCCCCGGCCCGTCCAAGGAGACCGTCCGATGAGCGCCCTGTCCCTCGCCGTCCGCGACTCGAACACGATGCTGCGCCGCAACCTGCTGCACGCGCGGCGCTACCCCTCCCTCACCCTGAACCTGCTGCTCACGCCGATCATGATGCTGCTGCTCTTCGTCTACATCTTCGGCGACGTGATGAGCGCGGGCATCGGCGGCGGCGACGCCGACCGCTCCGAGTACATCGCCTACATCGTCCCGGGCATCTTGATGATGACCATCGGCAGCACCGTGATCGGGGCCGCGGTGTCCGTCTCCACCGACATGGCCGAGGGCCTCATCGCCCGCTTCCGCACGATGGCGATCCACCGCAGCTCCGTGATCATCGGGCACGTCGTCGGCAGCGTGCTGCAGGTCCTCGCCAGCCTGGTCCTCGTCGGCGCGGTCGGCGTGGCCATCGGCTTCCGGTCCACGGACGCCACGACGCTGGAGTGGCTGGCGGCGTTCGGGCTGCTGGCGCTGTTCAGCCTGGCGCTCACCTGGATCGCCGTCGGGATGGGCATGGCCAGCCCCAACGCCGAGGCCGCCAGCAACATGGCGATGCCGCTGATCCTCCTCCCGCTCATCTCCAGCGCCTTCATCCCCGCCGACACGATGCCGGGCTGGTTCCAGCCGATCGCCGAGTACCAGCCCTTCACCCCCGCCATCGAGACCCTGCGCGGCCTGCTGCTCGGCAGCGAGATCGGCAACAACTGGTGGATCGCGATCCTGTGGTGCGTCGGTCTGTCCGCGCTCGGCTACCGCTGGTCGACGGCGCTGTTCAACCGCGACCCGAAATGAGCGCGCGGGCTGCCTCGCGCAGCTCGTCCCGCTCCAGGGCGGCGTACTCCGACACCGCGTCGGCGTAGGCCGCCCCGTCGGCGTGCTCGGCCGCCTCGCGGGCGCGGTCCGCCGACATGGTCGGCTGGTAGTCGCGCAGCACCCGCAGCCGTCCGGCCAGCGCGATCATCCGTACGGCGGAGGCGTCGCCGGAGGCGAGCCGCGCCAGGCCGAGGGCGTGCAGCACCGTCCCGAACACCGGCAGGTCCATGGGCGAGTGGGACGGGGCCGAGAGCAGGATCCGCAGCCCCTGGCGCAGCCGCTCGACCGGTTCCGCGACCAGTTCGACCCGGCCGGCGTGCGCGTGCGCCGTCACCGCCGCCGACTGGATCTTCAGCGCCCACCGGTCGAGGAAGGGATCGCCGCGGTACAGCGAGCCGGTTGCGGTCACCCCCTCCACGGCGCTGCGCCACAGGCCGAGCCCGACCTCCGTCAGTCCGCGGGCAAGGGCGATCTCGGCGCGGCCGCCCAGGTCGGCGCTGTCGGAGTCGTCCTTCTGCGGGTTGCCGACGGCCTCCGCCTGCCGCAGCCAGTACTCGGCCTCGTCGGGGTCGCCGCGCTGGAGGCAGGCGAGGACGAGACCCCAGCGGACGCCGATGGTGTCCCGCTCGTCGCCGAGCCGCGGCAGGGCTTCGAGCGCCGCTCTGAGGTGCCCGTACGCGGCCTCGCCCCGCTCCAGCTGCAGGTACAGCTGGCTCAGCCGGGAGTGACCCATGACCTGGAGGAACGGGTTGTCGACCGGCGCCAGCGCGGCGACGGTGCGGCGGGCCGAGGCGAGCGAGCGGTCGATGTCGTGCTCGTACTCCCAGACGTAGGTGGCGACGCACTCGGCGATGCCGGCGAGCAGCGGCCGCTCGCTGTCGCAGAGCTTTCGCAGCACGTCGTAGTCGGGAGGCAGCATCTCGGGGACCGCGCCCAGCACCGTCGCGATGGCGCGCAGCAGGGTGTCCGGCGGTGCCGGGGGCAGCCGCCGCAGGGTGACGAGCTGGCGTACGACGTGCGGGCCGTAGCCCATGAACAGGCTCGCGGTGCACAACACCGCGGCGGCGCGGGCGACTTCGACGTACTCGGGCTCGGGGTGGTAGTGCGACAGCGGCGGGCCGGTGTCCGCGGCGAGGGCGGCGAGACGCAGGTAGTTGGAGTCGGTGGACCACAGGGCGGCCAGGACGGCGGTGAGGGCGGCGGTGGTGGGACCGTCCGTGCGGGCCAGGGCGTACCGCAGGGCCAGCACGAGGTTGTCCTGCTCGGCCCTGATCCGCTCCCAGGCCGCGATGGGGTCCGCCCCGCGCGGGCCGGGCCGGGAGCCCGGGGAGGACTCCGAGGCGAAGAACCAGTCGTGGTACGCGACCCCGAAGTCCCGCGCCCAGGCGAGGAACCGGCCGACGGCCGCCTCTTCCTCGCCCGCCTCCGCCCGCCGGGCCGCACTGAACTCCCGTACGGTCTCCAGCATCCGGAACCGCACGCCGGCCGGGGTGTCGGCGACGGTGAGCAGCGACTGATCGGCCAGCTGCTCCAGCAGCAGCAGCGCATCCTCGCCGAGGACCTGTTCCGCCGCCGCGCCACAGAAGCCGCCGGGGAAGACGGACATCGTGCGCAGCGCCGCCCTGGCCTGCTCGTCGAGGAGGTTCCAGCTCCAGTCCACGACCGCGTGCAGTGTGCGGTGGCGTTCCGGCACGTCCCGCGCCCCGCCGCGCAGCAGCGCGAACCGGTCGCCTAGGCGGCGCGCGATCTCCGGCACCGACAGCACCCGTACCCGCGCCGCGGCCAGTTCCACGGCGAGCGGCAGCCCGTCGAGGTGGCGGCACAGCTCGGCCACCGCGTGCGGCGGCAGCTCCACTCCGGGCCGGGCGGCCCGGGCCCGCTGGGTGAACAGCTCGGCGGAGGTGCCGAGGTCCAGCTCAGGCAGCGCGAAGACCGCCTCCGACGTCAGACCGAGCGGGGCCCGGCTGGTGGCCAGCACCCGCAGGTCCTTCGAGGAGGAGACGAGGGCCTGTACGAGGTCGGCGGCGCCCCGGACGACCTGTTCGCAGTTGTCCAGGACCAGCAGGGCGGGCCCGGAGCCCAGCACGCCGAGGATGCCGGCCACCGGGGCGGAGACGTGGCCGCTCACCGCGCCGGGACGTCCCTCGCCCGCGCCGAGCGCGGAGGCCACCTCCGTGGTCACGTCCTCGTCGGAGGTGACGCCGGCGAGCGTCACGAAATACACCACGCGCTGCTCGGCCCGGCGGCTGACGGCGTGCGCGAGCCGGGTCTTGCCGAGGCCGCCGGGGCCGACGACGGTGACGGCGCGGGAGGCGCGCAGCAGCCGCTCCACCTCCGTGATGTCGTCGTCCCGTCCCAGCAGCGGGTTCGGCTCGTGCGGCACGCCGTGCCGTACGGCCGGTGACTCGCCGCGCAACAGCTCGCGCTGTACGGCCTTCAGCGCGGGGCCCGGGTCGGTGCCGAGCTGCTCGCGCAGCTCACGGCGGTACGTCTCGTACCGGCTCAGCGCGGCGGACGGACCGGCGGTCGCCGCCTCGCCGCGCAGCAGCTCGGCGAGCACCTCCTCGTCGCGCGGGCGCTCCGCGGCGGCCGCGGCCAGCGGCGCGGCCGCCTCCGCGTGCCGTCCCAGCCGGGCGAGCGCGAGCGCCCGCGCGCGGACGAGCGCGCCGCGGACGGGGGCGCGTTCGGCGCGCAGTGCGGCCACGGGGTCGTCCCGGTCGCCGGCCCCGTCCGGGGTGCCCTCCCACAGCGCGAGTCCGGCCTCGGCCGCGGCCAGCGATCCCGCGTGGTCCCCGGCCCTGGCCCGGCCGGCGCTCGCGGCGGCGTGCAGCAGCAGGGCGGAGCTGTCGACCCGGTCCTCGGCGAGGGCGAGCCGGTAGCCGGTCGGCGTGCTGGTGATGGCGTCGGCGCCGAGCTGGGCCCGCGCCCTGGACACCAGGACCTGGAGCGCCTTTCCCGGGCGCTCGGGCAACTCGTCCGGCCACAGCCCCGCCACCAGCCGCTCGGTGCTGCAGCCCGTGCGCAGGTCGCTCGCCAGGAGGGCGAGGAGGCCGCGGAGGCGGGGCGCGGTGACCTCCCGTCCGCGATGGGCGACACGCGGCAGCAGGGTCAGGTCGGTGGTCACCCGTGCAGATTAGCGGCGGCCCGGCCGCGGCAACTCCCACCGCGTCCCAACTCCCGCCGCACGACGGGCTCCCCACGTCCGCACACCCGTGCCGGGGGTTCTGCGCACCCGGGGCCGGTGAGCCCTTCCCGGGCCGGGAGCCCTTCCCGGGCCGGCCCGGTGGGCTCTCGCCGCGGCGGGTGTCCCTGACGTCGTGTCACTCGGGCGGGCCGCTCCGCGAGGACAGACCGTCCCCCGCGTGATCGGCTGGGGGCGTGCAGCTACTTCCCGAAGGCGTCCGGCGGCTGGCCGCCTGGTGCGTCGTGGTCCTGCTCGTCGCCGGCGTCGTCTGGGTGGGGATCCGGCTCTGCGGCGAACTGCGGACGGCGGTCGTGCCCGTGCTGCTCGCGCTGCTCGGGACGGCGCTCCTCGGGCCGCTGCACCGGCGGCTGGTGCACGTGAAGGTCAACCGGTCGCTCGCGGCCGGCCTCACCTGCGTCGCGGTGGTCGTGGTCGTCGGCGGCGCCGTCTACATCGTCGTCGCCGCCCTCGTCGACACCGGCGACCAGATCGTCGCCTCGCTCAAGCAGGCCGCGACCTCGGTCGCCGAGCACTTCGGGGCGGCGGGCACCTCCCTGGACGACGTCGCCTCGAACTCCAGGGAGCTGCTGGGCAAGTTCGGCGGGACCGCCGCCTCCGGCGTGATCAGCGGCGTCAGCGTGGTCGCCGAGAGCCTCGCCATGGCCGTCCTGGCCCTGCTGCTCGTCTTCTTCTTCCTGCGCGACTCCCACCGCGCCGCCGGCGCCGTGCGCGCCCTCTCCCCGCACGGCACGGCCGACACCGTCGAGGCAATGGCCCGCCGCGCCTTCGAGGCCGTCGAGGGTTTCATGCGCGGTACGACCCTCATCGCGCTGATCGACGCCACCTGCATCACCGTCGGCCTGCTGGTCCTCGGTGTCCCCGGCGCCGTCGGGCTGGGCGCGCTGGTCTTCGTGAGCGCCTACATCCCCTACCTCGGCGCCTTCCTCTCCGGGGCGGTGGCGGTCCTGGTCGCCCTCGCCGACCGGGGCTTCGTCATCGCGCTGTGGGCACTCGGCGTCGTCCTCACCGTCCAGGTCCTGGAGGGGCACGTCCTCCAGCCGGCCATCCAGAGCCGTACGGTGCAGATGCACCCGGCGGCCGTCCTGCTGGCGATCACCGCGGGCGCCTCGGTGGCCGGGATCCTCGGGATGCTGCTGGCCGTACCGCTGACGGCGGCCGCGTTCGGCGTCCTCTCGGAGCTGCGTACGCGCTACGCCGTGACGTCCTCGGCCCCCTCGGACGGGTCGTCGAGCCCGAACCCGGCCGGGCCGTCGGACGGGCCCGAGGACTCGTAGAGCTCGAACCAGATGCTCTTGCCCTCACCCCGGGGGTCGACGCCCCACGCGTCGGCGAGCAGCTCCATGAGCACCAGACCCCGGCCCGACGAGGCCAGCTCGCCCGGCCGGCGCTTGTGCGGCAGGTCGTCGCTGCCGTCCGTGACCTCCACCCGCAGCCGGCGCTCCCCCGGCTCGCCGGTGAGCTGGGCGACGAGCGCCGCGTCCGCGTCGGTGTGCACGAGGACGTTCGTCACCATCTCGGAGGTCATCAGCACCGCCGAGTCGACCTGGTCGTCGCACGTCCAGTCGTGCAGCAGCTCCCGCAGCTGCTGCCGGGCGCCCGCGACCCGCTCGGGCTCGGCCTGCGCGACGGTGACCATGGTGCGGCGCAGGGGCGGCGGTACGACACCGACGTTGTCGCCGCAGCCGCAACCCTCGCCCTGCCGGCACAGCAGCAGCACCGCGATGTCGTCCTCGCGACGGTCGATCAGCGGCCCGGGAGTGTGGTGGGAGGACGGCCCGTGCACGGCCTGGACCAGGGAGTCGGCGAGGACCTCCATGTCGCCGTCGTGCTCCTCCAGGATCCGGCGGATCCGCCGCCAGCCGGTCTCCAGGTCGTGGCCGCCGGTCTCGATCAGTCCGTCGGTGCACAGCAGCATGGTCTCGGCGGGCTCCAGGACCATCCGGGTGGTCGGGTAGTCCGCGTCCGGATCGACGCCGAGCGGCAGCCCGCCGGCGGTCGGCCGCGTCAGCACCGTCCCGTCGGCCATGCGGATCGCGGGGTCCGGGTGACCGGCCCGGGCGATGTCCAGCACGCCGGTCGCCGGGTCCACCTCGACGTACAGGCAGGTCGCGAAGCGGGGGTCCATGCTCTTGCCGCCGTGGGCGACCGAGCCGGTGATCCCGTACAGGAAGCGGGAGGCGCGGGAGAGCACCGCGTCCGGACGGTGCCCCTCGGACGCGTACGCGCGGAGCGCGATCCGCAGCTGGCCCATCAGGCCCGCCGCCCGCACGTCGTGCCCCTGGACGTCCCCGATGACCAGGGCGAATCTGCCGGCCCCGGACTTCGTCCTGGCGGTGCCGCCGGGCAGCGGGATCATGTCGTACCAGTCGCCGCCGACCTGGAGTCCGCCGCCGGTGGGGACGTACCGCGCGGCCACCGACATGCCGGGTATCTCGGGGCCCAGAGTCGGCAGCATCGAGCGCTGGAGGCCGTCGGTCAGCTCCCGCTCGGACTCGGCCACGCCTGCCCGCGACAGGGCCTGCGCCAGCATCCGCGCCACCGTGGCCAGCACCGAGCGCTCGTCGGGCGTGAACGAGACCGGATAGGCGAAGGCCGCCATCCAGGCCCCCATCGTGCGCCCGGCGAAGGTCAGCGGCAGGAACGCCCAGGACTGCCGGCCGAAGTGCTGGGCCAGCGGCCAGGACGCGGGGTAGCGGGCCTTGTAGTCCGCCGGCGAGGAGAGATAGACGGCACGGCCGGTGCGGACGACCTCCGCTGCCGGATAGTCCGTGTCCAGCGACATGTGGGAGAACGGTCCGTCGTCACCCGGCAGGTGCCCGTGGTGGCCGATGATGGTCAGCCGGTCCGCCTCCGCCCCGAAGACGGCCAGCCCGTCCGGTGTGAAGCCCGGCATCGACAGCCCGGCCGCGACCCGCAGGACCTCCTCCGTCGACCGCGCCTGAGCCAGCGCGCGTCCCGCGTCCAGCAGGAACGCCTCGCGCGAGCGGCGCCAGTCGCCGGTGACCGGGGTGCGGGCGGCTGCACCCGGCGGCTGCTCGCTGACCTCCTGGAGGGTGCCGACCAGCTTGTACTCGCCCGTCTCGGGGTGGACCGACGGCCTGGAGCGGCTGCGCACCGTACGGATCACGCGCCCCTGCTCGTCCATGATCCGCAGGCGGGCCTCGGCGAGGGTGCCCTCGGCGACGGCGAGCTGCACGATGCCGTCGATCTCGTTCCAGTCGACCGGGTGGAAACGGGAGCGTACGGCCGCCTCGGTGAGGGTCGCCGGCTCGGCGGGCAGACCCAGCAGCCGAGCGGCTTCGGCGTCCAGCGTCACCAGGCCTGCCTCGTTGTCCCAGCGCCAAAGGCCGGTCGCGAGGGATGCCAGGACCTCTCCCACGGTGGGCAGGGGCTCACCAGTGCGCATTCACCCACTCTAAGGAGAGGTGATCGGGGCCTGCCACCGAGAGTATTCGGGGCTGCGATCTCGGGGTGGCCGGTACCCTTGGGAGATCCGGGCTCCAGCCCGGATGTTTCACGTGAAACAGCCCCCGACCCGCGAAGACTGGATGAACGACGATGCATCGGTACAGGTCCCACACCTGCGGCGAGCTCCGCGCCTCTGACGTCGAGAGCGACGTCCGGCTGAGCGGCTGGCTGCACAATCGCCGAGACCTGGGCGGCATCCTCTTCATCGATCTGCGCGACCACTACGGCATCACGCAGCTCGTCGCCCGCCCCGGCACGGCCGCCTACGAGGCCCTCGACAAGGTCTCCAAGGAGTCGACGGTCCGTGTCGACGGCAAGGTCGTCTCCCGCGGCGCGGAGAACGTGAACCCCGACCTGCCGACCGGCGAGGTCGAGGTCGAGGTGAGCGAGGTCGAGCTGCTCGGCGCGGCCGCCCCGCTGCCCTTCACCATCAACGCCGAGGACGGTGTCAACGAGGAGCGGCGGCTGGAGTACCGCTTCCTGGACCTGCGCCGTGAGCGCATGCACCGCAACATCCTGCTGCGTACGGCCGTGATCTCCGCGATCCGTCACAAGATGACGGCCCTGGGCTTCAACGAGATGGCGACGCCGATCCTCAGCGCCACCTCCCCGGAGGGCGCCCGCGACTTCGTCGTCCCCTCCCGCCTGAACCCGGGCCGGTTCTACGCGCTCCCGCAGGCCCCGCAGCAGTTCAAGCAGCTGCTGATGATCTCCGGCTTCGACCGCTACTTCCAGATCGCGCCCTGTTTCCGCGACGAGGACGCGCGCGCGGACCGCTCGCCGGGTGAGTTCTACCAGCTCGACGTGGAGATGTCCTTCGTCGAGCAGGAGGACGTCTTCCAGCCCATCGAGAAGCTCATGACCGAGCTCTTCGAGGAGTTCGGCGGCGGCCGGCACGTCACCTCGCCGTTCCCCCGCATCCCGTTCCGCGAGGCGATGCTGAAGTACGGCTCCGACAAGCCGGACCTGCGCGCCCGGCTGGAGCTGGTCGACATCACCGACGTCTTCGAGGGCTCGGAGTTCAAGGCTTTCGCGGGCAAGCACGTGCGTGCCCTGCCGGTGCCGGACGTCGCCGGCCAGTCCCGGAAGTTCTTCGACGGCCTCGGTGACTACGCGGTCGAGCAGGGCGCGAAGGGCCTGGCGTGGGTGCGCGTGGCCGAGGACGGCTCGCTGACCGGCCCGATCGCCAAGTTCCTGACCGAGGACAACGTCGCGGAACTGACGAAGCGGCTCTCCCTCTCCGCCGGCCACGCCGTCTTCTTCGGCGCGGGCGAGTTCGGCGAGGTCTCGAAGATCATGGGCGCGGTGCGGGTCGAGGCCGCCAAGCGCGCCGGGCACTTCGAGGAGAACGTCTTCCGCTTCTGCTGGATCGTCGACTTCCCGATGTACGAGAAGGACGAGGACACCGGGAAGATCGACTTCTCGCACAACCCGTTCTCGATGCCGCAGGGCGGTCTGGAAGCCCTGCAGACCCAGGACCCGCTGGACATCCTGGGCTGGCAGTACGACATCGTCTGCAACGGCGTGGAGCTGTCGTCCGGCGCGATCCGGAACCACGAGCCCGAGATCATGCTCAAGGCCTTCGAGATCGCGGGCTACGACCGGGACACGGTCGAGGAGCAGTTCGCCGGCATGCTCCGCGCGTTCCGCTTCGGCGCCCCGCCGCACGGCGGTATCGCCCCGGGCGTCGACCGCATCGTCATGCTCCTCGCCGACGAGCCCAACATCCGCGAGACCATCGCGTTCCCGCTCAACGGCAACGCGCAGGACCTGATGATGGGCGCGCCGACGGAGCTCGACGAGACCCGGCTGCGCGAGCTGCACCTCTCCGTGCGGAAGCCGCAGCCGAAGTAGCCGCCGACGCGTGGAAGTGGCTCGGAACCGAGGTCGGTTCCGGGCCACTTTCGCGTGGACACGGGAAACCACAGTCCGCACCCATGCTGCTCACAGGTGCCGTCCCTAGCGTCCCCGCCCATGACTGAGAATCAACGACCCGCACACAAAAGGGATCTGACGCGGCGCAAGGTCGTCGTCGTGGGCGGCGCGGCCGTCGCGGCCGTGGGCGCGGGCGGGGGCCTCGCCGTGACCGCCTTCGCGGACGGGACGAGGACCGGCGGCCCGTCCGGCGGGGACAAGGCGTCGGAGGCGTGCTACACGCTCACCTCGGAGACCACCGAGGGCCCCTACTACATCGACGCGGACAAGATCCGCCAGGACATCACCGAGGACCAGGAGGGCATCCCGCTGACCCTCGGGCTCAAGGTGATCGACGCGGACACCTGCCGGCCGGTGAAGGACGCGGCCGTCGACATCTGGCACTGCACGGTGCTGGGTGTCTACTCCGGCTACGAGTCCATGGGCAGCGGGGGCGGCGGAGGTGGCGGTGCCCCGTCGGGCGCCCCGTCCGGTACGCCGACGGGCGAGCCCCCGTCCGGCGGTCCCTCCGGTGGTCCCTCCGGCGGCCCGGGCGGCGGCGGGCACACGGAGCCGACCGACGAGGAGCGGTATCTGCGGGGCACCTGGCGGACCGACAAGCACGGTCACGTCACCTTCAGGACCGTCTTCCCCGGCTGGTACCAGGGCCGCTGCGTGCACATCCATGTGAAGGTCCACGTCGACGGCGCCTGGACGGACGCCGGCTACGAGGGCGGCCACACCTGCCACACCGGCCAGCTGTTCTTCTCCGAGGAGGCGGTCCTGGCGTCGGCGGAGGTCGCCCCGTACTCCGCCAACACCGCGGCCCGCACGACCCTGACCGAGGACACCATCTACCCGGGCAACGGGACCGAGGGCGGTCTCCTGAAACTGAGGTACCGGAAGAACGGCATCGCCAAGGGGGTCACCGCGTCCCTGACGATGGGCGTCGCCCCGGACGAGACCCACGACAACACCGACACCCAGCCGGGTGCGTCCGCGTCGGCCTCGGCCGGCTGACCCGCCCGAGGGCGCCCGGTGTGCCCGGGGTGCGAGCCCTGGGGGCCCGGGTGCGAGCCCCGGGCGCGCGGGGCCTTCAGGTGTCGTAGCGGCCGTCCCAGGGGGCGCCGAAGCCGAGGCGGTCCGGATAGAGCTCGGCCCATCCCTCCCCGGCGTCCTCGCCGGTGAGCAGCCCGAACAGCACGCCGTCGACGGTCAGCCGGAAGGGGCGGATCGCGATGTCCGTGTACGCGCGCCGGGGCAGGCTCCGCAGCAGCTTGCCCCGGTGTGCCCGGGCCTGGGCGAGGACCGAGCCCTCCCCGTGCGGGGCGCGCTGCTGCTCGGCCCAGGTGCCCGCGCACCAGATCTCCGAATCGCGGTAGCGCCCCTCGGCGTCGAAGGTGTGCAGCGCCACGTAGAGGCGCTTGTGCTCCTCCCAGCCGTCGTCGGGACGGAACCCTTCGGGGAAGGCGTACGTGATCGACGCCAGGAACTGGCCGTCCGCGTACCGGCCGATGGTCTCGGTGCGGTGCTTGGGCTCGTAGGCGATCGGGATGACCTGGGGGACTGCCATGGCGAAACCATACGGGCGGGCGCGGACATGTCAGCGCCGGGGTGGGTTTCCGGCTCCCGGGGAGGAGGAGAGGTCCTCCGCCGACCGTGGCTACGCGTCTTCGAAGATCTTCTCGGCCGTCGGGGCGGTGACGGCACGCCGGTGCCAGCGACGCAGGGTCTCGGGATCGTCACAGCCGACGATGCGCTCACGCACCGCGTGGGGGACGTCGAGGCCACGTACTTCCAGGATGTCCTCGGCAGCACGCCTCGCCTCGCCTTCCGCGCGGCCCTCGGCGCGGAGTTCTTGCGACAGGTCCGACTTGTAGAAGGAGAGGTCCACAGCCACCAGTTTCCTCCGGATGTGCGCGCGGGCACACGGAAGTCGATCAAAACTATGGGCCGGAGCCCTTCTTCTGCTGGTGCAGCGCTCTGGTGGGCGCCGGCCTACGTCGGAAACGACCTGGTGAATCGGCCGCATGTGAGTTCCGGATGGCGGCGTTCCAAGCTCAGGAGCTGCTCAACAATGTCCGTGGGACCTTGCCCGTTTGTCTTGTGCATGATGGGCTCTGAGTACTTGATCACTGACCAGTTCAGGTAACTCACAACATCACATGGGGGACTCGACATGCATCTCGGCATTCGTAGATTGGCAGCGGCCGGAGCAGTCGTGCTGGGGGCGGGACTGATCATGGCGCCGTCCGCGACGGCAGACGAGACCGGTACACAGTCCTGCCCGCCGGACGTCTGGTACAAGGTGGTGTCGTCAGGCGCCTCGTACGAGGCAGTCGGCAGCACCGCCGGCAAGTACAACTCAAGCTCCACGCCGTCGATCCTGCGCTACGACCTGACGACCACCAAGTCGAAGCAGACGAGCTGGAGTGCCGAGATCGGCGGAAGCGTGAACTGGGGGATCGGGCAGGTGGAAGCCAAGACGAGCTTCGACATCACCAATTCGACCACCAGCGGCAAGACGGTGTCGAACACCATCAACGTTCCGGGCAAGAGCTACGGCTACACCACGCCGAAGATCGAGCGGCGCAAGTTCACCATAGAGAAGTGGCAGGACACCGCGGGCTGTGGTGCGCGGTTCCTTGGCAACATGGGAACGCTGGGCGGCATCACCGCCTACCCCTTCTTCTCGGAGTGCACGGCCAGGAGCGCGTGCACGCCCAAGCCGTAGGGCCACCTCGCCGGGAGCGGGCTGACCACCCGCTCCCGGCATCAGTGCCACCTCTGACGAAACTGGGGGAAGAGCCCGATGGTCCACAAGACGACACACACCATGACGCTCCGACGGCGATGTGGTGCTCTGCTGGCCCTCGGCATCCTCGCGGCCACGGCCACCGCCTGCGGACCAGGTGAGGACGAGACCGACAGCCAGTCCACACCGCACGACATCGTGGTCAACCTGGGTGGCGAGGTAGCCGTCCTGGACGATCTGAACGCATCGCTCCGAGTCGTCGGCCCCCGGCCGGCCGGAGCCGAGAACGCCGACGCCTACCGCCTTGCCAGCCCGCGCGAGCTCACCTCCGGCCAGATCATAGGCATCCGTGACGGTGGAGTCGTCGCCATCGAGCCGCGCAAGCCTGGCAAGGCGGTACTCCTCGGCCAGGCCGGCGCCTGGTTCCCCGCCGCTGACGGCAAGCAGCTCTGGGCCATCACCGAAGAGCCGACCGATACCGCTTGCAGCGGGTCCGACCTGCCGCGATCGGTCTCGAGCCGTTACGCCCTGACCAGGTACGAGACTTCCGGCCGCCCCTCGCACACCACCTTGAAGGCGGCCTGCGGCCTGCGGCCGGTCGCCGACACGTCCCGGGGCCTGCTCGCCCTGCGGACCACCGGCGACACGGGAGGAGGCGACACCGGCGTACGGGCGGTGACCGACATCGTGCTCCTCGATGCGCGGACGAACACCATCACCAAAACCGTCGCCACCAACGCCAGCATGGTGGCCGCCACCGGCAACCGCGTGATCTGGCGTGGCGACACGTGCGGCAAAGGCAACTGCACGCACGTCTACGACCTCGACAAACGTAAGAACGTCTCCGTTCCCTCCTGCAAGGGCGGCGACACCGTGGGCGTGGGAACTCTCGACCCCAGCGGCCACTGGTACGTCAGCGCTCTGCGCACCAACCGCCTGGCGATCTTCGACCTGAACGAAAACACCTGCCGAGAAATCCACGCACTTCCCGCTGTCGACTCGAGCGACCTCGATGAAACCTTCGGCATCGCCTGGGCAGGTCCCCATGTGCTGCTGCTCGACCAACGCTCCGGGGCGCTCACTTCCGTCAACGCCTCCCACAACAAGACCGATAAGCGCGCCGAACCACTCCCGGTCGTCAATCAAGCCCAGATCTGGAGCGTCTCCACCGACTGAGAGCGGCGGTGCGCCGATAGCCGTTACGGCGTCCTGGGTGGTCAGGCCCTCGCATCGGGATGCCAGTCCCGGCGAGGGCCGTTGCATGTCCGGGGTTGTGTTGCCGTGCTGCGCCGAGCGTAGGGGAGGCAACCCGCTCCGCAGCCAGCCCAGTTGGTGATGTTCACTCGGGCGAGTGAGACCGCCGACGGCACCCGAGTACGCACGAAGTGGTCGATTCGCGGGCGGAGTTGGGTGGACTTTTCCTGGTTCACGTCACTGAGCGCGGGAGCGTGCGCCTACCGTGAGCAGTCGCGGCGTCGGCACGCAGGGTGACTGTCCGGGGCTGGACGGTAATGACGGAGGGGTGCGTATGTCAGTCGACGGAGAGGTGCGGCGGCTCAGGAGCGAGGCCGATGAGCCGGGGTGGGAGGTCGACCCGGACGACGAGTGGGGCGTGGCCGTACTCGCCACGGTGGGGCGGCAGTTGAAGCTGCGGCGGGAGGCGGTGGGGATGCGGGCCGCCGAGTTCGGAGAGGCGGTCGGGTACGGGGAGGACCTTGTCTACAAGGTCGAGGGCGGGAAGCGCATCCCCCGGCAGGAGTACCTGGACAGGGCCGACGAGGTGCTGGGCGCCGGCGGGCTCATCGCGGCGGCCTGGGAGGACGTGAAGAAGGTCCGGTATCCGAAGAGGGTGCGGGAGCTGGGCAAGTTGGAGGCCCAGGCGGTAGAGATCGGGGTGTACGAGTGCAACAGCGTCCACGGGCTTCTGCAGACGCCGGAGCACGCCCGAGCCCTGATGGAAGCGGCGCAGCCGCCCTACTCTTCGGACGACGTGGAACGCATGGTCGCCGCACGGCTGGCACGGCAGTCTGTCTTCGAACGCGACCAGGCTCCGTCCATCCACTTCGTGATGGAAGAGGCACCGCTGCGCCGACAGGTCGGGGGCACAATGGTGTGGCGAAGGCAGCTCGAACGGCTGCTGGAGGTAGGGCGGTTGAACAACGTCACTCTTCAGGTCATGCCGACGAACACGGATGCTCACCCAGGTGTGGACGGCAAGATCGAGTTGCTGAAGTTTCCGGACGGTACGGCGGTGGGACGCTCCGACGGGGCGTTCAACGGGCGACCGATCGCCGATCCGAAGCAGCTTCGTATCCTTGAACTGCGGTATGGCACGATCCGGGCACAGGCCCTCCCCCCGAGGGAGTCGCTGGCCTTCATCGAGACACTGCTGGGAGAAACATGATCCGCAAGGCCTCCGACGGGGACGCCTCCGAACTGGCGTGGTTCAAGAGCAGCTACAGCAGCGGCACCGACGGCAACTCCTGTGTGGAACTCGCTCTCACTCCCGGCACCGTGCACGTCCGCGACTCGAAGAGCGTCGAGGGCCCCCGTCTGGCGCTCACGCCGGACGCCTGGGCAGACTTCGTGGCTTTCACCTCGGAACGCTGACAGCAACGGCATGTGCGTCCGGTTCGGGCAAGAACCCGACACTGCCGAGGTTTTCATGGCAGCAGCGTGAACGAGGCCACGTGCGCCGGGCGTACGGTCCCGAAGTGCTTGCGATCGACCGTGGCCACCTCGGCCGCATCGAGGCGTTCCGCGCAGGCGATCACCGAGGCGTCCACCATGCCGAGAGGGAGGTCCACGTAGCGGGCGGTCAGTTCGGCGATACGGAGCCAGTCGCCCGGATGGACGGGCTCGACCGTGAACAGGCCCTCCGCGAAGTCCTGAGCGAGCAGCAGCTCGGCGCGCGGCCCGAGCCGCCGTTCCGCGAGGTGGGCCACTTCAGCGATGACGAGCGTGGGCACCAGTAGTGGTCCGGGGTGGGATTCCAGCAGGCGGCGGCACGCCGTGTGCCAGGCGTCACGGCGGTCGAGCAGAGCGTAAAGGGGGCCCGCGTCGACGATCAGGGCGCTCACGCGCTGAGCCGGCGTCGGCTGGTGCCCTCCTCGTCAGCGAGTATGTCCCGCCCCTCGGCCAGTCCGGCCAGCAGCTCCTCCATACGTTCGGAAACGTCGCTACGGCCACTGTCGCCCGCACCTGCAGAACGGAAGGTCCGGCGCGGTGCGGCTTCGCCGTGGTCTTCCCCGCCGGGAAGATGCGCCGCGATGGCCTCCCGCGTCCACTCGGAAACCGTCATGCCGCGCCGGGCAGCCTCATGGCGCATCCTGGCGTCCAGCGTGTCGTTGATCTTGACCGTGGTCCGCTTCACGTATGCCAGCATACCGCTCCGGCCGTGTCAACGACGGCAACTCCTGCGTGGAGCTCGCCCTCACCCCGGCACCCGGCTCGGACCCGGGGAGACCTCCGTTCGCAGCGGGACGGGTCCGGCTACCTGGCGGCGAACTGCGTCAGGATCGCCTGCACCTCGTAGATGTCGACGCCCTTGGTGAAGGTCTTCTGGATCGGCGTCGGGGTGCCGGAGAGCCAGATCTTGAGTTCGGCGTCGAGATCGAAGTGGCCGGCCGTCTCGACCGCGAAGTGCGTGATGCTGCGGTACGGGACGGAGTGGTACTCCACCTTCTTGCCCGTGAGCCCCTGCTTGTCGATCAGGATCATGCGACGGTCGGTGAACAGGATGGTGTCCCGTATCAGCAGGAACGCCGCGTGCACCCGCTCGCCCTGGCCCAGCAGTCGCGCGTAGTCCTGCTGGGCCGTCGCCGAGTCGATGGTGTGCGCGTTGCCGAACAGTGCCATGGACGGGTCCCCCACTCAGTCGGTGCTTGTAAGCAGGGGGACGCCCGTGGACCTTCGGAGGTTGCGCCGGGACGGATCGGGTTACGCGGCCGGCCCGCCGCCGAAGCGCTCCTTGTACGTCTCCAGGTCCTCGTCCGTGATCTTGGCGAAGAGGACCGGCGGGACCGTGAAGGGGGTGCCGGCCGGGACGGAGGCGAGGGCGCGGGCCTCCTCGGGGGTGACCCACGTGGCCGTGTCGTCCGGCAGCGCGAACGCCGAGCGCATCGCCTTGGAGGAGGCCGGGATGAACGGCTCGGAGACCACCGCGTACAGGTGGATCAGGTTCATCGCCGTCCGCAGCGTCAGGGCCGCGCCGTCCTGGTCCGTCTTGATCTCCAGCCAGGGGGCCTTCTCCTCCAGATAGGAGTTGCCCGCCGACCACAGCGCACGCAGCGCGGCGGCGGCCTTGCGGAACTGGAGCGACTCCATCTGCTCCTCGTACTCGGCGAGCAGACGCGCGATCTCCTCGCCCAGCTTCGCCTCCGCCTCGCCGGGCTGGGCGCCCGCCGGGACCTCCTCGCCGAAGCGCTTCTTCGAGAAGGACAGGACACGGTTGACGAAGTTGCCGAGGGTGTCGGCCAGGTCCTTGTTCACCGTGGCCGTGAAGTGCTCCCACGTGAACGACGAGTCGTCCGACTCCGGGGCGTTGGCGATCAGGAAGTAACGCCAGTAGTCCGCCGGGAGGATCTCCAGGGCGTGGTCGGTGAAGACGCCTCGCTTCTGGGACGTGGAGAACTTCCCGCCGTAGTACGTCAGCCAGTTGAAGGCCTTGACGTAGTCGACCTTCTTCCACGGCTCGCGCACGCCCAGCTCGGTCGCCGGGAACATCACCGTGTGGAAGGGGACGTTGTCCTTGGCCATGAACTCCGTGTAGCGCACGTCGGCCGCGCCGTCCGGCTCGTACCACCAGGACTTCCAGTCGCGGTTCTCGCCGGGGGCGGCGTCCGCCCACTCCTTCGTCGCGCCGATGTACTCGATCGGGGCGTCGAACCAGACGTAGAAGACCTTGCCCTCGGCGGCCAGCTCCGGCCACGTGTCCGCCGGGACCGGGACACCCCAGTCCAGGTCACGGGTGATCGCGCGGTCGTGCAGGCCCTCGGTCAGCCACTTGCGGGCGATGGAGGACGCCAGCTGCGGCCAGTCCTCGGAGGCGCCGTCGATCCAGGCCTCCACCTCGTGCTGGAGCTTCGACTGGAGGAGGAAGAGGTGCTTGGTCTCCCGGACCTCCAGGTCCGTCGAACCGGAGATCGCGGAACGGGGGTTGATCAGGTCGGTCGGGTCGAGCACCCGCGTGCAGTTCTCGCACTGGTCGCCGCGCGCCTTGTCGTAACCGCAGTGCGGGCAGGTGCCCTCGACGTAGCGGTCGGGCAGGAAGCGGCCGTCCGCCGGCGAATACACCTGTCGGATCGCGCGCTCCTCGATGAACCCGTTCTCGTACAGACGGCGGGCGAAGTGCTGCGTCAGCTCCGCGTTCTGCGGGGAGGAGCTGCGGCCGAAGTGGTCGAAGGCCAGCGCGAACCCGTCGTAGACCGCCTTCTGCGCGTCGTGCGCCTGCGCGCAGAACTCGTCGACCGGCAGGCCCCGCTCCTTGGCGGCCAGCTCGGCCGGGGTGCCGTGCTCGTCCGTCGCGCAGATGTAGAGCACGTCGTGACCGCGCTGGCGCAGGTAGCGGGCGTACACGTCCGCCGGGAGCATGGACCCCACCATGTTGCCCAGGTGCTTGATCCCGTTGATGTACGGAAGGGCGCTGGTGATGAGGTGTCGAGCCATCGCGGGCTGCTCCCAAGTCGCTACGTGCGGTGACGGATGTCGATTCCGGCTGCACCGCCGGGCCGTCGTACGAACCTTGAAATCGTAGCCGACACGGGTGGGCCGCCCGCCTCCCGTTTTACGGGGTGGGAAGCGGGCGGCCGGGAGCCGTGACGTTACGGGCGCCAGTTCGCCAGGACGCCCTCGTAGACCTCGGCGTCCGTCAGCTCGCGCGGGGACGGGCCCGCGTGGAACAAGGCGGCGTTGTCCGCTTTCAGCTTGCGGAGGTAGTCGAAGCCCTTGGCCTCGTGCCCGCCGAAGGCGACGAACGAGAAGAAGAGGGGGAGCCTCGCCGCGTCCGCGAGGGCCTGGGCGGCGAGGCCCTTGGCGTCGGGGGCGCCGTCCGTCTGGAAGACGACCAGGGCCGGGTCCTTCGTGCCCGACTTCTCGTAGTGCGCCACGATCTCCTCGATCGCCGCGTGGTAGCTGGTGCGGCCCATGCGACCGAGGTTCGCGTGCAGCTCGTCGATCCTGCCCTCGAACTCGGGGAGGGTCAGCTCGCCGGTGCCGTCCAGCTCCGTGGAGAAGAAGACGACGTTGACCGTGGCGCTCTTGTCGAGGTGGGCGGCGAGGGCCAGGACCTGTTCGCCCAGGGCCTGGGCGGAGCCGTCCTTGTAGTACGGGCGCATGGAGCCGGAGCGGTCCAGGACGAGGTAGATCTTTGCCCTGGTGCCGGTGAGGTCCCGCTTCTTGAGTGCGGTGCCGGCTTCCTTGTACGGGGGTACCAGGCTGGGGGCCACGGTCTTCACGCGGGTGAGGGGGACGGCGGGCCTGCCCTGGGGGGCCGGCCTGGCGGAGGGCTCCGCCTCCGGCTCGGGGGTCTGCTCCGCCTTCGGCTCTGCCTCCGCCTTCGGCTCTGCCTCCGCCTTCGGCTCTGCCTCCGCCTTCGGCTCTGCCTCCGCCTTCGGCTCTGCCTCCGCCTTCGGCTCTGCCTCCGCCTTCGGCTCTGCCTCCGCCTTCGGCTCCGCCTCCGGCTCGGGCTTCGTAGTCGCCTCCGGCTCGGACTGCGGCTCCGCCTTCAGCGTCGGCTTGGCCTGTGCCTTCGGCGTCGGTTCGGGGGTGG
The DNA here is from genome assembly GCF_056387915.1 of Streptomyces sp. GLSS-08. Lineage (NCBI taxonomy): Bacteria > Bacillati > Actinomycetota > Actinomycetes > Kitasatosporales > Streptomycetaceae > Streptomyces > Streptomyces sp. GLSS-08. Next base: position 291,159 of record NZ_JBWJAQ010000009.1, read on the forward strand.
CCTTGGCCTCGGCTTCGCCTTCGGCCTTGTTGTTCCCGCCCGCACCACCCGTGCGGGTTTCGTCGCCGGGTGCGGGGGTCTCCTGTGGGGCCTTCTCGCCGTCGGCGGCTGCCGGCTCGTACGCCTTGGCGGCGGCCTTCGGCTTCGGGGTGGCCTTCGGCTCGGGCTGGGGCTCGGGCTCCGGCTCCGGCTCCGGAGCGACCTCCGCCTCCGGTTCCGCCTTCGCCTTCGGCTCCGGCTCCGGGGCGGGCTCCGCCTTGGTCTCCGGTTCGGGCTCCGCCTTGGCTTCCGCCGTCGGTTCCGGAGCGGCCTCGTCCGCCTTGGCTTTCGCCGTCGGTTCCGGCGTGGCCTCCGGTTCCGGGGCCGGCGTGCTCTCCGCCTTGGCCACCGGCTCCGGGTCCGCAGGCGGCCCCGGGGCCGCAGTCGGTTCCGCCTTGCCCTCCGGTTCCGGAGCGGCCTCCGGTTCCGGAGAGGCCTCCGGCTTCGGGGCCGTCGTCGGTTGCGGCTCCGGGGTCTGCTCCGCCTGGGGCTCCGTGCGGCGGGGCCTGGGGACCGTGACGTTGTCGAACGCGGCCGAGACCAGGTCGTCCACCACGGACGGGTCGGGCTCGGTCGACGGTGCGGGCACCTCGGCGGGGGACGTGGCCGCCTTCGGTGTCCCGGAGGCGACCGGCTCGCTCGCCGGAGTCGGAGCCGGAGCCGGAGCCGAAACCGGGGCGTCCGGCTCGGGCGCCGGGGCCGGAACCGTGGCCGCCGTTGCCTCCCGCGAAGGCTCCGCGTCGGCGTCACGACCCTTGCGTGAGCGGTCGAACGCATTCCGCAGGAGAGTGAGAATGCCCATGTGCGCAACCCTTCGCGTGAGTTGGTGCCCGTAAATCCCTGGCCAGGACGGACACGTAAGGTTAACGGCCGCAGCGGGTGATCTCGGCCGGGGTCCGGACGCTGGGACACGGGGCGGTGCCTCCCCGCCCGGGCCGCTCCCGGCACCCCGCGGGCGCCGCCGCCAACACCCCCGTGGATAGCAGCGGTTCACCCCGGATTCATCTCGCGTCCCCGTCTCCGCACCCGCGGCCACCTAGCGTCACGCTGACACCAAGGGAACATCTGGGGAGACAAAGTGCGCAAGCTGCTGCCGTTGATCGGATCGTCCGGCTCGCATCCCGGCGGCCGGTCCGCCCTGACCTGCCGGTTCCGCTGCGGCGACGCCTGCTTCCACGAAGTGCCCAACACCAGCGCGAACGCCTACGTCGGCGATGTCATCGCCGGTGCGCTCAGCCGCCGGTCGGTGATGCGCGCGGCGGCCGTCGTGACCGTCGCCACGGCGGCGGGCACGGCCGTCGCCGGCCCCGGCGCCCCGCAGGCGTCCGCGGCCGAGGCGGTCCCGGCGGCCAGGGCGGGCGGGAGCAAGGGCGCACGCGGGCTGCGTTTCCAGTCCGTCGCCCCCAACACCACCGACGCCGTGGTCGTACCCGACGGCTACCGCCAGAACGTCGTGATCCGCTGGGGCGAGCCCATCCTGCGCGGTGCCCCCGCCTTCGACCCGGAGCACCAGAGCGCCGCGGCCCAGGCCGGTCAGTTCGGCTACAACAACGACTTCCTCGCCCTGCTGCCGCTGCCGGGCGAGCGCGGCCGGCAGCTGCTCGTCGCGAACCACGAGTACACCGACGAGGTGCTCATGTTCCGGGGGTACGACCCCGAGAACCCCACCCGTGACCAGGTCGAGGTCGCCTGGGCGGCCCACGGGCTGTCCGCGGTCGTGGTCGAGGAGGACCGCAGGACCGGGCGGCTCACCCCGGTGACCCGGCACCACCTCAACCGTCGGGTCACCGCCACCACCGAGTTCCGGCTCACCGGCCCCGCCGCGGGCTCCGCCCTGCTGCGCACGTCCGCCGACCCGACCGGGCGCAAGGTCCTCGGCACCCTCAACAACTGCTCCGGCGGCACCACCCCCTGGGGCACCACGCTGCACGGCGAGGAGAACTTCAACCAGTACTTCGCGCGCGGCAGCCGGGACACCGACAAGCGGTACGGCATCGGCACCGGGACGACCGAGCGCAAGTGGGAGCGCTTCGACAAGCGGTTCGACCTCGCCCAGGAGCCGAACGAGGTGCACCGCTTCGGCTACGTCGTCGAGTTCGACCCGTACGACCCCGACTCCACGCCCCGCAAGCACACCGCCCTCGGCCGCTTCAAGCACGAGGCCGCCACCGTCCGTCTGACCGACGACGGCCGCCCGGTCGTCTACACCGGCGACGACGAGCGCTTCGACTACTTCTACAAGTTCGTCGGCAGCAAGCGGATGCGCAAGGGCAGCGGCCGGGCCGTGCGCGAGCACAACCTGTCCCTGCTCGACGAGGGCACGCTGTACGTCGCCCGGCTGACCGGCGACTCCCCGGCGGCCGAAGTCGACGGCACCGGCGCCCTCCCGTCCGACGGCGGGTTCGACGGCAGCGGTACGTGGATCCCGCTGGCCACGGCGACCGCCGACGGCGCGGTGTCGCACGTAGAGGGCATGACGGCGGAGGAGGTCTTCGTCTTCACGCGGCTCGCCGGCGACAAGGCGGGCGCGACCAAGATGGACCGGCCCGAGGACATCCAGCCCTCCCCGCACACCGGCAAGGTGTACGTGGCGCTGACCAACAACTCCAACCGCGGCAAGAGCGGCTACGCGGCGGCCGACGAGGCCAACCCCCGCAACGCCAACAAGCACGGGCACATCCTGGAGCTCACCGAACGCCGGGGCCGCGCCGAGAGCACGAGCTTCGCCTGGTCGCTGTTCCTCGTCGCGGGCGACCCCGCCGACCCGGCCACGTACTTCGCGGGCTTCCCGAAGGACCGGGTCAGCCCGATCTCGTGCCCCGACAACGTGGCCTTCGACCCGCACGGCAACCTGTGGATCTCCACGGACGGCAACCAGCTCGGCTCGCACGACGGCCTGTTCGGTGTCGCGACGCGCGGTGAGCGGCGCGGTGAGCTCAAGCAGTTCCTGACCGTGCCGACCGGCGCGGAGACCTGCGGCCCGCTCGTCCAGGACCGGCGCGTGCTCGTCGCCGTCCAGCACCCGGGCGAAGTCGACGGAGCGTCCGTCGAGAAGCCGGCGAGCACCTGGCCGGACGGCCCGGGGAAGATCGTCCGCCCGGCCGTGGTCGCCGTGTGGCGCGCGGACGGCTGCGACATCGGGGTCTGAGCGGGCCGGGGGAAGGGCGGCTGCGGGGGGGTGGCCGGATGTCAGCGGGTGGGGGTGAAGGCCCTGCGTTCGTCGCGCTCGCGTTCCAGCCACTCCCGGTACGCCGGTGCCAGCAGTGCCGTCTCCCAGTAGGCCTCCGCGAGCGCGGGGTAGACGGCGTCGACCATCGCGTCCGTGCGGGCCGCGAGCAGCAGCCGTACGCCGAGCGGGTCGCCCTCGATGCGGCGTACGGCCGCCTCCGGGCGGGACGGCGAGGTGGGCTGGCAGACCGTGACGACGTCGCCGGTCGCCACCAGGGCGGCGGCCGTGTGGTAGTCGCCGTGCAGGACGCGGGGGCTGAGTCCGGCCGCGCGCAGCATCCGGTGGACGGCGTCCCACTCGCCGTCCACCGTGGGGTCGACCATCCAGCGGTCCCCGGCCAGGTCGGCGAGGCGCACCAGGGGCCGGCCCGCCGCCGGGTGGTCCGCGGGCAGCGAGACGAACTGGGGCTCGCGTTCGATGAGGACCCGCAGCCGCAGCCCCTCCGGGACGCGCAGCGGGGAGCCCTCGACCTCGTGCACGAAGGCGACGTCGAGCTGGCCGTCGGCGACCATGCGGAGCAGGGCGTTCGGGGAGACGTTCATGTGCAGGATGGGCTCCTGCCGGCGGTCGCGCAGCCGGCGCAGCCAGCCCGCGAGGGCCCGGCTCGCGGTGGAGCCGACGCGCAGCTGGGGGCCGTCGGCGGTGGCGGCCCTGGCCTCGGCGACCAGGGAGCGCATTTCAGTCACCAGCGGCCGGGCGCGCAGCAGGACGAGGCGGCCGAGCGGGGTGGGACGGCAGCCGGTGGGTTCGCGGACGAACAGGGCCCCGCCCAGCTCCTGTTCGATCCGGCGCAGCTGGGTGCTCAACGAGGGCTGCGCCACGCCGAGCTGACGCGCGGCACGGTGCAGGCTGCCGGTGTCGGCTATGGCGCACAGGGCGCGGAGATGCCTCACCTCGAGGTCCATGCCCCGGGAGCCTAAAGCGGAACCAGGCGTCGCACCAGATGTACAAACCGCAAGCAAAAGCGGCGAGTTGGACGGCCGGACGGGGGCCGATAGCCGCGTCCTATCGGCCATTGCCATCATCACAGCGGGCGTACAGACGCCGACACTCACCGTTGACGACTTCACCCCCCACCCGAGGAGTCATCGGATGAGAGTCTCCCTGCGCCTGTCCCGTCCCCTGCTCGCGGCCGCGGTCGGTCTCGGTGTCACCGCCGCCGGTCTCGGCGCGGTCCCGGCCGCCGCGGCACCCGCTCCCGCACCGTACGCCGCCTACACCGGCTCGGCCGCGGAGGCCAAGGCCAACCAGGCGTTCTTCGAGGCGGTCATCAAGTCCGTCGCGGAGAAGCGCGCCGCCAACCCGGACGCGGCCTCCGTCACCGTCGTCTACAACGCGTCCAGCGCCCCGTCGTTCGCCACACAGATAGCCCGCAGCGCCTCGATCTGGAACAGTTCCGTGTCGAACGTGAAGCTCCAGTCGGGCTCGAACGCGGACTTCCGGTACTACGAGGGCAACGACTCACGTGGCTCCTACGCCTCCACCGACGGGCACGGCAGCGGCTACATCTTCCTCGACTACGCACAGAACCGGCAGTACAACTCCACCCGGGTGACGGCCCACGAGACCGGGCACGTGCTCGGCCTGCCGGACCACTACTCGGGTCCGTGCAGCGAGCTGATGTCGGGCGGCGGCCCCGGCACGTCGTGCACCAACGCCTACCCGAACGCGACGGAGCGTTCCCGGGTCAACCAGCTGTGGGCGAACGGCTTCGCGAAGGCGCTCGACAAGGCGCTGGCCAAGGCGGACGCCCGCTAGGGCCTGTCGGGCGGCCAAGTTCCCGTCTGCCCCGCGACAGGCCCCGGGGCCTGCCCGGCGCAGCAGACCCGGGCCCGGCCGAACGGACGGGCCCGGGTGCCGACAGTCACCCCCCACGGGTACGGACCGCCCCTGCACGGGCGGTCCGTACCGCTGTCGGCGCCGTCGTCGCGGCGGCCCTCAGTGCGGTGACGCGATCGCCCGGGCCGCCGCGACCTCCTGACGCAGGGGTTCGAGGACGCTGCCGGCGGGTCCGGTGAGGTCGGTGCGGACCTCGACGAGCTCCACGCTCTCCCGCAGCCCGTCCGACAACTCCCGCAGCTGCCTGACGACCTGGGTGATCTCGGTGGCGGAGGGCGGTGGCGCCCCCTGTCTGATCCGGACCCGGGCCGCCGTCGTCGCGTCGACGATCCGCTCGACGGCGACGACCAGTGGCCACCAGGCCGCGGCCCGCCGTCCGGTCGGCGGCGGTTCGGTCAGGGCGCGCTGGAACTCCGTACGGATGGCGGACAGATCGCGGTAGAGGCGGCGCCGCAGCCGGGCCCGGTCCGGGGGACCTGCGGTGCCGTCGAACGCGCACTCCACGTATCCGGCCGTGTCGGCCACCGCGTCCGCGAGCCGGTCGCCGACCCGTACGTGCCAGCTCTCCGGCCACAGCAGATAGCCGGCGACGAGCGCGATCGCGCACCCCATGAGGGAGTCGACCAGCCGCGGCACCAGCAGGCCGGTGCCCTGGTGGTTGAGGACGTCCGACAGCAGCAGGATCACCGGGGTGATCGCCGCGGTCTGGTAGCCGTAGCCGCGCGGGGTGAGCGCGGGGATCAGCGGGGCCAGCAGCAGGAGTACGGCGACGTCCCACCAGCCGCGCGGCACCACGGCGAGCACCACGACGGAGACGACCAGCCCGGCCACCGTGCCGAGGGCGCGCAGCAGCGCGCGGGAGAAGACGGAGCCGAAGTCGGGCTTCATCACGAAGGTGATGGTGAGGGCGACCCAGTACGAGCGGGGCACCGGGACGAGCGAGACGAGGGACTGGGCGAGCCCGACGCACAGGGCGAGGCGCAGTCCGTAGCGCCAGGAGGCGGCGGACAGCAGCACGCCGCGGGCGGCGCCGGCGGCACGGGCGCGCAGTGCGGCCGGGCGGCCGAGGCGGTCGTCGGGCGTGCGCTGCTCCCCCGTCCCGGCCGAGCGGTCGGTGACGACGTCGGCCGCGTGGCGCAGGGCGTGGTCGACGGCGCGCGAGGTCTCGGTGGTGGGGACGGGCAGGCGCAGCCCCACGGGTCCGCCGTAGCCGGTCTCGACGGCGTCCGCGAGGTGCCGGGCGGCGGTGGGGATCTCGGCGGCGAGGGGCTGTCCGGCCTGGTGGGCGGCGGGCGCGGCCTCGACGACCGGGGTGGCCGCGTTCAGCTGGGCGAGCAGCCGGACGAGCTCGGGACTGCGGCCGTGCTGGCGGGCGCGCCGGGCGACGACGAGGTCGTAGGACTGGTTGAGGGAGAGGGTGACGGCGTGCCGGGCGTCGTCGTACCGTGCGGTGCCGCAGGCCGCGAGCAGGTCCGCCACCCTGCGGTACGTGGCGGCGACGGCGGTCCGCTCCGGCACTCCGGACCGCAACGGCCAGGCGAGCAGGGCCAGGACGAGGACGAGGAGCCCGCCGCCGGTCATCAGCAGGGGCGCCAGCCACCAGGCGCCCGGCATCGGCAGTCCCGCGCCGACCACGGCGTTGAGCAGCAGCAGCAGTCCCGACACGGACGCGACGGCGCCGATCGTCGAGATCATCCCGGAGACGAGCGCGACGCAGGTGACGGCGGCGACGGCGAACCAGCCGTGCCCGTACACCGCCGCGCCGACCGTGACGCCGAGGGCGCCGAAGAGCTGCGGGACCGCGATGTTCAGGATGCGCATCCGGTACGCGTCGGCGGTGTCGCCGATGACTCCGGAGAGGGCGCCCATGGAGGCGAGGGCGCCGTAGGCGGGACGGCCCGCGGCGAGTCCGATCGCGAGGGGCAGCGTCATGGCGAGGGCGGCGCGGGCGACGGCGGCCCGGTTGACGGGGGCCCGCTCGGACCGCAGGTTCCTGACCAGCCAGTCGGGAGGGGTGAGGCCGATGGGCAACTGGCGGGGCATGTGGCCATTATGGCGGGGCGGTCCCGCCGCTCCCCGGGGTCAGCGGCACGTCGGACGTCATCACCCGCAGCCCGGCGACGGCGGGGCCGGCCGGTTCAGAGGTCCTGCCGTACGGCCCGATGAACCGGGCGAGCGTGCCGAGCACCGCCGGCGCCCCCACGAGACCGCACCGCCACCGGGCGGACGCGGCGACCAGCAGCGCGAACCCGGGGCCGGAACCCGGTGGGCACGAGCAGCCACGGCAGGAACGCCGGCAACTGCGGCACGGGGGTGATCCCGTCGCGGTCGGCCGCCCGGCAGCCGACGACCACGCTCACCCCGGCCGGCAGCAGCCCGCTCACCCAGGTGCCGGCGCACCGGGGGAGGGCTGCCGCACGGGGTCCTGCGGTGCGGCCGTCAGGGGGTGTGCGAGCGGTCCCGCGTCGCGAGGGCCCAGATGACGAACGTGGCGATCGCGATGGAGATGAGGGACCAGACGGGCGCGTACGGCAGGAACATGAAGTACTCGATGATGTAGAGGGCGGCCAGGCCGATGCCCACACCGCGCGCCCACGTCATGCCCTTGAGGATGCCGTAGCCGGTGATCGCGACCAGGATGCCGATGATGAGGTGGATCCAGCCCCACGTGGTGAGGTCGAACTCGTACACGTAGGAGCCGATGCGCTGGTAGACGTCGTCCTTGGCGATCCCCGCGATGCCGTTGAGGATGCTGAGGATGCCGCCGACCATCATCAGGATTCCGGCGAAGACCGTGCCTCCCGTCGCCCATGACGAATGGCTGGAGCGGGCGGCCTGGGGCGTCGCGGCGTGCTGGGACATGGTGGGCCTCCTGTGGACGGTTTCCTCGCAGCTTCGCCCCGGGCGCACTCGCTCGCAGCCTGTGTGAGCCGAACGGGTGACCCGGCGCCCGCGGGCAGGTGGAACGCCGGCCGTCCGGGCGGCGCCCGCGGGTCGTCGAGGCGTCAGCCGTCCAGCCGGGTCAGGAAGGCGGCCAGGGCCTCGTTGAACTCCGCGGGGCGTTCCAGGTTGGGCAGGTGGGCCGCCGACTCGACGATCCGGAGCGTGGCGTCGGGGAGCGCCGCGTGCATCGCCTCGGCGTCGGAGACCGGCGTGTACGTGTCGTCGGCGCCGACGACGACGAGGGCCGGGACGGTGACGCGGGTGAGCAGTTCCCGGTAGTCGGGGCGCAGCGCACGGCCGCGCAGGGCCGCCGCCGCGCCCTCGGGGCTGGTCGCGGTCATCATGCGGTGGACGTGCGCCGCGGCCCCGGCGTCCGCGTACGGCGCGACCATCCGGTGCAGCACCTCGTCGGCGTACCCGCGCATGCCCTCGCTCAGGAGGCGGTCCGCCATGTCGTCGCGCGCCTTCCTGCCCTCCGGTGTCTCCGCGGCAGGGAACGTGTCGGCGAGGACCAGCCCGCGGATGCGCTCGGGGAAGCGCCGGTAGCACTCCATGACGATCTGGCCGCCCATGGAGAGCCCGCCGAGCACGAACTCGCCCACCCCCAGCTCGTCCAGGAGGCCCGCGATGTCCTCGGCGAACACGCCGAGCGGGGTGACGCCGGGAACGACCGGGGAGGCGCCGTAGCCGCGCAGGTCCGGGGCGATCACCCGGCGGGCCGGCGAGAACGCGGCGATCTGCGGGCTCCACATGGTGCGGTCGAAGGGGTGGCCGTGGACCAGGACGAGGGGCAGACGCGACGAGTCGGTGCCTTTGTCCTCGTATGCGAGGAAGGGTGCCATGGGTCCGACCCTAGGGTTCCCCAACTCCTCGGTGCAATAAGATCTTTGCCCTCGGTGCAATGCGGGAGGGCGGGGGCGTGGGGGACTACCGGCGGATCGCCGACCGGATCGCGGACGACATCACCGCCGGGCGCCTCGCGCCGGGCGAACAACTGCCCACCCAGCGGGCCTTCGCGCGGCGCCGCCGCATCGCCGTCTCGACGGCCGGGCGGGTGTACGGCGAACTCGTGCGGCGCGGTCTGGTGGTCGGCGAGGTCGGACGCGGCACGTTCGTGCGGGCCGCGCCGGTGCCCTCGGGCCGCGCCCTGGCCGAGCCGTCGGCCCTCGCACCGGTCAACCTGGAGCTCAACTACCCCTCCGCGCCCGGCCAGTCGGAGCTCCTCGCCGCCGGCCTCGCGCCGCTCCTGCGCCCCGAGACGCTGGCGGAGTCCCTGCGGACGGCGTCCGCGGCGGGGACGGCGGCCGCCCGCGAGGCTGCCGCCGCGCTCCTCGCCACCCCGGGCTGGCGCCCCGCGCCCTCCCGGCTCCTCTTCGCCGGCAACGCCCGGCAGGCCGTCGCCGGGGCGCTCGCCTCCCTGGTGCGCCCGGGTGGCCGCGTCGGCGTCGAGTCCCTGACGTATCCGCTGGTCAAGGAGATCGCGGCGCGGCTGGGCATCGTGCTCGTGCCGCTGGCCATGGACGAGGAGGGGCTGCGCCCGGACGCGCTGGCCGCCGCGCACCGCGGCTCTCCGCTCTCCGCGGTCTACGTCCAGCCGACCCTGCACAACCCGACCTCGCTGACGACGGGGGCCGGGAGGCGGGCTGAACTCGCCGCCACGGTGCGGCGGTTGGATCTGCCAGTCGTCGAGGACCGCATCTGGTCCTTCCTGCACGGGGGCGAGGAGCCGCTCGCCGCGTACGCCCCGGAGCGCACCCATGTCGTCGACGGGCTCTCCAAGCGGGTCGCGCCGGGGCTCACGGCCGGGTTCCTCGTCGTGCCCGAGGGACGGCAGGAGCCGGTGGCGCGGGCGCTGCGGTCCGGGGGGTGGACGGCGGCACGGTTCGCGCTGGAGGCCGCGGTGCGCTGGACCGGCGACGGCACGGTGGACCGCCTCGTGGCCGCCAAACGGGCGGACGCGGAACGGCGGCAGCGGCTCGCCGCCCGGCACCTGGACGGCTTCGCGGTGCGGACGGACCCGCGGGCGTACTACGTCTGGTGGCGGCTCCCGGCGCCCTGGCGCGCGGACACGTTCACGGCGGCGGCGGCGCGGCACGGCATCGCGGTCACACCGGGGCCGGCCTTCCATGTGTCCGGGAGCCGGAGCGGACCGGCCGCCGGGCGGGCGGGCGTCCCGCAGATCGCCACCGCCGCGGACTCCGTCAGGCTCGGACTCGCGTCGGTTCCTCCGCCGGAACTGACGCGGGCCCTGCGGACACTCGCCGAAGTCGCGCGATCCGCTCCGTGAGCAGCGCGCCCAGCGCGACGGCGAGGCCGAGCCCCAGCAGCAGCCAGGAGACCGTGCGCAGCGTGCCGGTGAGCGTGTCGTAGATCGCGCCCGCCGCCGCGTGGGACACGTCGACGGGCAGTCCCGACAGGGTCAGCCGGCGGCCGACGGCGACGGCGACGGCGAGCAGCGCGGCCCCGAGGGCCGTACCGAGCCCCGTCGCCACCACCGCCCGTCGGCGGCACACCGCGACGAGCACACCCGCCACCGCCAGCGCGACGGTCACGGTCGGCAGCCAGAAACCGGCGATCTCGAGCACGTGAAACCCTTTCCGTAGCTGGGCCAGCTCGGCGGAGCGCAGCACCGTGATCTCGGAGTGCTCGACCGGAATGCGGTGGGCGAACGGCACGTGGTCGGCGGTGAGCTGACGCTTGACCTGCGCGGCGACGGGGGCGACGTCGAGCGTGACGGTCCGCTCGTCGTCGTCGCGCAGCGCCCGCATCACGGCGTCGTAGGCGGCCTGGTTGGCGGTGTCCCACGCGACGTGGAAGGCGGGCGTCCTGGTGAAGGAGCGCACGGCCGCGTGCACGAAGGAGCGCACCGGCCGGCGCAGCCGCGGTGTCACCTCGACCTCGCGCATGATGCCGTCCGTGGTGGCCGCGGCGATCGCCTCGCGGACCGCCGGGTCGGTGGCGAGCGGCGCCGTCATGGCCTCGTACCGGCCGCTGTCGCCGATCTCGTACGTCGCCCACGAGGTGAGGGCGCCGACCGGTGCGAGCAGGCAGGCGAGGACGATCAGCACGGCCGACAGGGCGCTCCGGGCACGTTGGGACACCCCGTCAGGACAGTCCCCGACGGCGCCTTGTGCGAGCGGTTTGAGTGCATATGGGCGCATATGACAAGCCCTTCGGGGGAGTGGGGGTCCCCCGGGGCGGAGCACCGGCGAAAACCCCGTGATTCCGGGCTCCGGTGGAGGCCTCCGCCGAACGGGTGTTACCTGGAGGCGGGGAAAGGAGGCCGATCATGCGCACCACCCCGGTCCTGCGGACCTGTGCCGCGGCCCTGTTCACCGGCGGTGTCCTCACCGTCGCGGTGGCGGGCCCCTCGACGGCGGCGGCCCCGTCGAACCACCCTGCGAGCAGCGGCTCGGACGGCCCCGTGTGGGGCACCGTCGTCTCGAGCGGCGACCTCAACCTCAGACAGCTGCCCACCAGTTCCTCGGCCCTCGTCGGCAAGCTGCCGCCGGGGAGCGAGGACCGCGTCCAGTGCGCGGTGAAGGGGCAGAGCGTCTCCGGCAACCCGTACTGGTTCTGGCTCGCCGGAGCCCGGGCCTGGGCGAGCGCCGCCTTCGTCGACATCGGCGACCAGGGGGTGCCGAGCTGCTCGGATCCCTGTCCCGGCTGGAAGGACCGGTCCCAGAACCCGTCGTGGCACTGCAACCCCGCGTACGACCCCTCGGACGACGCGCACGCCTCGGGCTCCGGGTACTGGAGCTTCAGCGCCTCGGGCTCCTGGAGCTGGAGCGTCTCGGTCTCCTCGTCCGGCGGATAGCGGCCGAGAGGCCCGAACGTCGTCCGTCGGACAGCGGCCGAGAGGCCCGAACGCCAGCGGCCCGGAGGCCCCGGACGCAGGCCCGAACGCACGCCCGAATGCACGCCCGAGAGGCCCCGGCGGAATCCGCCGGGGCCTCTCTCACGGCCGGTCGGCCGGTCAACCGGTTGCGCCCCGGGCGAAGAGCCGGTGACGGCGCTGCGGTCTCACGGCCGGTTACGGCCCTGCGGGCGACCGGAGCGGTCCCGGCCCCCCGCAGGGCCGTAACCGCTCCGGGGACTTCAGCGCGGGACCGGGCGGCCCTGCGCGTCCTCGTGCGTGTAGTAGCGGTAGAACATCGCGACGAAGACGCCCGCCGTCACCGCCACGGCCATCAGCACGGACCACAGGAGCGTCGAGTGCGACTGGCTGTGCAGGAATCCGACCGAGACGCCGGCGAAGACCGCCCACAGCAGCGCGTGCGGCTCCCGCCGCAGCCGGGGCGCCGTCGCACGGATGCCGAACCACAGCGCCATGAACGCGATCGCGCACACGAAGCCGAAGAGCACGTTCCAGGCGGTGACGGCCCCGGCATCGCGCCTGATCTGCGCCGCCCAGAACCCGTAGACCAGACCGAGCAGCACGGGAACGGCCATGTGGGCGCGCGCGCCGAAGACGTCCGGCCGACGCGAGGTGCGGTCGGTGCCGGGGCTCCGCCCGGTCCTTCCCTGCGTGTGTGGTGTCCCTGACGTGGGTGCCGCTTGAGCCATGGGAACACTCCTCTCTCTCCTCGCCCCCGACTTCCAGGGCACACCCCTCCCAGGGGGGCTGGCAAGTCGGGATGCGGGCCTCCCGGCACCGTGTTTCGCTGGGCGTCATGAAGCTCGTACTCTTCGGCGCGACAGGCATGGTCGGCAGCCGCATCGCGACGGAGGCGTCGGCGCGCGGCCACCACGTCACGGCCGTGAGCCGGTCCGGGCAGTCCCCGATCCCCGGAGTGACGGCCACGGCCGCGGACGCGGCGGACCCGGCGAAGGTCGCCGCGCTGGCCGCGGGCGCCGACGCGGTCGCCTCGGCGTGCGTGCCGCCCCGGGACGGCTCCGACCCGCGCGAGCCGTTCCTCGCGCTCAACGAGTCCCTGGTGCGCGGCACCCGCGAGGCCCGGGTGGCGCGGCTCGTGGTCGTCGGCGGCGCGGGCAGCCTGGAGGTCTCGCCCGGCCGGGTCCTCGCCGACCAGCCCGGTTTCCCTGCGGCGTTCCTCCCCGAGGCCCGCGCCCACCGTGACGTCCTCGCCTTCTACCGCACCGTCGACGACCTCGACTGGACGTGCCTCTCCCCGGCCGCCGAGATCTCCCCCGGCGCCCGCACCCACCACTACCGCCTCGGCGGCGACACACTGCTCACCGACGAGCACGGCAACAGCCGGATCAGCGCCGAGGACTACGCCGTCGCCTTCGTCGACGAACTGGAGCAGGGCGCACACCCGCATGCCCGGATCTCGGTCGCGTACTGACCGGGCGGATGCGGGCAGGGTGAGCAGTCTGCGCGGGACGGAGCGGGCCGCGCGGCACGGGCCGGAGCGGGGCCGCCGGGCCGTGCTCGACCGGCTGCTCGGCGCCCGCCGCGAGCCGGACCCGGCCGCCCGCCAGCGGCTCCTGCGGATCCGTGGCCGCAGCGTCGCCTGGGTTCCGCCGCTGCTGCTGCTCCTCGGCATCGGGGTGCTCGACTGGAACACCTCCGGCGAGTTCCGGATCATCTCCTGGATCGTGCTGGTGCCGGGGATCGCCGCCGCGATCTGCGGGGTGTGGGGCACCGCGGTCTTCGCCGTGCTCGCGGTGGCCACCTACGTCGTCGTGGACACGTCCTGGCCGCACCAGTACCAGACCGGGCTGCCCGACTTCATCCTGGTCACCGCGGGCGGGGTCCTGGCGACGCTGGCCTGCGCGGTACGGGTGCGCGGCGAGCGGCGCATGGTGCACATGCGGGACATCGCGGAGACCACCCGGCGGGCGGTGCTGCGACCGCTGCCGCCGGGCTGGGGCGGCCTCGACCACGCGGCCGTGTACCTCTCGGCGGACGTCGAGGCCCGGGTCGGCGGCGACTTCTACGACATCCAGCCGGGCCCCCACGGCACCCGTGTCCTGCTCGGGGACGTCCAGGGCAAGGGGCTGGGGGCGGTGGAGACGGCGTCCGCGATGCTCGGCACGTTCCGCGAGTCGGCGTACCACGAGGCAGCCCTCGGCACGGTCGCCGCGCGGCTGGAGGTACGGATGCTGCGGCACGTCCGCTACTGCGACGCGGTCGGACGGGCCGACGGCGACCGCTTCGCCACCGGCGTCCTGGTCGGCTTCCGCGAGGACGCCCCGGACGAGGTCGAGGTCGTCAACTTCGGCCACGAACCGCCGCTCGTGGTCGCCCCCGGCGGGGTGCGCTCCCTTCCGCCGGGTGACGGACTGCCGCTCGGGCTGGGCGAGTTGGCGGGCGGGCTGCCGCCCGTGCTGCGGGTGCCGCTCGCGCCCGGCGAGACGCTGCTCCTCGTCACCGACGGGGTGACGGAGGCGCGGGACGGCGACGACGTCTTCTTCCCGCTCCTCGACCGGGTCGCCGCCGCCCTGGCCGCCGATCCGCGCACCGTCGAACCCCGGCGGCTCGTCCGGCTGGTCCGCGACGGCACGCTGCGGCACAGCGGCGGGCGCCTGGAGGACGACACGACGGTCTTCGCCGTCCGCCGGCCCGCGGTGCTCACCAGCCGGTCAGCAACAGGTGGTTGACGAGCAGCGCGAGGACGGCCTGAGCGGCGAGCCAGCCACGGGGACGTGTCAGGAACGCCCCCGCGGCGGACAGCCAGACGGCGAACGGCAACCAGATCCGCTCGGTCTCCGCCTTGCTCATCCCCGACAGGTCGGCGACGAGCAGCGCGAGCAGCGCGGCGAGCACGAGCACGGCGAGCCGCCCTTCACCGCCTGGCTGAGGCCACCTGTACGCCGGGCCGCCGCCCCCGGCCGGCGCCGGGCGAGGCGAGGCGGCCACCGGCCCGGCGGCCCGGACCGGATCCACCGGATGCGCGGCGGAACGGGCCCCGGTCTGTTCGGTGGTGCACCGGCGCGGTTCCGCCGCGGGGCGGCCGGTACGGTCGGGACCCGCGGGACGCGCGGCGGATTGCCCGCTTCGGGCGGTGGGCCGGGCGTCGGGCGGCGCGGGGCGCGCGTCCGATCGGGCGGGCCGGTCGCCGGGCCCGGTGGGGCCTGCATCCGACGCCGCTGGCTGGGTGCCGGACTGGGTGGGGCGGGTGTTCGGCGGAGTGGGGCGGGCGTCGGGGCCGACGGGGTGGTGGCCGGGGCGGCCGTCGGACCGTGCGGGCTGGGCGTCGGGCCCAGCGGGCCGGGCGTGGGGCCCGGTGGGCCGGGCATCGGGCGGCGCGGAGCTGGCGTCAGACCGAGCGCGCCGGGCGTCGGGCGTCGCGGGGTGGACGTCGGGCCCGGCGGAGTGGGTGTCGGACCGAGTATCGGGCCCAGCGGGGGCGACGGACCGGGCGTCGGGCCCGGCGCGGTGGGCGTGCGGAGCGGTGGGGCTGTGGCCGGGGCGGAGGGCGGAGCGGGCCAGGGGGCCGGCCGTGACGGTGGTGCGGCGCAGGCCCGCGACCGTGGCGGGGCCCACCAGCAGCACCGTGCACGCGAGGTTCGCCCACACCCAGTAGCCGTACGGCCTGATGCCGCCCGCCCCCTGGTGGTAGCGCACCACCAGCAGGCGGTACGCCTCCCACCAGTCGAAGCCCAGCAGGGTGAACGCCAGCGGCACGACGACGGCGCCCGCGGCCAGGAACGGCAGGACCCGCACCCGCCGCCGCCCGAGCAGCAGCACCGCACCGGCGATCACCGCGGTCAGCGTGAGCCCGTACGAGAGGTAGCCGGTCAGTCCGAAGAGGAGACCGGAGCCGAGCGCGGCGGACCTCGGCCGGTGCCCCGTGACCGCGAGGGCCAGCAGCGCCAGGGCCCAGGCCGCGACCGCCGCGAAGTAGCCGTCGGCGGAGGTGCCCGCCCACACGGCGGCCGGCGCGAGGACGAGGAAGGGCGCCGCCCGCCGGGCGAGGGCCTCCCCGGCCAGGGCGCGGACGGTCACCAGCACCGCCGTGCAGGCCGTCGCCCCGACCGTGACGCACCAGACCCCGGCCCACGCCCCGCCGCCCAGTCCGACGCGGTCCAGCAGGACGAACGTGAGGGTCGCCGCCGGGGGATGCCCGGCGACGTGCGGCTGCCAGTGGCCGGGGGAGTGCAGCAGGATGTGGTGGGTGAAGTCCCGCACGGTGCCCGGGATGTCGTCGAAGCGGTCGACGGCCCGCAGGTACTCGTACCTGGTCGTCAGGCGCTGGGCGACCCCGCGGTGCCAGCCGTCGACGAGCGCGAGTGAGAACGTCCACGCCGTCGCCGTCCCCCACGCGGCACCGAGCAGCGCACGCCACGGCAGGCGGGCGGCGAGCCGCGGCCCGTACGCCACGGCGGCGGCGGCCACCACGAGCGCGGCGGGGGTGCCGGGCCCCAGGTGCGGCTCCCAGTACGCGTACAGCGGCGGCCAACCGACGTGCAGGGTGCCGTCGTCGCGCTCGATGGCGGCACCGACCAGCACGGCCGCCACGACGAGCAGCGCCGCCGCCAGGACGGCGGCGAGGTCACGCAGGAGATCACGGGTCACACCGGCACGCTAGGCGGGGGCACCCCGCACCGGGTTCCTCCACGCGTGGACGTCAGCGTTTCGTCATCGGTCCAAGCCCCTTCGGCGGGCGGGTGGCGTCCTACGGTCGGGACATGCGCGACCATCAGCCCTCCGCCTCCCGCGTCTCCCCTGTCGCCCGTGTCTGCCGCGTGTTCTCCCCCGGCTCGCCGTCGTCGCCCGCCTCGCCCGGCTTCTGGCGCAGCCCCCTGCGCGGGCCCTGGTTCACCTCGGTGCTCGGTGTCGTCCTGCTCGCCGGGATCACGGTGCTGTTCCTGACGGGACTGCTCTCGTACGCCGCCTACAACCCGGGCCTGTCCCCGGTCAACGACAAGACCCCGGACAAGGGCCTGCTCGGCCTCTACCTCTTCCCGTGGCCGACGGACCCCGTCTGGCTGTACCGCGTTACGCAGGGCGTGCACGTCACGCTCGGCCTGGTCCTGCTCCCCGTACTCCTGGCGAAGCTCTGGTCGGTCGTGCCGAAGCTGTTCACGCTGCCCCCGGCGCGGTCGCTCGCGCACGGCCTGGAGCGGATCTCGCTGCTTCTGCTCGTCGGCGGTGCCCTGTTCGAGTTCACGACGGGCGTCCTGAACGTCCAGCTCGACTACGTCTTCCCCGGCTCCTTCTATCCGCTGCACTTCTACGGCGCGTGGGTGTTCCTCGCCGCGTTCGTCACGCACGCGGTGCTGCGGGTCCCGGCGGCGGTACGAAACCTGCGGCATCCGCGGACCGGGTCGACGGGGGAGGATGTTTCACGTGAAACACCGCCCTCCGGGGACGACACTCCCGCGGGCACAACGGAGTTGACACCCTCGGCGACCGCCGTGTCCGGGCAGGGGCTGGTGTCACCGGACCCCGCCTCCCCCACCGTCTCCCGGCGCGGCGCCCTCGGCCTGGTCGGCGGCGGCTCGCTGCTCCTCCTCGTCACGACGGCCGGCCGCAGCTTCGACGGGGCGCTGCGCGAGAGCGCCGTACTCGCACCCCACGGCGGCCCCGAACCGGGCTCCGGCGCCGCCGCGTTCCAGGTCAACAAGACGGCCGCGGCGGTCGGCATCGACGCCGCGGAGACGACCGAAGAGGCCTGGCGGCTGGTCGTCACCGGCCGCACCGGGACCGTCCGGCTGAGCCGCGCCGCCCTCCTGCGGCTCCCGCAGCACGGCGCGGCCCTGCCCATCGCCTGCGTGGAGGGCTGGTCGACGTCCGACCAGTCGTGGCGCGGCGTACGGCTGCGCGACCTGGCCGCGCTGGTTGGCCACGCGGACGGCGCGGACGTACTCGTGGAGTCCCTCCAGCGCCACGGCGCGTTCCGCAGGGCGGCCCTGCGCGCCAACCAGGTCGCCGACCCGCGTTCCCTGCTCGCGCTGTACGTCAACGGCGAGCCCCTGACCCCCGACCACGGCCACCCCGCGCGCGTCATCGTCCCGGCGGCGCCCGGCGTGCACAACACCAAGTGGGTGGCCCGGATGACGTTCGGAGACCTGTGATGCGCACCCCCCGGCGGTTCCCCGTCGGCAGCCCGCCGCACCTCCTGCTGCTCGGCTGCTCGTTCACACTCGCCGCCTATGCGGCGGTGCGGCTGCTCGCCGACGACTGGCTCGGGGTGGCGGTGTGGTTCGTGGGCGCGGCGCTGCTGCACGACCTGGTGCTGCTGCCGCTGTACGTGGCGGCGGACCGGGCCGTCGGCGGGGCGCTCGGCGCGGCCGGCCGCCGGGAGTGGCGTGCTCACGTCCGCGTCCCGGCGGCGCTGTCGGGGCTGCTCCTGCTGGTGTGGTTCCCGCTGGTCAGCGGGCGGGTCGCGGACCGTTACGCGTCCGCCACGAGCCTGTCGGGCGACGGGTTCCTCGCCCGGTGGCTGCTGATCACCGCGGCGCTGTTCACGGGCTCGGCGGTCCTGCTCGTCCTGCGGACGTCGAGGGCGTCGCGCCGGCGCAGGGCGGCGAAGGAACGCCCGCCTGCGGTCCACTGAGCCTCCCGCCGGAAACCCGCGCGGCGGGCGTGTCGCAGCAGGGCCGGGGTGCCGAGGCGGGCCCAGGGGAAGGGGGTGCCGGCCGCGCCGCGGCCGTCGGCTACCCGCACGTGGACCCGTTCGTCGACGTCCACGGAGGCGCTCTCGGCGATCAGCAGGCCACCGGGGGCCAGGAGCCGGGCGATCCGCCGCAGCAGGACGCCCGGTTCACCGCCGATGCCCACGTTGCCGTCGATGAGGAGCGCGGTGCCCCAGCGGCCCTCGCCCGGCAGCGGGTCGAACACGGACCGCAGCAGGGCCTGCCCGCCGAGCCGCAGGGTGTGCGCGACGGCGGCCTCACTGACGTCTACACCGAGCGCCGAACGGCCGCGCGCCGCGAGCTCCGCGACGAGCCGCCCGGGCCCGCAGCCCACGTCGAGGACTGCGCCCTCGCACCGCCCCAGCACCTCCAGGTCCGCCGTGTCGGCACCCGCGCACCACCGCTCCACCTCCAGCGGCAGCAGCCAGCCGTCGCTGCGGTGCAGGAAGAGCGGGCCGCGGCCGGCGCGCAGCGCGTCGGCGTAGGGGTCGGCGCACCAGGCCGGTGCGGCGCCGGCGACCGGTGCGCTCATCGGCCGGCGCCCGCGGTCAGCCGGGCCAGTTCCGCGGCGAAGCGCCCGTCCGGCGCGCAGGCCGCGACCCGCGCCGCGTCGGGCGCCGTGTCGACGTCCCGCAGCACCGGCAGGTCCCGTACCCGCAGACCGGCCGCGGTGAGCCGGTCCCGCTGCACGGCGCCGGTGGCCGCCGTCGACATCGGGACGCCCCGCACCAGGTCCGGGTCCGGTTCGGCCATGCCCAGCGCCCAGAAGCCGCCGTCCGCGGCCGGGCCGAAGCAGGCGTCGGTGCTCCGCCAGTCGACGGTGAGGAGTCCGGGCGTCACCTGGGGGGTGTCCATGCCGATCAGCAGGGCCGGTCCGGCGCAGCCCGCGAACGCGTCGGCGAGGCGCTCGTCGAGGCCGCCGGCGCACTGCGGTACGACGTCGAAGCCGGGCGGCAGCCAGCGGCCGGGCGTGCCGTCCAGCACCAGGACGCGGCGCCGGGCCGGGGCGGCCAGCACCGCGTGCAGGGTGTCGGCGAGCGCGGCCCCGGCGAGCGCCGCCGCCTCCTTCGGGGTGAACGGCGGGGTGAGCCGCGTCTTCACCCGGCCGGGACGCGGCTCCTTGGCGATGACCAGCAGGGTGGTGGCGCGGGCGGTGTTCACCGGGCGCCGCCTCCTTCGGCAAGGGGGGCCGGCGCGGGCGCCGGTGCCGGTTCGGCGAGCACCCGGCTCATGTCGCGGACCGCCTGCCAGGTGCCGCGCCAGGTGCCGGTCACCTTGGAGGCACCGCTGCGGGGCAGATACGGCACGTCGTGCTCGGTGACGCGCCAGCCGGCGTAGGCGGCGCGGACGACCATCTGCAGGGGGTAGCCGCTGCGCCGGTCGGTGAGCCCGAGGGCGAGCAGCGGGGCGCGGCGGGCGGCGCGCAGCGGACCGAGGTCGTGCAGGCGCAGGCCGGTGCGGCGGCGCAGCATCCGGGACAGGACGAGGTTGCCCGCACGGGCGTGCGCCGGCCAGGCGCCCCGGCCCCGCGGGCGCCGCCTGCCGAGGACCAGGTCGGCCCGGCCGTCCAGGACCTCACGGACGAACGGCACGAGCAGTGACGGGTCGAGCGAGGCGTCGCAGTCGCAGAAGCACACGACGTCCGCCGTGGCCGCGGTCAGCCCCGCGTGGCAGGCGGCGCCGAAGCCGCGGCGCTCCTCGTGGACGACACGCGCGCCGAGTGCGCGGGCGAGGTCCGCGGATCCGTCCGTGGAGCCGTTGTCCACGACCAGCGCGCGCCAGCCGGGCGGGATGCGGGCGAGGACCCAGGGGAGGGCCTCGGCCTCGTTCAGACAGGGCAAAACCACGTCGACGGGTGCCGTGTCCGTGGCTGGGGCCGTTTCCGGGCCCGGTGCGGGAGAGGTCGTCACGGGTTTCACCCTACGAACGCAAAAGGGGCGAAGCGGACTCCGGCTCCTTACGAAACACGGACGTCCGGGCGTCCGGGCCGCTCGGGGGCGGCGCCCGGACCCGCGCGGTGCGACGCTGGCGGCATGGAGCAGCAGCCGTACGAGTCACCAGGTCCCGGCCGGGGGGCGCGGGTCCTCGTCGTCGACGACGACCCCACCGTGGCCGAGATCGTGTCCGGTTACCTGGACCGCGCGGGTTACGCGGTGGACCGGGCGGGTGACGGCCCCGAGGCGCTCGCCCGGGCCGCCGCGCACCGGCCCGACCTCGTGGTCCTCGACCTGATGCTCCCGGGGATGGACGGCCTGGAGGTGTGCCGGCGGTTGCGGGCGCGCGGGCCGGTGCCCGTCGTCATGCTCACCGCCCGCGGGGACGAGGACGACCGCATCCTCGGCCTGGAGGTGGGCGCCGACGACTACGTCACCAAGCCCTTCAGCCCGCGTGAGCTGGTGCTGCGCGTGGAGTCCGTACTGCGCCGCACCGGGCCCGCCGCGGGGGTGCGCCCGCTGCGGTCCGGCGGTCTCGCCGTCGACCCCGGTGCCCGCCGCGCCACCAAGGACGGCGCCGAACTGGCGCTCACCGTGAGGGAGTTCGACCTGCTCGCGTTCTTCCTGCGGAATCCCGGCCGGGCGTTCGGGCGGGAGGAGCTGATGCGCGAGGTCTGGGGCTGGGACTTCGGTGACCTGTCGACCGTCACGGTCCACGTCCGCCGCCTGCGCGGCAAGGTCGAGGACGACCCCGCCCGCCCCCGCCTGATCCACACGGTGTGGGGGGTGGGCTACCGCTTCGAGGGTCCCGCCGTCCCGGAGAACCCCCGGGGCACGGGGGAACCCGCCTCGGCCGCCGGCGGGCCCGCCTCGGCCGCCGGCGGGCCCGCCCCGGCCCGCAGAGAACCCACCCCGGTCGCAGGCGGACCCGCCCCGGCCGCCCCCGCCCCCGGGGACCCCGCCCCGGCCCGCGGAGAACCCGCCCCGGCCGCCCCCCCCCCAGACGAACCCCTCCCCGACGCCCCCGTCCCCCC